>JAIBEL010000011.1 GCA_019459285.1 Rhizobium sp. | reverse complement strand
GGGGGCCCCCCCCGTCGGCGGGCGGCCCCGGGTTTTTGCCCGCCCCCCTAAATTATTCCGCTGTTTTGGGGGGGGGCGTGCGGCCTGCAGTCGGGCTGGACAAACCGGACTTCACCGCGTTCCACGGCCCGGCCGGGCGTTTCGTGGCGCCAGGCCCTGTCCTGCCGCAGTGCTGCTCAAACTTTAGGCATCCCGTTCGGCAAAAACTTTGATTTGTCTTGGGATTTTCAGGGCCATGAAAAATCTTCTCCGGACACGCCGGTTCCGGGTTGACATGCCGGGCAGGACACCTAGAATTTGTATCCAGCCTCCGTCAACACCACAATATGTTGTGAATAAAACTGTTGGCGAGGGTCGGGCAAGCTGTGTATAAGGTGTGGATGTTTCGCGCCCCGGCATGGCCAGCCCTGATTGTCGTTACACCCACCACCAAGGAGCCCCCCTCGATGCTGAACGTCGCCACCGAATCCGCCGCATCCGCGCCCATTCCCCCCCTTGAGCCTGCCGACGTGGCAGTGATCGACACCCGCTACGCCGACTACAAGATCATCCGCCGCAACGGCGCGGTGGTCGGCTTTGCGCCGAACAAGATCGCCATCGCCGTGACCAAGGCCTTCATTGCGGTGCAGGGCGGGCAGGCAGCAGCGTCGGCGCGCATCCGCGAACTGGTCGAGTCGATCACCGGCCAGGTGACCGCGGCCCTGATGCGGCGCAATCCCAACGGCGGCACCTTCCACATCGAGGACATCCAAGACCAGGTCGAACTGGCGCTGATGCGCTCGGGCGAACACGAAGTCGCCCGCGCCTACGTGCTCTACCGCGAGAAGCGCGCGCAGGAACGCGCCGCGCAAAAGGCCGCCGGCGTCCCCGAAGCCACCCTGCACGTGCTGGAAGACGGCCAGAAGAAGCCGCTCGACACCGCGCGCCTCACCGGGCTGCTGGCCGACGCCTGCACCGGGCTGGGCGACAACGTCAAGGCCGAGCCGATCATGCACACCGTGCTGCGCGACCTCTACGACGGCGTGCCGATGGCCGAAGTCGAGAAGGCGCTGGTGCTTGCCGCGCGCTCGATGATCGAGCAGGACCCGGCGTATTCGCTGGTCACCGCGCGCCTGCTGCTCAATTCCATCCGCCACGAAGTGCTGGGCGAGGCCGTGACGCAGGCGCAGATGGGCACCCGCTACGCCGAGTATTTCCCGGCCTTCATCAAGAAGGGCATCGCCGCCGAACTGCTCGACGAGAAGCTCGGCCAGTTCGACCTCGCGCGTTTGGCCAAGGTGCTCGACGCCGGCCGCGACTACCAGTTCGGGTATCTGGGCCTGCAGACCCTGTACGACCGCTATTTCCTGCACATCGAAGAGTCGCGCATCGAACTGCCGCAGGCCTTCTTCATGCGCGTGGCGATGGGCCTCGCGATCAACGAGATCGACCGCGAAGCGCGTGCCATCGAGTTCTACCAGGTGCTGTCCTCGTTCGACTTCATGAGCTCGACGCCGACCCTGTTCAACGCCGGCACCCGCCACAGCCAGCTGTCCAGCTGTTATCTCACCACCGTCACCGACGACCTCGACGGCATCTACCAGGCCATCAAGGAAAACGCCATGCTGCAGAAGTACGCAGGCGGCCTGGGCAACGACTGGACCCCGATCCGCGCCATGGGCTCGCGCATCAAGGGCACCAACGGCAAGTCGCAGGGCGTCGTGCCCTTCCTGAAAGTGGTCAACGACACCGCCGTCGCGGTCAACCAGGGCGGCAAGCGCAAGGGCGCGGTGTGCGCCTATCTCGAAACCTGGCACATGGACATCGAGGAGTTCCTCGACCTGCGCAAGAACACCGGCGACGACCGCCGCCGTACCCACGACATGAACACCGCGAACTGGATTCCGGATCTCTTCATGCAGCGCGTGATGGAAGGAGGAGACTGGACGCTCTTCTCGCCCAACGACGTCCCCGATCTGCACGACCTCTACGGCCGCAAGTTCGCCGAAGCGTATTGCGAATACGAACGCAAGGCCGACCGCGGCGAGATCAAGCTGTTCAAGCGCATCCCCGCCGTGCAGATGTGGCGCAAGATGCTGTCGATGCTGTTCGAGACCGGCCACCCCTGGATCACGTTCAAGGACCCGTGCAACATCCGCAGCCCGCAGCAGCACGTCGGCGTCGTCCACTCGTCCAACCTGTGCACCGAGATCACGCTCAACACCAACGACCATGAAGTCGCCGTGTGCAACCTCGGCTCGGTCAACCTCGTCAATCATTTGAAAGACGGCGCGCTCGACCTCGACAAGCTGAAGGCCACCATCCACACCGCGATGCGCATGCTCGACAACGTGGTCGACGTCAACTACTACGCCGTCGGCAAGGCGCGCAATTCCAACCTCAAGCACCGTCCGGTCGGCCTCGGCATCATGGGCTTTCAGGATGCGCTGCAGGAACTGCGCGTGCCCTACGCGTCGAACGAGGCGGTGGAATTCGCCGACCGCTCGATGGAAGCCGTCGCCTACTGGGCCTACTGGGCGTCCACGGAACTGGCCGAAGAGCGCGGCCGCTATTCCAGCTACGAAGGCAGCCTGTGGAGCCGCGGCATCCTGCCGCAGGATTCGCTGAAGCTGCTGGCCGAGGAGCGCGGCGGCTACCTCGAAGTGGACAGCTCCAGCACGCTCGACTGGGACAGCCTGCGTGCCCGCATCGGCCAGTACGGCATGCGCAACTCCAACTGCCTGGCGATCGCGCCGACCGCGACCATCGCCAACATCGTCGGCGTCTCCGCGTCGATCGAGCCGACGTACCAGAACATCTACGTCAAATCGAACCTGTCGGGCGAATTCACCGTCGCCAACAAGTACCTGGTCAACGACCTGAAGAAGCTCGGCCTGTGGGACGAAGTCATGGTCGCCGACATCAAGTACTTCGACGGTTCGCTGGCCAAGATCGACCGCATCCCGGCCGACATCCGTACGCTGTACGCCACCGCGTTCGAGATGGAAACCAGCTGGCTGGTCGAGTGCGCCTCGCGCCGCCAGAAATGGATCGACCAGGCGCAGAGCCTCAACATCTACATGGCCGGCGCCTCGGGCAAGAAGCTCGACGACACCTACAAGCTGGCGTGGATCCGCGGATTGAAGACGACGTATTACCTGCGCACGCTGGGCGCCACGTCTGCCGAGAAATCGACCGGCAAGGGCGGCGAGCTGAATGCGGTGTCGTCGAGCGGCGGCGCGGGGGCGATGAGCAGCGGCGGCAGCGCAGTGAACCGGGCTGCGGCCAACCTGCCGGAGCCGGAAATCGAAGGCAAGGCCTGCACCATGCGCCCGGGCGATCCCGGGTTCGAGGAATGCGAGGCGTGCCAGTAAGAGGTAGTGAGGAGGAGGAGCAGCACCAAAAGAAGAGGCCAAGCCGGCCAATGGATGTTGACGCGATGTGCGTGGGTTCGTTGGCCGGGGGTAGCCCGGCGGCTAGTCACTTTCTTTGTCTCGCCAAAGAAAGTAACCAAAGAAAGGCGACCCCGCTGCGCCCCCCCTTCGGGGCGGGCCTCGACTGAACCGAGCCATCGGAGCGGCTGCGCAACTCGCCCTGGTGAGGCGCACAAAACGCGCCTCACTGCGGAGCTCAAACAGTGCTCGCCTTCATCCCCGCTGACTCGATTCAGTCGAGGTGGCGCAGAAGGGGAGACCGGTGCGCACAGATGGTGATGCTGGTTACGTGTTAACCGTTCGCCCTGAGCCCGTCGAAGGGAGCCTGTCGCAGACAGGGTCGAACCGCAGCAAACCAGAAGACCGTGCAACAAAGATTGAAAGTCGGTGGTCACCCACCGTGGTTACAAGAACCAAAGGAGAGTAAAAACGATGCTGAATTTTGAAGAAGACTTCACCCCCGCCGCCCGTACCGTCGACGTGCCGTCCTTCCTGCGCAAGGAATCTGCCGCCCCGGCTGCCGAGGCCGCCCCGCGCCAAGCTGAATCCAGCACGCGCCGCGTGCAGGCTTCCGACAAGCGCGTGATCAACGGCGCGACGGATGTGAACCAGCTCGTCCCCTTCAAATACAAATGGGCGTGGGAAAAATACCTCGCCGGCTGCGCCAACCACTGGATGCCGCAGGAAGTGAACATGTCGCGTGACATCGCGCAGTGGAAAGACCCCGCCGCGCTCACCGAGGACGAGCGCCGCCTGGTCAAGCGCAACCTCGGCTTCTTCGTCACCGCCGATTCGCTCGCCGCCAACAACATCGTGCTCGGCACCTATCGTCACATCACCGCGCCCGAGTGCCGCCAGTACCTGCTGCGCCAGGCGTTCGAAGAGGCCATCCACACCCACGCCTACCAGTACATCGTCGAAAGCCTGGGCCTGGACGAAGGCGAGATATTCAACGCGTATCACGAAGTCGCCAGCATCCGCGACAAGGATGACTTCCTCATCCCCTTCATCGACACGCTCACCAACCCCGAATTCAAGACCGGCACCCCCGAGGCCGACCAGGCCCTGCTGAAGTCGCTGATCGTCTTCGCCTGCATCATGGAAGGCATCTTCTTCTACGTCGGCTTCGTGCAGATCCTCGCGCTGGGCCGCCAGAACAAGATGACCGGCGCCGCCGAGCAGTACCAGTACATCCTGCGCGACGAGTCCATGCACTGCAACTTCGGCATCGACCTCATCAACACCATCAAGCTCGAAAACCCCCACTTGTGGACCAGCGAGTTCAAGGCCGAAATCCGCACCCTGATCCAGAAGGGCGTCGAGCTCGAATACCGCTACGCCGAAGACACCATGCCGCGCGGCGTGCTCGGCCTGAACTCGGCCCAGTTCAAGGAGTACCTGCGCTTCATCGCCAACCGCCGCTGCCAGCAGATCGGCCTCGACGAAATGTTCCCCGGCGTCACCAACCCCTTCCCCTGGATGGCCGAAATGATCGACCTGAAGAAGGAGAAGAACTTCTTCGAGACGCGCGTCACGGAGTATCAGACGGGCGGGGCGTTGAGCTGGGATTAACCGGCAAAGACGAAAAAAAGCGCAGGGGACTGCGCTTTTTTGTTGTTCGTTTTTCGGGTTCTCCTATTCAATCTTTCAGTAGTCAAATAAGAACATGTCCAAATACGACAACTACGCCGCGTGGGGCTTTACGAACAATCCTTTCCTAGTAACGGCGCTCCAGGCTGATACCCGAGGCCAAAGATTACTTGCCGGGCGTGATGAGGAGGTAATGACCATTGCGAGAAAGCTGCACAAACAAGGAAAGATCACTTGCCTCGATGGGCATGTAGGTGTTGGAAAAACTAGCCTTGTTAATGTGGCCGCCTACACGTGCTTCCAAGACTACATAAAGGGCGAGACGCACCAATTGCTAGTCCCTTGCGTGGAGACATTTGACCTACGTCAGGGGGAGAGCACTGAGGAGTTTGCACACCGGGTGTTCCGAAAAGTTGCCCAAACCCTTATCGAAAAGTCAGCGCAAGTACGCGGGATGTCTCTAGATATGGAAGGCAAGGCAGCTCTTGACGCGTGGCTGAACAATTCACATATGGAAACGGTTTCACTCGGTCTGAAATGGATAGTCGAGTGTTCGACCGGGAAGGCCCTAAACAACTCAAGTGGTTTCCAGAACGAAGGATTTGAGAAGGCCGTAAGGAATTGGCTGAAGGAAATTTTCCAACAGCGAGGAACCGGCGGCGTTGTTTGCGTCATCGACAACGTCGAACTGCTGGAGACGGCCGCCAATGCCAGAAAGAGCATGGAGGCCCTGCGCGATCGCCTATTTAACATCGAGGGGCTCAGATGGGTATTTTGCGGCGCAAATGGAGTGATACACAGCCTAGCCGCTTCACCGCGACTAAGCGCCTTTCTCAATACACCGGTAATTGATGTCGCGAATATCCATCCTAAGTACCTCGGGCCGCTGATTGAAGCACGAACTCGAGAATTCGCACCCGAATATGAGAGGGCGTACCTCCCAATAAATATAGAGGATATGCAATGGCTCTATATGCTACTCAATCACAATCTCCGTGATCTGCTTGGGCTTTGCGATGAATATTGCGAGACCGAATTTTCCCTAGGCAAGACGAATCTAACAAAGGACGTCCGAAAGGCGCGGTTTGATAAATGGTTGCGTAAAGCGACTTCGGATCGCTACAACCAGCTTTCTTCCCGCTTGCCCAAATCGTCTTGGGCGATCCTCGACGCGGCGATGACGAATGACTTCAAGGGCACCTTTGGGGTGAATGAAATCGACGCGCTAAACGCTGCAAGTAGGGAGTCAGTCAGTAGCGAGGGGTTCAAAAAGGGCTTGCGTGAGTTAGAGCGCCATGGTCTTGTGTCCCGGATCATAAACGGCGACGTAGAAAGTGGAGGCGACGAGTTCAAAAGGGATGTCTGTACGGTAACGAGCAAGGGAGCGTTGGTTCACTATGGCCGGATGCTGAAAGAAGAAACGACATCCATCTCTGATACTTCCTGGCTGAAAAGGGTGCACTACTAATTAAAGAGAATCAAAGGGGCCAGGCTCGGATTAACCCACCATGAAACGCATCCCAACCTCTCTCCTCTGGCTCGCCATTGCACCATAAATGGGGTCAGACACCATTCGCATTCTTGGGATCATCATTAACGCGAACACTTGAGGAGGTGAGGTAAATGCATGCAAAGTCGGCGGCGCTCGTTAGCGCAGTTCTCATCCTGAGCGGTTGCGCGGCTGACCCGCAATTCAGGGGCGAGAATCTGGACCCACAAAACAGCGCCACCATTCGAGGGATAGGCGGGACGACTGGGAATTTTCTTGCTGGTGTTCTGGTTCCGATCGGAATGCAGAAAGAGGTTCTAATTTTCAAGGTGGATGGCGTCAAGGTGAACACGTGGGGCTCGACCAACCTGGTACGGGTAGAAGCCGGCAAGCATCTGCTTGCTATAAGTTGCCGCTTCAAGGTGGATGGAATGAATAGTTTTGGCCATGAGGAATTCACCGTAGACGTAAAGCCGGGTCGCACCTATCAGCTGGACGCAGAGCCAAAATGCTATCCGCTGATACAGGACATTACGGATTCCCATGACGGGAAATTCGAATCAAAGGGGCCAGGCTCGAATTGATTGTGGAAACTAAAAGAGCCAAGCCCGAATTGGTTTTTGGCAATCAACGAATGGGGTCGGGCCCCATCATCCCGCGAGGGTTAGCCACGGTGAACATGACATGCATGCAGACGTGAACGAACGTGTGGTGGTGGCGACGCAAACGGCGCCCTGGCACGCTACGGCGGACGGCGAGGGGGCCTGCAAGCCGCTCGACAGTCTGGCGGCAGGCGCGGGTACGACCAGCCTGGTGCAGGCGCCGGCCGGCGCGGTGTTCGCCTCGCCAGGCGGGGCGCTGGGTGAGGAAATCCTTGTGCTCGATGGCACGCTGACGGATGCGCGCGGCGTATGGCGGGCGGGGGCCTACCTGCGCAATCCGCCGGGGGCGGAGGTGGCGATGCACAGTGAGACCGGATGCACGCTGTTCATCAAACGCCTCGCGTTCGACGCGGAAGATACGGCGGCGGTGCGGCTGGATACGGCGTCCATGTCATGGCTGCCCGGCTTGGTGCCGGGGCTGACGGTGATGCCCTTGCACGAGCATGCAGGCGAGCATACGGCGCTGGTGCGTTGGCAGCCGGAGACGTTTTTCCAGAGCCATGCGCATTTCGGCGGCGAGGAAATCCTGGTGCTCGATGGCGTGTTCGAGGACGAGTTCGGCCGTTATCCGGCCGGCAGCTGGCTGCGCAGCCCGCACATGAGCCGGCACCAGCCGTTCAGCCGCGAGGGGTGCACGATCTTCGTCAAGGTCGGGCATCTGGGTACGGGGCAGCAATAGAGGCAACGGGATTAAAGGGGGCAGGCTCACATGGTTTTCGCCATTCGAAATTGCCAAACCAGTTCGATCCGGGCCCCTTTCTTTGGCCCTTTGATTCACGGCATTGGGGCGGATCCTTCCACTCGCATCGACAAAGGCGACAGCATGACTATCGAACTCAGCAAGGAAGACCGGGCGCAAGCCGTTGCATCAATCGAGCGTTACTTCCAGGAGAACATGGAGGAGCGGATTGGCAACATTGCAGCCACAGCCACCGGCTTGCTCGGCTACTTCCTCGAAGAAATCGGACCGTGTATCTACAGCAAGGCCGTAGCCGATGTTCAGGGCCGGCTGCAGGCACGGGTGTCCGAGATCGACTTCGAGATTCACGAGGAAGAGTTCTCCTATTGGCGCAGGGTCGCGACGCAGCACAAGGCGAAGCCGTGAAGCCTGACCCATCGTATATGGACTCTCACCAATAGCAAGAAACCGGATCGATCGTTGTGGCTGTTCGGAATTGCGTGCGGTTGTATATCCGGCGTCTGATGAACGTTACCACCGATTAAGGATGGTGCAATCAAAGGGGCCGGGTTAGCTCAGACTCGAATTATTTTCACGGCAAAAAATTCGAGCCAGGCTCCTTTGTTCGCCTCCGCAGTAAAATGCCGTCGTCATCTTTGAATGAGAACCCCCGAAATGCGATATCCCGTGCTTGCCATTTTGATGGCCCTCTCATGGTCTGCTCAGGCCGAACCGGTCGACTGGACGGGGTGCTACGCGGGCGTGAACGCGGGCTACGGGACAGGCAACAATCAGTGGACGACGACTTTTTTCAACGGCACGGCGTACAGCGACGATGCCGGATCTGCGAAGTCGCGCGGCGCTGTGGGCGGCGGTCAGCTCGGCTGTGATATGCAACGGGCGAACTGGGTATTGGGTGTGCAAGGCATGCTGGATGCATCGAATATGGATGGCCAGCACCACTATGTGGGCGGCTCGGCCCAAGACACGGTGACTTACGAAACGAAAGGCATGGCGATGCTGACCGGGCGCGTGGGCTTGCTCATTACGCCCAAGGCGCTGGTTTACGCCAAAGCGGGTTGGGCGTGGGTGGACAACACCTATGAAGACAACGTTCCCGATGGCGCTCCCGCGATGCAGTTCCGCCACAAGCAGACGCGGGACGGTTGGGTCGCTGGCCTGGGGGCTGAATATCGCCTCACGGCGCACATCTCGCTGCTGGGAGAATACAGTCGTATCAAGCTCGGAAGTGAGTCGATTCACCTGGATCAAACGCTGGGTACAGGCATCAACGATTACCAGGCGACCATGGATCAGGATGTGTCGATCTGGACGATGGGCGCGAATTATCGTTTCTGACGGACGGCTTTTTAATTTGCTAGGGTAGGTGGCAAAACTAAAGGGGCCAGGGTCGCAAAACTAAAGGGGCCAGGTTCGAATTGATTTCGGAAGTAAATGGGGGCAGACACGATAACGGCCTGGCGCGATGGCAAATGATGTCTGACCCATTTGTACTTCAAGAGAATTAAGGGACCGGATGGAATTAACCCCCCCCCTTTCACCCGCGCAAGCACACCCAAGGACGAACAGATAATGCGATTGCTGCTGATCCCATTGCTTCTTGCGTTGATGGCCAGCTGTGCGCCAGCCTACACGGTTTCGAAATACCGCGCCGCTTCGGCGAACCCCGCCCGCGTCGAGTTGCGGGCACACGACACATTCCGCAATTCCGATCATCTGACGCTGAGCATCGAGACCCGCGCCAGCTGCGAGCAGAAGCCCGATCTGGCGACGGTTGCCGAACTGCATTCCAACCGTGATCTGCTGCTACGCGACAAATCGAGCTACAGCTCGTCGGGATGGGTCGAGCCGGGCAAGCCGCACCTGTTGCGCCTGTGGCATGTCAGCAGCGATGGGGCTGTGTCGACCACCTGCGGCAATTCCGGCATCTGGCGATTCGAGCCGGACAAAAGCTATATTCTGGAAGTGCGGAACTGGAGCAGCCGCGGCGGCACCGGCAAGGAACTCTTCGGCAAGTTTGGCTGCGAATGGAGCATGACCGAGGCCGAAACCGGGCGCCCGCTGTTGCCGGAAGCCACTCTTGTAGGCCAGCCGGTTTGCGCCGACGAGTAACGCAGGCTCGAATTGATTTCAGGAAACACCGGCGTCAGGTCTTGCGTTAACACATTCACTCACCGGGCAGGGCGCCGATGGCAATGGGCCGTTCACGTGAATTCGCACGCGCCTATTTCTTCCCCGCAGGCTCATCACCCATGCGCCAGATATCCACGTCCTGACCCTGCTCGCGCAGGCGGTCCGCCTTGGCGGACAGGTAGCGCTGAAAGCTCGGCTCTTTTTCATAGGCGCCGCTCAGCACATAGGTAAGAATCCCCTGGGTATGGAACAGCTTGAAATAGGCCTCGGAGCGGATGATCTCCTTGCCCTTTGCATCGAACAGCACGATGGCGGGCGCATATTTGATGTCCAGCGCCCTGGCCCATGCGCGCGCCGTGGTGGCTTTTCCCTGCGGGGTGATCAGCGGCGTGTCCGACCACATGTTGAGCTGAATCGCATCGAACCCGGCAATGATGGCGCGCGTCTGCTTGTCCGACAGGATCCTGTCGTGCAATTCGGCGCAGGCGGGGCAATCGCGTTGCTCGAAGAACACCGCAATCGGCCTGGCCTTGCCCTTGCGCGCGAGATTGAAGGGGGGCTTCTTGAAGAAGGATTCTGCGATCAATTCGCTGCCCGTCGCAGGCAGCTGGTGCGCCGCGACGTAATCGAGGTAGTTGGAATCCTTCGTGCCCTGCGCCGCAAACTCCAGCGCAGTCATGAATCGGGCGGGCGGGATGTAGCCATTGAGCCGCAATACGGTTTGCCCGGCTTCGTCGAAAAACAGAATGGTGGGGGTGAATTGCACCTTGAGGCTGGCGGCAAACTGCTTCTCGGTCATGGATCGGTTGTCGAGCCCCACGACCTCGCGGTCGCCCCACATGTTGATGGCAATCACGTCAAAGTGCTTCCGCAGATAGGTTTCGATGTTCTTTTGCGAAAGATTGCGTTCGACCAGGGCATGGCAGTATGGGCAGCCATCCTGCGTGAACAGGATCATCACGCGCTTGTTCCTGGATTGGGCTTCTGCAATATCGTCCCGGAGGCTGAGGAAGCTTGCCTTGAACCAGCTCGGGTATTCGGTCTGGACCGCGCCATGGAACGCGCCCTCTTTCTTTTCCGCTGCGCCGGCAAGGCAGGAAAACAGGAGCAGGATGCCTGCGAACCCCTTCAGGAAACGCGGCCAGTGCATGGAATGTGGAATCATGTGTTCTCCAGCTTGCCGATCAACGACAGTCTCGAATCAACCCAATCGACGCCCTGTCCGAATGGGTCGCCGCAGCATCGGGGTCTTGGCGCGGTCTGCAGTCTCGATCATAGGCGAATTGGGGTCTGAAGAACATTCGCGCGTCGGGTGCTGGTGCGGATTGCATGCAGGGTCGACCAGCAGGCTCGCGGAAACCTCGGGAACACCGCTACCAATTTTTTTTCGATCCTGTCAGCCCCCCATCGCTGCAAGTGGGCTTGAAATTGATCTATAAAAAGATTAGGTTATCTTTTTATAGCGGCACGCGTGCGAAACCGGTCTGCACGACGGTGAGTGTGCTAAGCGCTGCCTCCCCGGAATCTTCTTTACCTCGACAGGACATTGTTTTGACTACCAAGCCCTCCGCCAATACTCCCGCCAAACGTTCCCCGGCTCGCAGCCGCAATGCGAAGCCACGCATCGCCGCCGAAGGCGATATTTCGCCCATCCACACTCGCAAGGGTGTCGAGACCTTTACCGTGGACGAGGCGGTGAGCGCCGCGCAGGAGTCCAAGATCGTGGCGGTGAAGGACATCCTCAGTCAGGCCGGCAACGGCAGTCCCGAAATGATCGAGTCACTGAAAGCCATTCTCGCCGGTGCGTCGCCGGAAGACGCGGAGGTGCTGCGTCATGCGCTGCTCGCCAAGCCGCCGCTCGGCAGGCCGGGCGTGCCGTTCGATCCGGACGGCGAGCTGGCCGAAGACTGGCGCGAGGGCGGCTATCCCTACAAGAATCTGATGTCGCGCAAGAGTTACGAGCGACAGAAATATCAGCTCCAGGTGGAACTGCTCAAGCTGCAGGCCTGGGTGAAGGAAACCGGGCAGAAAGTGGTGATCCTGTTCGAGGGCCGCGACGCTGCAGGCAAGGGCGGCGCCATCAAGCGCTTCATGGAGCATCTCAATCCGCGCGGAGCGCATGTGGTCGCGCTGGAAAAGCCGAGCGAAATGGAACGCGGCCAATGGTATTTCCAGCGCTACGTCCAGCATCTGCCGACGGCGGGAGAGATCGCCCTGTTCGATCGTTCCTGGTACAACCGCGCCGGGGTGGAACGGGTGATGGGCTTCTGCAATCAGGAGGAATACCTGGAATTCATGCGCCAAGCCCCCGAGTTTGAACGCAACCTGGTGCGCAGCGGCGTGCATTTGATCAAGTTCTGGTTCTCGGTCAGCCGCGAAGAGCAGCGACGTCGCTTCAAGGAGCGCAAGGTGCATCCGCTCAAGCAATGGAAGCTGTCGCCCATTGACCTGGCGTCGCTCGACAAATGGGACGATTACACCAAGGCCAAGGAAGCGATGTTCTTCTACACCGACACCGCCGACTCGCCGTGGACGGTGATCAAGTCGGACGACAAGAAGCGCGCACGGCTCAATGCCATGCGCTACATCCTGCATCGCCTGCCCTACACCAACAAGGACGTCTCCCGCATCGGTTCGCTGGATCTGCTGTTGGTCGGCCGCGCGCACGTGGTGTACGAGCGCGGCGAACATCAGGCAAACCCGCTGCTTTGAGCCGGGCTGCTTCGATCTGAATCAACGGGGTTCACAGGGACCAAGGTCGAATTGTTTTGCGCCCGGAGCACCTAGTTTTCGATCCTGGCCCCTTCGCTCTCGCGATCCAGATCAGCTGCCGTTTTCGGGGTTGCCACAATCTGGTTGCGTCCGCAGCGTTTGGCTTCGTAGAGCGCGATGTCGGATGTGCGGATCAGCTCGGCAGGCGAGGCGACGGAAGCAAGTTCGGACGAAGACACGCCGAAACTCAGGGTGACCTGGCTGGCCACGGGCGAGGCTTCGTGGGGAAGGTCCAAGGCCAGGACACGCTCGCGTATCTGCTCGGCCACGGCTATCGCGCCGTTCAGATCAGTCTGCGGCAACAGGATCGCAAACTCTTCGCCGCCGATTCGGGCCGCCACATCGCCGGGGCGGGACAGCGCGCGGTACAGGGTCTGCGCAACGTCCACCAGGCACAGGTCGCCGGCCGGGTGCCCATAGTGGTCGTTGTATTCCTTGAAGTGATCGATATCGGCCGTGATGAGTGCCAACGGCACATTGTCGCGTTTTGCTCTTGCCCACTCCTTGCCAAGTTCTTCCTCGAACAGCCGTCTGTTCGGGATGCCGGTGAGACTGTCGAGACGGACCAGGTATTCCAGCGCCTGCGCCACTTCGCTTGAAGAGAACAGTTCGCGGCGCAGTTTTTCCGCGTCGCGGAACAGGCGGTGGACCTGGGCGGACGTGGCGAGCATGGTGAGACCGAAGATGACCATCAGCAGGCCCATGACGAGATGGATGCGATCGCCCACCCACATCATTTGGATGGCGATGGGGACCACGACCGGAATGGCAAAGCACCCATAGGCGTGGCGCACGGACGAGAGCAGCGGAACGGCGCCGGCCACCATTCCCCCCAGTACAAAAGCGAGCACGACCTGGTGCGGGAAGGAACTGGGATGAAACAGGAGAATGCCGGACAGCCCCCACACCAGGCCGGCAGCGCATGCGCCAGCCACGAAATACTTCGTCCAGACAGCCAGATCCGGTTCGCTGCCCGGGGAGGCGTTTCTGAACGTCCGCAAGCTGAGGAATCGAGCCCCGGTGACGGTGACCAGCAAGCCTGACCAGCTGAGCAGGACGGGCGTGGGCACGGCGCCCCACAGAACCGCGGCAAGAATGAATCCGTTTGCCAGGTTGGCGATCAGCGATATGGGGAGCTGGCGAAAACTCTGTGCAATCTGCGGCACAAGGATGCGCGGATCCCGGGAATCTGAAGAGGGTGGCACGGGGATATCCAAGGGCGATCTCCCTTGACGGGGTTTGCGGACGCATTTCGCCTGCGCACGCGCGTCCATCCAATATAGGCCAAGTTGCGCGGATCATGGTTCGGACATACGCATGAGCTGCAAGGTCTGGGCGACGTGAACGGGGCCAGGCCCGAATGGATTTCAGTCCGCGCAAAAATAGGGGACGGACCACCGGCCAATCAAGGGGGCCAGCCCTTTTGATTGCCCTTGATTGCACGCATTCGTAGGGATAGGCGTAGGATGGGGTGTCCTTATGAAGCAGGACGGCAAGCGCATCAACATTGGTCACCCTTCACCGCAATTGAGCTACAGGAAAACACGACCATGGCCCAAAAAGACTCTGTCCTCGCCTCTGAAAATCCCCAGGTGACCGATCTGCTCCATCAACTGCGCGCGGCCTCGACCCCCGAGGCGCAGCGCGATGTGATGGTTAAAACCATCCTTGCCGGCCGCAACAATGAAATCAGCGTGGCAGAAGGCAAGGTGGTGAGTCTGGAATTCGTCAGAATCAACACCGAAGCGCAGGCGCACTTGAAGGATGAGCGGGCACGATTGAAGGCCGCCCGGCAAACCGTTGACTGAGCTGATTTCACGCGCGAACCCTAAGCGACGGGGGCAAGTCTTGCCTTATGCAGCAAAGACAAACCTGCCCCAATGGGTGTTGACTCCAGAAAGCGGGTGACGCGGGCGAGAGCCCCTTCGCCGGCACACGACCCGCTACCCCGCCCAATACACGCTTCAATCGTATTTCCGGTTGGCTATATGGTGTGCCGCCATCATGTCCCGCGTGTTGCTCAGCATGAACCAGGCTTTCATTGTGCGTGCGTATAGTGCAGAGCCCACCAACCGCAGTTTGCCCGACGACTTGGCATGGGTGAGCGTGGTATCGCCCATCCATACCTCGATCAGCGTGCGTGGGTCAGTCACCACGTGCAGATCGACCTCCTTGCCGGGGTCGTTTGTGCATAGATCGGTCCCGCTTTCGTCGACGACCACCCACCAGTCGCGATAGCGCTTCAGCTCGGGAAAGTTGAAGCGTATCACTGCCTGTCCGGCGGGCAGCGCTTCGAGATTGATGCGACGTTGAACGTCCCACATCAGCAGTTCGACGTCCAGTTCCGAATCTTCCATGTGCTTGCGGGCCCAGCGCATGCCCCATACCGCCAGCTCTTCGATGACCGGGTAGAGCTCCTTGCCGGCAGGTGTGAGGTGATACTCGGTCGAGCGCCCGCCGGTAACCGTCTTCCGAAACACCAGGCCGTGCTCCTCCAGCGTCTTCAGCCGTTTGGCGAGCACCGTTGGCGAGATCAAGGACAACGCACGCTGAAAGTCGTTGAAGCGTTTGGTGCCCAGCAGCAGCTCGCGCACGATCAATACCGTCCATTTTTCACCCAGCACCTCGCTGGCTTTGGCGATGGGACAAAACTGGCCGTATTTCAACATGACCTCTCCAGGTAACTACGCAATGCGTAGCTATTTACTACAGATTGCGCACTGGAGAGTCAAGGCAGTGCGGCCTAAATTGGGCACTCCTACCACCCTGAATGGAGAGCCATCGTGAAAACCTTATTGAACTGGATCTATGGACTGGGCGCCTATCTGGCGGGCTTCGTCATCCTGCTCTATTTCGTCGGATTCAGCGTGGGCGTGCTGACCCCGATCAACGTTGACAGCGCCGGCACGGTTTCGCCTGGATGGGCCTGGCTCGTCGATCTGGCCCTGATTGCCTTCTTCGGCCTGCAGCACAGTGTCATGGCGCGTCCGGGATTCAAGACCTGGCTGACGCGTCATGTTCCCGCCCATCTGGAGCGCAGCAGCTATCTCGTGGCCACCACGGTGGTCTTGTGCATGCTCATCGCTTTCTGGCAACCCCTGCCCGGGCACCTGTGGAAGGTCGAAGACGGCTTGCTTGCAAGCACGCTGACGGGCGTTGCGCTCGGCGGCTGGGGACTCGTGCTGCTGACCACGTTCCTCATCAATCACGCCGATCTGTTTGGGCTGCGCCAGATCTATCTTCACGCCAGGGGCCTGCCTTACACACCGGTTGAATTCAAGGCGCCGTCGCTTTACCGCTGGGTCAGGCATCCCATGCAGCTCGGCGTGTTGATCGGATTATGGTCCACCGGCGCCATGACCGTCGGTCACATGCTGCTCGCCGGCGGGATGACCGTCTACGTGCTCGTCGGACTCATGTACGAAGAGCGCGATCTGGTTCGGCAGTTCGGCGCGCGCTACCGCGCCTACCAGCGCAGTACGCCCAAGCTGATCCCGTTTGCCCGGGCCAAGGCGCGTCGCGCCATGGCGCTTCTCGACGATTGACCCCATCGACAACCCACCCTGAGGAAAGAATCATGACTACTAGCACCGACCAGACCCTGAACGTGATGAACCGCCACCTCCATGCATTCATGGCCAAGCAAGGCGTGGGGGCCATCGTTGCGGACTATGACGAGCACGCCGTTCTGCATGCGCCGGATGGTGTTTACCGCGGCATCGATGAAATCCGGCGCTTCTTCGAAGGCTTCCTGGGCAATATACCTGAACAGGCGCTTGAGATTTTTCGCATGCGCACCCAGGAGGCACATGGCGAGGTAGGCTATATCGTATGGAGTGTCGGCGAGCTGATCCCGTTGGGCACCGACACGTTTGTGGTCAAGAATGGCAAGATCGTCCAGCAGACTTACGCGGCCCACATCGGCAATCGGTAGTCGCAACAGGCACTCCGGGCGCGGCGACTCCCCGGATCGTGTCGGCCCCGCCGGGCCGGCGATCCGGGGATGTGTGATGGAGGCGGCTTGGCTCTACTACCACTTGAGGTGATAGATCACGGGGCACGAGGACGAGCTTCGGTGTCAGGTCTTGTTTTTTCCGCAAAAGACAAGATCTACCCTAAGTTCACTTCCCTGCATGTGAGTGCCCCTAGTGATCGCTTTGTCGGAACTTTTTACATCTGAAACAAGGCGGCATCCTCGCACCGATCTTCACCTCTGTAAACTAAAGGCTGGGCGGGCACCCTGGAGTTTTGGCGCAGGTTTTGCTTTTGTCGCCGGCAACAATAATTTGATGATTCGTTCAGGGGGATTCATGCGTATCACTTCATGCCATTCAGCCAGACTTCTGCTGGGTGCCGCCTCTTTGGCACTTTCGATGAATGCGCTTTCAGACACGACCCTCACTGCGGTTGGCGGTGGCTGGTTTACCGATGCTGGCGAACATATTCAATCCAACGACAACTACGCGGTGGGTGGTTCGATGGATGGCTATACGCGGAACAACTATTTTCTGTTCAGCCTGTCGGGCGTGAACAATCCGATTACGTCTGCGACGCTGCGTATATTCAACCCTTCGGCACCGGTTACTGCCGGGTTTCCTTTTGGATACACGAGCGCCGATCCGACGGAAACCTATGCCTTGTTTGGTGTGTCTACGCCGGCTGCGGTTCTGGGGATCGATTATGGTGTTGGCTCTGTAGCAGGACAGGACATTTTTGCTGACCTCGGAACAGGGCAGAAATTTGGTGCCTATATCGCCAGCTTGGCCGACAACGGACACTTTGTGGACATCACCCTGAATGCTGCGGGGCTGGCTGCCCTGAATGCGGGCAATGGCGTGTTTGCTGTCGGTGGGTCAATCACCACGCTGGATAACGTGGTCAACAAGGAGAGTCTGTTTGTTTCCGGGTTTTTGTCCAGCGTAGGACCAAATGTTCCGCAATTGGTGGTCAGCAGCGTACCGGAGCCATCAGAGTCCGGACTGCTGGTTGTTGGACTGGCGTTGGTCGGATTGGTGACATGTGGTCGTATACGCAACTCGGATTTAAAGGGGCCAGGCTCAACACCGCAACACGGGGTCCGTTCAAGCTGACCCCTATATCCGTTTAACTCCAGAATGCAACTTGCAAATATATATATGGTGTCGGAGTTTTTTACATAAAGCTGTGCGATAGCTTGTCCTGATGATCGTAGCAGGGCACCAATATTTTTCTTCATAGGGCATCGGTCTAAACTGAAAGCTCACTGATAGGGCGGATCTGGGAAAAATTCTCGCAATCTGTAGCGGGAACCCATCGGACCTTCAATCCCGGTTAGAACGGTTGGCATGCTTGGTGCTTTCTTCTGCATGAGTCCATGCAGGCCTTCGCGGCTGCGTGCATTTTCAACCGTTATGAGAATAAAACAATCTATGAAAATACTGGGGATGCTGGGAGTGTTGATGCCGATCGTGGCAAATGCGGCTGTGATTTATGAGAACCCATGGGATAACGGCGTCGGCGGCACATGGACTTCCGGCGGGTTCGTGATATCCGATGCCGGAGCATTTTCACAAACTGACCAGCGGCTCGCCAGCGAGTTTGTGCTTGCGTCAACAGCCAGGGTAGATAGAGCCACTTGGTATGGAACGATGTTTTCTCCGGACCCCTTGAATACCGGAAATACTTGGAATTTTGATGTCTCGTTTTTCAGTGATGATGCGGGGTTGCCGGGTACGTTGCTGTCGAGCAGGTCAGTTGTCGCGAGCGCGACTGACACTGGAATAGATGTGGCAGGCGAGCGGTCATATTTATTTGATGTCAGCTTCGCTGGTGTCGATTTGAACGCAGGATCCCCTTACTGGTTCAGTGTTCAAAATACAGGTAGCCAGAATACTTTCCGCTGGACAGCTGCTACGAGCGGACTCACTACCGCCATTGCCATGAACACCGATCCGTGGCGCGTTTTGACCGATGAAGGCCGCACACCCGTGAATTTCGCACTTGATCAAACCGCTGACGTGCCCGAGCCAGCAACACTTGCGTTACTTGGCATTGGATTACTGGGTATTGGTGCTGCACGAAGAAAATAAGCAATTCGATACCTGCCCCAGTTTTCAGACGCTAAAGGTTTCTCAGCCAAACAGAGGGTGCGCAAGCGCGGCAACTCGGGGGGCAGGCCTTGCAAAGCCCCAGTGAAGGCCTCAACCCTGCGTGATGATGATCGAATCCTGTTCTCCGTGACCTGCACCGGGGTACACTTTATCCCCAGCGGCCTTGTGGCCAGTCTGGGGAGAAAAAACAATCATGTCCCGACAGCATCCCATCATTGCCGTGACCGGCTCGTCCGGGGCCGGCCTGTCCACGATACGCCACGCGTTCAAGTTCATTTTCGAGCGCCTGAACATCAAGCCCGCGATCGTTCATGGCGACGGTTTCCGGCGTTATACCGACCGGCAGTTCGCCGCCTTGCTCGATGAAGCGCGGCACAGCGGCCGCAACATTTCCTGGTTCGGGCCTGAGTGCAATCATTTACAGGAGCTGGAATCGTTCTTCCGGACCTATGGTGAATGCGGCAGCGGGGTGGTTCGCCAGTATGCGCACACGGCCGAGCACGGCGAGGAACTGGGGGTGCAGGCTGGCGAGTTCACGCCCTGGGCGCCCCTGCAGCCGGGCAGCGATCTCCTGTTCTACGAGGGGCAGCATGGCGGCCTGATGGCCAACACCTGGACCCGCCGCAAGATCGAATCGCGCCACTTCCCACCGGAAATAGACCGTCGCGTGGGACGCCAGGGCGTCGACGTGGCCCAGCATGTGGACCTGCTGATCGGCGTGGCGCCTGCCATCAACCTGGAGTGGATACAGAAGATCCACCGCGACTGCAAAAAGGGCACGTGCTCGCCCGAAGAATCGGTGGAAACCATCCTGCGCCGCATGGACGACTACATCCATTACATCGTGCCCCAGTTCGGCCTGACCGACATCAATATCCAGCGCATGCCGCTGGTGGACACCTCCGACCCGTTCATTGCACGCGACGTGCCGCTGGCCGACGAATCGCTCTGCGTCATCCACTTCCGCGACCGCGAGCGCCATGATTTTCCCGAGTTGCTCAGGCGCATTCCCGGCGCCTACATGTCGCGTCCGACCACCATGGTGGTCCCCAACAATGACCTGCGGCTGGCCCTCGGCATGATTTGCGGTCCGATTCTGGCCAGGTTCATGGAGGCGCGCAGCGACGCAACCAAGTAAATAGGGTCAGACGCCATTTACGCTGGTCAATCAAAGGGTCGGGGTGCGAATTGATTTCGCACCACTACGGAATCAGGTCTTGCGAAACCCCATTCTCCCTCTCTGCCCCAAGCTGCTCAGAGGCGGGATTCACGCCAGGTACGCTTTGGCTTCTTCGCCCGGATTGGGCAGACCTGCGATACGCCAGGCTTGGCGCGGGGAACGGAACAGCTGATGCAGACAATCCGCGTCGAGACCGTTGAGGTGGCAAATATGGCTCAAGGCAGTGACCGCCCCGAATTTGTGAAATTCCTCGCGCAAGGTCAGTAGCAATTGCTGCTGCAAGTCATCCATTTCTCCCAGGCCCTCGGAATTCGCGATGCGCTGCGCCAGTGCGATATCCCATTGTTCGGGACGGGTAAAGAAACCATCCTTGTCAAAAAGGACACTCAGATCTTTCGCGGCGGCCGGGTTCATGCGCTTGTCCTGTGTGCTGGGTTGGGGATGTCAGCGCCACCCCGTCAATCAATGCCGATTACGCGGCACGATGGCTAATTGGAAACGATGGCCAAATGATGCCGATAAGGGCGACGATTGGCAGCGAGGGGGCGTCCGAATTCCGTGTAAGCCCTGTCTGAAAATGAGAACAGGGCTTCCCGCGCGAGTTGAAGTGGCCGGGTCAAAAGGGACAGGTGCTGTCGCTTCTCGCTTGCGAGAAGCCGCTTGCCAGGTAGGGCAGGAGACGTTCCAGGCTATTTGGCATAAGGTACGCATGCTGATGCGGGCGGAACCTCCATCCGTCCCGGCGGTTCCTTCCCAATCTGGAGGTAGAAAGGGCTTGCTGCGATGAGCGAACTGACCATCTGGACCTACGACTGGGTGCCTGAAGGCCCGCGTGGTTTTGTGCGTGATCTGAGGCTGAGGTGGGCGTGCGAAGAAGCCGGTCTCAGCTACGCAGTCCGCACGGTTCCATTCGACGGCCCTGATACTTATCATCTCGCGCGCCAGCCTTTTGGACAGGTTCCGTTCCTGAGCGACGGGGAGCTGGAGCTATTCGAAAGCGGTGCCGGGCTGCTGCATCTGGCCCGAAAAAGCGACACGCTGATGCCGCGCGATCCGGTTGGCGAAGCGGAAACGCTGCAATGGACGATCGCCGCGCTCAACTCGATCGAGATGGTCTCCGTACCGTGGTGGTTTCTGAATATCTCCGGCGACGAAAACAATGGCCTTGGCGCATGGATGGGCCAGCGTCTCGACCAGCTCGAAAAAGTACTGGACGGGCGAGCATGGCTCGCGGCGGGCCGCTTCACGGTCGCCGACCTGCTGATGGCGGACGTGTTGCGCGTTCCGGACGTCCGTGCTTTCGGCGACCGGCCGGCGACGGAGGCCTATGTGGCGCGTGTCACGGATCGTCCCGCTTTCAAAAAAGCCCGGGCTGACCAGATGGATCATTTCGAGGCCGCCGACGAGAAGCGGACGAAATGAATCAAACGGACCGGGCTCGAGTGATTTGCCTTCGATGAACCCGGGCGACGCGTTTCACGCCGCGCGCCTTATTTCGCGAAATCGTCGGGCCCAAAGATCTGCCGGATCTCGATAGTGTCGCCTTCGTCCGCCGGGCAGCGCTGCGCCCACTTCACCACGTCTTCCTTGGACGGCGCGTCCACCAGCCAGTAACCGCCCAGCACTTCTTTCGCTTCGATCCACGGTCCGTCGGTGACGGAGGACTTGCCCTGGGCGAACGACACGCGCGCCCCCTTGGCCAGCGGATGCAGGCCGTTGAGCGATTCGATTTTGAGGGCCTTGCCCATTTCCTCGTTGAACCGTCCCATCGCTTCCATTTTCTTGAGGTCCGGCGTGAAGTCCGGCGCTGGTTTGCCGCCTTGGTAAAGAGCGGGAATCATCAGCATCATGAATTGCATGGTCATCTCCTTTTGGGTTGTCGATAACCAGGACGACGTTTGAGAGGGGGCCGAATCGACAACCGACAATTTTTTCGAGAATAAAAAGAATAAAAGGGCCAGGCTCGAATTGAATGATCGTAGCTTTGAAATCAGCGGGTCGACAGGGGGAGGCCTTGGAAAAGCACATTTCCATTCCACGCCACGCGCCTTATTCGGGGCAATAAGGGGTCGACTTCGGGTTATTCATCCGGGTATTGGGTTCGGCAACGCAAAACCATGGCGACCAGAATTCCCCTGAAGTTCGCCATGCGAGACCGCACCGGGCGGGCCGCCGCTACATGTGGTCGGCAAGCGCGCTCTGGGTTATCCTCGCGGCCAATCCGTCTCCGGTCGATCCGTCAATCGCCAGGCCTGCAGGAGGCGGGCAGGTGTTTCAAAGCCTGGCGTTGTTCATAACAGGGGAGCCATACATGAAAAAAATTGCAGTTGTCCTTGCCGTGATGTCGCTGAGCGCATGCTCGACCTTCACGCCACCGCGTTACAGCATTTCCGCTGACACGAACGTGGCCCTGAAGTCGATTGGCATAGGCAATATCAACGTGGGCCCATTCACGGGGCCATCGACTTTTGACAGAGCCTGCCGGGGCGCCGGTCCGATCGCGCCGCCCGACAACATGAGCTTCGAGGCCTACATCCAGAAAGCGCTTGCGGACGAGTTGAAGGTCGCAGGCTTGTTCGATGACAAGACGCCGAAGATCACGCTCACCGGCAGCCTGGAAACCCTCAGCTTTTCCTCGTCACGCGGACTCACCGGTGGCCAGTGGGATATCGGCTTGCGTCTCAAGTCGTCGAACGGCAAATCGCTTTTCGTCACGGAACATTATGAATTCGAGAGCGGATTCATCGCCGACACGGCATGCAAGCAGACGGCCGAAGCCTATTTTCCGGCGGTTCAGAACGTGATTGGCAAAGCAATCAGAAACCCGGATTTCAAGGCGTTGCTCGCTCAATCCCAGTAGCGTGCGACTTAAGGCATGTGCAATCCAGCCGCGCGAGAATTCCACCGGCCGCCACATCAAGGCGGGTGGGGATGAAACGATGTTTGGCTGGCAGCGCATGTCGCCGTGATTTGGTGTCGGCGGCTGCCAGGCTCCCCGTATGGTTTGAGGCTCCGGTCCAAGCGAGTCCCGCAACATGCCGTGTGGCGGCCGATCGGTACTGACCGGTAGCACAGGGGGTAGCAGATTTCGCCGCCGCGCCCTCTCCGCATCGAACAAGGACCCGCTTCGGGCAATGGCGGCAATGCAGGGAGGGGGACCGTCCGCCGGGCGGAAGGCGATCCGCTGCAGTCAGTCGTCGAACACTTCGTAGTCGATCGGCTTGAAGCTGTAGTTGTTGGACTGCTCGGCGGAGCAGGCTGTGAGACCGACGATCAGATCCATCTGGGCGATAAAATCCACGTAGTCTCCCGCTTTGCTGCGGGGCGGCCTGACCGCGATTTCGCCGGTCTCGCCGTTGACGTCGACATTCATGAATATATTGAACGTGACCGGAATCTGGTCCGGCCCGATGCCGAAAGACGCGAGCGCCTCCGACAGGTTGCCGTGACAGCCCCGGTGCGGATGCTCATGACCGTAGATGATGCGGAAGGTATCGGCGGAGCAGGGCGTCAGCAGAAAATCATGGTGTCGCACGCGATCCTCGCCGATACGGAACATCGGCGTGCTGCGGTTGGAATACAGGATGTCGTCCGTCGTCAGGAAGAGTCTGGAGGCGTAATCGAGGGTACGTCCGGACGACAGGTACTCCTGTGTATCGTCACGATTGAACGCGATCAGGTCGGAGACTTGTTCGCCCCGGGGATCGATGACCCGCAGCCGCTGCCCGGCGCGCAGCTCGAACGCCACACCCGAGCGGGGAGGGATCTCAGCGCGCATGAAACGGGCACGTCCATTGATCGTCGACGGCGCGTCCACTGTACTGACGGGCTTCAGAGCCGGCTCCAAAAGGTTTGAGCATGGGATTCGGCGTTCCTTCCAGTTGTGTGTCGCGCTTGATGATGGTGTCCCGAATCGGCACGTATTTCCCATCGCTTCGCAGGCGTTCGAATTGGTCGTGCAGATTGAACACCAGGGCCGGGCGCACAAAGCGCCGTGCAGTCCGGCTCGCGCCCGGGTGCAGGCCGACGACATAGTATCCGCGCCCGCCCACGCTGAAGCTGAAGTCCGCGGACTTCGGGTCTTTGCTCACCCTGGGATCCCATGCGTGATGGACGGCATCGGCATGATGCATACTATCCAGATACTGCCATAGAACGGATTCGAAAGCGTCTTCCGTGAGCGTTCCGGGCTGGCGAAACAGGACCACTACGCTCTGGAACAAGGGCGAATCGCGGTCGTACACGTGACTGAACTGCTGCAAAGCGGCGACGGTCGAGGCGGCGGGGCCGCCTCGCAAAGTGTTTTCGATCTGGTAAATGATCTGCCCACGGCTCAGCGCCGATTTCGCACCCACGCACGGAAAAGACTCGGCGGCAATAAATGCTTCGAAGCGGCCGATCAGTTCCCCATCCGGGATATCCGTAGCAGACGATTGCGATTGCATGCGCATAACGCCCTTCCTTCCTCGAGAGTCTGTTCCCTGGCCGTCTATCCGAAACGGGCTGGATTCATGGACTCGAGCTTAGCGTCGACGGCGTTTGAGCGAAGTCGTCCAGGGGGCGGGATGCGTGTAGGAAAGGGCTGAAGCGGCAGAGGAGAAAATGCGGGCTGGTACCGCCTGTGGGTTGTCGGAGGTGGGCAGAATCGCGAAGTTAGATCTTCGTCTTCTGCCGCAAGGCCTGAGCCCGCGGCCTCTCCCAAGGCCGACAGCGTCTACGTGCCCCGGGCGCCTTTCTGTGCGTGGTCTGTCCGTTTAGAGACTGACGTGTTCTCGATGTCGCCGGCGCCGGCGGGGCACGGGAACACGCTACTTGGATGTGGGAGAAAAAATCCCGCTCCAACTGCTGGTCGCGATACGCAACTGGTCTGACCCGAACTTCGTCAGTTTGAATTTTCCACCGTTTTTTAATGCAAGGCGCAAAAGCCAGCTGGCCGCCGGGCCAAGGCGAATCTGCTCCCCGTTGAAGCGGGCTTCGAAATCCGTACCTGTTTTGCAAATGACGCCACGGCTCTCTGCCCAAAGGCCCTCTCCGGTTTTGGTGAATTCCATAAAAAGAGAACCATGGTTTTCAACAATGGACATCACCAGAGGTTTGCCGTCATCCATCGTGGTCTCTTCCCACTTCAGCGGGAAGACAGGGTTGCCGAGCATGACGTCCAATTCGCCGACCGTTGCTGCACAGGTTGGCGAAGCATGCACTTCGCCATGCCAAGCCAGAAGCAATGGCAGGTAAAACAGGATATATTTTCGGCGCATGGCGAGATTCCGTTTCTCTGGATGAGCGTGACTGGAGAAAACAGTTTAACCACACAACCTAATCTATTTCATGACGGTTTCAGCGTTGGAGGGCCCTGCCAGAATCAGTTTGCTTACGCCGCTCTGCCTGGGCTGGGACCTTAGCGGGCAGACACCCCGCCGCCTGCCATCCATACCCCATGCGACTCTCCCGACTTGATTTCGCTGTCCGGGAAACCCGGGAATCCCAGGGTCAGGGATGCGTGTACCCCAACACCAACAGCAGCAGCGCCGTGACGGCCATGGCCGCGTGGAGGCTGACGCCCATCATCGGCGGTGGCGAGCGATGTTCGCGATTGCCCATGCGCAGGGACAGCAGAACCAGCCCCCCGGCCAGCGCCAGAACGAACAGCAGTGCCGCATCGTTATACAACATGTGAACGGGACTGCTGAAGATATGCCGTCCCAACAGGATCAGGCCCAGCAGGGCGACGCCGGCGTGCGCCGCCGCCAGGGCCCGGGAACCGCGTCGATAGCGCACGCCGAGTACCACGAGCCACAGGCCCAGCGCCACTGCCAGACAAAACAGAACGATTGCGGCAGGAATCATGCGTTCTCCATCAAAGCGTGCGATACAAGCTTGAATACGACTGGGTTTAATCGGACTGAGCGCTCGAAGCGCGCCTTCGAACCTGGCGTTACCTCGTAGGCGGGCGAGCAGGCTGAAGACCCGTCAAACGGGACGTCGTTCCATGCGTCTGAAAAAAACACTTAACCAGCCGGCCCGGAAGGGTTGTCGGATCGCTGCCGGAGTGGCGTGAGGATGTCCGCCAGGCCGTTGTGATCGATTTCCTGCATCAGGGCCAGCAGACGGCCAATTTCACCGGCAGGGAATCCGTTGCGCGCGAACCAGTTGAGGTAATTGCCCGGCAGGTCCGCAATGATCCGGCCCTTGTGCATGCCAAATGGCATCTCCCGCGTGACAAGCAATTCCAGATCCTTTGGATTCATGTTACCCACGGCCTTGGCATCGAATAAATGGGGGGAGACTGCACTGGCCACTTCATCCCTGTTTTGCCAATCGATGTGTCGCGCCCAGGACCGCGCCGATCGTCACCAGCACGACGCCGGAAATCGTCACGGCATCGAGGGATTCCTTCAACAATGGCACGGCTGCGACCGCCGAGATGCCGGGAACCATGGCCAGCATGAGCGTTGCCTTTTGCGGCCCGATGTTGTGGATGGCGTAGGTGAAGAGCAGGCCGGCAATAGAGGCGGCCAGGATGCCCTGATAAACGCCTTGCAACAGAATGAAGGACAGGGAAACAGCGGTGATGGCCTTGGGCAGGAACAGGAGATAAACCGGCGTGTAGAAAACCATGGAAATCACGGAGACCCCGACCGTTGCTTCGATGGGTGGGACATGCCAATGCTTGAGCAACAAGACGAAGCTTGCGAAGCTGATTGCGGCAAGGAGAAAGAACACATCCCCCACCCATTGATGGGCGGGGGCGCCGGAAAGCTGCCCCAGGCTGTGGATGCCGATCAGCACGATCCCCAAACCTGCGACCAGCAGGGCGAATTCGGTCCGGATGCCAGGACGGTGCCCGAGTAGGAGCCAGGCGATCAATGCACTCGCAAAGGGAATACCGCCATTGACCAGAATGCCCGCATGCGCGGCCGGCGCAAGGGCAAAGCCCGAGTAGATGAATAACGTGTAACCCGTGCCGCCAATCGCGGCAAGCACTGCAAGCCGTGGCCACTTGAGGCGGTTCCATCGGGTCACCACAAATGGAAGAAACGCCATTCCCGAGACGACAAAACGGATGGCCACCATGTCATAGGGCGTAAGCGGGCTGCGGCCGCCCAGCCGGGAGACGATGTTGAACCCGGACCAGATCATGACGACCACCGCTGCAGCCGCAAAGCCTTTGAGCAGGTGGAGACGGGGGGCCGGAATAGTTAGATCTGCATCTGTCATGCGATGGCTTCCGGGATGGACGGGAACGCTCACATTACCACTGACCACTCAATCGATCGCGTCACGAACCCAGGCGGCAGCCGCACGAAAAAAAAGAAGGTCCCGCGATCTTTTGTGCACTTGATGCGCCGGAGGGGCGTGACCGCTGCGGACGGCGGGCCCATTCAATACGGCGTGCCGTCCTGGTGGAAGAAGCGCCACTGGCCATCGACGAAGGTGGCGAACAGATCGTCGTCGGGGTAGGTGACTTCGTCGCCCGGCGAGCGGTCGCCGATTTCCAGATACAGCACGTCTTCGCCGGTTTCGTTCAGTAGCTGGCTGGCATTGCCGGTGCCTGCCTTGAAGCCGGCGCACATGCCGGGCGCCAGGCGCACGCTGCCTGCGTCGGTGCGCAGGGTGGGCGATCCGGCGAGGACGTAGATCAGTTCGTCCTGCCGGGAATGCGCATGGCGCAAGGCCGAGACCGCACCGGGCGCCAGGCGCGTGAGGTTGACGCCGAAGTTCGTCAGGCCGAAGGCATCGCCCAGGGCGCGCTTCTCGCGTCCCGCCAGCCGTTCGCCCAGGAAAGCCTGGATCGACTGGGGGTAGGTCGAGGGACGGCCGCGTGGTGGAATGCCGAGGGCATCGAGGGCGACAGGGGTGGGGTGCGTCATGGCGATTTCTCCCGGTGATGGTTTCGTGTCCGATGCAGGCTGGGTTCCGGCTAGGCGCGCCGGGCCAGTTTGCCCAGTGCTTCCAGTGCCTGTTCCACCCGCGTATCCCAGGGCAGGGCGGCCACCAGCCGCATGCAGTTGCGATAGCGGCCCTGCGGCGAGAAGAGGTTGCCCGGAGTGAAGCTGACACCTTGCCGCAGCGCCTTGTCGTGGAGTGCGAGCGTATCGATTGGCTCCGGCAGTTCGACCCAGAGCACGAAGCCACCGTCGGGGCGCGATGTCCGGGTGCCGGCCGGAAAATGCCGTGCGATGTGCGCCTGCATGCGTGCCAGGTTGTCGGCGTAGGTGCGGCGCACCTTGTTCAGGTGGCGTTCGTAGCGCCCGTCCGCCAGGTAGCGGGCCACGGCCAGCTGCGGCAGGGTGGCGCTGGACAGGGTGCTGACGTACTTCAGATGCTCGACGGCCTTGCGCCAGCGTCCCGGCACGATCCAGCCGACGCGGTAGCCGGGGGCGATGGTCTTGGAGAACGAGGCGCAGAGCAGGACGTTGTCCGCGTGGTCGTAGGCCTTGGCCGGACGGGGCCGCTGGCGTCCATGCGCGAGGTCGCCGTAGATGTCGTCCTCGATGAGCGGTATACCACGCGCGGCAAGCATCTTCACCAGCCGGGTCTTGTGGGCGTCGGGCATGAGGCTGCCGGTGGGGTTGCTGAAATTGCTCACGACGGTCACGGCCTTGACCGGCCAGCGTTCCAGCGCCAGGGCCAGGGCGTCGAGGCTGATGCCTTCGACCGGGTCGCTGGGGATTTCCAGCGCCTGCATGCCCAGGGACTCGATCGCCTGGAGAGTGCCGAAGAAGGCGGGGCTCTCGATGGCGATGATGTCGCCGGCCTTGGCCACGGCGCGCAGGGCGAGGTTCAGGGCTTCCTGGCAACCGTCGGTGATGACCACGTCGTCCGGGCCGAAGGCGCAGCCGCGTTCGGCGGCGCGTTGCGCGATCCGTATCCGCAGGGGCTCTTCTCCGGGGGGAAAGCTGTAGCGGCTGGCAACGTCGTTGCTGTCGCGCAGGCAGCGGTTGAACGCGGCGCGCAGGTCGCCCAGCGGAAGATAGACGGGGTGGGGGGTTGCCGTACCCAGCGAAACGAGGTCTGGCCGAAGCGCGTTGCGGCACAGGCGCAGGGCGACTTCGGTGACGTTGACCGTGCAGGGGCCTTCGGCACTGTCGTTGCCTTTTGCGGGAGGCAGCGAGGATTCGGGGTGGCGTGCAAAGAATCCGGATTGCGGCCGGGCTTCCAGCCAGCCGTGGCTTTCCAGCAGCCGGTAGGCCGACACCGCCGTGTTCTGGCTGACCCGGTGCTGTTCGGACAGCCTTCTGACGGAGGGCAGGCGGTCACCGGGTTGGTATACGCCCTGGCGGATGGCGTTCTTCACGTGCGTCGCGAGGTTTTCGTACAAGTTCATTGCAGCCTCCTGTGTGGCCAGTGTAGGGCCAGTGCCATGCCCGGATGCAGTACACGCGATGCCGATCCCGATGGATACAGTTGGGCTCCGTGTGCAACTGTAACCTAACAAAATCGGTTTTTCTGCATCTGTATCGAGGTGCCGCGCCTGCCTAGTATTCCGGGCATGGACGGCAACACACGGCAGGAAGGCAACGCGAATGTCCGGCAGCTTGTGCGCCGGGCGGAAGCCTTGCGCAGGCGCTATATCCGGAGGCTTGTGCGCAGAATCCTGCAGCGCCTGTATGTTGCCATGGCCTGCCGGCGGGCCGAGTCGGAACTCGGCGCGTTGAGCGACCGGGCATTGCATGATCTGGGCGTGGACCGGGGCGGCATCATGTACGCGGTCCGCTATGGCCGAAGGGAACGCCGGGCGCGCGCACTGCGCCGGCTGCTGGTTTCGGCACGAGAATTGGGAATGCACATCTGGAATCGGAGGACACGTGATCACGAAAGCGCAAGCCGACAGAATCAGCAAGGAGTGGATCGAAGCCTGGAACAGCCATGACCTGGACCGGATCCTGTCGCACTACAGCGAGGACTTCGTGATGTCTTCCCCGCATATTGCCGTGATCGCGGGCGAGCCGAGCGGCGTGCTCAAGGGAAAACGCGCGGTGGGGGACTACTGGAGGCAGGCCCTGTCGCGCTTCCCCGAGCTGCACTTCGAACTGCTGGCGACGTTTGCCGGGGCGGACAGCGTGGCGATCCACTACAACGGCGTGCGTGGCCCCGTGATCGAAGTACTGTTCTTCGATGCCGACGGCCTCGTCGAGCGGGCGGCGGCGCACTATCTGCCGTAGCGCGGGTATTTTCAGTTCTGCAGCGCGAATGCCTGGGGCAGAAACCATGGGGACAGTTCAGGTTCGATTCAATTTCTGAGACCGCAGAGACCACGGGCCAGGTCTTGCTTGACGTATTGCCTCGGCAGGCCGGTAAAGATCGGCGTTCGCAGCTCGGGGGCCTCAAGAAAGCGGCGCGGGCGGACGTATAAGGGGGGCGCTTCTGTTTCCCCGAAATGGCCCATCCACACCGGATTGAGCGCGGTCCCCACCCCAAAGAAGGCATCATGCATCCACTCAAGCCCCTCGCAGCGGCCGTGCTCATCGCACTGGTCTCCACGGCACATGCTGCAACCGTCACGATTTCCGGGGGAGGGGTGGAGATTACGACCGACCCGAACGCAAGCCCGGCCATCAATTTCACCAGTTATGTCGGCGCGGCCATTTCCACCCCCTTGATCACCGGCGACGTGACCGGCTCGGGTGAATTGCATCTCAATGGCACCGTCACTTTCAATGGCAACATCGGCACAGCCGGCACGCCGATGGGCTATGTGAGCACAGGGAGCGATTATGGGGCGGCAACCTCAAGGCTGGCGGACGGGAATGTCTACACCTTCAACGGTGACGTCCACACGTCGAATTTCATTATTAACAATGGCAGCAACGGGCTCCCCTATAGCGCCACGGTCGTGCTGGGGGGGGATATATCGGCCGCTAACTCCTTTAATTGGACGGCCCCGAACACAGGAAAAATCTCCACACTCGACCTGCAGGGCAACGCGTTGACGACGAATAGTGCGCGTTTCAACACCAACTCAGGCGGAACCCTGGCCCTGGTCAGCACCATCACCGTGGCGGGCGGACAGACCGGTTGCACGGCAGGCGGCAACACGGCAGGCTGTATTCGTGCGTCATACAACGGGATGATGGGCATGTCGCAGTTGCCTGCCGCGCTGCAGGTCCGGATGCGCGTCGCCAACGGCGTGACGCTCAGCAATGGCACGCAATATACGATCGTCGATTTCAACAGCGGCCAGCCGGTTGTCCCCACCTTGTCGAGCAGCATCACCTCGCTCACCAGCGGGTTCACCTTCGCGCAGGACACGACCAACACGCAGGATCTGGTCATCACCGTGACGGGTGCCGTCACGACGCCGCTGTTCCGCGCCAATGCCGGCCCGGTCGGCGGCAATGCGGCGGGCGAACTGGATGTGCTGTCGGGCACCGCGACGGATCCCGGCATGATCGCCGCCATCGACACGCTCAACGCCATGGGCGCCAGCGAGCAGGCCGCCGCGCTGCGCCGCATCGCGCCGGACACCGGCCGTGCAGTGCGCGTAGCGGCGAACCAGACGGTGAACGGTGCGCTCGACAGCGTGGCGGTTCGTCTGGAAGGCGTGCGTCAGCAGGGCTTTGTGGTGGGGCTGGTGGATGAACTGAACAAGGGCAAGCTCAAGGTGGCATCCAGCGGCGACATGGCGGGGCTGCTGGACGCCGACGGCAGCAAGAAGCGCAGCGTATGGATGAAGGGCTTTGGCGCGCACGACAATCAGGGTCAGCACGCGGGATATGCGGGCTACGACAGCACCACCTGGGGTATGACGTTCGGCACCGACACCCTGTTGGACAACGATTGGGTGGTGGGTGGCGCGCTGACCTACGCCAGGACTGGCGTCAGCATGAACGACTTCCGCAGTGGCGACAGCACGGACATCGACGTGTATCAGGCCACCGCCTACGCCAGCCGCAATTTTGGCCTGTGGTACCTGGATGGCATGGCGGCCTATGCCCGCCAACAATATGGCAGCAGCCGTAACACCACGGTTTCCGGCGTGGCCAATGCCGATTTCGGCGGCGACCAGATGGCCGCGCGCGTCAGTGCGGGCTGGCCGTTTGCCTTGAACGGCAACACGACCTTGACGCCCATGGCCGGACTGGAATGGAACCGTCTCAAGCAGGATGGCTACACGGAAACCGGCGCTGGCGCCCTGTCCATGACGGTGCCGGATGCGTCCGCCTCGCGGGTTCGGAGCATGCTGGGCGTCAGCGTCTCAACCCCGACCGAACTGGTCAATGGCATCAAACTGACGCCTTCGGTCCATGTGAACTGGCGGCATGATCTCCATAACGACGGGCTGAATTCGACAGCAAGCTTTACCGGCGGCGGCGCAGCGTTTTCCACGCCCGGCCAGGATCTGGCAAGCAACACCTACAATCTGGGCACGGCGCTGGCTTTCCGGAAATCCCGCGCTTTCACCTTCACCGTGCAACTGGATGGCGAAGTGGCCTCAGGCTATCGGGCCGTCGCGGGTCAGGCCGTGGGGCAGTGGCTGTTCTGATTCGAATGCCGCGCCGGGTTGAAGGGTGACGTCCAGGCAGCATGCGCGTAGGACGGGTCGTCTCGGATCTTGCCCAATACCTGGCCGCTGGCGCCCGGATCGCCCCGCAGCCCCCGTGCTACCATCCGCCCCGCCATGCGACTCCCCCAACTCCGACAACGTCTCCGCGCTCTCGGCGCTGCGCCCTGCCACGAAGGCCGCGTGCTGCGGGCGTGGGTGCAGCGGCGCTCGCTCGATAACAAGCGCCGGCGCGCAGAGGACTTTCTGCCGCTGTCGGTGCGTAACGCGCTTCCCGGTTTGTTCGATGAGCTGAATGCGCTCGCACGGGTGCATTCCGAGCATGCCGGCGAGGATGGCTCGGCGCGCTTGCTGGTGGAACTGGCGGATGGCCAGACGGTGGAAAGCGTGCTGCTGCCGCGCGACGGGGTGTGCGTGTCCACACAAGTCGGCTGTGCGGTGGGCTGCGTGTTCTGCATGACCGGCCGCGCCGGCCTGCTGCGCCAGCTCTCCAGCGCCGAGATCGTCGCCCAAGTGGTGCTGGCGCGCAGCCGGCGTCCGGTGAAGAAGGTCGTGTTCATGGGCATGGGCGAGCCGGCCCATAATCTGGACAACGTGCTGGAGGCGATCGAGTTGCTGGGTGTGGAAGGCGGCATCGGCCACAAGAACCTGGTCTTTTCGACCGTCGGCGACCGGCGCGTGTTCGAGCGCCTGCCGCAGTGCACGGTGAAGCCTGCGCTGGCGCTCTCGCTGCACACCACTGATGCCGACCTGCGTCGTCGCCTGTTGCCCAGGGCGCCGGACATCGCGCCAGACGAACTGGTCGAGCTGGGCGAGGCCTATGCCCGCCGCACCGGCTACCCGATCCAGTACCAGTGGACGCTGCTCGAAGGGGTCAACGACAGCGAGGCCGAGCTGGACGGGATCGCCCGGCTGCTGGCCGGCAAATACGCGGTGATGAACCTGATTCCCTACAACAGCGTCGAGGGCGTCGACGGCTTCGACTTCCGCCGCCCGAGCTGGGAGCGCGCGGCCGAGATGGCGCGCCGCCTGCACCGGCGTGGCGTGCTCACCAAGCTGCGCCACTCCGCGGGGCAGGATGTGGAGGGCGGCTGCGGGCAGTTGCGGGCGCGGGCGCTGCAGGAATCAGCGCCGTTAGAGCGCTAGGATCGCCTGCCGCTTTACAACACGGCGTCGAACCCCTCGAATTGCGGCGGCCCCAGGTAAATGCCCTTGGAAGCGCCCGCGTTGGCATGGGCCTGTCGGAAGGCCTCGGATTTGGTCCAGTCTTCGAAAGCGGCCCTTGACTCCCAGATCGAATGCGATGCGAAGAGCGAGAATTCGTCATTGCCGGCCCCCTGTAGCAGATTGAAGGTCTTGAACCCCGGCACCTGATCGAGATGAGTCTCGCGGTTGCGCCATATCTCGATGAATTCCGCCTCTTTTCCCGGTGCAATCTTGAATCGGTTCATTGCTACAAACATCGTGGAATCCTTTCGCAAACAGTGTGATGCCCGACTCGGGCAGTATGGGGGCGTGTGAACGTGCATCATGCCCGGATCCAGACCTGCAAATGCGCGTATCCCGCAAGCGCCACCGACCGTGCGGTGAATACTTTTCAGGTTTGAACAGGCATGGAGCCGAATCGGGCGTCGCGGCCTCGCGCGCCCGTATCAGTGACATCCTGCGTACCGAAAAGATTCCTGTCCACCTCACATTGATGGGACCAGTTTTGAATATCGCTTGTGCTCGAATACATGGGAGCGGCCACTATCGCCCGGTTTTCCGCGTGTCGAGTCGTACGCTGCTTCGGCGAGGTTCCCGGTACAGGTGTTCGATCCATCGCAGCGTTCAAGCCTGCAGCGCGGGAAAGCGTACGGCAGACTGGGACGACAGCCTGGCCATGCAGGCCTCGAACAGGCGGCTGCCCAGCCATGCAGCCAGCCACGCTTGAAGGGAAGGCAGGTCCTGTTCGGCAAACCAGCGCGGATCCACGCCCGCGAACTGGCGCACGAATGGAAATATCGCCAGGTCGGTAGCGCATGGCGTGGCGCCGCCCAGATAGGACTGACTGCGGAGCCGGGCCTCCAGCGGAACGAGCAAGGCCGCCACGGCATGCGCCCGTAGCGCGTCGCGGGACCGTTCGTCCTCCGGATAGCGATCGGGATACTTGTAGCGATCCAGGTAATGCTTGAAATCGCCGTCGTTGCGGTACAGTAGGTCGAGGTTCTCGGGCGATTGGGCCAGGCGCCACCAGCCATCGGGATCGTCCGGCGCCAGCGCCCATGCCATGATGTCCCAGCTCTCCTCCAGCACTCGTCCATCGGGCAAGTGCAGCACCGGCACCGTGCCTTTGGGCGACAGGGTCAGCAGGGCGGCGGGCTTGTCGCGCAGATCGACTTCGAGGGCCTGGAAATCCCGCCCGGCCTGAAGCAGGGCCATTCGAGCCCGCATGGCATAGGGGCAGCGACGATAACTATAGAGCAGGGGCAAGGCGTTGACGGTGGGCACGTGCATGGCATTCAGCAAACGCAGACCGTGCGGATAAGCAGGGCATCAACAGGAGGCAGATAAGGCTTCATGTTGGAAAGCAACACATGGGATCAGCAAGACACATGGTGGCGGACACGATTCATTTCCGGCGCGGCGGGAAATGTCGCCGCGAACACACAAGCGAGGATGGACGAGTAGGATACCGGATGCAAGAGAACGGGATGTATACGTTCCCGGGTGACAAAAATTTAACCGGGGCGTACGCTTAAATGAGTACCGTCTACACGATTGGATTTACAAGGAAGCCGGCGGCAACGTTTTTTGGCCTGTTGAAGCGGGCCGGCGTAAGGACGGTCATCGACACCCGCGTGAATAATCTCTCGGAGCTCGCGGGATTCTCGAAACGGGAAGACCTCCGGTATTTCCTGGAGGCGATCTGCAACATCGATTACGTCGAGTCGAAAGACCCGGCGCCAGAAAAGAATATTCTGAAGCGCTACCAGCAAAAGGAACTCACGTGGGAGGCATACGCGGCCGAATACACGAACGGCCTCGTCAGAAAAAATGCAGAAAGGCTGGTCGACCAAGCTATCGTCGACCAGGGATGCCTGTTGTGCAGCGAGCATTTGCCGCATCACTGCCACAGACGGCTTGCCGCCGAATATCTCCAGGCGCACTGGGGGAAGACTTTCGAAATCAGGCATCTGATCGACCTCGAGTGACGAGGGCCGCCTGACGCCGTGACAGGCATGGGACCCTCGCATCTCCGACTCCGGCAGCCGCGAGCCGGTTCGCGGCCGGCTCAAGGGAAGCGGCACGGTCTGCTCGATGCGCTGCACAGGCGAAGTACAGGACAAATCAGGCCGGGCCGGTCTATCCCTCGTCGAGTTGCGTGAAATAAGCACCATGAAAAAAACAGGAGGGATACCCTGTCATCCTGCTTCGCACCGTGCCGGACAAGACCGGTCCCGGTGAATCCTATCAGCCCGGTTTTTCTTGTATTTCAGGAGACGACATGAAAGTTGCTTACGTTTTTACGACCAATATGGCATCCACGTTCAAACTGAACACGATGATCCTGCCCCAGCTCGAAGCGGGCAATCATGGCGCGCAGGTAGTCGGGATGATGTTTTTTGACGACAATATCTATACGTTGCGCAGCGGCGATCCCTTTGGCGAAAGGCTGGCGAAAGTGGCCAAGGCGCAGGGGATTCTGCTGATGGCCTGCGATCAGTGTGCGGTGCGCCGTGGATTGGCCGAAGGGGCGTTCGAGCAATGCGGGAGTGGCGAAGTCAAACCGAAAGGCCTGGTCGAAGGCGCGCATGTGGGGTGTTTTCCTCAGCTATACGCGGCCTTGTCGGGCGCGACGGATGTCCAGGTGATCTCGCTTTGATCGTTTGCGCGTCACGATGCGTTGCACGCATCCGGCTCGATCCCCGGTGGATGCCGGCGCGGCGGACATCAGGGACGGTCGGGATTCCGGGATGGTCAGCCTGAGTGGGGGGCCCGGGAAGTCTTGTGAGTGGAAGAGGCCTGCGTCATTCTGACAACCCGGCGTGAACCGGATCGATTTCACGCGCACGCAAGGCGCAAGGCCAAGGATCGGTTTTGTCGGAAACGGGGCGCTTCGCCTTTCCAGGTAGCCACGATCGCCTATAGTGATCTGTCGGGGCGTGTCTGAAAGGGGATCGGAAATGCTACAAGTGCTTGCTCTCGTATTGTTTGTGGCCGCCGTCTCGATCTGGTGGCGCTACGCAACCCGGCAGAAAAAATATCAAGCCACGCCCTCGGCAAAACGGGATGCGCCTAGCCAGTATCATTGCGTCGAAGTGCGCCTCGGTGTTCCCGCATGCGAGTCCGCCAAGCGTCTGGGGCGTGTCCGTTTCCTGTCCGGCGAGGCGCCTCGTCTGCCCGTGTCTGGTTGCAGTGAGCAACGATGCGCCTGCAGCTATATCCATCACGATGATCGCAGGGATGACGATCGCCGCAATCCGTATGGACAGTGGGCGAACCTTCCTCCGGGGCTTGTGCAGGAGCGCCGTGCAAGAGTGGGGCGTCGCCGCTCGCAGGGCAATGCCTTCAGGCCGTCCATCGGGCACTGACCCCATCGTCGGCCCGTGGGTCGGCGATGGGGTCTGTGCGTCACATCACGCCTTCAGCTTCTGAAACGCCGCTGCCATGGCGCCCCCCATTGCGGGTGACGGCGTGCGCTTCGGTTTGCTTCCCGGTACCTTGTTCGGGCTGCGGGCATCGTGCGGCTTGCGTGAGGCGTCCGTTCTGGGGGCCGGCTTCTCCGCTGCGTCGGCCAGCCGCATCGTCAGCGCGATGCGCTTGCGCTTCTCGTCGACTTCCAGCACCTTGACCTTCACGATCTGCCCGGCCTTGACCACGCTGTGCGGGTCCTTGACGAAAGTGTTGGACAGGGCGGAGATGTGGACCAGGCCGTCCTGATGCACGCCGACGTCGACGAACGCGCCGAACGCGGCGACGTTGGTGACGACGCCTTCGAGGATCATGTCGGGCTTGAGGTCGGCCAGGGTTTCGACGCCGTCCCTGAAGCTTGCGGTGGTGAATTCGGGGCGCGGGTCGCGGCCGGGTTTCTCGAGTTCCTTCAGGATGTCGCTGATGGTGGGGAGGCCGAATTGCGCATCCGTGTATTTCGACGGGTTGAGCGACTTCAGCAGGGTGCCGTTGCCGATCACGGCCTTGAGGTCCTGCTGGATGTCGGCGAGGATGCGCTGCACCAGCGGATACGATTCGGGATGGACGGCGGAGGCGTCGAGCGGGTCGTCGCCGCCCACGATGCGCAAAAAACCGGCTGCCTGTTCGAAGGTCTTCTCGCCCAGGCGCGGTACGTCGCGCAACTGCGCGCGGCGGGCGAATTTTCCGGTGGCGTCGCGGTGGGCGACGATGGCCTGCGCCACGCTGTTGCCGAGGCCGGAGACGCGCGCGAGCAGGGGCGCGGAGGCGGTATTGACGTCCACGCCCACGGCGTTGACGCAGTCCTCCACCACGGTGTCGAGCGAGCGCGCCAGTTCGAACTGGCTGACGTCGTGCTGGTACTGGCCGACGCCGATCGACTTCGGATCGATCTTCACCAGTTCGGCCAGCGGGTCCTGCAACCGCCGTGCGATGGACACCGCGCCGCGCAGCGAGACGTCCATGTCGGGCAGTTCGCGCGAGGCGAATTCGGACGCCGAATAGACCGACGCGCCGGCCTCGGAGACGACGATGCTGGTCAATTTAAGTTCAGGGCGCAGCTTGATCAGGTCGCGTGCCAGCTTGTCGGTTTCGCGCGAGGCCGTGCCGTTGCCGATGGCGATCAGCGCGACGCGGTGTTTCTCGGCGAGCCTGGCCAGCGTATGCAGCGAGCCATCCCAGTCGTTCCTCGGTTGATGCGGATAGATCACGGCAGTGTCGACCACCTTGCCGGTCTCGTCGACCACCGCCACTTTCACGCCGGTGCGCACGCCGGGGTCGAGGCCCATGGTGGCGCGCGGCCCGGCGGGGGCGGCGAGCAGCAGGTCCTTGAGGTTGCGCGCGAATACGTTGATGGCTTCGGTTTCGGCGCGGGTGCGCAGTGCGCCCATCAGCTCCAGTTCCAGGTGCATGAAGCTCTTGACGCGCCAGGTGAAGCGCACCGTGTCCATCAGCCAGCGGTCGGCGGGGCGGTTCCGATCCTGGATGCCGAAGCGGCTGGCGATGCGCGCTTCGCAGGGGTTGTGCGGCGCGCTCCAGGCGGGCCGCTCCTCTTCGCTGTCGAGGCGCAGCCGCACGTCGAGTATCTCCTCGCGCCGCCCGCGGAACAGCGCCAGCGCGCGATGCGAGGGGATGGTGCCGAGCGATTCGGAATAGTCGAAATAGTCGGCATATTTTTCCGCTGCCGCGTCCTTGCCTTCGCGCACTCTGGATTCGACGACGCCGTGTTCCAGCACGTATTCGCGCAGGGCCTGCAGCAGGCCCGCGTCCTCGGCGAAACGCTCCATCAGGATCTGCCGTGCGCCGTCGAGCGCGGCCTTGGCATCCACAACGCCAGGGTTGTCGCCCTGCTCGGTGGCGAAGGGCTCACGCAGGTATTGCGCCGCTTCCTCTTCGGGATTCAGCATCGGGTTCGCCAGCAGGGCGTCGGCCAGCGGTTCCAGCCCGGCTTCCTGTGCGATCTGCACCTTGGTGCGCCGCTTCGGCTTGTAAGGCAGATAGAGGTCTTCCAGCTGCGTCTTGTCCGGCGCCAGCGAGATGGCCTTCAACAATTCCGGCGTCATCTTGCCCTGCTCGGCGATCGATTCGATGATGGCCGTGCGGCGCGCTTCCAGTTCGCGCAGATAGCGCAGCCGATCTTCCAGCAGTCGCAGTTGCGTATCGTCCAGCCCGCCGGTTGCCTCCTTGCGGTAGCGCGCGATGAAAGGCACCGTCGCCCCCTCGTCCAGCAGGGCGATGGCTGCGGCCACTTGTGCAGGTTTGGCCGCGATCTCGGCGGCGAGTCGATGTTCGATGGAAGGGAGCATGGTTCGATTGACTGAATGAGCCAGCCTCTATGTCGCGAGGCCGATGGGTGAAACGTACAGGTTGCGCATTATGCCGAATATCATCAGATCATTGTGACCTGAGAGATGCGAGGGCGAAGGTCCGGATAGATAGGGCCATTGGATGCATTGTCCGGAACCGAACCGGTACCAGGGCGCATGTCCATTCCTGGGGAGGCTTGCCACGCAAACGCCGCACCCGCTCCTGGCGTTTAGCCGAACATTGAAGCTGGATCTCGTTTTCTTTGCGGATGTCGAGGCTGGGCGAGCGTTTCCAGCCGCTACCGGCCAGCCCCGTTCAGGGCGGTAGCGGTCGATGCTTGTCGCGACGCCAGAAGCGGCCCATCAGCGGTTTGACGCTCGTGCCGTGGATCAATATGGACAGCGTAACCACGATCAGCGTCAGTTGCATCAGTTCCAGCGCCAGGGGTTCAGGTAACCCATGCTGGATGGCGTACATCAGGTAGTAAAGCGAACCGATGCCGCGTACTCCGAACCAGCCCGCCATGCCGTGCATGCGCCAGGATGTACGGGTACCGAGCAGGCCGATGAAGACGCTGAGCGGCCGCGCCACCATGAACAGGAACAGCGCCAAGCCAACCGCCTGCCAGCTCCACGAATCGGGGTAAAGCGTTCCGCCCAGTAGCAGGACCAGCATGAGTTCAGACAACCGCTCCAGATGTTCCTTGAATATCAAAGCCCCTTGGCTGACGGTCGGCGAAACCGCGGGGTCGGGATTGGTCGAATCTGCACGCTCGACTGCCTGGGCAGAGCGTAAGCCCGGGGAGTGGCGGTTGGCGAGCCTCAACTCGGTCTGGCGCAGTGCCACCGCGGCGAAAAATACCGCCAGGAATCCCCAGGCATGAACCTGCACGGTCAAACCGTACACCAACCCGATCAAGCCAAGCCCGAGAAAGTCGTCCAACAGTTCGTGCTTGTGCGGTTCACCGCGCAGCTTCCATCCCAGATGTGCCAATGCGGCCCCCGCAGCCACGCCAATCGCAATTCCGCCCACCGTCGCCCACAGCACGTCGACCACGGCCCATTGCAGGCCGAAATCACCGATCTCGTGCAGGCCCAACAACCCCATTCCCAGCATGACAAACGGAAAGGCAGTGCCGTCGTTCATGCCTGCTTCAGAGGTCAAGGTGAAGCGCAATTGGTCGCGGTCGCCAGGATGACGGCTCTGGATGTCGGTCGCCAGCACAGGATCGGTTGGCGCCAGGATCGCGCCCAGCAAGACACCCGCACCCAACGGCAGACCGGGCAGGTAATAGGCGAAGGCGGCGACCATCCCGACGCTCAACACCATCGATACCGTTGCCAGCAGCACCGGCGCGCGCCAACGCGCAAAACCGAACGGCACCGGCATTTTGACGCCAGCGGAAAACAGGGAAATCAGCACCGCGACTTCGGTCAGTACTTCCAATAGCGCCGATTCCTTGAGCGGATTGAAGTGAAACAGATCGAGGAACGTTGGCCCTACCAGCAGTCCCACCGCCAGATAGATAATGGCCGATGTGACCGGCAGGCGTTTGAGGACGGTAAAAGTCACGCCCATGAAAAGCAATAGGCACCCAACGAATATGAACCATTGTGCGTTAGTCATTGTTCGGCCAACTCATGGCATTTCCTGTTTGAGGTACGGTTCCCAGGCAGCGGGCACGTAGCATGGTGCGACGATGCATGGAAATCAAAGGGGCGGACTGAATTGCCCCGGGTTTCGGAAAGCCTTGTGGATATTGGCGCAGGCGGGATCGACTTCGTCAGTCTGCCTGGACTCTTCGACCAGAGTGACTAAGGATCTTTTCAGGGTTTGACGGGCGAGTTTACGCTAGCACAGGCTTCACCCATTGAGTCCGTCACAGCGCCAGAACTCCCTTGACGATCCCCGTCCCGTCCGTGACGGGTCGTGATTACTTCTTGTCCAGCTTGGTGAACTTCGAGCCTTCCAGCGTCAGGTTGTACATCAGTCCTTTCTGGCCGAAGATGAAGCCGACGATCGGATCCTTGATATTGTTGGTGTCGACCGCTTTGCCGACGCCGAGATCCACCAGGGCGACAGAGCCGTCCACGCCGACTTTCCAGCCTTCGCTTGCGCGGAATTTGTCGAGGGCGGATTCGTTGGTGAAGAGGATGACGATGCTCTTGGCTTGTGCGCCCAGCTGGAAGCCGATGGAGGCGGCGGCGGTGCTGTAGTAGGCGACGGACTTGCCGTCAACCCGCAGCGCGCCTTCGCCGTATTCGCCGCCGACTCCGATGCCTGCTTTGTAGACCTTGGGAAATACCAGCGCGCCTTTGGCAATGCCGAGATAGGCCTTGGCACCTTCGATTTTCTGGAAGGCCTTCAGCGTCGCGCCCACTTCGTGATCGATTTTGGACGCGCTGGCTGCGTGCGCCATCGGGGCGGCGAGGAACAAGGCAGCCAGGGTCGTCAGCATCAGGACGGGAACGAGGTTCTGCCGTGTCGCAATCATGGGATTCATGGGCGTTCTCCTTCGTACAGGCTTCATATAAACAGCGTAGTGCAGCACAGGGTAGTCAGTGGACAACTCAATCGCGCGACGGATCTGTCCGATAGAGGGAAGCATTCATCTCTTCTGCCCGCCCATGCGACTCGTTCCAGTCCTGCTCATCGTTGCCATCGCTGCCGGTGCGTGGAATCATTTTTCCACGCGACCCATCGACCATGCCGCGGGCATCCTGGCACCGGGCGACCCGGTGCAGATCGACCGATCGGGTCTGCCGGCGTTTTCGGTGGCGGGCTACCGGATCATGCCGGCTGCAACGTTCTCGCTGCAGGCCCGCGTGCTCGCCACGGAGTCCTATCATGCGGGCCGCGAAGCCGATCTATCTCCAGTCGATCTCGCACTGGGCTGGGGACTGATGTCGGATAGCACCGTGCTGTATCGCCTGCAGATCAGCCAGGGCAACCGTTTCTATTTCTACCGCTGGTCGGGTGCGCCGCCGATTCCGCCGGTGGATATCGTCGCGCATAGCGCGAACATGCACATGATCCCCGCCAACGACGACATCAAGCGACGCCTGGGCACGGTGCGTGCGGGCCAGATCGTCGCGCTGAGCGGTTATCTCGTACGCGTGCAAGCGCCGGACGGCTGGCACTGGAACAGTTCGATGACGCGCAGCGATTCGGGCAACGGCGCCTGCGAGCTGGTCTGGGTGCAGGATCTCGCGATACGTTGAGCCGGCCGTTCGGCACCTGGCGAGACCTGGCAGCCGGGTCATTCCATCAGCACGCTGACCCGGTCCCTGCCATGGGATTTGGATTGGTACATCGCTTCGTCGGCACGCGACAAGATTTCTGTCATGGTTTCTCCGGGCCGCGCAGCCGTTACGCCGAAGCTGGCCGTCAGGCACAGTCCAGGCTGCGCAAACAGGAGGTGCTTGGTTGTTTCGCGTATCCGCTCTGCCAAGGCGGTGGCGTCCTCGATCGTGGTGTTGGGCAGCAGCAGCACGAATTCTTCCCCGCCATAACGTGCGACGAAATCGCTGACGCGGAGACTGTCCCTGAGATGGTCGGAAAATGTCTTGAGTACGGTGTCGCCCACTGCATGTCCGTAGGTGTCGTTTACGCGCTTGAACCAGTCGATGTCGGTCAGGATGACGGACAAGGGCGGGCCATAGCGCATCTGGCGGTTCAGTTCCATGACCATCCTGCTGTCCAGGTGCCGGCGGTTTGCCACATCGGTGAGGGGGTCGGTGAGCATCAGTTCGCGGATGTGCGTCTCGCGTTGCTGCAGCTTCGTGTAGGCGGATTCGCGATCCTTGACGAAGTAATACAGCATGATCGCAATCAGGATGAAGCCGCAGCCGAGGTTCAGGAGAAAGTAGAAGGTATTGAGTCCGGCCGGCATCGGGCGTGCATGGGCGGCAAAGGTCTGGTCGAGGAGCGCGGAGAGGACGAGCAGGGCGAGAAAGGCCAGCATCCAGCGCGTTGCCGCCTTCAGGTCGATAAAGAACAAGGCCGCCAGCGGCGCGAAGACGGCCCAGATCATTACCACGCTGCCGTTGGCAAAGCCGCCCAGGCTCCACATCAGGAGATATGGAAGCAGCAGAGCGAACAGCTGCTGGCTGAAGCAGAAGGAGGCGAAGTGCCGGGTCTTGAAAAAATGCAGGGTACTGCTGAAGGAAATGACGGAATACGCGAGCGCAATGACGCCGGAGAAGGGATAGCCGTTGTACAGGTAGAAACCGCCCCAGAAGATGGCCAGGAAGGCGATGCTGGTGGACGTGATCGTCATCACCGCTTTCTTCAGGCGGAGGTCTTCCGAGTCGTCGGGCGCCACGCCCATCAAGGGCCAGCGCCGCAAAAAGCCGTGTGGCGGGATCTCAGTCATGCGGCAGCTACCAGGGGGCGGTAGAAATTGACGATATCCGATTGGTATCGGTATCCCGCCCAAAAAATGAAATGCAGAATAACAGGTCGATACGACTTCTCGCGGAGCCAAGATGACGCGCTCGACCCGAATATCGTTCGGCGCTCGAAGTCCATCGGTTTTTTCCTGATGCCCGTCATCCAGAAAGGGCTTTATTGTCTGACATGACGGTTGGACAATACGTTTTCACAAGGGCGACAAGCCTGGAAGAGGGTATAGGGTGATGAATGCCGATTTGAACGCACGCGCCGTGCTGGATACGGAAGCGATGGCGTGGCTGGCGACGGATGGCGCGCGGGGCGGCTGCAAGCTGCTCGATCGCGTCGACGCGGAGGATGTCCAGGCAACCAGCGTGGTGCGGTGCGCGCCGGGATGTGCGCTCGAGCCGCCCGGCCAGGGGCTGGGCGAGGAAAGCCTGGTCCTGGAAGGAACGCTGCTGGAGGGGCCGGCCGGGTATCCGGCGGGTGCCTACCTGCGCTATCCACCAGGCGCGTCGCGCACGTTGCGTAGCGATCAGGGCTGCGTCCTGTTCATCAAGCGCTATCCGTTCGAACCGGAGGATGTCGCCGTCGTGCGGATCGATACGGCGAAGATGCCCTGGTCCCCCGGCCTGGTGCCCGGCCTGAGCGTCATGCCCCTGCATCAGTACCGGCATGAACACGCCGCGCTGGTCCGCTGGCAACCCGAGACGTATTTCCAGCAGCATGCGCATTTTGGGGGCGAGGAGATCCTGGTCCTGTCCGGCGTGTTCGAGGACGAATACGGCCGCTACCCGACAGGTACCTAGATCCGCAGTCCGCATATGAGCCGCCACCAACCCTTCAGCCGCACGGGGTGTACGATCTTCGTCAAGACAGGCCACTTGCCGGTGACGGATCGTCAGCCGGCCTGATCGCGTTTCGGGTCCAGGGCACGCATTTTTCATGGCGGGCGGGATCGCAGGCGGTCAGTCGCAAGCAGATTCGTCCGTCGCAGGGCTGGCTTCGCTGGTCAGTTCTTCGGTCCAGGCGAGCGACCGCAGTTGGGCAAGATTGACTTCTTCCGGACTGGAATCGATGTCGCTGGCGTAGCGGGCGATGCGCTCGAAATCGCCGCGTTCCGACGCTTCGGCGAGTTTCAGGAAGGGTGCATAAGGCCCCGTCTGGTGGACCAGGGCCTTAACGACGGAATCGGGCATCGGGAGCCGTTCGAGCAGCCGGGCAAGCGGGACTTCCATCAGCGGTTCGGCCAGGGAGAACAGCCCGGTGATGAACAATTCGTCCTGGGCCTGGCGGTCGAGCCGGGACTGGCCGAGCAGTTCGCAGATGCGGCCGCGCGTCACGGCCGTCCGCGCCGCCAGGGCGTTGGTGGGCGTCGGTTTGGCGGTGACCAGCAGCAAGGCCAGCCAGCGATACAGTGTCTTCATCCCGATCAGGGTCAGCGCCTGGCGCACCGTGTGAATCTGCTGCTGGAGCCCTGCGGCTGCGGAGTTGGCATAGCGCAGCAGACGCAGGGTCAGTGCGGCATTGCGGCGCAGCGGCTCTTCGATGTCGCTCAGGTCTTCGCAGTTGCTGACCTTGTTCATCAGGTCGAGCACGGCCAGCTGGCCCGGCTGGATGGATTTGTTGGCCAGATTCTCCGGGCGGGCGAAATAATAGCCCTGGAAATACTGGATGCCGCTGTTGCGGCAGAGTTCGAACATCTCGCGGGTCTCGACCTTCTCGGCGATGAACTGGCCTTTGAAGTCGCGTTGGATGTGCGCGAGGATTTCCACGGTTTTTTCGGGATGCTGTTCGAGCACGTCGAGCTTCACGAAGTCGACCATCGGCAGCAGCGGGCGGTACTCCTCCAGACAGACGAAATCATCCAGGGCGAAACGGTAGCCGAGTTGCCGGAGCTCCCGGATGCGGGCGATCAGCACCGACGAGACGGGGACGGTCTCGAGAATTTCGTAGACCACATGCTGGGGTGGCAGCAGGCAGACAAAATCGCTCATCAGAGTGGCTTCGTCGAGATTGATGAAGGCGAGCTTGCCTTGCAGCAGCCAGTCGGGGCCGAGACAGAGGGTGTTGCCGATGACGCCGACGCCGGCCTGCAGCTGGCTGCTGATCTGGGCCGAGACGGAGGCCATCGACTGCCTGAACAGAAGTTCGTAGGCGAACAGGCGATGTTCGGCATCCACAATAGGTTGCCGCGCCAGAAAGGTTTCCGTGCCCATCCAGTCTCCTCGCAAGACTTGTGTTTATATCGTTCTCAGCAGAGCATTCTATCTGTCGGCATCGCCACGGGGGCCGGGGTGCCGAATGCGGGTGTCGTCTGAACCGGTGCCCGTGACGGGGGTCAGAGACGCATCGCTGCATCTTCGTGCGCTTCGCAAGACGAGGTAGCGGCGCATCCCCACAGAACTTGAGGCCCATCCTTCCAGATGAATACAATCCTTCTCGGCAACAGCGACCTGTCCGTCCCCTCTGTCTGTCTGGGCACCATGACTTTCGGACAGCAGAACAGCGAGGCCGACGCGCATGCCCAACTGGACTATGCCCTGGGTCAGGGCGTCAACTTCATCGATACCGCCGAGATGTACCCGGTGCCGGCACGGGCGGAGACGACGGGACTGACCGAACGCCATGTGGGTACCTGGCTGAAGCGCCAGGCGCGCGACCGCATCGTCCTGGCGACCAAGGCAACCGGCCCGGGCCGGGCATTGGACTGGATCCGGGAAGGCCGGCTCGATTTCAACCGGCCGAACCTGCAACAGGCGCTCGACGGATCGCTGCAGCGGCTGCAGACGGACTACGTCGATCTCTATCAACTGCATTGGCCCGATCGCAATGTGCCCATGTTCGGCCACTATCACTTCGACCCGTCCCAGGAGCGCGAGACCGTGCCGCTGCAGGAAACCCTGGCCGCGGTGGCTGATTTCATCCGGGCAGGCAGGATTCGTCACTGGGGGCTGTCCAATGAGACACCGTGGGGGCTGATGACGGTGCTGCGGCTGGCCGATGCGCTGGGACTGCCCCGCCCGGTTTCGGTCCAGAACGCCTACAGTCTGCTGAACCGGACCTGGGAAAACGGCCTGTCCGAGATCGGCTTCCGCGAACGCATCAGCTTGCTGGCTTACTCGCCACTCGGCTTCGGCGTGCTGTCCGGCAAATACCTGGATGACCCGAAAACGCCAGGACGGGTGAATCTGTTTACCGGATTCGCCGGCCGCTACGGCAAGCCCAACACGGCGCCGGCCGTGGCCGCGTATGCAGCACTCGCCCGGCGACATGGCCTGACGCCCACCCAGCTGGCGCTGGGTTTCGTCTATAACCGCTGGTGCGTCGGCAGTACGATCGTCGGCGCCACCACGACGGCGCAGTTGCAGGAGAATCTGGCGGCGCGCCAGACCAGGCTGAGCCCTGACATTCTGGCGGATATCGAACGCATCCACCTCCAGTTCCCCAATCCGGCGCCCTGACCCGGGACAGGCTGTTCGCGCCGTCCGGTGCGCGCGTTCGCTGTGGTTGAAACTTACCAGTTTCCTGGCATGGTAATCGCACCTCCCTGATCGTCGGATCACTCAGGAGGTGCGTCATGATGACGGCCAGGAATGCGCCACCGCACGCCGAACGAAGCGATATCGTGGAATCGGAACTATTGGATATGCTGCAGACGCTGATCGATGCCCACTGCGGGCTGTCGGCAATTCATCAACTGCTCGATGAAGCCAAGACAATGCCGGAAATCCGCGCCCGCTTTGCCCAGTGGCAGGCAAGTCAGCGCGAGCACGACACGTAACGGATCAGGTCCCCGTAGATGCCGGCATGCAGATGCCGAACCGGGCATGCACGGATTCACGCCCGCCGGCATCGAGGTGTCGATCCTTATGTCTTGTCCTGTGGAACGACCGTCTCCGGCACCGGAGGCGTCTCGGGCACCGTGGTTTTCTTGAGCTCTTTCTCGGCTTTCTTCTTCTTCTTTTCCAGCTCGCGTTGCCGTTTTTCGTACTGATAGTTGGGTTTCATACCTGAACAATAATGGGAGCGGGACCAAACAACAATAGCGAAAGCAGGGCGGCGTTTGCTGCGACCGCTGAAACGGCCGGATGATCAACCCACTTTCGGCAGGCGTTCAAGGGCAGCCCGGATCGCTTCTTCCGGGTAGGCGAAATCTTCGAGCTTGCCGCTGAAGTAGCTATCGTAGGCCGCCATGTCGAAATGGCCGTGGCCGGACAGGTTGAAGAACAAGGTCTTCGGTTCGCCGCTTGCCTTGCAGCGCAGGGCCTCGTCGATGCAGGCGGCAATGGCATGGTTGGACTCGGGTGCCGGAACGATGCCCTCGGAACGGGCGAAGGTGACGCCGGCCTTGAAGGTGGCGAGTTGGTGCACGGCCACCGCCTCGAGCAGCTTCTCGTGATAGAGCTGCGATACCAGCGCCGAATCGCCGTGGTAGCGCAGGCCGCCGGCATGGATGCCGGGCGGCATGAAGTCGTGGCCGAGGGTATACATCAGCATCATCGGCGTGAGCTTGGCAGTATCGCCGAAGTCATAGGCGTAGTGGCCGCGCGTCAGGGTGGGGCAGGAGGCGGGTTCGACCGCGACCAGACGCACGTTCTTGCCGGCGGCCTTGTCGGCGAAGAAAGGGAAGGCCGCGCCGCCGAAGTTGGAGCCGCCGCCGCAGGGGGCGAAGATCATGTCGGGATAGTCGCCAGCCTTCTCGAACTGTTTCTTCGCTTCCAGTCCGATCACGGTCTGGTGCAGCAGGACATGATTCAGGACCGAGCCGAGGGCGTAGTTGGTGTCGGCGCGCGAGGCGGCGTCTTCCACCGCCTCGGAAATCGCCAGACCGAGCGAGCCCGGGTTGTCGGGGTCTTCCGCCAGCGCGGCGCGGCCGGAATGAGTTTCCATGCTGGGGCTGGCGAATACTTCCGCGCCCCAGGTTTGCATCATGGAGCGGCGGTAGGGCTTCTGCCCGTAGCTCACCTTGACCATGTAGACACGCACCTCCAGCCAGAACATCTGGCCGGCCAGCGCCATCGAGCAGCCCCACTGCCCGGCGCCGGTTTCGGTGGCGATGCGTTTGATGCCGGCTTCGGCGTTGTAATAGGCCTGGGCCACCGAGGTGTTGACCTTGTGCGAGCCGGCCGGCGAAACGCCTTCGTATTTGTAGTAGATCTTCGCCGGGGTGCCGAGTGCCGCTTCCAGGCGATGGGCGCGGAACAGCGGCGAAGGACGCCACAGCTGGTAGATTTCGCGCACTTTTCCCGGGATCGGAATCCAGCGTTCCGCGGACATTTCCTGCTCGATCAGGCTCATCGGGAAGATCGCCGTCAGCGCCTCGGGTCCGATCGGCTTGCCGTCCGGACCCAGCGGCGGCGCCGGCCGGTTGGGCATGTCGGCGACGACGTTGTACCAGTGCGTGGGAATCTCCGATTCATCGAGCAGGAACTTGGTTTGCGGCATGGCATTCTCCTTTTTTATGGGATCGTGTCGGCATTTCGGACAAGCAGGTCGACCGATCCATCATCGACCAATCGTTCCGGGCCGTCAACGACGCCGCCAGACAGAAGGATACGGATGGGGCAGCCGGCGGATATCCGCGCCACACGCGAAATTCCTGATTGTTTTTGTCAGGTATTGGCCTACAAATGAGTACAGGCCGCACGCTGATCCCGCATTGCCCCCACCGATGTTCCCTCAACTCAGGAGATGTTCACCATGAGAAACGTACATATCGACTATCAAGGCCCGGACCAGGGCTTCCAGGCCGCCAGCCTGCTCGCGAAAGAGGCGGCAAAAGCCAACCAGATGAATGATCCGACCATCATGTCGTGGCATCGGAGCGGCCGGATGGGCGAAACGCTGCCTTTCTACGACGGCGCCGATCCGGAAACCTGGTGGGAGAAATACGGGGAAGGCAATGGGGGCAGACTCGAGGTCAGCGTCGGGGATGACTACCAGTTCATCATGATGGACACACGCGGCTACGAGACCGTGGGCGACATGCCGCTGCGCAACCTGACGGATCGTGACGGCAACCTGTACCTCTGCTTTACGCCCCTGCAGGGGATGGATTCCCCGGTGCCCAAGCGGGAAGCCTGCACCCTGCTGGATGGCTGGATGGCCGATCAGTTTTGACGCGTACCTGGACGCCAGGCATGCATGTCACAGGAGGAACAGGGCAATGAACCATACCGTCACGCTGCTGATGAGCCAGTTCGTCACCCACGATGTGAAGCATTTCATCGTCAGCAAGCCGGAAGGATTTTCCATCGTACCCGGCCAGGGAGTGGAACTGGCGGTCAACCAGCCCGGCCTTCAGGAGCAGGGCCGGCCGTTCACGCCCACCGGGCTGGCCGGCGACCAGGTGCTCGAATTCACCATCAAGGCCTATCCCGACCACGCGGGCGTGACCCAGGCGCTCCACCAGCTGGAGCCGGGCGCCGAGCTGCTGATGTCCGAGCCGTTCGGCACGATCCGCTACGAGGGCCCCGGCGTGTTCATCGCCGGCGGTGCAGGCATCACGCCTTTTCTCGCCATCCTGCGCGATCTGGCAGGCAAGGGGGAGTTGGACGGGCAGACCCTGATCTTTTCCAACAAGACCCCGCGTGACGTGATCTGCGAAAGGGAACTGCGCCATGTGCTGGGTGGGCGCTGCATCCTGACCTGTACCGGTGCTGCGGCGCCGGGGTATGAAAACCGGCGCGTCGATCGTGCGTTCCTGGAAGAAATGGTCAGCGATTTCACGCAGCGTTTCTATCTCTGCGGCCCACCCCCCTTCATGGATGCGATCAACGCCGCACTGACGGATCTGGGCGCGCATTCGGAAAGCCTGGTGTTCGAACGATGACATCCCGGCCCGCTTGCCCGGCCGGCAGGATTTCAAATGAAAACGGGGCGTCAAGCCCCGTTTTGTCGATCTGGCTGTTCCTTATTTCACGGGTTTGACCGTGGCCAGGCCCAGCACTTCCCAGTCCTGCATGCCGCCGCGGTACCACTTGATCTTGTGCGCGGGATAGCCGATTTTCAGCAGGCCCTTGATGTTGGTGGGAGATTGTCCGCACCAGGGGCCATTACAGAACATGACGACCGTCTTGGCATTGTCGAACAGGTAGAAACCATCCTGGTTCTTCACGCCGAGTTGCTTTTCCAGGATTTCCTGGACCGTAATGGGGTCGGACTTGCCGATGTTGAGCTTGTCCCAGGGAATGTTGATCGAGCCCGGGATCGTGCCCTTTTCCACCCAGTCCGGCGTACGTGAATCGACCACGACGATGGACTTGTCGCCATCGCTCATTTTTTTCAGGTAGTGAATGATTTCAAGCTCGCCGATGGTCTCAACCCCCGGTGCGAGTTCGCCTGGTTGAATGCAGAAGGGCGGGCACTTGCGCGAGGTCTGGGCGAAATCTGGATTGACGGTGTTCTTCTGATCCTGATTGCGCATGATCGTGACCTTCTGGTCGCCGTGCATGACCTCGACTGAGGCCAGGTCGGCGGCAATGTTCACGTCGAGGGCGCTGGCGGCCATGGGCACCGCAAGCGCGGCGAAAAGGGTAGAGATGGCGATTAACGAGCGAAGCTTCATGTTGTCTCCTAAAGTGATGCGGGATATGCGATGGGTCAATCTAGTCGCATTCCGGTTCTTCGTGGGTGGCACTGCTTTTCTTGGATGTAGATAAGGCGTTGGGGGCATCCTCCTTTGTGCTGGGTTGGCTTGGTTGGTCGCTGACTGCTTCAGGCGAGGGATGAGGCTGAGCGTCACCGGCTGCATTGGCGTTGCCCAGCGTCAGGCACAGTAAGGCCGCTACGATGCGTAATAGGCCGGTCATGCGTGTCATAGGGTTGTCCTCCATGGGTGGGGTCGATTGTTTATCCGCCGTAAACGGGCAGGGGTTTTGCGTATCCGTCATGCATACTTCGTGCCGGTTTGTATCTATATGATTCTTAATCCGATTGTATTTCATGGATGCACATTTATGACACAGTTGTCAGGAAGGCTGTCATGACAACAGGGCAGCGTGTCTTTCACGAACAGCCTGAGTTTCGATGATTTCCTGTCCTGCATGGACTCTGGTAGCGGTTGAACATGGGGCAGGTTTCATGGAGGATTCAAGCCTTTCCTGCTGAAGCCGTGGGGCGCCATCGGTGCCGCGCAGCGGAGGTTACCTATTCATGATGCTAAAACCTGAGTCGCGTATGGCGCAGATCGTCGCAAGCAACCTCGTCTGGCGGCTCGCGACGTGACGCGCTACCACGCCCTGTTGCTGAGCCTGTTCGCGTTGGTATGGGGATGGGCTGCAATCGGGCCGACGTATCCGCACGACTGGCTGCTGGAGAATTACCTGGTATTCGTCTTCGTGCCGCTCATCCTGCTGACTGCACGCTATTTCAGGCTATCCGACCTCTCCTACACGCTGATCACCCTCTTCATGCTGATGCATGTGGTGGGGTCGCACTACACCTATGCCGAGGTGCCATTCGGTTATACGCTTCAGCAGTGGGTCGGGGCGAACCGCAACATGTACGACCGGCTGGTGCACTTCAGTTTCGGCCTGCTGCTGGCCTATCCGTTACGCGAGGTCTTCATGCGCGTGGCAAAGGTGCGCGGACTGTGGTCGTACTGGTTTCCGTTCGAACTGGTGCTGGCTTTTTCGGGCGCCTACGAGATCATCGAGTGGCTGGTGGCCGTCCGGGTCGATCCGTCGGCAGGCCTCGCCTTCCTGGGCGCGCAGGGGGATATCTGGGATGCGCAGAAGGACATGGCGGTGGCGGCTGTCGGCGCGGCGATCAGCCTGCTGATCGTGGCCCTGGTCCACTGGCGCTACGATCCGGCCTTCGGCAGCGATCTGCGCGCCAGCCTGAAAATCGATCACGGCGACCGGCCATTGGGTGAGCAGACCTTGTGGGCGATGCTCAGGAACCGGCGCAGGCGCTGACGCTCAGGCCTGTCCCCCGGCGGGAGCCGGGCAGGCAGCGGCGCTAGTCCCGCCTGCGGTCGTCATGATCGCGATCGCGGTCCCGCTCGCCTCCACCGTCGCGGCCCCTGTACCGGATTTCCCGGGGATAACGGTCCCGCGGCAGTTCTCTCCAGGGTCCCGTTCGTTCATGCGAATAGCTCCACCGTTGATCGTGGTAGTAATAGAAAAAACCATTGTGGTAGTAGTAGGGCTCCACGCCCAACTCGACCACCAGCGGCAGTGCGGGCGCCACGACCCATTCAGGTCCCCGGTGTGCGGGGGCTACGACGCATCCGGAGAGTAGGAGCGCGGCGAGCAGCGCGATAGAAAACTTCCTGTGCATGTGTTTCTCCTGGCCAGCATCGTTCATCGGTGCCCGCCCCCCCGTCTGCTGAGAAGAACATGCATGCCGGATATGCGGGTGTTCGAGCTTGAAACCTAGCGCATGCCGATTGAACTTCAAGTAGCCGAGCGGGCGTGGGTTACATTCGGTTACAACTCGTTACATATTCACGGGTCTCCGACATCCCGGGGATACATCGCCGTCCCAGAATGCGTTTCATGCCGACCTGCTTCGGGCCGGCTTCTTGACAATCTTTCTGAAGGAGATCGCAATGAAACTGATCCCGGGTTCTTTTACCAAACGTGCATTGATGGTGGGTTTGATCGCAGGCAGCGGCATTCTGGCGGCATCGTCTTTTGCCATGACGGCGGGCGGGCCTGCCGGCAAGGACGGCTGCGATGCCCGGCAGGGCCAGAAAATCCACGCCAAGTGGGAAGCGCGGCGAGCCGAGCACCTGTCCGAATTGAAGGAAAAACTCAAGCTGAGTCCTGATCAGGAAGCCGCATGGGACACCTTCACCCGTGCCGCCCAGCCTGGAATGCGCCATGCAAGTGCCGATCGTCAGGCCATGCGGGGCGAGTTTGAAAAGCTGAGCACGCCGCAACGCCTGGACAAGATGATGGCCATGTCGGACGCGCGCCGCACCCGAATGCTGGAGCGCAACCAGGCCATCAAGGCGTTCTATGCCCAGTTGAACCCCGAGCAGCAAAAGGTGTTCGATGCCGAGGCAATGCCCGATCCCATACGGGCACGCGGGCATCACCGCTTCCAGTCCTGAGTCGTCAGGCAGGCGGCAGGCAAGCGTGGGCGGCAATCGCCCACGCTTTTTTTATGGGGCCTGCTGGCCTCGAATAAACAATGGCGGAATGGCCGCGCTTCCAATACTATTTCCCGAATAAAAAATAATGGAGGAGGAGTTCATGTTCATCGGAACGTTATCGAATCGAACGGGCCGCGTGGCGGCCGCCTGGACGAAACGGACGACTACGCATGCGCCACGTCGATGATGCATTCGGCCAGCAGGCATCCTGATGGCGCGGTAAGTGACGGCCCGGACTGGGTGCGTACTCAGCCATGCAGGCCCGGAAGTGCGGCACGATGAGCTGGTCGACGACCGCCGTCTTGCTGTCCGCACTCGTATTACCCGGCGCCGGCCATCTCTATCTGAAACACTATCCGCGCGGACTCGCCTTGATCGCGATCAGCCTTGCGTGCCTCTGGGTTTTCGTGGACCGGGCGATGCAGCAGGTGTCGATCGTTCTCGATCAGGTGGCATCCGAGGGCGCAGCGGTCGATGTCGGCCGGCTATCGGAGCTGGTCACACAGACGTCGAATGGCTCGGGCAGTCTCGTCGTTACTGTGGCCTCGCTGATGCTGGCCGGCTGCTGGGTGATCGGGATCGTCGATGCCTACCGGATCGCACGAAACGAGCAGAACCGGAACGCGTTGTCCCGCACTCCAGCGAGACAATAACCCATTCGTTTCTCGCTTGCGAAGAGGAGAAGCGGCGCACGATTGAATGACCTGGAAAGGAAGAACGATGGCGACACCGGATATCCGCAACATTGCCGTATTTTGTGATTTCGAGAACGTGGCGATCGGCATCAAGGAAGCCAGCTATCCCGAGTTCAAGATTCGCCCGGTGCTCGAGCGCCTGCTGCTCAAGGGCAGTATCGTGGTGAAGAAGGCCTACTGCGACTGGGACCGCTACAAGGAATACAAGCGCGACATGCACGAGGCGGCCTTCGAACTGATCGAGATCCCGCATGTGCGGCAGTCGGGCAAGAACTCGGCGGACATCCGCATGGTGGTGGATGCGCTCGACCTTTGCTATACCAAATCGCACATCGATGCCTTCGTGATCATCAGCGGGGACTCGGATTTCTCGCCGCTGATCTCCAAGCTGAAGGAGAACGGCAAGAGCGTGATCGGCATCGGGGTGCGCGGCTCGGCCTCGTCGCTGCTGATCGGCAACTGCGACGAGTTCATCTTTTACGAGGATCTGGTGCAGATCAAGGCGCCGCCCAAAGCCCCTGCCAGAAAGCCGGTGCCGTCTGCACCGGCTGCACCGACCAAAGAAACGGCCGTCAGCCTATCCAAGAGCCCGACTCGCCGACGTAGCCGGCCGACGGTGGAAAAGCCGGTTGCAACCGACGAAGGTCGGGTTGCAGCAACGCCCGAGACGAGTGCCGACGACAAGAAAAACCAGGCGATCGAACTCGTGGTAGGTACGGTGGAGCAACTGGTGGCGGAGCGCGGCGGCGAAGGTTCCATCTCGGCGTCGCTGATCAAGAGCACCATCAAGCGGATCCGCCCGGGATTCAGCGAGTCGGAATACGGCTACACCGCATTTGGAAAGATCCTGGACGATGCGCACAAAAAAGGTGTGCTGGTGGTGGACAAGAAGGAGGGGGGCGCTGTCATCGTCAGTCTGCCGCCCTCGCGGGGCTGAGGTACGGTCGGACACTCCGGTCTTTGGCCGGAACGAAAAACACTAAGCTACGCCGGGATTGATGGGCCCCGATCATGAAGGCCACGCTGAGAACGACAGCCCAGACTGGCGGATTTCACGGCTGAGGACAGATTTGGAGCGAGACAGATGCTTTTTCCGTTGATCGACGAATTGGCCACGACCGACATCGTGAGTGTGCCGCCGCGCGTTGCAGTCCGCCATGCCCTGCAGAAGATGTCGCAGCACAAGGTGCGCAACGTGGTGGTGGAAGAGGCGTCGGGCGGCTACGGGTTGTTGACCGCGTCCGATGTGGTGCGACTCCGGTTCTCGCAACTGGGTCTCGACGCCGAGATCGGCGATGCGGGCTACCACGCTCTTCCCTATATCGCCAAGGGAAGCAATCTGCTGGATGTGATCGAGCTGTTCGACGACACACATGGCTATGCGGCAGTGATCGACGAGTCGAACAAGCTGTTCGGCATCGTCTCGAATACCGATATTCTCGCCAGCCTTGACCCGCAGACCATGCTGCAGCGTCAGCAATTGCGCGATCTGCTGCGTCGCCACGAGGTCAAGAAAATGCCGCACGATACGCCGATCGGCGACGTGCTGGCATGCCTGGTCGATCAGGACGATGCGGTGGTCGTGACCGAGCAGGGTGTGGGAGTCGGCATCGTGACGACGCGCGATGCCATCCGCCTGCTGCACGACGAGGTGGCGCTGATGGACCCGGTGCACGTACACATGTCCATCCCACTCCGTACCGTGACTTGCGACCTGACGGTGGGCGAGGCGGTGGCGGCCATGCACGACCTGAATTTCAAGCGGCTGGTGGTGGAAGACCCACAAAGCCGGGAATTGATCGGCATCATTACCCAGCAGGATCTCATCGGCGTGGCTTACAACCGGTGGGCCGAGCTGATGCACCACCATGCGCTGGAGCTGCGCGAAATCATCCATGTGCTGGAAAACAAGACGGCGCGGCTGGAGAAGATTGCCGCGACCGACCCCTTGACCGGTATAGCCAACCGGGCACGCTTCGAGGAATTGCTGCTCACCGAGCAGGAACGGCATTGCCGCCTGCCCGCGGTGCCATTTTCGGTGCTCATCGTCGACATTGACCGCTTCAAGCAGATCAACGACACCTGGGGACACAACCAGGGCGATATCGTGCTGCGTGGGGTGGCGCAACACATCCAGGGACAGCTGCGCCACATCGACACGTTGGCGAGATGGGGCGGGGAGGAGTTCGCGGTATTGCTGCCGCAGACCGATCTTGAGGCAGCCCGTCTGGTTGCGGGCAGGATCTGCCGGTCGCTGGCGCAAAACGTGTTTGAGCGTGTAGGGTGCGTGACGGCCAGTTTCGGCGTCGCCATGTACCAGACCGGCGAATCCGCTTCGGCGCTGCTCGGCCGTGCCGACGATGCGCTGTACCGCGCGAAGCGCAATGGCCGCAACCGCGTCGAGTAGGAATGAACAGACTCCTGTTGATCGCCGCGCTCGCAGTCGTCGCCTACTTCACGTTTGCCCCGGACCTCCATCCGTCGGATGGCCGAGAGGCCACGGCTTCGCACGATGTGTCGCAGGCGGGGCAAGGTGACAGCGATGCCGTCCTCGAACACGCATTCACGCATCGCATCGGCAACCTGCAGGTGGCCGGGCAGGGAACGGTGGTGAAGTTGCTGCCGGATGACGCCAGCGGCAGCCGGCACCAGCGCTTTATCCTGCGGCTGGCATCCGGGCGTACGCTACTGGTGGCGCACAACATCGACTTGGCCGCGCGCATCGAGACATTGCAAGCGGGGGATACGGTGGCCTTTTACGGCGAGTATGAATGGAACCCCAAGGGGGGTGTGATCCACTGGACGCACCACGACCCGCAAGCGCGTCATGTTTCCGGCTGGATCAAACATGGCGGGCAGGTCTACCAGTAGGGATCAGGCATGCCCGGCCTCGGAATTACCTGGAGTGGATACCCAGATAGGCCGCCATGCCGGTTTCGATCCGGACGAGTTGTTCCGCGTGGCAGACTTCGCGAATTTCCTCGGAAAGAGAATGGGCGGCCGCAGCATGGTGGCTGGGTGCAAGGAGAGGCAGGCTGACGCAGATGGCGACCCTGAGACGCTGGGTGCGGGCGCGCAGCAGGCGCAAAAATTTCTCCCAGTATTCAAGGGGCTGCTCAGGTAGCCGGATGTCTGCGGTGGCGGGATGGATGCAGCGGGGGAATTCCCGGGACGTGTCGATGCAGCCCCCTTCCTGGTAGATCCCCTTGGGATCACGCAGCCGCAGCATGCGCTGCAGGATGCGCGCCACTTCTGTCGGATCGTTCTGCGTGGCGCGAACCCGTTCCTCGACGATCTTCTCGTCCATCTGCAGTTCGCCCTGGTCAGCCACGTAGGCTCCGTGACGCCAGTGAAAGATTTCCAAGCATTTCGTCGTCAGGCTGAACGGCTGCTCACGCTTCCAGAAATTACTGAACAGGCCGCCCCCGAGATAGAACACCCATGAGCCTTCATAGCCGGTCACGTCGGCGGAGCGCTCATCGGGGTTGCGAAACCAGAGACGATCGCCGGGGACATAGTATTTCGGCGGCAACGGGGTTTCCATGGCGCCGTATTCATGCAGGAAGACATCGTGGAATTGCCCGGACATGATGGGCCGATTCTCCCACTGGTGCTGCAGACGCTGCAGCAATGCGGGGTTGCGGGCAGCCAGTTCCTGGGCCAGAGCGAGCAGAATGACGTATTCGGTCGCCCGATAGCAGGAAAACGCGTAGAGCTGGCCGGACACCTCGGGTTGGGTGGCCTTCACCAGGCCTTCGATCAGCGACCGGCCCGGCAGGAGGGTGAAGCCTTTGCCCTCGACATAGGTCCAGTGATCCTCAGGACGCTCGGCCTCGGTGGTGTGGAAATCGAGTACCGTCCGGCGCGCAGCCTGGACGATGTTGCGCCGTATGTGGATCGCCGAAATGGCCTCTGCGTAACTTGGAAACTCGAAAGCCACCGGCCCCACCAGCATGGCCACCAGAATCTCCCGTTCCAGGTCGGCGACGTTGGCTCCAGTGTCGAGGTTGAGCCGTTGGCTCAACCGGGTGGTGTCGAAGTCGGGTGCCCATTCCTGCGCGACATCCGGCTTCAACTGGAAGCGGAGGGCGAGGTCTTCCTGATGGGTCTCCACCTGGAGATCAAGTTCAAGCGAGGCGAGGTGGGCGAGGAAATCACGGCGTGCGGCGGCGAGGCCGGCCTCGTCCTGCGCGTGGACCAGGATGCCGGCGCAGGTGGAAGGGTTGGTGCGGGTCATGGGGATCGTCGGGCTTATTGGGGTTACATGAAGCGGTCGAGCAGCCGGCGGCTGGTCTTGTCCAGGCCGGCGAGGTCGCGGATCAGATACTGCACGCCGTGGCTGTCGCCGATGAGCAGGGTGGCCGGGCCCAGGCGGCGGATGTCTTCTTCGCTCTTCAGGACGAAGCGGGCCTCGCCGCGGTCGGTTTCGACGTCCCAGGTGCTGGGGAGGGCGAATGTGGAGACATGGCGCAGGCGGCGGATCTTAGGCACGAATTCCCGGCTGGCCAGTTCTTGCTCGACCAGATGGCGCGTGGCTTCGGGCAGGTCGCCCAGGCGATCGATCCAGGCCAGCTCGTGACCATCTTCGCCCATCAGCGCAATGCCCTCGGTCGGCGCGGCGATGGGGAAGGCGCGCACCGGCACCACGCCTTCATGCGTGCTGCCATCGGCTGTGGTCAGTCGGAGCCGTCCATGCGGATCACGGGTGAGCTGGGGGGCGGTCGTCATGGCATCATTTCGACAAGGGGGATTTGGCTTCGGCACGGGCCGTCGGCAGTTCATCGAGGTCGGTGTCGACGTTGCGGGCCTGGGCCTGGTAGAGGCGGTAATAGTGGCCTTCGCGCGCCATCAGGTCGTCGTGATTGCCGACCTCGACGATCTGGCCGCGGTCCATGACCACCAGGCGGTCGGCTCGGCGCAGGGTGGAGAGGCGGTGGGCGATGGCGAGGGTGGTGCGTCCGCGCACCAGGTTGTCGAGCGCCTTCTGGATCTCTTTTTCGGTCTCGGTATCCACCGAGGAGGTGGCCTCGTCGAGGATGAGGATGCGCGGGTCGATCAGCAGCGCGCGGGCGATCGAGATGCGCTGGCGCTCGCCACCGGATAGCCCCTGGCCGCGCTCGCCGACCAGCGAGTCGTAGCCCTGGGGCAGGCGTAGGATGAACTCGTGGGCATGGGCGGCGCGCGCCGCGGCGACGATCTCCGCGCGGCTGGCATCGGGTTTGCCGTAGGCGATGTTCTCGGCAATGGTGCCGAAGAACAGGAAGGGTTCCTGCAGGACCAGACCGATGTGGCGCCGGTAGTCCGCCACCCGCAGCGAGCGGATGTCGACGCCGTCGACGCGGATCGTGCCTTCGCTGAGGTCGTAGAAGCGGCAGATGAGATTGACCAGGGTGCTCTTGCCCGACCCGCTGTGGCCGACCAGGCCGATCATCTCGCCCGGCTCGATGCTCAGGTTGACGCCCCGGATCACGCCGCGGTTGCCATAGCGGAAGGACGCGTCGGATATTTCGATTCGGCCCTGCACCTGGGCAAGATGCGCCGGTCTGGCCGGTTCGGGGACGCTGGAGACATGGTCGAGGATGTCGAAGATGCGCTTGGCGCCGGCCGCGGCTTTCTGCGTCACCGAGACGATGCGGCTCATCGAGTCGAGGCGGCTGTAGAAGCGGCTGATGTAGGCGAGAAAGGCGGTGAGCACGCCGACCGTGATCTGGTTGTGGGCGACCTGCCAGATGCCGAAGGCCCACACCACCAGCAGGCCGATCTCGGTGAGCAGGGTGACCGAGGGGGAAAACAGTGACCACGTCTTGTTGATGCGGTCGTTGACGGCCAGGTTGTGGCGGTTGGCCTCGCGGAAGCGCTGTGCCTCGCGCTTTTCCTGGGCGAAGGCCTTCACCACGCGGATGCCGGGAATGGTGTCGGCCAGCACATTGGTGACCTCCGACCAGACGCGGTCGATCTTCTCGAAGCCGGTGCGCAGCCGGTCGCGCACCAGGTGGATCATCCAGGCGATGAAGGGCAGCGGCAGCAGGGTGACCAGGGCGAGCGCGGGATTGATGGAAAACAGAATCAACGCGGTCATGCCGATCATCAGTACATCGGTGAAGAAATCGAGCAAATGCAGCGACAGGAAGACGCAGATGCGGTCGGTTTCCGACCCGATGCGCGTCATCAGGTCGCCGGTGCGCTTGCCGCCGAAGTATTCCAGGGAGAGTTGCAACAGGTGCTCGTAGGTCGTGGTGCGCAGGTCTGCACCGATGCGCTCGCTGACCCGGGCGAGGATATAGGTGCGCGCCCAGCCCAGGCTCCAGGCCAGCAGGGCCGACGCCAGCAGGCCGGCGAGCAGCAGGGTCACCTCCCTGATATCGATCGGCTGACCGTTCTGGTAGGGGATCAGCACCTTGTCCATCAGCGGCATGGTCAGGTAGGGCGGTACCAGCGTGGCCCCGGTGGCAGCCAGCGTCAGTAGAAACCCTGCCAGAAGCTGGCCACGGTAGGGGCCGGCAAAACGCCACAGCCGGAATAACGTCCAGGTCGACGGGGTCGTATGCAGTTCGCGCCTGCATAGCGGGCATTCCGCCTGATCGGGCGCCAGCGGCGCCTTGCAGGTAGGGCATAGCGCTTCATCCGGATGTTCCGCGGGCTGGCCGGACAGGTGGGCCGTCAATTGTTCCGCAAAGCGGTCGTTCAGCTGCAGGGCCGCCACATTGTGCGCCAGGGTGAAGCGCCAGCAAGCCAGGCGCGAGGCTGCATCGTGCAGCTCCAGCGTGCCTACCCCGGCGTGGTCGTGATGCTGCATGGACAGGCCCCGCCTCAACGGCCAGGCCGCCCAGCCTTCGTCGCCGGACGACCGGCCCAGCAGTCGCCGGCTGGTCAGCACCAGCCGCCCTGGCGCAAAGACCAGATGCACGTCCAGATCGGTTTCCAGCGTGGCAACGACCTGCTCGTCGGGCGCGAGCTGCGAGTCGAGTTCGGCTTGCCAGGTATCGGGAGCGCTTGTAGAGGCGCCGGGCAGGGAATGAGGGGTACGGATCATGGGTGAATGGCGTCGCGTCGAGGGAGGGGATACCCGCAGGCGCGGTAATAAATTTTTTTCATTGTTCCCTGTACACCAGCATCCGACCAGCCCCCGTCAAAGCGGGGTTTATTGTATGCTGCGCGGCGTGCTTACGTGTAACCTGAACGTAGCAAACAACAATCTTTTCCGGCGAAGCCCCAGCATCCCGATCCGTCCTTCCATGCCTGCCGCATTTCACTTCATCGTCCGCTCCGGACGTCGCGCGTCGTGAACAGAAAAACCATCGAATTCCTGCGTGTCACGCATCTGGACGGACCGAACATCTGGACCTATCGGCCCGTGCTCGAAGCCTGGGTGGACATCGGCGACCTCGAAGATTCGCCTTCCAACACGATTCCCGGCCTGTACGCGCGCCTCACCGGCTGGCTGCCCGGCCTGATCGAGCACCGCTGCGGCGTCGGCGAGCGTGGCGGCTTTCTGCTGCGCCTGCGGGAAGGAACCTGGCCGGCCCATATTCTCGAACACGTCACGATCGAACTGCAGAATCTGGCCGGCATGAAGGTCGGCTTCGGCAAGGCGCGTGCGACGGCCGAACGCGGCATCTACAAGGTGGCGGTACGGACGCGCAACGAAGAGGTCGGACGCGCCTGCCTGCAGGCAGGGCGCGATCTACTGATGGCCGCCATCGAGGATCGCCCGTTTGATATCGAGGGCACCATGGCGCGTCTGCGCGATCTGGCAGACCGGCGCTGCCTGGGGCCGAGCACGGCCTGTATCGTCGATGGTGCGGCCAGCCGCCATCTCCCGTCCATACGCCTGACCGAGGGCAACCTGATCCAGCTGGGCTACGGCGCCCGCCAACGCCGCATCTGGACAGCAGAAACGGACATGACGGGCGCGATCGCCGAAAGCATCGCAAGCGACAAGGACCTGACCAAGCGCCTGCTGAAGTCCTGCGGGGTACCGGTCCCGGACGGCCGTATTGCAGAAAGCCCGGAAGATGCCTGGGACGCGGCGGAAGAGATCGGCCTGCCGGTCGCGATCAAGCCGGTGGATGGCAACCATGGCCGGGGCGTTTCTCTCGACCTCGCTACCCGCGAAGACGTCGAACGAGCCTATCGACTGGCTTTGCCCGAGGGCAGTGAGGTCATCGTCGAGCGCTATGTGCCGGGCAACGAACACCGCTTGCTGGTGGTCGGCTCGCGTGTCGTCGCGGCGGCGCGCGGCGAGGCGGCCTGGGTGCGGGGCGACGGCCGCGCGACCATCGCCGAGCTGATCGATCGCCAGCTCAATACCGATCCGCGCCGCGGCACGACAGAAGACTACCCGCTCAACCGGATCCTGATCGACGAAGACCCGGCGGTCGGCCTCGAACTGGCGCGCCAGGGGGTTGCACCAAGCGACGTCCCGGCGGCGGGACAGACCGTCCTGATCCAGCGCAATGGCAATGTCGCCTTCGATGTCACCGACACGCTTCACCCCGATGTGGTGGAAACGGCCGTTCTCGCCGCGCGGGTGGTCGGGCTCGACGTCGCCGGCATCGACATGGTGGCGCAGGATGTCTCGCGGCCGCTGGCGGAACAGGGCGGCGCCATCGTCGAGGTAAACGCCGGGCCGGGGCTGCTCATGCACCTCAAGCCTGCCGAGGGCAACCCGCGTCCGGTGGGACGCGCCATCGCTGATCACCTGTTCCCCGATGGGGAGAGCGGGCGCATTCCCATCGTCGGCATCAGCGGTTCGCAGGGGGGCGCCTCCATTGCCCATGTGGTCGCCCAGTTGATTGCCTGTACCGGCAAGCGCACTGGCCTGGCCTGTCGTGACGGGCTTTATCTGGGGCTGCGCCAGGTCAAGCCAGGCAATTGCGCAAGTTGGCGTGCGGGCCGGCAGCTGCTGATGAACCGGGGCGTGGACGCGGCCGTCTTCGAGCACGATGCCCGCTCGATCCTTCACGAGGGGTATGCCTATGACCGCTGCCAGGTCGGCGTGGTGACCGACCTGCAGATGGATGCCTCGCTCGCGGAGTACTACATTCGCGAACCCGAACAGATGTACACGGTCATGCGCACCCAGGTGGACTTGGTCCTGCCCGACGGGGTGGCGGTTCTGCATGCGGGCGAGCCGGCCGTGGCCGAACTGGCCTCGCTGTGCGACGGGACAGTGCTGTTCTATGCCCTCGAGCCCGGGCTGCCGGTGATCGATGCGCACTGTGCGGGCGGCGGCCGGGCCCTATTTCTCCGCGACAACCAGGTGGTCGTCGCGGGCGCCATGGGCGAGACGCCGCTCTTCAGCCTGGCTGCCTTGCACCCCGCCATGAACGGAAAACCGCTGCTCCAGCCCTTGCACGTTCTCGCCGCAGTGGGGGTGGCGCTGGCGCTCGATATTCCGCCGGAACTGATTCGTGCGGCAATGGATACCTGCGTCTCGCTGCCCACCTCTGCGATCCAGGCCAACTACTAGGAATACGATCCGGCAGGGCGAGCCTGCCGCGGGATACCCAACAGGAACAAGGCGTTCATGGAAATATCACGCATCCGGGCACTGCGCGGGCCCAATCTCTGGAGCCGGCACACGGTCATCGAGGCACTGGCGCAGTGTGCGCCCGAGGAGCGGTTGATCGACTCGATCAGCGGGTTCGAGGCGCGCTTGCGGGCGCGCTTTCCGGAAATTGGCCCGATGCGTCCGACGGGGGATGAGAACGACATTTCCGTGGCGCATGCACTGGCGTTTGCCGCACTCGGCCTGCAGGCACAGGCCGGCTGCCCGGTCAGTTTCTGCGTCACGTCGCCCACGGTCGAGACGGGGACCTATCAGCTTGTCTTCGAATATACCGAGGAGACGGTCGGTCGACTGGCGCTCGAACTGGCCGAGTCGCTGTGCCGGGCCGCGCGCGACGATGCCCCCTTCGATCTGGAGGAGGCGCTGGCACGCTTGCGGGAACTCGACGAAGACGTCCGTCTCGGGCCCAGCACCGGCGCAATCGTCCAGGCCGCCGTCGCGCGCGGTATTCCCTACCGGCGGCTGACGGCGAGCAGCCTGGTGCAGTTTGGCTGGGGAAGCCGCCAGCGGCGCATCCAGGCCGCCGAGACGGATGCCACCTGCGCCATTTCCGAGGCGATCGCCCAGGACAAGGATCTCACCAAGACACTGCTGGCGGCTGCGGGCGTGCCGGTACCGCTCGGGCGGATCGTGAACGATGCCGAGGCAGGCTGGGCAGCCGCTTGCGAGATCGGGCTGCCGGTGGTGGTCAAGCCGCGCGACGGCAATCAGGGCAAAGGGGTGACGGTCAACATCCTGACGCGGGAACACTTCATGGCAGTCTATGGCGCCGCGGCGGCGATCAGCGAGGAAGTGCTGGTCGAGCGCTTCATTCCGGGCCACGACTACCGCCTGCTCGTGGTCGGCAATCGTCTGGTGGCCGCCGCTCGCCGTGAACCGCCGCATGTGATCGGCGACGCCGTCCATACCGTGCGCGAACTTGTCGCGCAGGTGAACAGCGACCCGCGTCGTGGTGAAGGCCATTCCACGTCCCTGACCAAGATACGTCTCGACGACATCGCCATGGCCCGTCTGGCCGTGCACGGCCTGGACGCGGACTCGATCCCGGCCATGGGCGAACGCGTCGTCCTGCGCAACAACGCCAACCTGAGCACGGGCGGTACGGCGACCGATGTGACCGACGATGTCCATCCCGACGTGGCGGCCCGCGCGGTGGAGGCCGCGCAGATGATCGGACTGGACATCTGCGGCGTCGATGCGGTCTGCCAGACCGTGCACAAGCCGCTCGAAGAACAGGGCGGCGGGATCGTCGAGGTCAATGCGGCGCCGGGCCTGCGCATGCATCTCATGCCCTCCTACGGCAAGGGGCAGCCAGTAGGCGAGGCCATCGTCTCGGCCCTGTTTCCGCCAGGCGAGGATGGGCGCATTCCTGTCGTGGCGGTGACCGGCACCAACGGCAAGACCACGACCGTGCGTCTGATCGCCCAGTTTCTGGCGCTTGCCGGCCAGCGCGTCGGCATGACTGCGGCGGGCGGCGGGGATGTGCG
>JAIBEL010000006.1 GCA_019459285.1 Rhizobium sp. | reverse complement strand
AATCGCTCGGCGGGGGCGGATTCGATGGCGTTGCCGCGCTGTGCCAGTTTGCGCGCACGGGCGGCGGCTGCGGCCGGTTGCGAGACCGCCACCACACCCTCGGGCGAGGCGGCCAGCACGGAGGAGGACAGCAGAGAGAAGATGAACCAGCGCGCAATACGGATCATGGGCCACGGCCGGGAGCGGCAGAAAAAGGAGCAGGGCAGAGCCTGCACCGGTTTGGCCGCGTGCGTCAATGCGCGGACTGAAGGGTCAGCCGGGTTTGCCGTCGACGCGCGGGCGCAGCAGCATCGGGGCATACACCGCCACGAACAGGCCGAATGCGGCGATCCACACCAGTCCGGCCACGGCCATGCCTTGCGTATACGCCGCAGGAAAAAGCAGTGGCAGCGTGACGCGAGCCAGCGCGGCGAAGTTGATCGCCACGAAGGCCAGCGTCATGATCGGCGGCGGTTCCAGCTGGCGGCCGGTGTGGCCGAGCGAGACACGCGCCATCATGCCCAGGGTCAGGGCGCCGATGGCGCCGGCGGTGAAGGCATGCAGCGCGCTGCTGGCGGCGGCGTTCCATCCGGCCGCCGACAGCGCCAGCAGCGCGAAGCCGAGCGGTATCCACGCATAGCCCAGATGGAGGATCCACAGCAGCGGCACCGACCAGAATTTCGGGGTATACCAGCCCGCCAGGCGGATCGCGTGGGCCGCCGCCGCTACAGCGGCAAGCAGGGCCGTGACAGGCGAGGCCGGCGCGACCAGCGCGGCGATCAATGCCAGCAGGGTGGCGGCCGGTACCAGCCATTCGATGATTTTCCAGCGGCGCGCGCGGGTGTGCAGCTTGTTGTCGGTGAAGCTGGGGATCACCCGTCCGCCCATCGCCGTGATCATCATGATCACCACATAGACACCCAGATGCAGCCCCGGTCGTGCCGTGCCGGATGTCCAGTGCAGGGCATCGGCGTGTACCAGTGCATTGGCCGCAGCGAGCGCCAGCAGCAGGATGGGGAAGGGATAGTTGTGCAGCTGCTTCGCCCGCAGGATCGGCCATGCCAGCACGATCGCCAGCACTGGCAGGAACGCCAGGTCGAGCAGCGCGACCAGCCCGGTCGGCAGGCCCGGGATCAGGAAGCCCAGGCGCCCCGCCAGCCACAACAGGAACAGCGCGGCCAGCGGGCGGCCCGATGGGGTACGGAGGCCGGTCCAGTTCTGTGCCGCGGTCAGCAGAAAACCGGCAATCACCGATACGGCGAAGCCGAACACCATTTCATGACCGTGCCAGACCAGCGGGAGCAATTCGCCAGGAATGATGATGCCGCCCAGCACAAACAGCCACAGCGCCATCATCAATACGGCATAGAGGCCGGCCGCCAGGAAGAATGGCCGGAATCCGAGCGCGAAGGGCGCCCAGCCGGTGGGCGGTGGACGCTTCGCTCGATCGTCGATGGGTAGCATGGCCATGCGGTGCGGGTGGGATCAATCAGGTCGAGGTATGCCGCGCTGCGCCGTTTGCAGGTCGTCGATCAGCCCGTGCTCCAGGCTCGCGGACGTTTCATGCCGGCGATCTTGCAGGCCTGCTTCACATAGCCATAGGGAAACAGTTCGAACAGCTTCTTCTGCGCGTCCCTGCCCATGCGTTCGGCCAGATGCTTGATGACGTAGCGGGCATCAGCTGCGATCTGGTGCTCGTCATAGTATTCGCGCATGAAACGGATGGCATCCCAATGGTCGTCGGTGAGCTGGATGTTCTCGCCTTCGGCCAGGGCCTGGGCTATTTCCTCGTTCCAGTCTCCCGGTTCGATCAGATAACCTTCCGCGTCGCGTTCGGGCAAATCGATGGCCATGGTTTTCTCCTGTTCCGATTACGTTGCTTAATAATTCATTTTGCATATATGTTTGCATGTTCTGCCGATGCGATCAAGCCGGGATCGGCAAATGCACCCGTCACGTCCCGCCGCCGTGGAATTCGACACCCGGCTGGCGTTCCGGCAGGGCTTCCACCAGCAGTTCGCGCCGTGCCAGCGCCATGGCCTCGACGGCCGGTTCGTTCAGATACGATTTGGCATCTGACACCGCGGCAGCCAGCAGGTCGGCTGCCAGTGCGTCGGGATCGCGACCGACCGACTTGGCCAGTGCCCTGAGCTCGATGCAGGGATCCTGCGGCAGCCGGATTTCCAGGGGCTTGCCGCCGCTCGGCGCCACCAGCGGCGGGTGCGGTTCGCCGCTTTTTCCGGCCAGCACTCGGCTCATCACGCCGGCGATGTGCGAAGCGACGGAAGGGGTGTGGCCAGCAGGCTGCAGACGGATCCGGTTGACGAAGTACTTCTCGAAATCGACCTTGGCCTGATGCACCCAGCGCCCCTGGCGCATCCAGTTGATGTCGCGCAAGGGCACCTGGGGCTCCGACAGGTAGGCGGCGCCGGTGTTGCCCATGTCGCTCAGCCACTTGGCGCGTTGCGGGACATAGCTCGTCAGCGGCGCATCGCCGAGTTGGGCCAGGATGTTGTGTACCGCGATCTCGCCGGCTTTCTGGATCGCGTATACCGAGTCGGGGGAGCCCACCGGTACCGGGGTGTGGGTCACTGCCGGTTGCGCCACGCAGGCGCCCAGGGCGAACACATTAGGGTAGTCCGGATTGCGCAGGTATTCGTCCACGATCACGAGTCCATGCTTGTCGACCAGGCCGGCGGCACTGCGTACGCCGGGTACGCCGCCGAAAGCCGGCCAGTAGACCGAATAGGCATAAGGCAGGGTATGGGTCTGCTTGGTGCCACCGGCGGCATTGAGTTCGGCGATGTGGAGGACGTCCGCGTCGACGCGCGTCGTGATGGCGTTGCAGATCACACTGATCTTGGTGTCGACCAGCGCGGCAGTCACCGCGCCCCGGCTGGCGCCTTCGCCGCCGAGGCCGAGATGACCGGGCCAGGGTTCGGGCGTGACGAGGGTGATCGGCACCCGCTCGCGGATGTTGCGGCGCTTGAGGTCTGCATCGATCAGGAAGGCATATTCGTAGAGCGGTCCCAGCACGCTGGCGCCTGGCGCCGCCCCGATCACGATCGGTCCGGGGTGGCGTACGAACTCACGGTAGGCCGCCAGTGCGCGCTCGGCCTGGTCGATGTGGATGACCGAATGCGTGTAGTCGGCGAGACCGGGAATCGCGTCGGTCATGCCGCTTGCGCCCGTGGCGATCAGCAGTGCATCGTAATACAGCACATCGCCGTTCTCCAGGTCGACCTGGATGACGTCAGGATGGATGCGCTCGACGGCACTGTGGATGAATTTGATGCCGCGCGATTCCAGATAGGGCGCGATAGGGAAGGCGATATCGGCGCGTTCGCGCCAGCCCATGGCGATCCAGGGATTGGACGGCACGAAGTGGAAATAGGGCTTGTCCGACACCACCGTCACTTCGTCGTGCGGACCCAGTTGGGCTTTCAGGGCATAGGCCGCGGTCACGCCCGCGATGCCGGCTCCCAGGATGACAACATGCGTCATTTCAGTCTCCTTGATTCGTTTAGGCCACGTTGCTCAGCCACGCGGGCGCACCAGTTGCCAGGCGCGCACGGCGTAGGTCGTTGCGGCAAAGCCGCTCCACACATGAACCAGACGCGTGAACGGAAAGACGAGGAAGATCGTCATGCCGAGGAAGAGGTGCGTCTTGAATACCCAGCCGGCACCTGCCAACAGCTCGACGGCATTGCCGCGGAAGGTGACGATGCGCTGCGCCCACTCGGCCAGCCGGATCATCATGCTGCCGTCGAGGTGCTGGGCTGACAGCGGAATGGTCGCCAACCCGAGCAGCAATTGCAGCCACAGCAGCAGCAGGATCAGGATGTCGCTGAACTTCGAGGTGGCACGGATGCGCGGCTCGGTCAGGCGGCGGTGCAGCAGCAGCGAAATGCCGATGAAGGCCAGCACGCCCGCCGTGCCGCCCGACACCATGGCCAGCACCTGCTTGGCGCCGGCGCTGATGAAGGGCGCGTAGACGAAGTGCGGCGTCAGCATGCCGAAGAAGTGGCCGAAGAACAGGAACAGCACGCCGACGTGGAACAGGTTGCTGCCCAATCGCAGCTGGCCGCGTCTCAGCAATTGCGACGAATCGCTCTTCCACGAATATTGCTCGCGGTCGAAGCGAATCAGGCTGCCGAGCAGGAAGATCGTCAGGGCGATGTAGGGGTAGATTCCGAACAGGAAGGTTTGCGAGTAGGGCATTTCAGATTCTCCTGTGATTAGATCGCAGCCTGCCGGCGCGAGGCCGGCATCTGCACCACGGATACCTGCGGACCGGGCTTGAGCAGCGGTTCGACGCCGTCGATCGACGGGCCGAACAGTTCCATCGCCTCGTCCATGTCTCGCACCGGCGGCTCGGCCAGTTCCTGCGCGACCACCGGCGACAGCGCTTCCAGCACCTGGAAGGCGGTGGCGTAGGGGCTGCCGTTGGCATCGAGCTTGCGGCCGATGGTGGCGAGCACGTGCACGGCGTCGCCCAGCAGTTCGAGGGCTTCCTCGGCCGGCAAGAGCGAGAGGAACTCGAGGAACAGCGGCACGTAATCCGGCAGTTCGGAGGCGCTGGCGTCGAAGTCGTGCTTCCAGTATTCCTCCAGCAGATCGATCATCGCCGAGCCGCGGTCGCGTGACTCGCCGTGGATGTGCTCGAACAGGTGCAGCGAGTGCGAGGGATTGCGGTCGAAGGTGGCGACGTAGTTTTCCTGCAGCGCGATCAGCTTCGACTCGTGCAGCAGGTCGAACAGCGGCGCCAGCCGCATCGGTGCGCCGCCATTGAAGTCGGCTTCGTCCTCCAGCGCGGTGTGCATCTCGGGTAGCGCCGCCAGCCAGTCGGATTCCGGGTAGCACAGCAGCAGGGATAGGACTTTGAAGGTTTTCATCGTGCGGGCTCCTTAACCGGTTTTCTTCTTGGCGTGCAGCTGCGACAGGTCGACCGGGACGGCATTCTTGCGATTGCCGAACAGGGTGGTCTTGGGCGTCACCCCATCCGAGCAGCCGTTGCCGAAGGTGAAGCCGCAGCTCGACTTCTCCTCGAAGGTGTTGATCGTTTCCTCACGGTGGGTGGTGGGGACGACGAAACGATCCTCGTAGTTGGCAATCGCAAGATAGCGGTACATCTCGTCGGCCTGCGCGGAGGTCAGGCCCACCTGGTCGAGCGCTGCGGTGTTGGGCTTGCCCTCCACCGACTTGCCGCGCATGTAGGCGCGCATCGCAAGCAGGCGATCGAGCGCGGTCACGATCGGCTTTTCCTTGCCGCCGGTGAGCAGGTTGGCGAGGTAGGTGATCGGGATGCGCAGCGATTTGGTATCCGGGATGATGCCGTTCATGCCCATCTGGCCCGACTCGGCAGCCGACTGGATCGGCGAGAGCGGCGGCACGTACCAGACCATCGGCAGCGTGCGGTATTCCGGATGCAGCGGGAACGCGATCTTCCAGTCGATCGCCATCTTGTAGACCGGCGAGTTCACCGCGGCCTCGAGCCAGGCCTCAGGGATGCCTTCTGCGCGTGCGGCGGCGATGACTTCGGGGTCATTGGGGTCGAGGAAGATCTTCAGCTGCGCCTCGTAGAGTTCCTTCTCGTCGGCTACGCTGGCGGCTTCCTCGATGCGGTCGGCGTCATACAGGATCACGCCAAGGTAGCGGATGCGTCCGACGCAGGATTCCGAGCACACGGTCGGCTGGCCAGCCTCGATGCGCGGATAGCAGAAGATGCACTTCTCGGCCTTGCCGGATTTCCAGTTGTAGTAGATCTTCTTGTACGGGCAGCCGGAGATGCACATGCGCCAGCCGCGGCACTTGTCCTGGTCGACCAGCACGATGCCGTCTTCCTCGCGCTTGTAGATCGATCCCGAGGGGCAGGAGGCGACGCAGGTCGGGTTGAGGCAGTGCTCGCACAGCCGCGGCAGGTACATCAGGAAGGTGTTCTCGAAGGTCGAGTGCATTTCCTTCTGCACGTTGTCGAAGTTCTTGTCGCGGCTGCGCGAGGCGAATTCGCCGCCGAGATCGTCTTCCCAGTTGGGTCCCCAGTTGATCTTCTCCATCTTCTCGCCGGTGATGGCGGAGATGGGACGCGCGGTCGGCGGCGTCTCGGACAGCGGCGCCTTCTGCAGGTGCTGGTAGTCGTAGGTGAAAGGTTCGTAGTAGTCGTCGATCTCCGGCAGGTTGGGGTTGCCGAAAATATTGGCGAGGATCTTCAGCCGGCTGCCCTGGCGCGGCTCGAGCTTGCCGTCGCCCTTGAGCTTCCAGCCGCCGTTCCACACGTCCTGGTTCTCCCACTGCTTGGGATAGCCGATGCCGGGCTTCGACTCGACGTTGTTGAACCACGCGTATTCCATGCCTTCGCGCGAGGTCCACACGTTCTTGCAGGTGACCGAGCAGGTATGGCAACCGATGCACTTGTCGAGGTTCAGCACCATGGCAATCTGGGCACGCACTTTCATGTTGTAACTCCTTGCCTGACAGGGGCGATGTGCCTCTGTGCGTTTTTAAAAACCCCGCGCCGGAGAGTGTGGCGCGGGTGAGGGCATGGGGGAGACCGTTGCCCTCGAAACCTGTCTTCTCAGCGATCGACCAGGGGGCCTTCCATCCAGTCCACCTTCTTCATCTTGCGTACGATCACGTACTCGTCGCGGTTGGACCCCACTGTGCCGTAGTAGTTGAAGCCGTAGGCCAGCTGCGCGTAGCCGCCGATCATGTGCGTGGGCTTGGTGATGGTGCGCGTCACCGAGTTGTGGATGCCGCCGCGGAATCCGCTCACCTCGGCACCCGGCACGTTGATGATTTTTTCCTGCGCGTGGTACATCAGGCACATGCCCTTGGGCACCCGCTGGCTGACCACGACGCGCGCGGTCAGCGTGCCGTTGACGTTGAACACCTCGACCCAGTCGTTGTCGACCAGCCCGGCCTGCTTCGCCTCGATTTCCGATACCCAGACGTGGGGGCCGCCTCTGGAAAGAGTCAGCATGCGCAGGTTGTCGGTGTAGGTGCTGTGGATGCCCCATTTCTGGTGCGGCGTGATCCAGTTGAGCACCAGCTCGTGGTGGCCGTTCGGCTTCTTGCCCAGCATCGGCGCAATCGTCTTGGTGTCGACCGGCGGCTTGTACACGCACAGGCCCTCGCCGAAATCCAGCATCCACTGATGATCCTGGTAGAACTGCTGGCGGCCGGTGAGGGTGCGCCAGGGGATCAACTCGTGGACGTTGGTGAAACAGGCGTTGTACGACACGTGTTCCGATTCCAGGCCCGACCAGGTCGGCGAGGAGATGATCTTGCGCGGCTGCACCTGGATGTCGCGGAAGCGGATCTTGTCGTCCTCGCGCGCGATGGCGAGGTGGGTGTGGTCGCGGCCGGTGATCTTCGACAGCGCCTCCCATGCCTTCACCGCCACATGGCCATTGGTTTCCGGCGCCAGCATCAAAACCACTTCGCAGGCATCGATGGCCGATTCGATCTTCGGTAGCCCTTTGCTGATGCCTTCCTCGGTGACGGTGTAGTTCAGTTCGGCCAGCTGCTGCACTTCGAGTTCGGTATTCCAGCTGATGCCCTTGCCGCCATTGCCGACCTTGGTCATCAAGGGCCCCAGCGCGGTGAACTTCTTGTAGGTGTCGCTGTAGTCACGCGTCACCACCGTCATCGTCGGCATGGTCTTGCCGGGAATGGGATCGACTTCTCCCTTCTTCCAGTCGCGCACGCCCAGGCTCTGCCCCAGTTCGGACGGCGTGTCGTGCATCAGCGGCGTCAGCACCAGGTCCTTCTGCGTGCCCAGATGGGTGGCTGCGAGTTCGGAAAACTTCTTCGCGATGGTCTTGTAGATGTCCCAGTCGGACTTCGATTCCCACAGCGGCTGCACCGCTTCGGACAGCGGGTGGATGAAGGGGTGCATGTCCGAGGTATTGAGGTCGTCCTTCTCGTACCAGGTGGCCGACGGCAGCACGATGTCGGAATACAGGCAGGTGGTCGACATGCGGAAGTCGAGTGTCACCAGCAGGTCCAGCTTGCCTTCGGCGCCCTTGTCGTGCCACACCACCTCCTTCGGCTTGGCCTCGCCCAGTTCGCCGAGGTCCGGCCCCAGCACCGCGTTCTGCGTGCCGAGCAGATACTTGAGGAAGTACTCGTGGCCCTTGCCCGACGACCCTAAAAGATTCGAGCGCCACACAAATAAATTTCGTGGGAAGTTCTTCGGGTTGTCCGGATCCTCGCAGGAGAACTTGAGCGCACCGCTCTTGATCTGCTCGACCGCATACTTGACCGGGTCGATGCCGGCGGCATCGGCCGCCTTGGTGATTTCGAGCGGATTGGTTTCCAGCTGCGGCGCGGACGGCAGCCAGCCCATGCGCTCGGCACGCACGTTGAAGTCGATCAGGCGATAGTCCCCCAAGGTCTTGCTTGCGGTCGGCGAGAGGATCTCCGACGCTGCCAGCTTCTCATGGCGCCACTGGCTGGTGTGGGCGTAGAAGAAGGAGGTGGAATTCATCTGCCGCGGCGGGCGATGCCAGTCGAGGCCGAAGGCTAGCGGCGCCCAGCCGGTTTGCGGCCGCAGTTTTTCCTGGCCGACGTAATGCGCCCAGCCGCCGCCCGACTGGCCGATGCAGCCGCACATCATCAGGAGGTTCATGATGCCGCGGTAGATCATGTCGTTGTGGTACCAGTGGTTGAGCGCCGCGCCGAGTATGACCATGGACTTGCCGAGGGTCTTGTCGGCGTTGTCGGCGAATTCGCGCGCCACCGTGATGATGTCGGCACGCGGCACTCCGCAGTGTTTCTCGGCCCAGGCCGGGGTGTAGGGCACATCGTCGTCGTAGCTCTTGGGCACGTTCGGCCCGCCGAGGCCACGGTCGACGCCGTAATTGGCCAGCGTCAGGTCATAGACGGTGGCCACGTACACGTCTTTGCCGCCGACGCTGATGCGCTTGACCGGCATATTGCGGACGAGCAGGTCGTTGTGGTCGTCGCCGCCGAAATAGGGCATGGCGACTTCGACAATCTCGTCGTGGTTGCTCAGCAGGCTCAGCTGCGGCTTCACCTCTTTATTGGAATAGCCGTCGCGCATTTCCAGGTTCCACGCACCGGACTGGCCCCAACGGAAACCGATCGACCCGTTGGGCGCGACCAGGTAGCCGGTGTTCTCGTCGTACACCACGGTCTTCCACTCCGGATTGTTGTCCTGCCCCATGTGGCCGGTGAGATCGGAGGCGCGCAGGTAGCGGTCGGCGATCAGCTTGCCTTCGTGCGCCTTCAGCATGACCAGCATCGGCATGTCGTTGTACTGACGGCAGTAGGTATCGAAATATTGGCTCTTGTTCTTGTTGTGGAATTCGCTGAGGATGACGTGGCCCATCGCCAGCGCGAGCGCGGCGTCGGTGCCCTGGCGCGGCGCCAGCCAGATGTCGCCGAACTTCACCATCTCGCCGAAGTCGCTTGATACCGCCACGGTCTTGGTGCCCTTGTAGCGCACCTCGGTGTAGAAGTGGGCGTCGGGTGTGCGCGTCTGCGGCACGTTGGAGCCCCACACCATCAGATAGGTCGAGTTGTACCAGTCGGCCGATTCCGGCACGTCGGTCTGCTCGCCCCATACCTGCGGGCTCGACGGCGGCAGGTCGCAGTACCAGTCGTAGAACGAGCCGCACACGCCGCCGATCAACGACATGTAGCGCGAGCCTGCCGCATAGCTCACCATCGACATGGCGGGAATCGGCGAAAAGCCGTAGATGCGGTCGGGGCCGAATTCCTTGATGGTGAAGACGTTGGAGGCGGCGATCATTTCCGTCACCTCGTCCCACTTGGCGCGCACGAACCCGCCCTGGCCGCGCACCGACTTGTAGCGCCGGGCCTTCTCGGGATCCTGGCTGATCGATTTCCAGGCCGCCACCGGGTCCATCGTCTTCCTCGCCTCGCGCCACATTTCCATCAGGCGCCCGCGGATCAGCGGGTACTTCACGCGCTGCGCCGAATACACATACCAGGAGTAGCTGGCACCGCGCGGACAGCCGCGCGGCTCGTGATTGGGCAGGTCGGGGCGGGTGCGCGGATAGTCGGTCTGCTGGATTTCCCAGGTGATGAGGCCGTTCTTGACGAAGATCTTCCAACTGCACGATCCGGTGCAGTTCACCCCATGGGTGGAACGCACCACCTTGTCGTGCTGCCAGCGGCTGCGGTAGGCATTTTCCCAGCTGCGGTCTTCGTTGCTGACGACGCCATGGCCGTTGGAATAACTGGCGATGTTCTTCTTGAAGAAGGTCAGTCGGTCGAGGAAGTGACTCATGTATTCGCTCCTTTGTTGCTCATGGGTGAGCGGTTAGCAGTGAGCGGTGAGCGGTGAGCGGTTTCACCGCTTGCTGCTCACCGCTTACCGCTTACGGGTTCCGAATTTCGGATCCCTTGCGCAGATAAAACCACCAGTTCAACACCAGGCACACGGCGTAGAAGATGGCGAAGCCGTACATGGCGTTTTGCGGGGTGCCGGCCTTGATCTGGTTCTTGATCACCTCGGGAGCGATGAATGAACCATAGGCGGCAACGGCGGAAGTCCAACCCAGAACGGGCCCGGCCTGCACGCGGTCGAAGATCACGCCGACGGTGCGGAAGGTTGAGCCGTTGCCCATGCCGGTGGCGGCGAACAGCACCACGAACACCACCAGGAACTGGGTGAAGTAGACCTCGGGCGTGGCCGACTGATAGGCCTGCATCAGCACCCAGCCGGCGTAGACCGAGGCAACGACCATCACTGCCGAGATGATCTGGGTGACGATGGAGCCGCCGACCTTGTCGGCAATCCAGCCGCCGACCGGGCGGATCAGCGCGCCGACGAAGGGGCCGATCCACGCATACTGCAGGGCGGAGGGAGCGTGTGGATTTTTCACATGTGTCCAGACGCCGGTCGCAGCATCCAGGACATGGCTGTTACCGAAGATGACGGCGATCGACAGCGGCAGCGCCATCGAAAAGCCGATGAACGAACCGAAGGTGACCAGGTAGAGCGCCGTCATCGACCAGGTATGCTTGTTGTTGAAGATGGCGAACTGCTTGGCGATGTTCTCCTTCATCGGACCGAAGGCGGCCAGCTTCAGGATCACCAGCGTGACGACGATGATGAGCGGCATCGCCACCCACATGTTGAGCATCCCCAGCCCGGTGGGGGTGGGCAGATAGAGGTAGAGGCCGCCGATGGCGGGGACGAACACCAGGGTATAGAGCCAGGTGACCTTGAAGAAGGCGGAGACGGCGTTGCCCGCATCCGGCGACACCGGCAGCAGATTGTTCATGCCGAACCAGGCGATGATCCCGAGCGGCACCAGCGACAGCACCCAGGTGAGGCCGGCGTTCTGGATGTAGGTCGGCGTGCCGGCGAGTATCTTGCCGAAGATCCAGCCGCTGTCCTTGACCAGCGTCATCGGCTCGCCGCCCAGTGCGCCGAACACGCTGACCGTCATCACCAGCGGGATGAGGATCTGCATGGTGGTGACGCCGAAATTCCCCAGGCCCGCATTGATCCCGAGCGCCGTGCCCTGCAGGCGCTTGGGAAAGAAGGTGCTGATGTTGGACATCGAGCTGGCGAAGTTGCCGCCGCCGACGCCCGACCACAGCGCCATCAGCTGGAAGGTCCACAGCGGCCATTCGGGGTGCTGCAGGACGATGCCGGTACCGATCGCGGGGGCCAGCAACATGGACGTGGTGAGGAAGATGACGTTGCGCCCGCCGGCCAGCCGGATGAAGAAGGAGGACGGGATGCGCATCGTCGCGCCGGCCAGCCCCGAGATCGCGGTCAGCGTGAACAGCTCGTCCTGGCTGAAGGGGAAGCCCAGGTTGGACATCTGCACGGTGATGATGCCCCACATCAGCCACACGGCGAATCCGCACAGGAGGGCCGGAACCGAGATCCACAGGTTGCGGTAGGCAATCTTCCTGCCGGTCGTTTCCCAGAAGGCGGCGTCTTCCGGGTTCCATTCCTTGATATTGGTGGGCATAGATCGCTCCTGGCTTGAAAGAGGGGATTACTCGAGCGGGTCGGCGCCTGCGGTCCTGATCATCGGCAGCTTGCGAACCTCGGTCAGGTACATCCAGATCAGCGATACCCAGGTGATGCCGTACATCAGCATGAAGATGCCGCTATTGATGCCGGTGAGGTCGACGATGGCGCCGAAGAGGATGGGCAACACGAATCCGCCCAGGCCGCCCATGAGGCCGACGATGCCCGAGATGACACCGATGTTGTCGGGATATTCGTCCGAGATGTATTTGAATACCGAGGCCTTGCCGAACGCCCAGCACAGGCCCAGCACGAACAGCAGCGCGGTGAACACCCAGACGTTGAGGCCGATGTGCAGCGCGAATTCGCCCCTGGTGGTCTGGATCACCATGTCGGTCTGCGGATAGGACAGCAGGAACAGGCATATCCACGACACCCACATCACCCACCAGGTGAGCCGGTGCGCGCCAACCTTGTCGGAAATCCAGCCGCCCACCGCACGCATCACGCCGCCCGGCAGCGAAAAGCAGGCTGCCATCAATGCCGCGGTCTTGATGGAGAAGCCGTACTCGGTGATGAAATACTTGGTCAGCCAGAGCGACAGGGCCACATAGCCGCCGAACACGATCGAGTAATACTGGGAAAGCTTCCAGACGTTGGGATCCTTCAGCGCGGCGAGCTGCTGTCTGAAGGTGATGTGGCTGGGCACGTGATGCGCCGTGTCTGTATAGGTGAAGATCCAGAAGAGCATGGCCATGATCAGCATCGCTACCGCGTATACGTGCGGCACAGACTGCCAGCCGTAGGCGACCACCAGGGAGGGCGCGACGAACTTGGTCAGCGCGGCGCCCGAGTTGCCGGCGCCGAAGATGCCCATGGCAAACCCCTGCCGTTTTTTCGGGAACCAGCGGGCCACGTAGGCGATACCGACCGAGAAGGATCCCCCGGCCACGCCGACGAACAGCGCCAGCAGCAGGAAATGCCAGTATGCGGTGGCATAGCCGATCAGCCAGATCGGCACGACGGTCGCCAGCATCAATACGAAAAAGACGATGCGGCCGCCCAGCTTGTCGGTCCACATGCCGAGCGGCAGCCGGATGAGCGAGCCCGTCAGCACCGGCGTGGCCACCAGGATGCCGAACTCGGTCTCGTTCAGGCTCAGCATCTTCTTGATGGGGATGCCGATGATCGCGAACATCATCCACACGGCGAAGCAGGCAGTGAACGCCAGCGTGCTCAGCGTGAGCACGGAAATCTGCTTCTGGGTCTGGGTCGCCATGATCCATCCTTTACCGAGACTTCAAGACTGGTTTATCTGAAATGTTGATCGCAGTGTATGCCTATGGATGTAGATGAAAAGTGCGGGATTTGTATGTTTTGAGACGCTTTCTACCTCCAAAGAGGTAGTGGGGGTATGCCGCTAAATAAATGTTTTGTAGGAGATATTTTGAAATTTTTGTGGCGCGGGACAGGGCAATAGATATATTGGGAGTAGCTCTTCAGCGGTGGAGACTGCCCGGAGGTGAGGTGCTATATTTTGAATCGTAACGAGGTGGCCTGTCCGAGGTGATGCGTGGGCCACCTGGGCCGGACGCTTTAAGAAATCACATCCTTTTACCAGCACAACAGGAAACTCAAATGAAAAAAACATCGCTCATCCTCGCCCTTTCACTTGTCACGCTATTGGGCGCCTGCGGAAAACAGGAAAGTGCGCCTGAGGCTGCTGCGCCAGCAGCGCCCGAGGCGGCCGCACCGGCACCAGCAGTCGTGGAGAAGCATGACGAAGCCGCAAACAAGCCTGAAGAGGCCGCGAACGACGTAGGCAAGAAGGTGTTCGGCGCCGTCTGTTCGCTGTGCCATGCGTCTGGAGCGGCAGGCGCCCCCGTGTTTGGCAACAAGGCCGATTGGGAACCGCGCATCGCCCAGGGTATGGACGTCCTGTACAAGCATGCACTCGAAGGCTTCACCGGTGCAAAAGGCATGATGCCCGCGCGTGGCGGTAACCCCAAGCTGACGGATGACGAAGTGAAGGCAGCGGTGAATTACATGGCCGACAAGGTCAAATAAGCACCGGGTCCGAGCCCTCGGGCTTGTGCAGCGGAAAAAACGGGGGAGACTTGGTCTCCCCCGTTTTTTTGAATTCGATTTCTGAGTTTGCGCCGCCAGGGTCAATGGCGGTGGCGGCCGTTGCGGCTCAGAGGCGCCAGCAGTTGAGGCGTCATGTCCGAGGCGGTCAGCACGGCGCCGCGGTGCAGGCGGGCAAAGGCGTCTGCTGTCGCGCGGCTGGCGAAGGCGGGCAGGTCGGCATTGCGCATCGGGCCGGCGACATCGGAGCCATGGACGAAATGGGCCTGTCCGGCCTCGATCCATCGCCCGCTCGCGAGATCGCGCACATAGCTGACGGCAACGTCGGCGCGGGTGTAGCGCCGATCGTAGCGATCGACCTTGAGGAGAAAATCGAACAGGTTGACCGGCGAGTCGAAGTAATGGGCGGCCCCGTCCTTGAAAATGATCTGGGCGGCCCAGCGCGGATAACGGGCGGGATACATGCCGCACACCGGGCAGCGTGCATCGGCGGGTATCGGCCGCGGCGCATACATGGGCAGGCCCGACGCCGGGTCGTAGGGTGTGGCGGGGGCGACGATGCACAGCGTGTTGTTGAACGGGTCGATGTCGCGTGCCGGCTGCCCGTCGGCGAACAGCAGCAGCGAGGTGGTGAAGGCGATCGTGAGGCCACCCGACGACAGCAGTCTGGATGGCCGTGGCATCAGCCGATGTCCTTGGCGCCTAGCATCGGGTCGTCGAGCAGGGCGCGGATCAAATGGCGCAGGTTCTCTTCCGGCGCGGCATCCGGACGCGTGACCGGGTCGGCCACGATGCGCTTGGCCGCATCGTGGAAATGGTTGGGGAAGGTCGCCAGGCCGGGATGCAAGGGCGCCGTGTCGATACCGGACTCGACCTCGCCGTAGACCCAGCGCAAGGAATAGGCATCGGACGCGGCATAACGCACCTCCAGTGTCACGCCATTCCTCAGGCGGACGCTGAGCGCGTCCTGCCGGTGTTCGATCGCCCCATCCAGATCGTTCGGGAAGGCGTCCTCGATTGCTTTGCCGAGTTCGAGATGCAGGCTCATGTCCTGTTGGCCGCTTTCACGCGCTCGGCCAGCGCAGCCCGGGCCGTTTCGCGGGTGTCCTCGAGAATCCGGGCCGCCAGATAGTGTTCATAGGCCGGATGCTCGGCTACCTCGCCGGACTGGATTTTCTGCAGCAGCGCCGCCTCGTCCGCGACCTCGTGGAACTGCAGGACGGCCTGACGGTTCTCGCGCAACTCGTAGACCAGCCGGGCCAGTTGTTCGATTTCGGTTGCCGTCTCGAACGCGACGCTTTCAAAGAATTCGGGCATGAGATTCTTACATGTGGCTGTCGTTGAGTACGCCGCCGTTCAGCACGACCATGTCGGGCTGGATATCGGCAAACCGATAGACCTTGCCGCCGTATTCACCAACGAATTTCGCCGCATCCTGTTCCAGCGCAAAACTGGCGATGGTCGGTCCCATCGACCCCTCGCGCTTGCTGCCATAGACGTAGTAGGCGGATTTCGCGTCGATCCAGTGGCCGTGCGGTTCGTCCCAGGCCGTCTTGCCCATGTCCTGCACGAAAATGCCGCGTACATCCCTGACCTGTTCCGGGGTGAGATAGACATGGAACATCTCCACGGTGTCGCAGAAGAAATCCGGCTCTGCCTGCCCGGCGTAGAAAATCTGCGCCTTGGGGCCGGGATAGTCGGCCAGCAGCATGCCGTCGAGGGAGCAGGATGTGTCGCGGGTGATTTCCTGCGGCGCCGCCGTGGCCGGGCCGGAGGACTGCCCGCAGGCTGCCAGCAGGGTTGTTGCCGTGAGCGCGACAAGGATGAGCGTAGGTCTGATTGATGTCATGTGCGGAATCTCCAGCTTGCGATACCCAATGGCACGACGATCCAGGCGAGCATCACCAGGCCGAGCAGCCAGGGATTGGCCAATGCAGGGGGAAAAACGGTCGTCAGTCCGTACAGGGTGCGGACGTCGTCCAGGGAAAAAATGTTGAGGATGCGGAACACGTCGGCAGGGTTCGCCAGCAGCAGGTAAGGAAAGATCTCGCCACCCCACTGGCCGCCGGTGACGACCAGCGCGCCGAGCAGGAGCAGGTCGAACACCAGTACGAAGAAGAACCAGGTGGCGATCGCGAGCCCCGAGGCACGGGTGCGGTCGGCGGCGAACACCGACAGCATCACCGCCAGGCTCAGGAAGGCGCAGCCCAGCAGTACCGAACTGAGCATGAAGCCGAAGTAGTGGTACAGGGCATTGAGATCGAGTCGGGCCGACAGCACGATCGCCACCAGGCCGAAACCGGCGATGGTCGAGAACGCCAGTGCGGCAGCCAGTCCCAGGTATTTTCCCAGCAGCAATTCCAGGCGTGTGATCGGCATCGAGAGCAGGAGGTCGAGCGAACCCCGTTCGCGCTCGCCGACGATGGCGTCGAAGCCCAGGACCAGTGCGATCAGGGGAATCAGGTAGATGACCAGGCTGACCAGGCTGGCGATGGTGATGTCGATTGAGCGGAAGCCGACGGAGCCTTGTTGCGCCGCGCCGAAGTAGGCGATGACCAGCGCGAAGGCGGTGAATACCAGCGCCACGGCTAGCACCCAGCGGTTGCGGATACGGTCCCAGAATTCCTTGCTCGCGATGGTGGCGATCTGTGCGATTTCCATGTCCCCCCCTCAATCCGAAAAGCCGAAGAACACGTCTTCAAGCGAGGGCTCGCGCACCGTGAGGTCGCGGACCCGGCCATCCAGCCTGGCGAGTGCTTCGATCACCGCCATCTTCGCCTCGCGCCGGCACCGCACCTTCACATGGTCGTCGTGCGCCTCGATCGCGTCTACCTGCAGATGGGAAAGCGCAGAACGCACCGCCTCGAAATCCTCCTTTGCGACGCGCACGCTGAACCACAGCGGCAGGTCCACCTGTTCGCGCAAATCCTGCACCGTGCCGCGGGCCTGTACCTTGCCGGCGGTCATGATCGCGAGACGATCCACCCGTTCCTGGATCTCGGCCAGGATGTGGGAGGTGATGACCGTCGTCACGCCTTCGCTTCTGAGCTGTCGGAGCGTCGCGTAAAAACTGCGGATCGCCTCCGGGTCCAGTCCGGTGGTGGGCTCGTCGAGAAACAGGATGCGCGGCTTGCCGAGCAATGCCTGGGCAAAGCCGAGACGCTGGCGCATGCCCTTGGAGTATTCGCGCACGCGCCGTTTGGCCGCGTGTGCGAGGCCCACGCGTTCGAGCGTCGGCGCCGCCTGCGCGGGCGAGACGCCTTTCAGCCTGGCAAAGAACCACAGCGTCTCGAGGCCGGTGAGATTGTCATACAGCACCACGTTTTCCGGCAGGTAGCCGACCGTGCGCCGTACGGCACGGAAATCGCGGCCGGTGACGAGCGCACCGCCGATGCGGATATCGCCCGCGGTAGGGGGGATCAGGCCGAGCATCATCTTGAATAGCGTGCTCTTGCCGGCGCCGTTGTGCCCGATGAGGCCGAAGAGTTCGCCGGAACGGATGTCGAGGTCGACGCCATCGACCGCGTGGATGTTTCCGTAGTGCTTGCGTACCCCGTGCGCGACGATCAGGGGCGCGCCGGCGTCATTGAGGCTGGGAAGGGAAGATTCCACGCCATTGTCTCCAGTCGGGGTTGTGCGGCTGCATCCGCGGTTGGGGGTCGACGATGCTCGTGGCGCGCAGCAGCGGGAACTGCTGGCTGACCATGCGCAATGTCTGCACGGCCGGGCTGGCCAGCAGCAGCTTCATCATCGGGTGACGCCAGGACAGATAGTCGACCATGTCGTTCGCTTCGTAGGGTACATCCCCGATGCCGTCGCCGTTGCGGTCCCAGCCCACATAGTTGCTCCAGTAGTTGCCGGACCAGATCTCGTCCCGGCTGGCCACGTACTTGATCTGGGTCCGGTTCAGGATGAAATCGTTGCCTTCCGCCTTGTTGTGATAGGAGCCCGCCCACAGATGTACGCCGACCGTGTTATCCATCACGAGATTGTTGCGAATGGTGTTGTACTCGGCGTCGTAGATGAAAAACCCGCGGCCATTGCCGGCGACAATGTTGCCCTCGATCACCGAATCCTGGATGGTACGCAGCATGATCCCATGGTCGGAGTTTCCCCAGGCGCGGTTGTTTCGCACGATCTGGTTGCGTACTTCCATGAGTGCCAGCCCCCCTCGGTTGTGGTACGAGTCGTTGCCTTCCCACACGTTGTAGTAGGAGTTCATGTAATGCGATCCGTAGCGCACATCGTGAATGCGATTGTTGCGGAAGATGGCATGGTGGGACACATCCACGTAGATACCGTCGCGTACGAAGCTGATCTGGTTTCCGACGATGCGCGCCCGCTGCGTGTTGTAAAGCTGGATGCCATTGCCGCGCGAGGCGGATCGGTAGTCGCGCTTGCCGGTAATCAGGTTGTTCTCGACATGCACGTCGTTTGCCTTTTCGATCCACAGGCCGAAAAGATTGTAGGTCAGATCACAGTTGTGCACGGTCGCACGATTCGCGCCCGGCCGGATGTAGATGCCGGCATTCTGCTCGACCAGGCTGTCGCCGGAATCGCGCACGATCAGTCCGTCGATGGTGACATCCTCGGCAGTGATGCGGATGGTGTCGCCCTTGAGGCCGCCGCTCAGCGTGGGCCGGTCGATTCCCTTCAGCGTCAGGGGCTTGTCGATCAGCAGGTTTTCCCGGTACAGGCCACGTTCCACCCGCACTTCGTCTCCCGGGCGGGCCTGGGCGATGGCCGCGCCGATGGACTGGCCCGGGTGCACCGTCAGGATGTCGGCGAACGCCAGCCTTGTGATCGGCAGGCAGGCCAGCAGGCCCGCGACGGCGAGCAGCACGGCCGGCCTGATTGGCCATGCGGCGTGCGCCCACCGGGCTGTCGTCCTGATGGCTAGTAAAACCATTGTAGGGACGGCAGGCTCTGCAGGAAATCCAGGATCCCCGTGCCCTTCATGATCAGGAATAGCACGACGGCAATCAGCAGGTTCTTGAATGCCACGTAGGAGGCCATGTCGGCCCAGGAGGCCGGACGCAGGTTGCGTCCCCACCACGGGCCATCCTTGACGTAGGGCTTGCAGCGCATGCGCACCACCAGTTCGTAGGCGCTCCAGCCCAGCCACCAGCCGAGCACAATGCCGGGGCCGATCTGGCCGGCAGCGCCAAGCACCCATACCCAGGTCACCAGCACGGTGAGGGCGAACGTGGTCGCCTGCAGCAGGATGGGCTGTTGGAAGACCTTGCGGCTCCAGGGGAACAGGTGGTCGAAGAATTCCTGGCCGATGAAGGCGGGCAGGCTTGGCCGCACGGCGGTGGCTGGCGAGGCAACTGCGGCAATCGGCTTGATGGGGATGTAGTAGCCGTCCGCCCCGATCGCTGTCAGCGGCTCGCCGGCCCGGGTGCGGCGCTTGCGTTCCTGCGCCAGCGGCGGGCAGGCATGGGTGTCGTAATAAAGGACCTGGCAGTCGAGGCACAGCAGGCATTCGCGCTGGTCGATGCGGCCGGCGTCGTCGATCGCCTGCGAGCCGCATCCCACCTGGCACGCCGCGCACGGCCCGCACTCCTGCTTGCGCTTGAGGCCCCACCAGCGGAAGGTCGAAGGCACCGCGAGCGCTGCGCCGAGCGGGCACAGATACTTGCAGAATGGGCGTTCGAAGAAAGCCGACGCGACGATCAGGACGGTCCAGAAAGTCACGAAAGGCCAGGAGCGGTTCCACACCCCGACCAGGAAGGTGGTTTTGAACGGCTCGACTTCGGCGAGCTTTTCCGCCAATCCCATGGAATAGAAGGACACGGCGAGCAGGATTGTAAAAATGCCGTACTTGATCCATTTCAGCCGATCATGCCAACTCTGCGGCAGCAGGTGGCGCTGGTAGCGCTTCAGTCCCAGCTTGCCGGCCACATGGTAGACCAGTTCCGCGAGCGACCCGTAGGGGCACATCCAGCCGCAGAACATCCCGCGCCCCCAGAAGAACGTGGTGACGATGATGAAGATCCAGAACAGGAAGACGAAGGGGTCGGAGAGGAACAGTTCCCAGCGCCACTCGAACAGGATGGCGTGGAACCAGGTCAGCACCTGGGTGATCGAGGGCACGGCCAGCAGGTAGAAGCCGACGAAGCCGATCGACGAAATCCACAGAAGGTAACGCGGGATTTCCTTCCAGCGCGTGTCCTTCATCGTCGAGCGCCGGACCAGCTTGTCGCGCAATGCGTAGACGGTGCCTGCAGCGACGAGCCATAGCAGGAACAGCGCGACCTCGATCTTGCGCGACTTCCATACTTTTACCCAGGTCGCCTCCGGCTTCACGATTTCCGGGCGCCCGCCTTCGAGGTAGCGGGCGGGCAGCCAGTATTCCCGGTCGAAGCTGGTAAAGGTCTTGGTGCCGGTTTGCCGGTCTATCTTGTTGGCCAGGTACACCAGGTTCCAGGGATAGGCCGCACTGAAGATCGGCGAACGGATGATGAAGATGGCCGACTCCTTGTAGCGCGGTGCACCGGCGGCCTCGATGCCATACAGGTTGAGATAATCCAGATCACGGAAGGTGAAGGAATCGATGTCCTGGGACACCAGCACCCGGTCATAGATGCCGCCACGCACGAAGCCCGAGCCCTTGAAGGATCCCGTGCCGTCGGCGATCAGGAAAATCGCGTGTTCGCCCGGCTTGAGCTTGGACATGAGCGCGGCGTAGCCGTGTTCGCCCAGCACGCTGCGTCCGATCGTCGGGTCGTTGAGGTAACCGAAATGAATGTCGATGTAGGGCTGTCCCCCGGATCCCTGGCCGATTTCATCCGCCTTGACCTTGAGTTCCTGGACGCTGCCTTCGTCGAGCAGTGCCTGCCAGTCAAGTATGCCCGGCACGTCCCTGAATTTCGCCTGGGGCCTGATCGTCGGCTTGACGATCCCCACCTGCCGGGCGACTCCGAGGCCGCTGCGCAGGATGACCTGGTTCTCCGCGATCACCGTCACGGTGGCGCCGGAAATCGCGTCGACGCCGATCATGCCTTCGCCGGACCGGGCCGAGCCCACTTCGATCTTGTCTCCGACAAACTTGCCGAGGTACTGCTTGACGAACTTGGTGAGCTGCGACTCCGGAATACCCACCAGCAGGATTGGCTCGGAGTGCTTCAGGACCCGGACACCGGTGATGATGCCCTTGGTATCCATGCCGATCAGCGTCACCACGGGCTTGCCCGAGTAGGCCGGAATGTCGACGATGTCCGTGGACAGGAATACGTAGCCGATCAGCTTGCGGCCGTTTTTCCCGCCATGCCCTTCCTTCTCGTCGCCATGATCGTCCTTCCCGTCATGCTTGTCTTTCCTGCTCTGGTAGGCCTCGACATAGGCCGGTTTGCCCATGCGTTTGGAAAAGCTGTCTGCGCCAGGCATCACGTCCTTGCAGGGCACGTACGCGCACAGATCGGGATCGGTGGACAGTTGCACCGGCAGCGGCGCCTCATAGCTGCCGGCGGCGGCCAGCCCAGGGGCACAGCAGAAACAGAGCATCGTCAGGAAACGGACGATAGGGCGGGCAAGATAATCCATGAAAAACACCGCAAATGTCGAAACATCACCTGGAACACGCGCTTTGTCCGCCGGCTGGCCGGCGGTCTGGTCGTCCGTTCCGCCCAGGGGGAACGGAACGGAGCAGCCCGTCAAGCCTCGACCAGCATGCGGCTGCGCATCTCCAGATGCAGCGCATGACAGAAATTGGTGCAGTAGCACCAATAAACGCCCGGCTTGTCAGCGACGAAGGTAACCGATTTGGTCTCCTGCGGGTTGACGATGAACTGGATGTCGTACTTGGGAATGGCGAAGCCGTGAGTCAAATCCTCGACTTTGTCGTGGTTGGTCAGGATGATGGTCACCTCGTCACCCTTCTTGACCTTGAATTCCCGCAGGCTGAAGGCCGGCGCCTGACTGGTGAGCTTGATGGTCACCTTCCTGCCGTTGCGGAAGACACCCGAGTCCTTGGGGTCCTTCACCGCCAGCGGGAATTCGTCCATGTTGTAGACCTGGCGCGTCTTGATGATGTCGCGGCGGATGATGATCGAGTCGTGCGGTTCCGAATATACCGAGTGGTCGGCCACCAGTTTCATCTTGTCGCCGCTGATGTCGATCAGCTGCGCGGTCTCGGCATGCAGCGGCCCAACCGGCAGGAAGCGGTCCTTGGAAAACTTGTTGTCGGAAATGAAGAAGCGGCCATCCGCTTCCTTGGTTTCGCCCATCGAGGTGAAGCCATGACCTGGCTGGTAGTGCACGTCGATGCGGTCCAATACCACTTTGGCATTCTTGTCGCCCTTGTATGCCTTGATCGAAGCCTCCACGTTCCACTTCACGATCTGGCTGTCGAGGAAGAGGGTGGTGTAGGCGTTGCCCTTGTTGTCGAAGCCGGTGTGCAGCGGCCCGAGGCCGATCTCGGGTTCGCCGACCACCGCGTCGCGGGGATTGGCCAGGCCGCCATCGAACCACTTCAGCACCAGGGCATGTTCGATGACCGAGGCGGTCGGCGAGAGCTTGCCTGAGCAGACGTAGTACTTGCCGTCTGGGCTGATGTTCACGCCGTGGGGGTTCTTCGGGATCGGCACATAGCAGGTCAGCGCCGTCTTGGGGTCCTGGTTGGCCGCCTTGGTGCCGTCGACGACAGGGACCTTTGAGCCGGCGATATAGCGTACCTTGCCGGCGTTCACGGCCTCTTCGATGCGGGCCACGTTGAAGAACAGGCAGTCGTCCATTTCCGACGCCATCATGTCTTCATAATGGAGCCCCATCTCGGTGTTGTACTGGTTGGTCGCGGCAAGCTTGCCGTCATAGGAACTGGCCACCAAGTCGCAGTTGCCGTCGATCAGCACCTGCCAGCGCACATCCATGGAGTTGGAATCGACGCAGGTAAATATCGATTTGTACTTGCTGCCGTCTTCCAGGTCGCGCCCGTCGTTGGGCAGCGGGATCGAGAACTCGCCGCCGCAGAACACGCGGGTGGTGTGGTTGACGTTGGAGTCGACCGGGTCGCGCTTGTCGGGGAAGGTGCCGTGGAAGCCCTGGACGTTGGGCAGTTCGGTGATCTTGTCGCACTCCATGGTGTCCATGCGGATGCGCGCGAGACGACCGTGGATCTTGTCGTTCACGAACATGTACTTGCCGTCGTAGGTGCCGTCGGTATAGGACGGATGGACGTGGTGCGTGTCGCCGGTGGTGTACTTGGGCGTGCCGTTGGGCTTGGTGCCGAGGATCGCCTTCGATTCGTTGGTCACGCCCCAACCGACCAGGGCGTCCATGTTATAGACCGGGATGCGCTTCAACTCGCGCCCGGATGGGATGCCGTAGATGCGGCACTCGCCCGAATGACCACCGCTGGAAAACGAATAGTATTCGTCGAGTTGCCCCGGCGGAACTTCGTATTTGCTGTAATCGACACCGCTCCCGGCCTGCGCCGCGGGGGCACCCGCGCTGGCGCCTTTATCCGTCGCCGGCGCTGATTTCTTGTTGCATGCAGACAGTCCCAGCGAAAGCCCCGCGCCGGAAAGTCCGACCAGGGCGGCGGTATTCATGAATTTTCGGCGACCCAGATCGGGCTGGGTGTCAGATAGTTTGCTATCGTCCTGCGTATGGTCCTGTGTCATGTCGTGGTGCTCCCCATCCTGAAAATAATCGGCACGTTCACTCGGATTGGCGCCAGGCAATCCGGATCGCTCGAATCCGGCAGGCGACCATCCCGGCCGCTTGCCGCTGCGACAAAATGTCGCATTTGGAATCTAGCATATAAAGAAAATCCGATCTCTAGGTCTGCAAGTGTTTGTTGGAATCATGGTGTTACCGGCAGGTGGCGACGGCTAAAAGATGTATGGAGAAAGATTGTTAAGCCCATGTTTTCACAACAAATCGGCGGATCGTTGCTAGCATGGACTTAAGAAAATGGTACTTTCGAGGTACCTCTTTATTGTCGGGCGCCTAACCGGCCCTAAGGCGGATATGAACGAGAAACGTGGCTTCCTGCAGCATTCGCTGCTGCTGAAACTGGGCGGAGCCCTGGCGCTGATCGCCTGTTTCGCCATCCTCGGCATGGCCAGCTCGGGGATCATCGCCGAATCGGTGCAGGGCAGCGGCGAGGCGATCAACCTCGCAGGCAGCCTGCGTATGCAGACCTACAGGATGAGCAGCCTCGCGCTATCAGCCAGGCAGTCGACAGACGGGAATGCCGCGGCCCAGCTTGGCGCCGCGATCGACACGTTCGAGTCCACCCTGGCCGACCCCCGCATCATGGAATTGATGCCGCGGCAGGCTGAAACCGAACTCTCGCGCAGCTATGCGGCCGTGCTGCAGGCCTGGCAGAAGGTGAAGCCGCATTTCAGGGCGGAGGCGGATGGCAGCGCGTCTGCAATGGCAAACCAAGCCCCGCTGATCGCGGAGGTCAATGGGTTCGTCGACAAGATCGATCACCTGGTCAAGCAGATCGAACGCGATACCGAGGCGAAAATCCTGGTCCTGCGCATGGTGCTCGGGGCCGCCTTGCTGATGACGCTGCTGGTCGGCTCGCTCACGCTGTATCTGGCACGCAACGACCTGATCCTGCCCCTGCGCGACCTGCTGTCGTTTGCAGCCAATGTCGGCCGGGGCAATCTCGCGGTGCGCACCGAACACACCGGAAGCGACGAACTCGGACGGCTGGGCCAGGCCTTCAACCACATGGCCGAGGACCTTTCCAGGATGTATCAGAACCTGGAAGCGCGGGTGGAGGAAAAGACCGCCGAACTCACCATCGCCAACCGTTCGCTGGAATTGCTCTATCACTCCATCGCCCGGCTCTACAACGGGCCGGTGGCAGCGAACACCTATGCCATCCTGCTGAACGACCTGGAGAATGTCCTCGGTGTCGGACACGGCCTCGCCTGTCTGGTGGAGGCCGGCGAGACACGTGCGCGCGTGATCGCCAGTACGCTGCACCCGGACGGCGGCGATCCCAATCAGTGCGGCCTGATGAGTTGCGCCGAATGTCTCGCCCACCGGACGCTGGCCGTCCATGCGCTGCAGGATGGCCGTCGCATGCTGACGTTGCCGCTCAAGGATACCGAGCATCAGTATGGCGTGCTGCAACTGGAGATGCCCCCGGGCAAGGAGCTGGTGCAATGGCAGACCCAGCTGCTTGAGGCCTTGTCGCGACATATCGGCATCGCCATCGGCACCGCGCGCCGTACCGAGCAGACTCGCCGGCTGTCACTGCTGGAAGAGCGTGCTGCGCTGGCGCGCGAACTGCACGACTCGCTGGCGCAGTCGCTCGCCTACATGAAAATCCAGGTCAGCCGGTTGAAACCATTGTTGCCTGCTGCGGACCCGGCGTCGCAGCCCGGCGCAGGCAGCGAGGCCAACGAAGTGCTGGCCGAGTTGCGCGAAGGCCTCAACAGCGCCTACCGCCAGTTGCGCGAACTGCTCACCACGTTCCGCCTGCGTATCGAAGGAGAAGGCCTGGGCGCCGCCCTGCAGGACACCGTGAATGAATTCACCGCCCGCGGTGGTATTCCGATCACGCTGGACGTGCATCTGGCCGGCTGCACTCTCACGCCCAACGAGGAAATCCATGCCCTGCAGATCGTGCGCGAGGCGCTCTCCAACGTGCTCAACCATGCCCGGGCGCAACAGGCGGAAATCAGCGTGCTCTGCAACAGCGACGGGTCGGTGTCGGCGATCGTGACCGACGACGGCATCGGCGTCCGCCAGGCAGCGGGGGCGCATCATTACGGGATGACGATCATGGAAGAGCGGGCCAGAAATCTGGGCGGCCAGTTGAGCGTCGAGAACCTTCCTGCCGCCGGCACTCGCGTCACCCTGCACTTCATGCCGACCGGGCGGCGCGACATCCTTTCTCTTTCTACCGAACAATTGCCCCCATCCCTATGAATCCGTCCGATACCTACACCATCCTGGTCGTCGACGACCATCCCCTGTTCCGCAAGGGCGTGATCCAGCTGATCCAGGCCACCCCCGAATTCCGTTTTGTCGGCGAGGCCCCCTGCGGCAAGGAAGGCATCCAGCTGGCGCAGCGCCTGCATCCCGACATGATCCTGCTCGACCTCAACATGAAGGACATGAACGGCGTCGAGGTACTGAAGGCGATCAAGGACGAAGGCTCCGATTCCCGCGTCATCATGCTCACCGTGTCCGACCAGGCGGAGGATCTGATGGCGGCGCTGCAGGCCGGCGCCGACGGTTATCTGCTGAAGGACATGGAACCGGAGGATCTGATGCAGAAGCTGGTCGAGGCCGCGCACGGCAAGATCACCATCAGCGAGCGTCTGACCCAGTTGCTGGTCGCCTCGCTGCGCGAGAAAAGCCGTCCGACCAGTCTTGCCGAAGCCGGCCTGACCGAGCAGGAAGGCCGCATCCTCGATCACCTGGTCGGCGGCAAGAGCAACAAGCTGATCGCCCGCGACATGAATATCGCCGAAGGTACGGTGAAGGTCCACGTCAAGCACCTGCTGAAGAAGCTCAACCTGCGTTCGCGGGTGGAGGCGGCAGTGTGGGCGGATCGCTGTCGCAGACAGGCCAAATCCTGACAGCTGTCGGTTTCCTCAGCCAAGGGCGGCAGGTTTGGGGATGATGGGTGTGGGTGTGCGAACAACGAGGAGCGGGCTCGATACGGCGATTCCTCAATGCGTCTGGCCAAGCTGCTCGCGCAGACTGTCCAGAACCGCCTGCTCGCCCCGCACGCTGAAGAACGCACCTTCAGCGTCGGCACGCTCGGCCAGGACCTCGCAGCGCGCGAATATTTCACCGCGCAGTTGCTGGGCCGACCATGGCAGGAAAAGCTCGGCCTCGACCAGGTCGCGCTGGAAAAAGGCAGCGATCGCCTGGTGTAGTTTCGCGACATCGTCGGGACGGCGCGCGCTCATTACGATGCAGCCGGGATACGCGGCGCGCAGCGCAGCTTCGCGTTCGGCCTGTGCCGCTGCGTCGCCGACGTGGTCGATCTTGTTGAAAATCCGGATGCGCGGCACATCCTGCGCCTCGATCTCGTCCAGAACGTGCTCGGTGGTCTCGATCTGCCGTTCGAACCCCGGGTCGCTGGCGTCGATGACGTGAAGCAGCAACGAGGCATCCAGCGCCTCTTCGAGCGTGGACTTGAACGACGCAACCAGCCCGTGCGGCAGGTTCTTGATGAAACCGACCGTGTCGCTGACCAGCACGCGCGGGACGCTCTCGGGGTACAGGGTGCGCACGGTGGTGTCGAGCGTGGCGAAGAGCTTGTTGGCGACCAGCACCTCGCTGCCCGTGAGGGCGCGCATCAAAGTGGACTTGCCCGCGTTGGTGTAGCCGACGAGCGCCACGCTGGCGAGCCCCTGGTGCGCTTGCCGCCGGGCGCGCTGGGTCTTGCGGTCCGCATCCATCGCGGCGATCTCCTTCTGTAGCTCGGCGATGCGGTCGCGGATCTTGCGCTTGTCCAGTTCGGTGTGCGACTCGCCAGCCCCGCGTCCGCCGACGCCGCTACGTTGCCGCCCTTGTGGTCCGGCGAGCTTCGCCGCCTCGCGCAGGCGCGGCGCCAGGTAGCCCAGGCGCGCGATTTCCACCTGCGCGCGCGCAGCGGGGGAACGTGCGTTGCGGTGAAAGATCTCGAGAATGACCATGGTGCGATCCATCACCTGGCAGCCGACTTCGTTTTCGAGGTGACGCGCCTGCGACGGGGAGATCTCGTGGTCGACGAAGATGACGTCGATCGGGTCGGGCGAGACCAATGCCGTGTCGTCCATTCCCTCGACGACCGTGTCGAGGCGATACAAGGGGTTCAGCGAACGAACGCCGGACCCGGTTTCGTCGTCCGGTTTACCCTGAACAAAATGGTGGATCTCCCGCCGCTTGCCCGCGCCCAGATAGGCCGTCGAGTCGAAGCCGGACCGTTTTTGCGTGAACGTGCGGGTAACCGTGAATCCCAGTGTCTTGGCCAGTTCGCGCAGTTCGGCCAGCGAGGCTTCAAACTCCATGTCGCTCACCCCTGGGAGTTGAACCGACGCCACGACGGCGTACTGAGGGGCTTCTTGGACTTCTTTTTGCATACGGCCTGGTTTCCAGAGGGTGAGCGAAGCCAGGCATTATCCGTCAATGCAATCGACACAGGCGTTGAAACTGCATTTTGGCGTGACGTGTCACTACACTGCGATTCAGCAGATCCGTGGCAGCGGATCGTCTTCCAGTTCGTCCAGCACGCGCCGACCGCCAAGACCGGTTTCCAGGATCACCCGTCCGCCGCCTGTTTCAACGCGACCAATGATGCAGGCGTCCCGCCCTTCCGGCAGAGCGTGCCAGCGGGCGAGTACGTCGTCGGCTGCGAAGGGGTCGACGACGGCGACGACCCGGCCTTCGCAGGCCAGGAAATACGGGTCGTAGCCCAGCATTTCGCAGACCGACACGACTTCCGGACGCAGCGGTACCGCATTCTGGTCGAGCACGATGCTGTGGCCGCTGGCGCGCGCGATTTCGTGGGCGACCGTGGCGAGTCCGCCACGCGTCGGGTCGCGCATGAACTTGAGATCGGGAAAGTCGCGCACGGCGCGCGTCAGCGGCAGCACCGAGGCCGAATCGGAACGCAGCTCGCCGGACAGGCCGAACTGCTCGCGTGCCAGCATCACCGCGATACCGTGATCGCCGACCGGGCCGGACACCAGCACCACGTCGTCCGGGGCGATGCGATCCATCGCCAGCCGGGTGGACGTGCGCCGCACACCGATGCCGGCAACGGAGAGATACAGGCCGCTGCCTTCGCCCCGGCGCACCACCTTGGTGTCGCCGGCCACGACGACGACATGGTTCTGTCGCGCAGCCCGCGCAAAGCTGGAGATATAGCGATCGAGCGCGCCGATTTCCAGCCCTTCCTCGATGAGTGCGGACACGGTGAAATAAAGCGGGTCGGCCCCGGCCACTGCCAGATCGTTGACCACGCCATGCACGGCGAGCGAGCCGATGTCGCCGCCGGGAAATTCAAGCGGCTCGACGGTGAAGCCATCGGTGGTGACCATGAGTTCGCCGTCCACGTGCGGCAGCGTGACGGCATCGGCGTCGGTGTCGAGCAGCGGGTTGCCAAGATGGCGGGCAAAGACGTCGGTGATGAGTTCGCGCATCAGGCGGCCGCCGTTGCCGTGTGCGAGAAGGATGCGGGTGTCGTCCATGGCGTGTCTTTATTGATGGAGGAATTCGATGACCTGGCCGAAGCTTAACCCGGCATCGTTGACGGGGACACGTTGGGGCAGATGAGCGCTGAAGCCTGCGCGCTCAAGCAGACCGATCGCGGCTTCTGCAAGCACGCGGTTCTGGAACACGCCGCCGGTGAGGCCGACTGACCGGATGCCGGTTTGCGTGCGTAACTGTTTCGCCTGTTCAACCAGCGCCTGCGCCAGGCTCAGATGAAAGCGGGCCGCGCGCTCGGCGGGCGGGCGGGCCGTGTCGCCGAGCATGGGTAGCAGCGGCGCCCAGTCGGTGCGCCATAGGCCGAGCGGGTCGCGCGCGAGCGGCAGTTCGACGGCATCGCCGGTGGATGCGACCGCGGCCGCTTCCAGCCGCATCGGCGCCTCGCCCTCGAAACTGGCGTGGGTACAGACGCCGCACAAAGCCGCGGCGGCATCGAACAGGCGCCCGACGGCGGAACTGGCGGGGCTGTTGAGCCGGGCCGACCATGCCTGCTGCAAGGATTCGGGCGCAAAGGGTGCCGGCTGTCCCATTTCCCACAGTAGTGCCGCCGCGGCGCGCCACGGTTCGCGCCCGGCCTTGTCGCCGCCAGGCAGTCGAAAGGGTCGGAACGAGGCGGCATGCTTCCAGCGGGCGGGCGCGCCGGTGAAGGCCTCGCCCCCCCACAGCGTGCCATCCTCGCCGAGGCCGACGCCATCCCACGTAAACACGATCCAGTCGGCGACATCCGGGAATTCCCAGGCCAGCGCGGATGCGTGGGCGTGGTGATGCCAGACCTCGAACACAGGCAAGCCGCCAGCGCGGGCGAAACGGCGCGTGCCGTAGCCGGGATGACGGTCGACGATCAGGCGTATTGCCCGCACTTGATACAGGTTTTGCAGATCGGACGCTATCTGCGCCAGGGTGTCCTGGCTGCGCGCGGTGACGAGTTCGCCGATATGCGGCGAGATGACGGCGCGCGATCCCCAGGCGAGACAGAGCGTGTTCTTCATGTGGCTGCCAAGCGCCAGCACGGGTTCGGGCAGGGGAACAGCCAGTCCGAGTTCCAGTGGCGCATTGCCGCGTCCCAGGCGTAGCGGCCGCGGCATGCCAGCAATCGGGCGGTACACCGGATCGTCGGCCGGCCGCACGATGGGACGATCATGGTGAAGGAAGGCGTCGGCAAGATGGGCGAGCCGGGTTTGCGCTTCCATGTTGTCGGTCAGCACCGGCTCGCCTGAGAGGTTGCCGGACGTGGCCACCAGAGGCCCGCCGAAATCGGCCAGCAGCAGATCATGCAGCGGCGAGTAGGGCAGCAGGCAGCCGATTTCCGCGAGACCAGGTGCGATGAGGTCGGAGAGGCCGGATTCTGCCTGTTCCGGCAGCAGCACGATGGGGCGTTGGGCCGACGCCACGAAATCCACCCGTTCCGGCGTCATCTGCACGGCACGGCGCAGGGTGTCGGGATTGCGGAACATCACCGCCAGCGGTTTGGCCGGGCGCGACTTGCGTGCACGCAACGCAGCGACGGCGTCATCGTTCGCGGCATCGCACATCAAGTGGTAGCCGCCGACGCCTTTCACCGCGACGATCTTCCCGGACTGCAGCGCGGCGACGGTCGCGGCCAGGGCGGCCTCGTCGCCGTCGGTGGTCTTATCCCCCGAGACGAACTGCAGGTGTGGACCGCACGCCGGGCAGGCGATGGGTTCGGCATGAAAGCGGCGGTCGAGCGGGTTCTCGTATTCCTGCCGGCAATCGGGGCACAGCGTGAAATCGTGCATTGCCGTATTGGGGCGATCGTAGGGCAGGGCGGTGATCAGCGTGTAGCGCGGCCCGCACTGGGTGCAGTTGATGAAGGGATAGCGATGGCGGCGGTTGGCCGGGTCGTACAGTTCGGCCAGGCAGTCCGCACAGACAAAACCGTCGGCCGGCACATGGATGTCGGCCGCGTTCCGGGATTGACTGTCGAGGATGGAGAATGCGAGTGCCGCTTCGGGCAGGCAGTTATCACTAGACAGTCTGGCGGGCGCCGACAAGGGCGGCGCATCGTTCAGCAAAGCGTCGCTGAATCGCTGGAGTTGCGCGGGCTGTCCCTCCGCATGGATTTCCACTGCGCCGTTGGCGTTGCGCACCCAGCCGGTGATGCCATGCCGATGGGCGAGCCGATAGACGAAGGGCCGGAAGCCTACGCCCTGAACTCTGCCGCTTATCGTGATGAAGCGGGCGATGCGTTCAGGCATCGGCGGCTACGCGCACGCCGCCCGCCCACCAGATGCGGCAGGCGCCTTCGTCCGACACCATGCAGGGGCCGACCGGATTGCGTGGGGTACAGGCCTTGCCGTAGATGCGGCACTGGTTGGGGTAGATCTTGCCGAGCACCACCTGCGCACAATCGCAACCGGGTGGCATTTCGCCGGCGCGGCGGCGGCCGGGGTCGGTGTGGTCGGGAAACAGCAGGCGCGCGTCGTGGTGTGCAAAGGAAGGCTTCAGTGCGTAGCCGGAGTTTGGAATGATGCCGATGCCGCGCCAGTTGGCGTCGACGACCTCGAGCGTGTGATCGAGTAGGCGGCGGCCGGTCGGATTGCCGCCCGGGTGGGCGACTTCGCGATAGCAATTGTCGAGAAAGCGCTCGCCGGTTTCAAGCTGGCGCAGCACGGAATAAAACGAGGCGAGCAGTGACTCCGTGCCGAAGCCGGCCACTGCAGCGGGAATCTCGTGCCGGTCGATGACGAAAGACCATTCTTCCGGCCCCATGACCGTGGAGACATGGCCGGGTGCGACCAGCGCGTCGAAGCCGGGGCTGCCCGAATCAAGCAGCATCGCGACTGCCGGCCAGGTCAGGCGGCCGGACAACAGGATGCTGAGGTTGTCGGGAATCCCCTCGGCCAGCATGGCGGCCGTCGGTGCCGTGGTGGTTTCGAAGCCAGCGGCGAAGAACACCACCGAGCGATCGGGATTGTCTTGCGCGATCCGGCGCGCATCGAGCGGGCTGGCGATCGGACGGATATCGGCGCCGGCGGCCTGCGCTTCGGCCAGCGAGCGCACCTCGCCTTTTTTTACATTGACCGGCACCCGCAACATGTCGCCGAACGCAACCAGGATGACCTTGTCCTGCAACGCCAACCGGATCGCCTGGTAGACGTCTTCCTCCGGGCACACGCACACCGGACACCCGGGACCCGGCACCAGTTCGAGCCACTTCGGCAGCGCGCCGCGCATGCCGGCGTGGGTGATCGAACGCTCGTGGCCGCCGCACACGTTCATGATCTTGATCGGGCGGTCGAATTCGAAGGCGTGGATCTTGTCCAGCCAGGCGCGGGACTCGCTCATCAGGCCGTGGCCTTGTGATATTTCATGCCGTCGCTCTGGATGGCAGGGCGGCGCGATTGCCCGATGGCGACGCGCGCGCGTTGCGCCGTAAGCTGTTCGCGCAACCAGGTCAGCCAGGCGTCCATACCCATGTCCTTGCGTGCCGACAGCCGCATCACTGGCGCCGGATTGGCGAGGTTGCGCAGGTGTGTCTCGGCCTTGTCCGGGTCGAAATCGTCGAGCACGGCTAGCAGATCGGTCTTGGTCAACAACATGGCATCGGCGGCGCGGAACATCACCGGGTACTTGGCCGGCTTGTCGTCGCCCTCGGTGACCGAGAGCAGGGTGACGTTGAGGTGCTGGCCGAGGTCGAAGCTGGCGGGACAGACCAGATTGCCGACGTTCTCGATGAACAGCAGGTCGACGCCTTCGAGCGTCATGTGATGCAGCGCATCGTGCACCAGATGGGCGTCGAGGTGGCAGGCGGTGCCGGTGACGATCTGGTGCGCCTGCACGCCCTTGGCGCGGATGCGTTCGGCGTCGTTCTCGGTTTCCAGGTCGCCCTCGATCACGGCGCAGGTGAATTCGTCTTTCAACGCGACGAGCGTGGCCTCGAGCAGCGCGGTCTTGCCGGATCCCGGCGAGGACATCAGGTTGATCGCGAGAATGCCGCGGCGGTCGAAGTGCTCGCGGTTGTGTCCGGCCTGGTCGTCATTCTTTGCCAGCAGGCCCTTGAGCACGGAGACGGCGGTCGCGCCCTTGGCGACGGGCTTGAACGCGAGGTGCTTGTTGCCGGGAGTGAGGTTGCAGCCGCAGGTGTCACACATTTTAGGTGAGTGGGGAGTAGTGAGTGGTCAGGACGGTGTGGTTTCGAGTTCGACGCTTTCGAGCAGCAGATCGTCGCCGGAAATAACCTGAGTATGCCAGTCGCCGCAGGCGCCGCAGAGCAGGCGGTTCATCGCGGCTTCGGTTTCCGCGCCGCAGGTCTGGCAGCGCACCTGGATCGGCGCGTGGGTGAATTCGAGTGCGGCGTGTTCCATGCGGCGGCCGGCCGCGGCGAGCGGAAATGCGGTCGCGAGAAGTTCAGGTACCACGCCGGCCAGCGGGCCGATGCGCACGCGGATGGCTGTGGCACGCCATGCATCGGATGACGATGCATCATGATCATGGCGCGCCTGATGTTGGCCCATCACGGCATCCACCTGTTCGACGAGCGCCTGGGCGACAGCCAGTTCATGCACCGCTTTCCTCCAGGATCTGGTCGAGCAACTCCCAGGTCGTGCGGGCGTCCGACTCGGCGATCTTCTGGATGGCGTAGCCGACGTGCACCATGACGAAGTCGCCGACGACCGGCAGCGTGTCCTGCATCATGAACAGGCTGACGTCGCGCCACACGCCCTTGGCCTGGCAGCGGGCGGTAAAGCCGTCGATCGATTCGATCTGCATCGGAATGGCGAGACACATGGGCGGCAATCAGAATCTACACTCAAACCAGTATATGTGATTTGCCAGTCCTCTGCCGGATCAGAAATATTACAAAATAATGATGGAGAATCAGAAGCTTGAGTGAATTACTTGGTTGTTATTCTAATTTCAGGCTGGTAGATTGAATCGATGAAAACGCTTGTGCTCGGCATCGGCAACACCCTGCTTACCGACGAAGGCATTGGCATTCATATCCTGCAGGCACTCGAACCCGAGCTGGCAAACTGGCCCGATGTGACCCTGCTCGATGGCGGCACGCTTTCGTTTACCCTGGCGGGACCGATCGAGGAGACCGAGGCGCTGATCGTCGTCGATGCCGCCAATATCAAATCGAAACCAGGCGACTGGGCATTGCTGGAAGGGGAGGAGATGGACGCATTCCTGATGAGCAATCGCAAGGCCTCGGTGCATGAGGTGGGGCTGACCGATCTGCGCGTCATCGCCATCCTGGCCGGGCACTGGCCCGAGAAGCGCGCCATGCTGGCCATCCAGCCGCAGACCATCGACTGGGGCGAGCACCCTACTCCCGCCGTCGCCGCTGCCATTTCCCCTGCCTGTACGGCGATCCGTGACTTGATCCGGGCATGGCGCCATGTCGCTTGATTCCATTTCCATACACGTCGTCCCGCCGGGTGAACCGGGCCTGACCGGCAATGCGCCGCCGCTTCTGCGCGAATTGCTTGAGATGGTGCGGCGCCTGCTCGAGACCGGCGAGCCGTCCGCCATCGATTTGTCTGCGTTGCCGCTGACGCCAGCCGATCTGGACTGGTTGCGCGACAAGCTCGGCACCGGTGAAATCGGCGTCACCCTGCAGGCCAATGGCGAATCCACACTGAACGAAACCGCGTGCCCCGGCGTGTGGTGGGTCACGCATCACAACGAACAGGGCGCGGTGACGTCGCAATTCATCGAAGTGGCATTCGTTCCCGATCTGGTCAAGGCCCATCCCCAGGATGTGGAAATTGGATCGGGATATCTTGAATTACTGGTATCCGACCTCTAAGGTGTAGGGAGCGCGGGAATGTTTCTTGTCAGGAGGCACGCATCATGCAGGGTCCGTTGATCGATACGCTTGCGCGACGGGGGGTAACCCGCCGTACCTTTCTCAAGTATTGCGCGACGCTGGCCTCGATGATGGCGCTGCCGCCGACGGCAGGACGCGCCATGGCCGAGGCGATGGCGGCGGCGCGACGGCCGTCGGTGATCTGGCTGCCGTTCCAGGAATGCACCGGCTGCACCGAATCGATCACGCGTTCGCACTCCCCGACCATCGAAGGCATGATCTTCGACATGATCTCGCTGGACTACCAGGAGACGCTGATGGCCGCCGCCGGCCACCAGGCCGAGGAAGCGCTGCATACCGCGATGAAGGACAACGCAGGCAAGTATCTGCTGATCGTCGACGGCTCGATCCCGCTGGGGCAGGACGGCGCCTACTCCTGCATCGGCGGCCGCTCCAACGTGGACATCCTGAAGGAGGCGGCCGCTGGTGCAGCCGCCGTCATCGCCGTCGGCTCCTGCGCCTCCTTCGGAGGCATCCCGAAGGCCAATCCGAATCCGACCGGCGCCGTCTCGGTATCCGACCTCGTCAAGGACAAACCCATCGTCAACATTCCCGGCTGCCCGCCCATCCCGGTGGTGATGACCGGCGTGCTGGCGCATTACCTCACCTTCGGCAGCCTGCCCGAACTCGACGACAAGGGGCGGCCCAAATCCTTCTATGGAGACACCATCCACGACCGCTGCTACCGTCGCCCGTTCTACGACCAGGGCAAGTTCGCCAAGACCTTCGACGACGAAGGCGCGCGCCAGGGCTGGTGCCTGTTCGAGCTCGGCTGCAAGGGGCCGGTGACGCATAACGCCTGTGCCACGGTGAAATGGAATGGCGGCACGTCGTGGCCGGTGGAATCGGGGCATGGCTGCCTGGGCTGTTCCGAACCCGATTTTTGGGACGGCGGCAGCTTCTACAAGGCGTTGTCGGCACCGGCCGACCCGCTTAAATTCGCCGCCGCCGCCGCGGTCGTTGGCGCCGGCGCTGGAGTGGCGGTCAGCGTCGCCAACCGGGTCAAGAAAAATACCGCCAAGGCGATGCATGAGACCACCACGCTGGCCGACCTGGAGAAATAATGGAACCTCCGATTGTTTTATCCATGGACCGCGTTTACACGAAAAATGCTCAGCTGCAAGGCGCGCGACGAAGGTCGTATCGAGCATACGAAGCCGAGGAGCGCAACGCCGCAGATGGGCATTGTTCGTGTAAACCCTTTGGGGCGTGGCTTTCCGGGCGGTCTGCTTTGTCGCGCCGCTTGCAAAGGGGTTGCCATTTGCAGCTCGGCGCTTCGCGCATCCCGTCCCGGAAAGCCGCGCCGCGGCCACGGATAAAGCAATCGGAGGTTCCCAAATGAACGATCTGCAATTTCTGACCTGGACCCGGGGTCCGGGCCTCGACATCGCCGTCGGCATCTTCCTTCTGGGCGTGCTGTGGCGCCTGATCGAAATCTATACGCTCGGCCGCAAGAAGGATCTCGCCGCACCGCGCCATGCTGCCGGCGCGTCCGGCCTGCATACGGTGTTCCGGCGTTCGTTGCCGCCGCCCGGCATGCTGAAGCGTTCGCCGGTCAGCTATATCGGCGGCTATATCTTCCACATCGGGCTGGCGATCATTGTGTTCCTGGGCGCCCCGCACATCCTGCTGATCGAGAACCTTGTCGGGCTGTCGTGGCCCGCGCTGCCCTCGCAGTTCATCGGGCTGACGGCCGTGGTGACGATGGCGGCGATGGTGGTGATGCTGGCCGACCGCATCAACAAGCCGGTCAAGCGCTTCCTCAGCACCTTCGAGGATTGGTTCACCTGGGCGGTGACCTTCGTGCCGGTGCTGACGGGGTGGATGGCGACGCAGCACCTGCTGCTGCCCTACACCCAGATGCTGGCGCTGCATATCCTCTCCGCGGAAGTCCTGCTCGTTGTGCTGCCGTTCTCCAAGCTGTTCCACGGCTTCACGCTGTTCGGCTCGCGCTGGTACAACGGCCGGGTCAATGGCCATAAAGGCGTGCCGGTATGAGCCCCGTCATCGTCAAGGAGGAAGCCGTATGAGCGCGACACTCGAAAAAGGCATCCACGCCCTCAAGGAAGTCATCGACGCGCCCATCGCCAGCTACTTCGAAAGCTGCGTGCATTGCGGCCTGTGCGCCGAAGCCTGCCTGTTCTATACCGAGACCGGCGATCCAAAGTACACGCCGATCCACAAGCTGGAGCCGCTGCGCCGCGTCTACGAGCAGGAATACACGCTGCTCGGGCGGCTGAAGAAAATGGTCGGCCTGTCCAAGCCGGTGACCGACGCTGAACTCGACCAGTGGCAGGAACTGGTGTACGACAGCTGCACCATGTGCGGACGCTGCTCGCTGGTCTGTCCGGTGGGCAACGACATCGTCTACATGGTGCGCAAGTTCCGCGAAGGCATGGCGGTGTCCGGCCACGTCCCCGACGGCATCCGGAGCGCGACCAAGCGTACGGTCGAGACTGGTGGGCCGATGGGCCTGAAGTGGCCGGCGGTCGCCAACGTCCTCAAACACGTCCAGGAAAACACCGGTCTCACCGTTCCGGTCGACAAGGAAGGCGCCGAGTACCTGGTGCTGCTGTCGTCGATGGAGATCGTCAACTACCCGGAGTACATCGAGGCAATCGCCAAGATCTTCAAGAAAGCAGGGATCAGCTACACGCTCGCGTCCGACGCCTACGAGGCGACCAACGCCGGCATACAGATCGGCAATTCGGACCTGGCGAAAGTGATCGTCTCGCGCATCGTCGACGCCGCCGAGCGCCTGAAGGTGAAGAAGGTGCTGTCGCCCGAATGCGGCCACGCCTACATGGCGATCCGCTGGGAAGGCCCCAACCTGGTCGGTCGGCCATTCGGCTTCGAGGTCGTGCACGTGCTGGAACTGCTGGACGAGCTGCGGCAGAAGGGCGTGCTGAAGATGAAGGACAAGCTGAAGGATCCGCTCATCCTGCACGACCCCTGCCAGATCGTGCGCCGCGGCGGTGTGCTGCAGGCACCCGAGCCGCTGATCCAGCAGGTCGCGGAGAACTACATCCCGATCGCCGACAAGCAGAAGCTGAACTGGTGCTGCGGTGGCGGTGGCGGCGCGTCGGCGATCCATACCGAAGAGGCGGAAGCGCTGCGCGCCAAGGCTTTCCGCATCAAGAAGCGCCAGATCGAGGAAGCGGGCGTCAATACCATGGTGACCTTCTGCGCCAACTGCCGCATCACGATCGAGGAAGGGTTCGACCATTACGAAATGAATACCAAACTGCTCGGCCTGACCGAGCTGCTGGCGGAACACCTGGAGGACTGAATACATGACCACAGCACAACGCGTCGTCGTTGATCCCATCACCCGCATCGAGGGCCACCTGCGCATCGAGGCCGAAACCGACGCCAGCGGCAAGATCACCCACGCGTATTCGGCCGGCACCATGGTGCGCGGCATCGAGATCATCCTGCGCGGGCGCGACCCACGCGACGCCTGGGCGTTTGCCCAGCGCATCTGCGGCGTGTGCACCCTGGTGCACGGCATCGCCTCGGTGCGCTCGGTGGAGGACGCGCTGCATCGCGCCATTCCCAGCTACAGCATTCCGCACAATGCGGAGCTGATCCGCAACCTGATGATCGCGGCGCAATACGTGCACGACCACGTGATGCATTTCTATCACCTGCATGCGCTCGATTGGGTCGACGTGGTGTCGGCGCTCAAGGCCGATCCCAAGGCCACCTCCACGCTGGCGCAATCGATCTCCAGCTACTCGAAATCGTCGCCGGGCTATTTCGCCGACGTGCAGAAGCGGGTGAAGACCTTCGTCGAGCAAGGACAGCTCGGCATCTTCGCCAACGCCTACTGGGGCCACCCCGCCTACAAGCTGCCGCCGGAAGCCAACCTGATGGCGGTGGCGCACTACCTCGACGCGCTTGCCTGGCAGCGCGACGTGGTCAAGCTGCATACCATCTTCGGCGGCAAGAACCCGCATCCCAACTTCGTGGTGGGCGGCGTGCCCTCGGCCATTTCCGTGCAGATTGGCGCGAGCCAAGGCAAGGGGCCGAATTTTCACGGTGGCCAGGGTGGCACCGCACTCAACGAGGTGGGGTTGCAGACGATACAGAACGTCATCCGGCAGATGCGCGAGTTCGTCGACCAGGTCTACGTGCCCGACACGCTGGCGATCGCCGGTTTCTACAAGGACTGGGCAGGGCGGGGAGAAGGCCTCGGCAACTTCCTGTCGTTTGGCGACCTGCCGTCGAAAAGTTTCTGGGATACCGATTCCTATCTCATCCCGCGCGGCGTCATCCTCAACCGCGACCTCTCCAAGATCCACCCCATCGACCTCGATGCGGACAACGAGATCCAGGAATTCGTCAGCCACTCCTGGTACAAGTACAGCCAGGGCGACGCGCAGGGCCTGCATCCGTTCAAGGGCGAGACCGAGCTCAACTACACCGGGCCGAAGCCGCCTTACGAACAACTCAATGTCGACCAGAAATATTCCTGGATGAAGTCGCCGCGCTGGCAGGGCAAATCCATGGAAGTCGGCCCGCTTGCCCGCGTGCTGATGCTGTATGCCACCGGCAACGCCCAGGCGAAGGAACTGGTGGGCTACACGCTGAAGACGCTCGATGTGCCGGTCGATGCGCTGTTCTCGACGCTGGGCCGCACCGCCGCGCGCACGCTGGAATCGAAAATCCTGGCCGACGCCATGCAAGGCTGGTATGACCAGCTCATCGCCAACATCAAGGCCGGCGACATCCGGACGTTCAACGAGCAGTACTGGGAACCGTCGACCTGGCCTAATCACATGCAGGGCGTCGGCCTGATGGAAGCGCCGCGCGGCGGCCTTTCGCACTGGATCGTCATCGACGACGGCAAGATCAGCAATTACCAGGCGGTGGTGCCGAGCACCTGGAACGCCGGCCCGCGCGACACGCAAGGCCAGCCGGGCGCCTACGAGGCGGCGCTGCAGGACAATCACGTCATGCAGGATCCGAAGCAGCCGATTGAGATCCTGCGCACCATCCATTCCTTCGATCCTTGCATTGCCTGTGCCGTCCACGTGACCGATCCGGATGGCGAGGAACTGGTGCAGGTGAAAATCAAGTGACTTGCCGAAGAGATTTTGAACGTGGAGAGCATGCAATGAAACCGATGAACTACTCGCGCACGATCGTCCTGACTGTCCTCTGCCTGTTTGCGGGCACGGCATACGCACACCCCGGCCACCCTCCGACCGGTTTCGCTGGCGGCTTCGCGCATCCGTTTCTGGGCGTGGACCACCTGTTCGCCATGATCGCGGTCGGTCTGTGGGCCGTGCAGCAAGGTGGGCGGGCGCTGTGGGCGGTGCCGGCCGCGTTTGTCGGTGCGATGGGCATGGGGGGCCTGCTGGCCTGGACCGGGGTGGCGCTGCCGCATGTCGAGACGGCCATCGCGCTGTCGGTGCTGCTGCTGGGGTTGCTGATCGCCACGCAGCAGCGCGCCTCCCTCATCGCCGGCATGGGCATCGCCGGCGTGTTCGCACTCTTCCACGGCTATGCGCATGGAATGGAAATGCCGCAGGCCACGTCGCCTGTGCTGTATGCCCTGGGTTTCGTGTTGGCCACGGCTTGCCTGCATGGCGTGGGCATTGCCGGCGGCCTGCTGGGCCGGCGTGCGATGCGGATGGCCGGCATCGGCATCGCGGCTACCGGCACGGCCTTGCTGGTCCTGGTGTGATCGGACGGCAGGCGCCGGGCCATTTCTGAACCGCACTGAAGGAAGTCAATCGGGTGGATGATTCGCTGCAAAGACTGCTCGACGCCGAGGCCCGTGCGCAAGCGGTCATCGATGACGCCAGCCAGGCGCGCCAGCGCATGATGGACGACGCGCTGGCTGCCGTGCGTGGCGCCGAGGCGCGTTTCGACGCCGGGCGAGCCGAGTTGCGCGCGCCTTACCTGCACGAAGCACAGGGGCGCGCCGACCAGATGGTGGCCGAGCTGACGCGCAAATACGGCGAGCGTCAGCGCATGCTGCGCGAACTGGCCGCCCGCCACGAATCCGAAGCCGTGGATGCGGCGCTGGCCCTGTTGCTCGACCCGACCTTATGAAGGTTTCCCGGACAACCTGAGGGACAGGGCTCCCGAATCGCGCCAGCCCGCTGCCATGTCCGCTTACCTCGATACCCGTGTCAGTCTGTATGCCGGCCGCCTGTGGCCGGACGATGCACTGACGGCGCTGATCGACGCGCCGGATGGCACGGTGGCAGAAAGGCTCATCGGACACGGATTGCCGCAACTGGCAACGGGGTACGACCGGACCGGCGGGACCCAGGACCCCCGCTCGCTGGAGCAGCGCATCATCGCCCAGATCCTGGACGAGACGCGCGTACTGGTCCGGCCCCAGTCCGGGGCGGCGCGTGCGTTCCTGACCTTCTGGACGGCGCGCTTCGAGATGTCCAACGTAAAGACCCTGCTGCGCAGCAAGATGACCAACGAGCGTCCCGCGGCCATCCTCGCCCGGCTGATTCCGATGGGGACATTCGGCCGTCTGGACAACGAGGACCTGGCGCACGCCGAGGATATCGGCGAACTGTTGCGCCGCCTGGAGGCCGGTCCCTATGCCGGCATCGTGCGTCGCGCGCGGCGCGCGTTCGAACAGAGCCACGATCCGTTCAGCCTCGATGCCGCGCTCGATCGCGGCTACTACGAAGGCCTGGTCCAGTGCGCCCAGCCGCTTGAAGAGGCGGTGGGTGCGCCGTTCCGCAGTCTCATGGCCAATCTCATCGACCGCATCAACCTGGTCTGGCTGTTGCGCTACCGCTTCAACTACGGATTGCCGCCTGCCGAGGTGTATTACCTGTTGGTGGCGTCGCATTACAACTTGTCCGGCGCGCGGCTACGGGATCTCGCTGCGCAGGACAGCCTGGAAGCCGTCCTGGCCGCGCTGCCTGCCGCGTGGCAGGCCCGTCTGGCAGGGGTGACGGACGTGCCCGAGATATTCGCGCGCATGGAGCACGTCGCCGCCGAACAGGCCTTGCGGGTGCTGCGTTCCCGCGCGCCCGGCATCGCCCGTGCGTTCGCTTACCTGATCCTGCGCGAACGTGACCTGCGCGCCGTCCGTGCGATACTGCGCGGGCGCCATCTCGGCTTGCCCGACGACGATATCCGTCTGGCACTGCGACGCGCGCCTGTCGAGCTCAACTGATGCTGCGCGCCGAACCCCTGCTCAGAATTCAATTGCTGGTGTTGGCGTCCGAAACGCAGGATGCCGCCCTGGCGCTGGCCCGCTTCGGCGTGTTCAATCCGGCACCGTGCAGGGAGACTGCGCTTGCGGAATCGCCTGCGGCTGCGTATCGCGAAGCCTGGCTCGAAGCGGAAGCCCGCTTGTCCAAGCTGCAGGAGGAATGCGGCGACACCGGCCCCCTGAACCCACCGGCGGATGCCGAAGCACCTTCGCTCGCCGATCTGCAGGAACTGAATCACTGGCTGAAAGGCGTGTGGAAAGACTGCCTCGATTGCCATGAGAATGAGGCGAGGATCGAGGATGCGCGCAGCCACCTCGGGACGCTGGAGGACACGCTGGCCAAGCTGGAAGGGTTGAATGTGAACCTGGCATACCTGCTGCGTCCCGACAGTCTGCTGTCGGCGAGCATCGGCAGCTTGCCGGCGGCGGAACTCAAACGGGTGACCGAAGCCTTGTCCATGACCGGGTATCTGGTGTCGCGTTTCGATCAGGCTGGCGAACAGGTGTTCGCGGTGATTGCCGGGCCGCGCAGCCGTCGGAACGAAGTGCGCGGCCTGCTGGCTCAGGCGGGCTGGCGCGAACTGCCGGTACCGAACGAACTGCGTACCCATCCGCAGGCGGCACGCGCCTGGCTGGAGGCCGAACGCATCCGCCTGGACACGCAAACCGGTGCAGTCTGCCAGGTCCGGGACGGCCTGCGCGAACAATTCGGTCCGCGCCTGCATGAAGCACGGTTGCGTCTGGCCCTGGCGCGTCCACTGGCCGAGGCCGCACAGGCAGGCATACTTGGCCGCGGTGGGCTGGCTGCTTTGTCGGGCTGGATCCCGCGCCGACAACTGGATGAATTGCGTGAAACCCTGGACGCGCGCCTGCATGGCCGCTACTGGCTCGACCCGCGCGAACTCGCGGCCGGCGACGCGGCCGAGGTGCCATCGCTGGTGCGCTATCCGGGCTGGCTCAAACCCTTTGTGCCGCTGGTGAAAAGCTATGGGGTCCCGCGTTATGGCGAATTCGACCCGGCGTTGCCGTTCGCCGTCACCTACCTGCTGCTGTTCGGCGCCATGTTCGGCGACATCGGCCACGGTGCGGCGATCCTGCTGCTGGCGCTGGCATTCGCGCGGCGCCTCGGCCAGATGGCCTGGATAGGCGTGGCCGCCGGCGCCGTGTCGATGCTGTTCGGTTTTTTCTACGGCAGTGTCTTCGGCTACGAGGACATCGTCTCGCCGCGCTGGCTGTCGCCGCTGCACGATCCGATCCGCGTGCTGACGATAGCGGTGACGTTCGGCGTCGGTTTCATCGTGTTCACGCTGCTGGTCAACGTACGCAACAAATGGGCAGCCGGACGGGGCGGCGAGGCCTTGTTCGATTCCAGCGGCCTCGCCGGACTGGCGTTCTATCTCGGTGCCGTCGGCGTCCTGGCGAGCCTGGCCGGCGTGGCGGATGTCGCGCAAACAGCCTGGATACTGGCCGGGCTGGGAATCGCCGGGGTGGCGGCATTCAAGTGGCATGAAACCCGGGCGCGGCTGGGCGAGCGCATGCTGGTCACGTTCATCGAAACGCTGGAAACCGCGATCAACCTGTTTTCGAATACGCTGTCATTCATGCGCGTGGCGGCCTTCAGCCTCAACCATGTGGCGCTGGCGCTGGCGGTCTTCACCCTGGCGCACGGCCTAGGCATGGTCGGCCACGGGATCACGCTTGTATTGGGCAATATCGTCATCATCGTACTGGAAGGCGGCATCGTTGCGATCCAGGCACTGCGCCTGATGTATTACGAGGGGTTCTCGCGTTTCTTCAGTGGAGATGGAAGGGCGTTCGTGCCGTTGCGAATCGAGAAGGCGTGAGCAGTGAGCAGTAAGCAGTGAGCGGAGACCGCCTCACTGCTTACCGCTCACCGTTCACCATAGTAAGGAGAAAACATGACCTGGTTGATTGCATTGATGGGCGTGCCGGTGGCGGCCACGCTGGGCGTGGGGATCTGGCTGATGCTTAAGCCGCGCCGTGTATCCGCGGGCTGGCTAAAGGGCGGGCTGCTGGCCAATCTGGCGCTGTTCGGCCTGGGTATTGCCGGCGTCCTGCTGATGGGCTTACAGGAGGTCATGGCGGCCGAAACGGCTGCGACGGCCGCGCGCGAGATCACCTTGGGGCAGGGGCTGGCCCTGCTCGGTATCGGCCTGCCGACCGGGCTGGCGGCCATCGCCGCGGCGATGGCACTGGGGCCGATCGGTTCAGCATCGTTGGCGGTGATCGCCGAAAAGCCGGAAATGTTCGGCCGCACCCTGGTTTACATGGGGTTGGCCGAAGGGATCGCGATTTACGGCCTGGTCATGTCTATCCTGCTGCTCGGCAAGCTCTGAGCCGATGCCGTCTGGATCCGGCAGCCCGTCCGATAGCGCGCGTCTGATTGTATTGGGCAGCGCCGGCCTCGCCGACGGCTTCAGCCTGATCGGCGCCGACGTGTACGCCGACGCCGAACCCGCCACCGTGGAAACGGTGCTGGAACAGCTGGTGCGGAGCGGCGAGGCGGCATTGGTGCTGCTGGAGACGCCGCTGGCCCATGCCGGCGGCCCTTGGCTCAATCGCCTGCGCAACGAAGGCGGGCGCATCGTCATCACCGAACTGCCGCCCTTGCCCTCGCCCCAGGATTACGCGCCGGCGGTCGACGACGTGGTGCGGGCTGTCCTCGGGCCAGATGCGCTGAAGTAGATGCAAGTTGCAAGATACAAGTTACAAGGAAAAACCGGCAACCAGTCTTGTAATTTTCAACTTGAAACTTGTTAGTCAAGTTATTGAATCTGGAGAAAAAATGGAAGCCGATGTGCAGGTCTCCCAACTCGAGCAGGCGCTGCTGCAGCAGGCCGGGACGCTGGCGCGCGAACTTCTACAGAATGCCGAATCGACCCGCGCCCGCATGCTCGCCGAATCGGCTGAGAAGCTGAAACTGGCCGGCGAGCACGAAGTGCTGGGTGCCAAGGTCGAGGCTGAGCGGCTGGTGCGACGGCAAGGCCAGGCGGCGGAAACGCGGCTGGCAGCCGAACTCGACCGGCTGCGCTGGGCGCTCACGGAGTCCGCGCTGGCCGAGGTCAAGAATGCTTTCCGGCATCTGGTGCAGGACGAAACACGTTATCTGGACGTGCTCGAAGCCTGGCTGGCAGCGGCGGCGCAAGACCTGCCGCCGGGCGATCTGGTGGCGGAAGTCCGGCCTGAAGACGAAAAGCGCCTGGCATCGCGGTGGAATGAAATGTGCGCGCGTGCAGCGCCGGGGCGCAACGTCACGCTCGCCACGCACGGACAACCCAGCGAAGGCGGCATCCGGGTACGGCTGGCTGACAATCGCGCTCAATACGACCAGACGGTCGAAGCCCGCCATGCGCGCCTGGCCGACGAACTGGCTCGCGTGACGATGGAACGCCTGTTCGCCAGCGCGCCCGACCTTGGCACGCTGATTCATGGGTGAGTAGTGAACGGTGAGCAGTGAGTAGTGAGCGGTTTTACCGCTCACCGTTCACTGCTTACCCCTTAAGGAAAACGATGGGCAAAATCCTCGAAATCAACGGTCCCCTGGTCAAACTCGACCTGCCGCAGACGGTACTCGGCGAACAGGTGCGGGTCGGACGCCTGGGCCTGGTAGGCGAAGTCATCAGCCGCGACGGCAATACGGCGCTGGCACAGTTGTACGAGGACACCGCCGGGTTGTGTCCGGGCGAGGAAGCGGAAGGCCTGGGTTGGCCACTGTCGGTGGAACTCGGGCCGGGCTTGCTGGGCGGCATTTTCGACGGTGTGCAGCGCCCCTTGCAGGCGATGTGGGAACAGAGCGGCGATCGCATCGCCCGTGGCGTCGCGGTGGCGTCACTGCCGCGCGACCGGCGCTGGTATTTTGTGCCGGATCCCGGGCGCCGTGCCGGCATGCCACTGGCCGGCGGCGAGGTGCTGGGCACGGTGCAGGAAACCGAATCGATCCAGCACCGCATCCTGGTCCCGCCGCGGGTCCAGGGCGAATTGCTGGAACTGGCGCCGGAAGGCGAGCACACCGTGGAGGAGGTGATCGGCCGGGTGAGACTCGCCGATGGCCGCATCGAGAAACTGCACCTGTTCCATCGCTGGCCGGTACGCACGCCGCGCCCGTTCAGACAGCGCGATCATGCCGTCGCGCCGCTGATCACCGGCCAGCGCATCCTCGATACCTTCTATCCGCTGCTGAAGGGCGGCAAGGCGGCGATCCCGGGCCCGTTCGGTGCCGGCAAGACCATGCTGCAACACCAGGTCGCACGCTGGTGCAACGCCCAGATCGTCATCTATGTCGGCTGCGGCGAACGCGGCAACGAACTGACCGACGTGCTCGAATCCATGCCCACGCTGACGGACCCGCACACCGGCCGCCCGCTGATGGAACGCACCCTGCTGGTGGCCAACACCTCCAACATGCCAGTGGTGGCGCGCGAGGCCTCGATCTATGTCGGCATCACGCTGGCGGAATATTTCCGCGACCAGGGATACGACGTGGTGATGGTGGCGGATTCCACCAGCCGCTGGGCCGAGGCGTTGCGCGAGGTCGCCGGCCGGCTGGGCCAGATGCCGGTGGAGGAGGGCTACCCGGCCTATCTCGGCTCGCGCCTGGCGGCTTTTTACGAGCGGGCCGGACGCGTGGAAACCCTCGCCGGCGACCACGGATCGGTCACGCTGATCGGCGCGGTGTCGCCGCCGGGCGGCGACTTCTCGGAGCCGGTGACCAGCCATACCAAGGAAATCATCCAGACGTTCTGGGCGCTGTCGAAGGAACTGGCCGATGCCCGCCATTACCCGGCCGTGGACTGGCTGGAAAGCTTCTCGGGCTACGTGAGTTCCGCTGCGAAGTGGTGGGCGGACAACATCGATCCGGGTTGGGAAGCCGCGCGTGCCGCCGCGCTGGATCTACTCGCCGCATCCGAGGAGCTGCAGCGCATCGTCAACCTGGTCGGGGTCGAGGCGCTATCTTCCGAGCAGCGATGGACGCTGGAAGCCGCCAGTTTGATCAAGGAGGGCTTGCTGCAGCAGGCCGCCACCGACGAGGTCGACAGCTTTGCCTCGCCCGAGAAGCAGTTCGCGCTGCTGACGGCATTGCTCGACATCTATCGCCAGGGTATGAAACTGGTGAAGCTCGGCGCGCCGGCCCGGCGCCTGATCCAGATGCCGCTGCTGGCGCAGGCGCGACGCTGGAAGAGTCAGCACAGCTCGGACGACCTCGAAGCATTGAAGGCGAAGATTGCTGCGATTCCGGCGGCTTTCGAGCCGTTATTGCTGGAATATGCGCCCGCTGCCCCGTCTTCGGCGATGGAAGAGATCCGGCCATGAAGAACATCGAATTCCGCACCGCCGCTTCCGCCCAAGGGGGGCTCGTCGTCATGGCCGGCGTGCCCGGCGTGGCGGCCGGCTCGCGCGTGCAGCTGCGCGACCATGCCGGCCGAGTGCGTTCCGGCTTGGTCATCCGCAGCGCCAATGATGCCGTGCTGGTGGAGGTGTTCGAGGGGACCGATGCACTTGATCTGGAGCGAACCTGGGTACGTTTTCTGGAGGAACCCTACAAGTTGCCCGTGTCGCGCGACATTCTCGGCCGTGTGTTCAACGGCTCAGGCCGGCCATGCGACGGGCGCCCACCCGTCATTTCCGCCGATCGCCGCGACATCAACGGCGAGCCACTCAACCCGGCGGCACGCGCGTATCCGCGCGAATTCATCCAGACCGGCATTTCCGCCATCGACGGCATGAATTCGCTGACGCGCGGGCAGAAACTGCCGATCTTTTCCGGCGGCGGCCTGCCGCACAACCAGGTGGCGGCGCAGATCGTGCGCCAGGCGAAGCTGCTGGGCGAGGAATCCGCAGAATTCGTGATCGTATTCGCCGCTTTCGGCGCCTCGCACGCCGATGCGCGCTTCTTCCAGGAAAGCTTCGAGGAAAGCGGGGTGCTCAACAAGGTGGTGATGTTCCTCAACCTCGCCGACGAGCCGGTGATCGAACGCCTGCTGACCCCGCGCGCCGCCCTCACCGCGGCCGAATACCTGGCGTTCGATCTCGACTACCACGTGCTGGTCGTGATGACCGACATGACCGCCTATGCCGAGGCGCTGCGCGAAGTCGCGGTGCTGCGCGGCGACGTGCCGGCGCGCAAAGGCTACCCCGGCTATCTCTATTCCGACCTCGCCGAGCTCTACGAGCGGGCAGGGCGGATCAAGAACCGGCGCGGCTCGATCACCATGATTCCGGTGCTGTCGATGCCGTCGGACGACATTACCCATCCGATTCCCGACCTCACCGGCTACATCACGGAAGGCCAGATCGTGCTCGGGCGCGAGCTATCCAACCAGGGCGTCTACCCGCCGGTGACCGTGCTGCCTTCGTTGTCCCGATTGATGAAGGACGGCATCGGCAAGAACTTCACCCGCGAGGATCACCCCCACGTCGCCAGCCAACTGTTCGCCAGCTACGCCAAGGCACTGGAAGTGCGCGGGCTGGCCGCCATCATCGGCGCCGAGGAACTGAGCGACGCCGACCGCCGTACCCTGGCGTTCGCCGACGCCTTCGAGCGTCGCTTCATCAACCAGGGCGAGGACGAGGACCGCAGCATCCATGAAACGCTCAATCTCGCCTGGGACCTGCTTTCCATGCTGCCGCCGGAATCGCTGATTCGGGTGTCGGAGGAAGAGTTGGCGAAATATCACAAGGGGGCAGCGTGATGGAATGGGTGAGCGGTGAGCAGGAAGCGGTGAGCGGGAAACTCCGTTTCACTGCCGTCCTTGCCGCTCACTCCTCACCGCTTACCGCTTACCCACAATGAAAAAACGCCTCCCCGTCCCGCCCACGAAAAGCGCGTTGCTGCAGGTTGGCAGGCAGGCGCGTTTTCTGGAGCAGGGCCGGCAGATGCTGGAAAAGAAACGCGACCTGCTGACCCGGCTGGTGTATGAACGGCTGGCGCAATATCGCGAACTGCGCGCGCAGACCCAGCGCGAACTTGCCGAGGCCTACCGCTGGCTCGGCATCGTGCAGATGCGCATGGGTGAGCAGATGCTGCGCCAGGCGTCGGTCGGGCTCAAGCCGGCGGTGGCGATCAAGGTGGTGGCGCGTTCCAGCGTCGGCGTCGAATATCCCAGCGTGTCGGCCGAGCCGTTGCCCTTGCAACCGGTGGGCCTGATGTGGACCGACGTCAGCTTCGACGAAGCGCGTTTGCGATTGAGAGAGCTGACGGTGACGCTGGCGCGGCTGGGTGAGGCGGAAAACGCGCTGTGGCGGTTGCTCGCCGCCAGCCGCAAGACGCAGAAGCGGGTCAACGCATTGAAATACAACATCATCCCGCGCTACCAAGCCACGGTGCAGCACATCCGTGCCGCGCTGGAAGAGGATGAACGCAACACGCTGTTCCAGATCAAGGTGCTGCGGACGCGCAAGCTGGCCTGAATTTCCCTTTCCTGAAACGAGCACATCATGAATGCAAACGTCATCGTCTACATCAGTCCCGGCTGCCCCGATTGCGCCGCGGTGAAGCACTATCTCAGAGAGCGTGGCATCCCTTTCGAAGAACGCGACATCACTGCCCCGGGCGTGGCGGATGAGGCCAAGTCACGCTATGGGGTACGGATAGCCCCCATCACGGTCATCGGCGCGTCGTTTTTTTACGGAACATTCGCCCAACAGAGGCCACAGCTCGACCGGGCGTTAGCGGGCAGGTGAGCCGGACCACTCACTCGTGGACATGCGTGTGGCCATCGGAGCCGTTCCCGTCCGCTGGCTCCATATCGTCGTCTGGCGGCGCCTTGGCGACCATCTCCTTGTATTGCGCAGGAGTCATGCTGGGAAGTTTCTTCAGGAAGGCGACCATGCTCCAGATCGTCGGATCGTCATGACTCGTACCCCAGGCCGGCATCGCGCTCATCTTGAGGCCGTGCTTGATGACCCAGAATGCTTCCCGGGGGTCTACGCTGCCTTTGCTCAGATTGGGCGGCGTGGGATACAAGCCCGGACGCAGTTCGGTATCCCGCATTCCCGGCGCCAGATGGCAACTGGTGCACATTGCGGCATATTGGCCCGCGCCTTTCAGGATCACGTCCGGATCATCGAGATTGGTGGGCAGCGCGATGGCGGAGGCATGGTGTTCGACGGAACGTTCGCGCGCAGCTTGCATCAGCGTGTAGGTGAGTTTCCAGTGGGGACTGTCGGCGCCAGGATTGTATGCGCCCGACCCTATGAATATGCCGGCGCCAAGGATGGCCAGTAATAGTAGAAGCAGTGCTGACTTGACGAGCGTCATTTTCGATCCTTACCTTGAATGACCGACATATTAAGCCTGCCAATGCGGATTCCTGAAGCGCGCATTCCTGGATTAAATATGCATGGAATCTCAATCATCCAAACAAACATGGCGACTTGAAAACGAGTCGATCAAGCGAGCCACTCAAACCGATCAGTCCCGGGAATGGCGTATCTCGTTAGCGACGGACCTTCGCATTTGTGAGTGGATGGCCTCTTCATGACGCGGGAGAACGACCGCGGCGGCGAAGTCTTTGGCACGTTTACCTGACAAGCGCAGCAGCAGTATCCAGGCGCGCCAATATCTCGTCCATCCATTCACGATGTTCGGGTTTCATCACGCAGGCACGCAGGCAGGTCAGCGTGTCTGTATCCCAGGTTCGTACCGGTGCGCAGGTTTCCAGCATGACCCTGGGCAGGGTAACGAGCGCCAGATGCAGGTCGTGTTCCCTGGCAGCGGCATGCAAGGCGCGCGCGCGCAGGGATGCCTGGCTGGCGGTGTCGGCCCGGACGGCCCAGACGACGATGTCGAGCGGGGGCGGGAAGAGCGGGGCGAAACGCGCGTCGCCGGCCAGGGCACGATACAAGGCCAGGGCAGCCATGCGGCCGGCCGCCAGGTCTTGCGCGAAAATTCCGCCGGACACCAGCGGCAGCAGGCGCTGGGTGGCCCACAGCGCCACGGCCGCGGCCCCTGGGCGGGAGCATTCCAGGGAGATTTCGCCCAGATGGGGGTCGTCCGAACTCAGGTAGGTGTAGGGCGAGTCGTGGCGGTAGTGGTGCCTGACGGCGGGATCGCGGAACAGCACGCAACCGCAGCCGTAGGGCTGGAGTCCGTGCTTGTGCGGGTCGATGGCAAGGGAGTCGGCCTGCGCAACGCAGTCGAACGCCTGCCGGGTCTCGGCGTCCAGGTTGTCAGCCAGCGTGAAGTAGCCGCCATAGGCGGCGTCGACATGAATCCGGAACGTGTGACGCGCGCGCAGGGCGAGGATCCGCTCGAGCGGATCGACGGCGCCGGTTGCCGTCGTACCGAGGGTGACGACCACGGTGCCGATCGTGCCGTCCTGCAAGGCGTCTTCCAGGGCCGCTGCATCCATGCGTCCATGCGCGTCGGCCGCGATGGAACGGAACGGTACGCCGAGCACGCCGGACAGACGTTCGTGGGTGTAGTGCGCCTGGCTGGAAGCGGCAATCGCCTTGCCGGGATGCTGCTCGCGCGCGACCCAGAGCGCTTCGAAATTGGCCAGCGTGCCGCCGCCGCACAGATGCCCCTGGCTGTCCGACCAGCCGACCATGCGCGCGATTTCGGCGATGGCTTCCTGCTCCATGATCGAGCTGGCGCGCCCGCCGTCGTAGGCATGGTTGTTCGGGTTGAGCCAGAGGGTCAGCGTGTAGGCCAGCCGCGCGACAGGGTGCGGCGGCTTCTGCATGTGCCCGACGTAGAGCGGATGATGGTAGGGCGCGTTGTCCTGCAGCCGACGGGCCGCGGCGAGCAGGGGTTCGCGTAGTTGCGCAACGTCGAGAGTCTGCGGGACATCGGGTAGATGGCGAAAGCCGTCCGCCAGTACGGCCAGGGCTTCGTCCAGCAGGGCCAGGCTTTCCCGGTCAAATGGCATGAGGGTCCTAGGGTTTGAGCAGGGCGCGTACCTGGCGTTCGATGTCCGGATGGTCGAATTCGCGGCCGCCCACCGCACTGTAGGCGATACGTCCCTGCGGGTCGATCAGGTAGGTCGTCGGCAGGCCGGAGATTTTCCAGGTTTGCATGATCCGGGCATGCGGATCGAGCAGGATGGGAAACGAAGGCGTCGCGTCCAGCTGGCTGATGAAGGTGTGAATGGTATCGGCATCTTCGCCGATGTCCACCGCCAGCACGACGAACGGTGTGCCGGCCAGCTTGCGTGCAAGGCGATCCATGGACGGCATTTCGCGGCGGCAGGGCGGGCACCAGGTCGCCCAGAAATTGACCAGGACGACCTTGCCCTTGAGACTGGCCAGGTCGTGCAACTGTCCATCGAGATCCTTCAGGGCCAGCACCGGAGCCGGTGCTTTCGCGGCCTGCTCGGTCAGACTGTGGGACAAGGCCGGCAGGTCCGCCGCGAAGGCCGTCATGCCCATGGTCATGAGCAGGGCGCCCATCATGCTACTGAATGTCATCCGTACACCTCACATTTTCGAGTGTTGTTTTGCGCCCTGCGCCACCTGCGCGCCAGTTGATGATCAGGTCGAAGCGGCTGCCGCGCGGAAGCTGATAGGTGGTCATGCCCTGATTCCAGTCCCCCGCGTGAAAGGTCTGGGTCGCGGGGAACTGGGCCCAGGCAAATGCGATTCGGGCAGGCTCGGAGACTCCGCGGTCGACCCATGTCGCATCCCATTCAGCCTTGCTGCGGAGGGCGCGAGCCTTGCCGTCGCCGGCGACGTAACGCCAGTCGGCCAGGCGATGTTCGATCGGGAGGGTGCCGATATTGCGGACGACCGTCATGAAGACGCAGCTGGACGCATAGTCTTCTGCCTGTTCCGGGGTGAAGCCGCGTGCCTGATAGAAGGCCCGCGCCTGATCGGGGCTGATCTGCGTCAGGCGAACCTGGATACCGCGCGTCTCGACCTGCCAGCTTTCCAGGCCGGTTTCAGGATCGCGGCTCGTCTCGGTCGCACCAGCGGTAATCGCCCAGACAGGCAATGCGCAGAGAAAATACAGCATGTTCCTGACGCTGACCTGCTCCAGTCCGTTGCGTGTCTTGATCATCGGTGTCTCCCCCGATCAGTCCGGTTCGGCCAGCCAGGCCGAGATCGTGCTGGCCCCATGGAAGTCCAATACCCGAAGGCTTCCGTCGAATGCGTTTGCAAAGGCGGGGAAGCCCTGGTCCACCCAGCCCGACGCGGCCATCGCAAGGGGATCGGTATCGGTGGGCTGTCCATACTTGACCAGCGTGAGATTGTCGGCCGACAGCTGGATCGCCAGCCACGCGGCCAGGCTATCGGATGTGACGGACCAATTTTGCGGAAGCTCGGCCGCATGCCGGCACATCTCGGCGGGCATCCAGACGGGGGTGAACCCCTGTCTCAGCGCATGGCCGATGTTTCCCAGACTGTCGGCAGGAACCAGGCTGGGGTTCAGGTCGCACAGCATCAGGCCATACTGCTCCATGGCCAGGATGGCCATGTGGTGTGCGGCGGCATCGCTGATCCCGGAATGCGTCTGGACCGTGCGCACGACGTCGGCAAAAGGGCCGCCGCCGGGTACCAGCACGGTTTCCCCGCCTGCGGCGGCCAGCGCGTCGAGGCACTGGGCGAGTTCGGGAACGCGATACAGGCTGCCGCCCAGTTTCACAACCCGGAGCATTGTCCGTCTTCCAGATGGCCTCCGCATTCCCGCATCAATTTCAACATGGCCGATGCCTTGTCGAGGCATTCCTGATATTCGTCGTCTGCGCGAGAATCGGCGACCAGCCCGCCGCCTGCCCAGAAACGCAGCGAATGATCCGAGCTGACCATCGTGCGGATGGCGATATTGGTATCCATGTCGCCATTGAATCCCAGCCAGCCGACGGCGCCGCAGTAGACACCGCGACGGTTTGGCTCGAGTTCCTCGATGATTTCCATGGCACGGATTTTTGGCGCGCCGGTGATGGAGCCGCCCGGGAAGGCCGCACGCAGCAGGCCCACCGCGTCGATGTCCCGGTCGAGACGGCCGGTGACGGTGCTGACCAGATGATGCACGGTGGCGAAACTCTCGACCTCGAACAGCCTGGGCACGGCCACCGACCCCGCTTGGCACACCTTGCCCAGATCGTTGCGCAGCAGGTCGACGATCATCAGGTTCTCTGCGCGGTCCTTGGTGCTGTCGCGCAGTTCGCGGGCCAGTGCCGAATCGGCTTCGGGCGCGGCGGCACGGGGGCGCGTGCCCTTGATCGGCTTGGTCTCCACGCGTCCCTGCTTCACTTCCAGAAAACGTTCCGGAGAGGAGGATAGGATGCGTGCACCCGGGAAATTGAGATAGGCCGAATAGGGTGCCGGGTTGAGGCGACGCAGCGTCTGGTATCCCAGCCAGTGGTCGCCGCTGACTTCGGCAGCAAAGCGCTGGGCCAGGTTGACCTGGTAGCAGTCGCCGGCACGGATGTAATGCTGGACGCGTGAGAATGCCTGGCGGTAGCTGTCGGGCGTGAAGTTGCAGCTGACGGGCCCGACCTGGAAAGGACGCCGCGCCGTGACGTGCGGCGTGTCGCTGAACAGAGCGATCAATTCGTTCCAGCTGGCGTCGGTCCGGGCGTCGCGTCCGGAGCCGACGAGCCAGCTGGCGCGTTGCGCATGATCGACGATGACGGCCCAGTCGTAGATGCCGATTGCCATGTCGGGGATGGCTTCGGCGTCACGCGCGTGGCTGGGCAGTTGCTCGATGCGACGGGCGAGGTCGTAGCCGAAATAGCCGATCGCGCCGCCCGCGAACGGGAGTGCCGTGGGGTGTCCGTCCACCGCGAGATAACGGCGCAGCAGCTCGAAAGGGTCCGCCGGGGAGAGCGTCGGCCGGTCGCGTTCACGAATTTCGGTCATGCCGCCCCGGGTCACCAGCGTGACATAGGGGCGCGCTGCCAGGATGTCGAAGCGTCCCATGGTGGAGCGCGGCCGTCCGCTGTCGAGAAATACCGACCAGGGTTCGTCGGCGATGGCCTCGAAGCGTTCGGCACTGTCGGGGCAATAAGGAAGAGCGCTTATCCGCATGGTATGTCCGCAGGCGTAAGGCCCGACGGGTGGCGGTGGGTTGCGAGCAGCCGTCCCACCGCGACGGCAGGGGCACATCCGTCAATCATATCCTGATGGGCGCGGGCGGCCAGAATCTGCGAGAAATTGATCACCGGTCGCTCGATCCGGGCGGCGAGTCGCGGGCCGAGGAATCCGCCGACACCTGCGATGACCAGCGGGGCACCTGCAGCCAGCATCTCGCGCGACAATACCTGCCGCACCGCGCGCCCGATCTGGGCCATCTGGGCATCCGCAAACCAGGCCGCCAGTTCGGCCCACGCCTTGTCAGGCAATTCCCGGGCATCGCGCCCCACCATGCGAGCAAGACGCATCCGGCTGGCTGACGGGGTCTTGGCACCGCCATCCGCGGTGTCATGCAGATCGGCTTGTTCGGGGAGCAGGCCGAGGATCCGGTAGATATCCGAACTGGTCGCGAAATGCTCTGCCATCAGTGGCGTGAACTGTCCGGCCACCGGGGCTTCGCTTGCCAGGGCCATGAGCGGCGTGCGGGCCACGCCGGTATAGACCAGTTCGCCGGCGGACAGGCGGTCGCGGTCGCTGCTGCTGGGTGTGGCTACCAATCCGTCCCGGATGGGAATCAGGTCCGTAGTGGTGCTGCCAATATCGACCAGCAGGGCCTCGCTGATGCAGGTCGAAACCAGGTGGGCCGTGGCATGCCAGTTGACGGAGGCAACGCGCCCGGCATCCTGGCTGGCCTGGCTGGCATCGTACCAGCCCTGGCCGCCGGCATAAAAGCGGACCCGGTCGGCGCCCAGGCGCTGGCTCAGCAGGGCGACCAGGGCCTGCACGCCGGCTTGCCGCGTTTCGAACAGGTCGACCATTTCTCCGGTCATGGTGACGGCATGCACGCAGGCATCGCTTGCCTGCATCGTGGCCTCGATCCGGTCGATGGCCTGGTGCAGATGATCGAGACCGCGCCATAGCGCGCAGGGCACGAGCCAGACGCCGGAGACCGTGCCGTCGCGCTCGATCCGTGAGGCCTTCAGATGCGCGCCGCCGACATCCCATCCGATCACGGATTCATCCACGGGCGGCATGCGTGTCGGCGCGTTCATAGGGCGCGCGCTACGCGCGTAGCGTTCGTCAGGTTGGCCGGCGGCAACGCGCTCATGGGCGGATGGTCCGGCAGGGCCAGGACTTTCCCGGCAGGATTGAATCCCAGCATCGCATGCAGGCCGGCATAGGAGACGGTGAGACGGGGATTCACTTCCAGAACCACCGGCCCGCTTTCCGTATCGATCAGGTCGATCCCCGCATACCCCCACAGGCCGGGGATGGCTGAGGCCACGCGCAGGGCCAGGCCGGCATAGCGTTCGTCCGGATCGGGCAGTGCGTGGGGCGTCACGCCGTGGAAGCGCAATTGGCCGTCTTCCAGCCGGATGTGTTGCCTGTTGACCGACAGCAATTGGCAGCTGCCCGGCTGACACAACACGGACAGGGACAGTGGCTCGCCCGAAAGAAACGGCTGAAAAACAAATCCTGCGCTTCCTTCGTCCAGCGCCCATTCCTCGGCTGAGGCCTGGTTGTAGAAATACAGGGTGTCCTGACAGCCGGCGCCCTCGTCCGGTTTGGCCACCACCGGGCCTTTCGTCGTCATCGGGAAGGGCGAGGTGAACGTGGGGACCACGGGAATGCCCGCGTGGCCCAGCCGCTGTGCGGTGGCATGTTTGCTGGCTGCAATGCGCACGGCGTCGGGCCGGCAGCCCAGTAGGCGTTTGCCTGCAGTCAGGATTTCCTGGTTCAGGGATTCGAGTATCCCGGCCTCTTCCGGCGCGACCGGCCATACCGCATCCGACAGCGCGAGGCAATGCCGGTAATCCTCACTGAAGCGATGGGCCTCCGTCTCGATGATCTCCACCTTGTCCATGGCAGGCCGGGGCAGGCGGCAGTCCCGCAGCGTCAGCACGTCCACGCCATCGATGGCGCGCAAGTCGTCGACCAGCGCTTGCCACATGACTTCGCCATCGTGTAAAAACCCAGGCAGCGCCATACTGGCGAACCCTCCTCCCGTCACATACTCGAAAACAAACACTTTCATGCCCGTCTCCCTAGCGCTCATCCCCGTACTCGACCTGATGGACGGACAGGTTGTGCGTGCTTTTGGCGGCCGGCGCGACGAATACCGGCCGCTGGAATCGGCCTTGTGCGATTCCAGCCGCCCCGAGGCGGTGGTGGTGGGACTGCTTGCACTGTATCCGTTCCGGCGGATCTATATCGCCGACCTGGATGCCATCCTGGGACGGGGCAATCACGGAAGTGTAGTGGAGGGGCTGCAGCGATTGCATCCGGATCTCGAATTCTGGGTGGATGGCGGCTTTTCCGATGCGGCGGCGGCCGAAGCCTGGCACGCGGCGGGTCGGGGACGGCCGGTGCTGGGCAGCGAGAGCCTGGCGGTTCTTCCGGAACGCGACGCATGGCCGGCGCAGGGTGTGCTGTCGCTGGATTTCCGGGGGGACGATTTTCTCGGTTCGGCCACTTTGCTGCAATACCCAGAACGCTGGCCGGCGGAGGTGATCGTCATGACACTGGCGCGCGTGGGCATGGATGCCGGACCCGATCTGGCCCGGCTGGCGCAGTTGCAGCGCCTGAATACCGCCTGCCGCATGTATGCGGCGGGCGGCGTACGCCAGGTTGACGATTTGGCCGCATTGGCCCGGGCCGGGGCGGCCGGTGTCCTGCTGGCATCGGCCCTGCACGACGGCAGGCTCAGTCGCCCTGAGCTTGACGCTTTTCATGCTGCTCATCCCACGTCCGCAGCCAGTGACGCCAAGGCGAATGGCCCAGCGCCGGATCGGTAAATCGACCCAGCAGCGGCTGGCTGCCCCGGCGCTGCCAGGTTTCCAGATCGGGGCCGCTGTACTGGCACCATGACTGCGGCGTTTCGTACAGGGTCAGTTCGATCAGTTCGGGCAGGAAATCGATGAGTTGTTCCCAGATGTACACGCTCAGCAATTCCGTGGTGGAGCGCCAGGCCAGTTCCGGCCCGGCGTAGTTGAGGGTGTGGTGGTCGAAGCGCTCCACCACGCGGGTGTTGACCACGCGCTTGAGATAGCCGTAATCCAGTACGCAGCCGGTGATCGGGTCGATCTGCCCGCGTACCTTGACGTGCAGGACGTAGCGTCCGCCATGCAGGTTGCTGCATTTGGCAGGATGGTCGGTGAGGAAGTGGGCGGAATCGAACACAACTTCCTTGCTCACCGTGACCTCCGGAGTATCCGGATGGAAACGCGACCAGACGCCGGGCATGGCTTCGAGCTCGCCGCGCAGGCTGTCCAGCAGGCGCGTCGTATCGGCCTTGGTCAGCGTGCGCAGCAGCGGCGTGCCGGCAGCCAGATGGCGGGTGCGCACGTTCAATTCGCGCGACAGGAATTCGGCTGCCGCTTCGGCTTCGTCGTTCGAAGCGAAAGGCAGGAATAAAAATCCGGCATGCAGTTCGGCTGCATGGGCCAGATAGGTTGCATATTTCAGGCGTTGTTCCGGTGGAGGCACCCTGGCAGGGAGCCAGGGGCCGACCAGATTGCGCTTTTGCGTCACCAGGCGGTTTTTCGCCACGACCCGATGGGTGCCGGGTGCGTAGTGATATTCCTGGTGAAACCGGAAGCCGTAGGGGGCGAGTTGCGCCAGATCGCAGAACAGCAGATCCAGCCAGGAGACCTCGCCCTCGACGAAACAGACCGATCCGGCATCATGGACCTTGCCAGCCAGGCGTAAGCCGGCCAGCACGGCCCGTGCCGTCTCATCAGGTACGGCGACAGGCATGAGCGGGAGCTCCGCCTGCGCGGCGCCTGCCTCGATCCTGTCCGGAGATACCAGCAGGTCGAGCGGCAAGGCGTGACGTAATGCATACTCCTGCAAGGTCAGGCCGCTACAGGCGAGCAAGTGCTCGTTGTCGAGTTCGCTCACCATGCCCCCACATTCCTTGCAAATCACGCCCGTTCTCCCGATCAGATATGCGCAGCGAAGGGATGACCTGCCTTCGCTTTCTGGGCAACCACCTCAGCTGCCTTGGGTGTGCCAGCAATGGCACGCTTGATGGATTGCTTGGTGGCTTCGTAGTTGTAGTCCTGGATCTTGGCGTCGTCCTCGGCTTCCCAGTGGATGAACACGCCCACGCAGATGAACAGATCGTCTGCTTCATTGGCCGGGATGGTGCCGTCTTCCACGCAATCCGCGACGGCCATCGCCACGCCGCGCTGGGCCGGGCCGAACATCTGGACGGCCTGCTTGGCGCCCTTGATGGTCACTTTGTTGAACATCATGGTGTTGGGTTTGCAGGGCAGATTGGGCGCCACGACAGCCAGCAGGGACGTGAAGCCGTCTTTGTTGTTGACGAGGCCGTTGCAGAACGCCGCTTCAACGGCGCTGCCGCGCGGGCCCATGATCAGATCGATATGGGCTACTTCGTTGCCTTCGCCAACCAGGGATTCACCGACCATTACGCTATTGATTTTCGCCATCATTTACTCCTTAAGTTGAACAGACTCGGTTGGGTTATAGCGGCTCGCCAGCGCCGAGTCGTCCGTCGGCTGACCACTTGTTGCATGACCAACCAGGTGCTTCAGTAGATCAAACAAACTGAGAGTCCCCCTGGGCATGGTTTGGAATACAGGTCGCTTCCCCGTGCAGAAGCCGATCCGCCAGCCATGTCGCCACGGTCAGATCGGCGCTCGTGCCCGGGTTGAAACCTGTGGATTTGAGGGTCGTGTCCAGACCCGTCAAATGGGTTTTGGCGCAAGTCCAGTCGGCGCATTGGCCCAAGCGGGCAATGCAGTCGAAGGCCATTGTTCGCACGGCGCCCGCTGCGCTGCGGCCGTGTTTGCGCCAGATGTGGCTGTCGGAAAATCCGGCCAGAAATCCAAGGTAGGCAGTCGTGACTGCCGCCGTCTCGCTGCCCCAGTGCATGCGTCCCTGATGCAGGGAAAGCAATCCGGGGCCGAGGACGTCGGCATAGCAATGGGTGTACTGATAGGCGATGCGATCCCAGGCAGCCGCTTCCTGCATGGCTTCCAGCAGCGTGACGACCGGCGTTTCCCGGACATCGTGGCGGGGACTTTCGCCGAGTCCGCCGGGTGCGGCCAGCCGGATGGCCCGGTAGACCCATTCCGCATCATCGCGAGTGAGTGCAGCCAGGCTGCGCTGGAGCCGGTGCGCCAGGATGTCTCCCGGCATGCAATGCTGGGCGGCATGAATGAGCGGCACGGCCAGCAACACGATGCCGAGGTTGGTATTGCAGCCGACCGCTTCCCGGGTTGCCTCGACCGCGCGGTAGATCCGTTCGCCGATGTGGAGGTCGGGATCGGCCACATGCGGCGCGGCCGCCTTGGCGCTGATCAGGAAATCCTCGGCGGTCATGCCGTGCCCGGGGGATTCCCAGCTCACGTTGCCGGGCTTGAAGGCGACCACGTCCATCTCGCAGGCGGCAAGAAACAGATCGGACAACTGCGGGGCGACGGGCGCGCGCAACATGGGAGCGTTCATGCGCACTGCTCCCGGGCTTCCCTGACCACGTGCCGGTCGAGAAAATCATCCACCAGCATGGCGGCGATATTGTCCTTGACGACGCTTTGCAGGCCGCGCCAGGCCGGAATGCTGTTCACTTCCAGCACGTTGAGGCGGCCTTCGGGATCGCGTATCAGGTCGACTCCCGCATAGTCCATGTCGAGTGCACGGGCGGCGTCCTCGGCCAGTCTGGACAATTCCGGGTCGATGGGGGCAGGCCGGCAGGCGGCGCCCTGGGCCACGTTGTTGATCCAGCTGGTGCCTTGGCGCGTCATGGCGGCACGGCTGCGGCCGCCGATCACGAGTACCCGGTAGTCCTCCCATGAGCCCGTCTCGCCGCCGATGTAGCGCTGCAGGTAATACACGCCCCGGTACGCTTCTCCCGGCGGGAGATCGGCAGGAGAAGCCAGACGCTTGAGCCCCGTTCCCTGGGAACCGAACAGCGGCTTCAGCACCAATTCGTGTCCCAGTGCGATTTCGCGCATGAGCAGGGTACGCGCCTGGGATTCGGACTCCGTTACCCACGTGGGTGGCGTCGGAATACCCGCGTGATGCAGAAGCAGGCTGGTCATCGCCTTGTCCACGCTTTTCTCGATGGCGCGGACCGAGTTGTAGACAGGCACGCCCAGCAGCGGCAACACGTGTAGGAAATCGAGACGCAGGATGACCTGCTCCAGGGTTCCGCCCGGCACGCCGCGCACGAACACGCCATCGGGTAGCGCATGCTCGAAACCGGGAATCGCCACGCCGCCGGCTTGGCCCAGGTCCACCCGGCAATCCGTCAGCGACAGGTAGTTGGCCGCGTAGCCTCTGTGCGCGAACGCACGCTTGAGCTGCTTGCCATGCCAGCCCGGATCGTCGGTGAAGATCGCGATGCGGCGTGTCATGAGAACGAGCGCTCCAGCAAGTCTGCGTTGAGCTGGCCGGCGCGGAAACTGCGCCCTGTTCCGAGGCAGGTCACGATGATCTGTGCCGGCGCGAACAATAGCGGGTCGATCTTGTAGAAATCGTGTCCGGCATCCTTGAATACCTGCGCGAAAGGCTGGCCATAATCCTTGGAGGCCTCGCTTGGCATGCGCTGCGCAAGCGCCTCGGCTGCCGTTTCCTCGCCGGCGACAAACAGCTGCACGCGGCCGCCGAAGAGGATCGCATCGTTGGTGCGGCCCATGGCGGTCAGGAAATCCGGCGAGGGCGGACAGACCGGAGCCGTGCCCATGCCGTCGACGATGTGATCGAGCGGGAAGCCCAGGAAGTGCGCCTTGTGCAGGGCCACTTCGAGTACGCGGGCCACCACCTGCACGCTGCCGGCCAGGCTGGTGGTGGGCGTCAGGATCAAGGTCAGACGGTCGGGGGACACGTCGCACTGGCCGGCGATCTTGTCCAGCAAGGGCAGCGGCGGGATCTTGTCGGTTTCGAGAACCAGGCAGGCCGAGTCCGCGCGATCGCGATAAGCGAGTTCAGCGAAGAGTTCTTCCTTGCCGGCCAGTGCGCGGCCGGGTCCCGATCCCAATGCGAAGAAACTGCCCTTGCCTTCGCCGTGCGACAGGCTCCATCCGGCGTACTGGCTGCCCAGACAGGCCAGCACCGGCTGCGCAGTGGAAACGGACAATTCCCAGGGCCAGTCGGCCTGGGCAGCGGCCGGGACTAGGGTGACGCGTCCGAGGCCGCCGAGACAGATTTCGGCGATGCGCCGGCCTGCCTCGATGCCACCCGTTGCCTGGATACCCGCATCGACGATACGTACGCCATTGTCCTGCCGCGAAACCGCCAGGCGCAGTTCCTCAGCGTGGTCCACCAGATATTTGACCAAGGGGGCTGCGAGCTGGTTGACGCTGGGAACGTGCTTCATCGGGTGTGTCATCAGGCCGGGAACATCTGAGTGGATTGCGCGACGGCAGGGTCATTCCAACCGGTTGCGGGGGAGGCGAAACGATCCAGCCATTGCAGGATCTCCTGACGCCTGCCGAGCGCCTGGTGCCGGGCGGTGGCTGCATCCGGACCGTCCGCACGGACCGTGCAGACAGGGTCGCCGGCCTCGATCACGCTGTCCGCCCAAGGCAGATCCGCACACCAGGAAGGCCATGCGAAATCGGTCGGAATCAGCAAGCGGGTTTCGGCGTAGACCACCGCCACGGCCATGCTGCCGTCAGGATGAGGCAGGCGGGCAGGCAATCGTCCCTTGCAGGCTTCGACGTGCAGATCGAACAGGCAGGGCAGCAGCGGCACATCCCATAATTCCAGCGTGGCGGGCGGACGCGGATTCAGTTCCAGCAATACCCAGCCGGAGTGGGTGACAATGAAGTCGAGGCCGTTGAGGCCGACCAGGCCGAGCCGGGCGGTGAGCGCCCGTGCCGCATGCATGACGGCTTCGTCAACCCCGGACGGGCCGGCATCCATGCGTGTCGCGCCGGCATAGCTCCAACGTCCGGATGCCTGGAGAGGAGCCGTCAGGGGCTGGTTGAAACCGATCGAGCAGATGTCGCGTCCATTGGCCAGAAACAGGAAGGACCATTCCTCGCCGGCGACCTGCCGCTGGAAATAGCGTCCCGCATCGCTTTCGGGCATGGCGGATGCGAGGCGTACATGCGTGCCGCCGCACGCACCGGCCTGTTTGGACAGCCAGCCGGCAACCTCTGCCGGACGTGACATGCGGGTTGCCGGATGGGGAATGCCGAGCGCCGCGAGCAGGCTGCTGAAGCGTTCCGGATCCGCGACGGTTTCCAGGACGTCTGGCGAGTTGCCCAGTACGATCCGCCCTTCGGACAGCCCGCGCAGCAGGGCCGGCTGGGCTTCGAGTCCCGATCCATAGACCAGTCCGAGACAGGCGGCAGGCGGACAGACCGAATCGGCCGCATCCAGCATGGCGGTCGCGTCGAATGCACCGTTGCGGTCCAGGGGCGAGCGTGTCCATTTCAAGGCCATCCCGCAGGTATCCTGGTCGGCGAAGGCATCGATCCCGACGACCGAGCGCTGCGCGCGCGCCGCTGCCTTGGCCAGCACGCGCCCGGACAGCGAAGTGAGCAGAAAGGCCTTAGGCGGCATGCAGCCTGGCCTCGCGCAAGCAGTCGGCAAAGCCCAGATAAAGCGGGCTGTCCGTGCGCAGCATGGCTTGCAGCAGCCCTTGCTGAACCTTGTATTTGATGTTGCCGATGGCGAGCGGCCCGATTCCCACGGCGTGCCCGGACGCTGCCACAAGCGGCTTGCCATCGTCCATGACGCCGATCCCTTCGATTCCGGCTGGCGGGACTGCGTTGATGTCGGCCGCCACCATCAACCGCGTCGCGTGCGCGAGATGCGTCGGCCCCAGCACTTGGACGCCGGCCTTCGCCGTGGCGAGCGCGATTTCAGTGTCCGCGATGAGCGCCGTCTTGGCATCGTCGGAACTGGCGTCGATGGGGGATACCGTCACGCCGAATCGAGCCTGGATGGTCTCGGCGGCAGACTGCGCCCGGAACAGGCCATCGTGGCCGGGAATCGTGACCTCGGCGCCCGCCTGGGCAGCGAGTACGGCTGCAATCATGCCGACCGGGCCGGTGCCGCCGAAAACGGTGACGCGGCGGCCGGCAAGCGTGCTGCCTTGGGTGCCGGCCAGGGCTTTTTCCACAGCGGCGATCATGGCCGCGGCGGTGGTGAAGGCGCCGCTCGGATCGGCGAAGACCGACACTTCGAAGGGCGGCACCATTGCCTTGCGTGCGGCGTCGAGCATGCCGGCGGCGAGCATGGGATCGCGTCCGCCGATGAAGATGCCGGTGCGCTTCGCGCCTTTCGGACCCCGTGAAAAAATCGCGTCCTGGGTAAAGCCTGCGATGTCTTCCAACCCCACGCCCGAATACGGGATCACGGCGTTCCAGCCGGCATCGTAGGCCATGTTCACGTCAAACGGACTGACCCGTGTGCCGGGCGTGGCAAAGTGCAGCAAATAGGGTTTTTCCATTGTTTTCTCCAGCTGTTGTTATTCAGGAATGCGCCTGGGCCCGGTACGCCTCGGTGCGGATTTCCGCACCGCGATTGCGGCCGGAACACACCATGAACTCCAGCCCTTCGGTACCGAACTCGTTGTATGCGGCGCGTGCCAGGGAACGCGCCTGGATTTCCGAGTCAATCAATGCAAAACCGGTGGGTCCCCACGAGCTTTGCCCGATGCCTTCGGCGCCGTTCCGTGCCAGCCAGGCCAGCGCGCTGGCCACGTGGTGGCTGGCGAACCGTCCACCTTGGGCTGGCGCGAAATGGTCGCCCACCGTCTGCTGGATGGCGTGGATGGCGGCGCCGAATCCCGGGAGATCCTGCTCGACCAAGGACGGCATGGCCTGCATCAGTGCGAGCCCGCCCAAGTGCGCGGCTCGCGCCTCGGGTAAATTTTTAAGGGCCGCGTAAAGCTGGTTTTAATGGTCGCCCTGCAAACCC
>JAIBEL010000062.1 GCA_019459285.1 Rhizobium sp. | reverse complement strand
CAGCACCGGCCACCAGGCCCAGAACCGTGGGGGGGGGGGGGGGGGGGCGGCGCCGGGCGCCCCCCCCCCCACCACCCCCCCCCCCCCCCCCCCCCCCCCCCCCCCGCCCCCCCCCGCCTCCCATGTCAAACGTTGACCGCTAAGGGAGGTAGGGCGGACCTCCTTAATTGTTACCGCTCCTGGCCTATTGTGTGAGTTCGACGTGGTGCCCGTAAGCTGACAGAAGCACTAATGTACTGAAAGGGAGTTTTCCATGAAACGCCAGCACCGCAAATTGCTTGTTATGCATCCCTCCCTGCGCCGTGGCTTGCTGGCCCTGTCACTGGGCCTGGCCGCCCTGCCCGCATTGGCCGATGACGATTGCGATGCGCCGGTAGAGCGCTGGCAGTCACGCGAGGCCGTGCGGCAGATGGCAGCCCGACAGGGCTGGCAAATCCAGCGGCTGAAAATCGACGACGGCTGCTACGAAATTCGCGGCACAGACTCACAGGGCCGCATCTTCAAGGCCAAAATCGATCCGGAAACCCTGAAGGTATTGAAGATGAAGCAAGGGGACCGCCAGCGTTCACGAGAGCGCGACCGTGAGCACGCCGCGCCGCAACCAGACGGCGCCGCCGCACCATCGTCCCCATTCCCCCCTGGCACCGCACCGCGCGGCCAGATCGATTAATCCCCCACTGGAGTATCACCATGTCCAAACTACTTTTGACCACTGTGGCCGCCGCCTGCGCGCTGACCATTCCCGCCCTGGCGCACAGCCGCCAGCTCACGCTGACCGCCCAACTCAAGAACTACGGCGGCGACGGTGCCTACCTGGCCGCATACCTGACCAACGCCAAAGGAGCCTATGTGCGCACGCTGTGGGTGGCCGGCGGCAAGGCCAAGTACTACAAGCACCTGTCCGACTGGAACCGCCTCTCAAGCGGTGACACCAAACGCCTCGCCGGCGTGACCGGCGCCAGCGTGGGTGCGGGGCGCACGCTCAAGGTTACGGCCGACCTGGCCGCTGCGCTGATTGACGCGGGCTACGAAATTCGCATTGACGCTGCGGCTGAAGATATGCGCGACAGCCCGTCGGAAGTGCGCGTGCCGCTGTCCACCGGCAACGCCGGCAAGCCGCAGGCCGGCAAGCAGTACATCCAGACGCTGACCTTCCAACTGCAGTAAAGGACGCGCACATGGGATGGAAGGCAACCCACCGCTGGCTGGGCCTTACGATTGGTGCGCTGGCCGTGGTACTGGGAATTACCGGCGCCATCTTGGCGTTCGATCCGGTGCAGCAGGCGTGGCAGGCACCCGCCGCGCCAGACGACCTGTCGGTGGCCACGCTGGTGGAGCGCGTGACACGCAACGTCCCGGGTGCTGAGGAAATCCGCCACGTGCCCTCGGGCGCCATCGTGGTGTTCGGCTTTGTCGGCGACCAGGCGCAGGCGCACTACGTGGACCCGGCCGATGGTCGCGTGCTGGGCGCTTGGCAGCCTTCGGCGCTGCCGCGCTGGGTGAAGAACCTGCACCGCTCGCTGCTCCTGGGCGACGCCGGGCGTTGGGGTGCGGCGGGCATTGCGCTGGCCATAGGGGTGTTGTGCGTCTCGGCCCTCATACTGCTGCTGCGCCGCATGGGCGGCTGGCGGCGGCTGGCGGCACGGGTGCGTGGCTCGCTGGCGCAGCGCATCCACGTGGTCACGGGCCGGGTGGTGCTGGCGGTGCTGTGCCTGACGTCGCTCACGGCGCTGACCATGAGCGCCTCGACCCTGGGACTGGTGGCGCTGGACGCCGGGACCGAGCCCGACGTGGTCTCCGTGGCCACCGGCCAGACGGCTCTGCCCGTGGGGCAGCTTTCCCTGCTGCAAAACCTCTCTGTGCAGGACTTGCGCAAGCTGAATTTCCCCGACGCTGCCGATCCTGAAGACACCTGGAAGGTGGCCACCAGTCAGGGCGAAGGCCGGATCGACCGCTACTCAGGGAAAACACTGGCCTGGCAGGACGTCACCCTGGCGCAGCGCATCTACGACTGGGCTCTGGTGCTGCACACGGGTGAAGGGGCGTGGCCCTGGGCCGTGGTGCTCGCGCTCGTGGGCGCCAGCGTGCTGTTGTTCTGGCTGTCGGGCGTCGTCATCTGGTGGCAGGCACGCCGCCAGGCGCCGCACATCACGGGCAACAACCCGCTGGCACAGGCCGACGTGCTCATCTTCGTTGCCAGCGAAGGTGGCAGCACGTGGGGCTTTGCCCAAGCGTTGCACGATGCGCTGAGCCACAACGGTCACCGCGTGTACACCGGCGCACTGGAGCTTTTCCAGACCACGGCCGCCACGCGGCAGGTGTTTGTGCTCGCCGCAACCTATGGCGAGGGCCAAGCCCCGGCCCACGCCAGCCACGCCCTGAAGCGCATGGCAAAGCTCAGCAGCAACACCGTGCCGGTGACGGTACTGGGCTTTGGCGACCGACAGTTCCCGGCGTTCTGCGCCTTTGCCGAGGCGCTGGAGAAAGCCCTGCGTGCACAGGGCTGGCCCGCGCTGCTGCCGCTGGAATGCATCCACCAGCAATCGAGCCAGCAGTTCGCTCGCTGGGGCCAGGCCCTGGCGCAGGCGCTCGGCGAACCTCTCGTGCTGGAGCATGTGCCACGCATGCCGCCCACCACTGCGCTCACGCTCGTGACGCGCCAGGACTACCCGGGGCTCGTCGACCAGCCCACGGCGATCCTGCGCTTTGCGTGGCCCGCGCAGAGCGGTGGGGAGCGCCTGCACGGGCGCGGTCTGGCGCACTTTGCAGCAGGCGACCTCGTGGGCATCGTGCCGCCGGGCTCGGCCGTGCCCCGCTACTACTCGCTGGCGTCGGGCTGGGAGGACGGGTTTCTGGAAATCTGCGTACGCCAGATGCCCGGCGGCCTGTGCTCTACGCACCTGTTGGGCCTGCAGCCGGGCGACCACATCGCCGCGTTCATCCGATCCAACCCCGGCTTTGCGCTGCCGCGCACGCGGCAGCCCGTGCTGCTGATCGGGGCGGGCACGGGGGTGGCGCCCTTGGCAGGCTTCATCCGCCGCAACGACCGGCACACCCCTATGCACCTGTACTTTGGTGGGCGCAACCCTGAGCGGGATTTTTACTTCGGCCCCGAGATCCACCACTGGCTCGGCGAAGGACGACTGGCCAGTATGCAGACGGTGTTCTCGCGCATACCGGAGGGTGGTGGCTATGTGCAGGACGCCCTGCGCCGCGACGCCGAGCGCGTGCGCGACTTGGTGGCCCAAGGCGCCATCGTGCGTGTCTGCGGCAGCCGCGCTATGGCGCGCGACGTGGCCGAGACGTTGGACGCCGTGCTGGCGCCACTGCAGTTGAGCATATCGCAGCTCAAAGCGAAGGAACGCTATGCCGAAGACGTCTTCTGAACCTGCTGTGCTCTGCAGAAGAACCACGCTGCACGGCCCGACCATGGGCACGCGCTGGTCCGCCAGTGTGGACGCCGACGCCAGCCTGGACTTGGCGGCCCTGCGCCGGGACCTCGCCGCCGCAGTGCAGCAGGTGGACGAGCAGATGTCTCCCTGGAAGCCCGATAGCGACCTCATGCGCCTGAACCGTGCGCCCGTGGACGCCTGGGTCGAACTGCCCGCCGAAATGCTGGAGGTGCTGGCCTGCGCGCTCGATATCCACCGCCTCAGTGCCGGCGCGTTTGATCCGGGCGTCGGCGCGCTGGTCGATGCCTGGGGCTTTGGCGCGGTGCGCGATGCGCCCGACGCTGAGGCGATCCGCACCGCACGCCAACTCGCGCCGCGCCCTACGCACGAGTGCCTGGAGCTCGACCGCCCCGCAGGCCGCGCCCGCAAGCGCGCCCCCTTGCAGCTCGACCTGTGCGGCATTGCCAAGGGCTACGCGGTAGACCGCATGGCCGCCGTGCTGCAGCAGCACGGGGTGCAACATGCGCTGGTGGCGCTTGATGGTGAGCTGCGCGCAGTGGGCAGCCAGGCCAGCGGTGCGCCCTGGGCCGTGGCGCTGGAGCAGCCCGAGGCTGGGCGTCGCGCGGTGCACGGAGTCATCGAACTGCAGGACCTGGCTGTGGCCACATCAGGCGACTACCGGCGCTATCTACAGGTGGGTGATGCGCGCCTCGCACACACCATGGACGCGCGCCGCGCTGCGCCCGTGAACAATGCCGTCGCATCGGTCACCGTGCTGGCGCGCACCTGCATGCACGCGGACGCCTGGGCCACCGCACTGCTGGTGGCCGGCCCTGGAGAAGGCTTGGGCCTGGCACAGCGCATGGGGCTGGAAGCACTGTTTCTGCTGCGCCGTCCCGAAGGGCTGGTGGAAATGGGGCTGGGGCGGTTCGGCGCCTCCACCGTGCCGGGAGGCATTGTGGGCTTCGCTGAATAAGTACCCTCGAAACACCAACGCCAAAGCATGACAGCACGATTTAGGTCAATGCTGAACCGCCTCCGGGCCTCGTGGAGGCTCGCCGTCAGTATTCGTCGCCTCGGGCCAAGGCAGGCTCCGTGGCAAAGCTCTGGCCTTGAATGGCCGCCTTGTGGTGGCATCACTCGACACATTTCGTGGCTGCTTCGGGTCGGGTTCTAACCTCTGAACCGGGTAAAGCGGTCGTTCAGGAACGAGAGGCACGTCAACGGCCGGTCTTGCGTGTACAGCGGATGTAGTAGGTTAAGAGGCCGGTGGCGCCTTTGGCCGATAACCAGGCAGCCGAGGAAAACGCCCAAACGGTAGCCTGGTCCTGCTTCACTCTTCAAGCGTGTAAATGATCCTGGAGCTGCCCATTCGACCTACGGTCTGCCAGCCTTGCCCCGTCCAGCATGTTGGAGCAGTCGCCGAACACTGTAGTACGCCGGCTTGGCACGGCCATCCGCATCGAATAGCAGCGCCGCACCCTGGCCGGGAAAGAATTCCGGTATCCACGAATAACGATCGGTCGCCCCCCAGATGGAGAAGCTGCGGCACTGCGGTACGGCCAGGCAGGCTTGCAGCATGGCGCCATACAGCACAGCCTGTTTCCTGAGAGCCGCGCGGCTTGCCGGCATGGACAGCATCACGTCCATTTCGGTGATGTCGGTCTGCAGCCCGAGCGCGGCCAGACGCTTCATGTTGATGCGCACGTCCTCGGCACGCGGTGCGTCGTTGAGGCTCACGTGCATCTGCAGGCCCACGGCGTCGATCGGGATGCGGTGCGTGCGCAGGTCGGCCACCAGCGTGTAGATGCCGTCCGACTTGGCGCCTGCGCCCTCGCCGCCGTAGTCGTTGTAGCGCAGGCGGGCCTGCGGGTCGGCCTCGTGCGCCCAGCGGAATGCCAGCGCCAGATAGTCCGCGCCGATGCCGCGCGACCAGAAGGTCTCGCGCGGCTTGCCGTCTTCGCCGACCGCTTCCGCCGCCACGTCCCATGAGGCCACGCGTCCACGATAGTGGGCGACCACGGTCTGGATGTGCTCGCGCAGGATGGCCTTCAGTTCGTCGGAACTGAAATGGCCCTGCGTCAGCCAGTCCGGCAGTTGCTGGTCCCACACCAGCACATGACCGTTCACCTGCATGGCGTGGGCTTCGGCGAATGCGACGAGGGCATCCGCCTGTGTGAAGTCGAAACGTCCGCGTTCGGGTTGGATGACGGAGAATTTCATCGCGTTCTCCGGCGTGACGAGGTCGAACTCGCGCGCCAGCAGCTTGGAATAGGAGGCGTCCGTGCCCAGGGCCTCGACGTTCACGGCGGTGCCGAAGCGGATCCCAGTCGTGTGTGCCAGGCTGCGTACGCCGCCGGCGGCAAGGGCGAAGGTGGCCGTGGTGCACGTGACGGCGATCGCGATCGCCATGAAGGGGATGCGCCAGGACATGTCAGTAGCCGCGCAACGCGGCGGCCCCGGCCCACTGGGTGACAAAACCCGGGACGGGCGGCGGCAGCGGCGGCCGCAGGCCAGCCTGGCGGGCCCAGCCCTCGAGCCAGGATTCCCCTTCCGCGCCGCTCGCACCCAGGGGCGAGGCGTAGGCGGGATCGCGGAGCGCGTCGTCCAGCCTGACGAAACGGTAGCCGCGTTGCCTGAGCATGGCGGCGAGCGCGTCGAAATGATCCGCATTGAGCGCGTTGGCGTGCAGCACCAGCACGTGGGCGATGGGGCGGCCGAACAGGTCGAGTGCCAGCTGCTCGGTCTGCGCGAACACCGTCTGCATGTAGGGCACGTAAGCGGCGCCGATGCGGTGTGCCGTGTCCTCGTCGCCTTGCGCCTGCGCCCGGGCATACGCGGCGGCGAACACCCATTCCGGGCTGTTCACGGTCACGGGGGCCACGACATAGCCGTGCGCCGTCAGGAAATCCCGGAAGGCCGCGCGTACTTCGGGGGTCGTCCCCCGATGCAGAAAGGGATGGCGGAACCAGCGCAGGGTCTTGCCTTCGCGCTGCATGAGGGGGCGGGTCACGGTTTCGCCCTGCAGCAGATCGGCCTCGAACGCAGCGAGCGGTACCCGGTTGAGCGAGAGGTGCGAAAAAGTGTGGTTGCCGAGCTCGAAGCCGGCCTGCAGCCACGCGCGCAGCAGGCCGATCCGCGCCGCATCGGGAACGCCGTCGCGGGTCAGTTTCGTCTCGTTGACAAAACCGACGGCGGCTACGTGCTCGACCTGCAGGCTATGCAACAGGCGGGCGGTCATGTCCTCGAGATAGCCGTCGTCCTCGGTCGGAACCGAGGCAAAGGGCAGATCATCGCAGGTGACCGCGACCGTGCGTTCCAGCGGCGGCGCGGCCGACGCGGCGAAGGGGAACAGGCAGAGAAGGAAAAACAGCCAGCGTGTCATGTTATCCAAGGACGACGCGTGCCGGTGAGGGTCGCCTTGCTGGACGGCTTAGAAACGGCGTGTCAGGCCGAGTTCGAACGTGCGCGAGCGGTATCCCGCCGTGGGGCCGCCGCCATAGCTGGAAAAGCCAGCCTTCACGTCGAGGAACCAGTCCCGGTACAGGCCGAAGAAGCCTTCCGCCACGATGTCGCCGCCGCTGCGAAAGCCGGATTGGTTGTTGTCCTTGTAGGGGCCGTAGCTGAAGGCCATGCTCACACCGTCGTCGTCGCTGATCTTCCAGTAGGTGAAGGCGGTCAGTGCGTAGCGTTGATAGAGGGAGGGGGCGTAGTAGCCGTTGCCCGGGTCCTGGTCGAAACCGAACCAGCGGCCGCTCACGCCGAGGTCCAGGTTCCAGCGCTGCGTTCGCAGGATGGCGCGGCGCGGCGCAAGCTCGGCCTCCCAGCGCTCGTTGCCGTCGGAGAAGGTGTCGTAGGCGAGGCGACTGGCGACGGTGTAGCGCAGGTCGGGGGTCCAGGTCGCGTCGACGGTGTTGGCACGGCGTTCGATGCCGAGCGCCGCGGCGCGCGGCGACACGGCAAACAAGTCCTGGCGGCGTGACAGCCGCAGGGCAAGTTCGTCCCTCGGTTGCAGGTCGGCGCCGAGTTCGTAGAGGAAGCGGCTGTCGCCCGTGGCAGTGCCGCCGCCGACCTGCGCGTCGAGCGACAGCCTGGGTGAAATGCGGTGCTGGACGCCCAGCCAGGCGCGGTTGTAGCCGACGGTGGTGCCGCCGTCCGGCCTGGCGTAGGGGCTGCCGGCTTTCGTATTGATCGATTGGCGGTCGGCTCCGCCGAACAGGCGGGTTTCGGGGTTGATCACGTATTCGCCCGCCAGTCCGGCATGGCGGAGCGTGATGTTGTCGGAGGCCGACTCGTCGCCTAGATTGAGCGTGGCGTTGGATCGCTGCGGCGTGTAGATGAAGCGGGTCAGGTCTGCGGTTTCCTTGCTGTCCAGGCGCAGACGCGCGACGTCGGCAAGGCTCGCCAGCGCTTCGCGCGGGCGATGGGCGTAATGCAGGGCGATGGTGCGGGTGTAGCCCAGTTCGTAGTCGTCGCGCAGTTCCGGTTCGAGTGCCGCGATGAGGCCGAGGGCGGGCGTCGGCCGTTCCGCCCAGGCCAGTACGCGTGCCTTCTGTTTGCGGTAGGCAAGGTTGTCGCCGAAGCGCGTCTTGTAGGCTTCCAGTAGTTCCATCGCTCGCGCGTAGTCGCCCAGTTCGGTGACGACGACGATGTATTCCATCGATGCGGCTGCCACGCCGGGCTGCCTGGCCAGGTAGTCGCGATAGGCGCGTGCCGAGTCGTCCAGCTGGCTGCGCCAGTAATACACACGGGCAATCCCCAGGCGTGCCCCGGGGTCGTCCGGCGCGATCGCGAGGATGCGCCGGTAGCTGTCCAGCGCCGTGGCGTAGTCGCTGCGCCAAGCGGCGATGTCGGCGCGGCTGCGCAGGTACTCGAGGTTGGTCGGGTCGAGCGCCACCGCGTGCTCGATGGCGTCCGCTGCGTCGCCGGATTCCTTGTCGGTGGAGTAGCTCTGCGCGAGGCGGTAGAACAGGGCATGATCCTGCGGGGCGAGGCGGCTCGCTTCCTTGAGTGCGGCCGACGCGGCCGCGGGATGGTTGCCCAACGCATAGAGATCAGCCATGCGCAGCCAGTATTCCTTGCTCGTGCCGAAGCGCTGGCGGTAGAGCGTGTCATATTCCTGGACGGCCTGGGTGTCGCCGCGCTCGGCTTCCAGTTCCATGTACTCCAGCATCACGTCCTTGTCCTGCGGACGCTGCGCCAGGTAGGTGCGGTAGCGCGGCACGGCCGTGTCCTTCTTGCCGCTGCGCGCGTTGGCCCGGGCGAGGCCGAGCAGGGCATCGGCATCCTGGGGCGTCGCGGCAAGGATGCGTTCGAAGCTGTCGGTCGCCACGGCGTAATAGCCGGTCCACAGGGCGATTTCGCCGCGCGCGCGCAAGTAGGCCGGATTGCCCGGGTCGAGTTCGACGGCTTGCGCGATGGCGGCCAGCGCACTCGGACCTTTCTGGATGACGGCATAGGCCTGCGAAAGCTTGTAGTGCAGGCGGGCGTCCATGGGCGCGTATTGCGTTGCCTCACGCAGGGCTTCGGCGGCCCCGGCGGGATCGTTGAGCCGGGTGGCGCGAATGTCGGCGATGCGTTCCCATAAATTCGCCTGTGCCGGGTTGGCTGCCAGCGCGCGCTGATAGATGCCCACTGCGTCGGTCCACTGACCCTGCATCTCGGCACGCAGGCCGGCGTCGGGGACGGGCTGCGCAGCCGCCGGCAGCGCAGCCGCCGCGAGACAGGCCAGAGCGAGGATCGGAAGCAATTTCATTTGCGCCACCGCCGGTTACGGAAGATCCACAGGTCGGCGGCGAAGCGGCCGATCGTGATGAGATCGAACAGTAACACGGCATAACGCAACGGCATCACCAGCAGGCTCTTGACGAAATATTCCAGCCGATGTCCCTTGGCCACCGTGACCAAGATGCTGGTGCCGACGGCGGTTTCCGCAATGAGCGTGATCGCCAGCGGCTCCCACAGCTGCAGCAGGATCATGATCAGCAGCACGGTCGGAAAGGCCACTTTCTCGAACGCCGACATGAACAGCACCCAGCCGATCGGGCGGCCGTATTTGCGTGTGTAGTCGGCGCCAAAGGGCTGGCGGTACTGTTCGAAATGCACGCGTTTGTCGGCGTGGTTTCCTGTCACTTTGGCGGCTTCCTTCTTCTTGCGGCGGTAGCGCTTGAAGGCCTTGAACGGGCTGCGCATCAGGTCGTCGAAATAGTAGCAGCTCTGCAGGAAGGACGAGGACCACAGATAGATCTGCCCCGGCACCCGGCCGACTTCCGGTTCCTGCGAGCGGGCGTAGACGTCGGTCACCTGGATGTTGCGGTAGCCGTTGTCGTTCATGGCGAAGCCGATGAAGATGTCTTCCGAATTGGTGAGGTCATCGCCCAGGATCGGCTCGTAGCGGTCGAACACGATGGTTTTCAGCACGCTGCGGCGGTAGGCCACGGCGCATCCCACCGGATTGAGAATGCTGCCGAAGAAGGTCACCTGCCCCAGGTACACGAATATCTGCAGGAAGTAATACAGCACGTCGCGGTACATGTTGGTGATGCCGCGCTGCAGGTGGTGGAACCAGCCCACCCTGGGATAGATGGTGGCTTCGGGATGGGATTTGAGAAAGGTTCGCAGCGCCTCGGTCTGCAGCATGGCGTGGCGGTCGCGGTCGCGTAGCGGCAACACGGTGCCGCAGGCGCTGGCGATGCCGGCGCCCTTGTAGAGCTCCTCGACCACGCGGTCGATGTAATTTTCCGATTCCAGCACGGTGTCGCCGTCGAGAATGAACTCGACGTCGGAATCGAATTCGCGCGACTGGCGCTTCAGGGTCGGCGTCTTGCCGATCGAGTGCGCGCGCCGGATCGTGATCAGGTCCATGCCGTTGAGGGCACAGAAGGTCTGGGCATATTCGACCGTGCGATCGTGGCTGCCGTCGTCGATCAGGATGATGCGCGTGGGCTTGCGGGTCTGGCGCGCCAGCGCGGCCAGGCACAGGGGAATGTTGCTTTCCTCGTTGAAGGCGGGGATCACGACATCGACCGTGGCCTCGCGCCAATCCTCGGCCGGATTGGGAAGGGTCTTGTCCGGTCCGTGGGCCAGGCCGATGAGGCTCAGCACCGTGTTCGGGCTGAGGATGAAATAAGGTGTCGTGGCCATGGGGCGTCTATTCTAGGCGACGCGCCGGATCTTCGCGGATTCGCGCTCGATCAGGTCGTCAAGGGTGTCGTTCAGTTTCCATTCCGGTTCGAATCCGGTGAGCGCCCGCAGTTTGTTGAGTACCGGACGCCGGTGTGTGACGTCCTCGAATTCCTCGCCGTAGGCATCCTTGTAGGAGATGTAGTGCAGCGGCGAGCTGCTGTGTGCGCGTTGCACGATCAGCGAGGCCAGGTCGTGGATGGAGATCTCCTGGTCGTTACCGACGTTCACTACCTCGCCCCAGGCCGCCGGGCAGCCGGCAAGGCGATCCAGCGCCACCACAGTGTCGCGTACGTCGCAGAACGAGCGTGTCTGGTTGCCTTCGCCGTAGACGGTGAGCGGCTCGTTGTTGACCGCCTGCCTGACGAAACTGGGCACCACCATGCCGTAATGCCCGACCTGGTTGGGACCGATGGTATTGAACAGCCGGGCGACCACGATGTTCAGGCCGTATTTGCGGGCGTAGGAGAAGGCGAGGAACTCGTCCGCCAGCTTGGTCACGGCATAGGCCCAGCGCAGGCGGCCGGCGGAGGGCAGCACGATGTAGTCGATCTCCGCGAAGCTGCTGCTGGTGTTGAAGCCGTACACCTCCGAGGTCGAGGCGATGATGACCTGCGGGTTCCATCCCCCGTGCTGGATGGCGCGCAGGATCCGTTCGGTGCCGGTCATGTTGGTCGCCATCACGGCCACCGGGTCTTCCAGTACCTTTTTCACGCCGACGACCGCGGCCATGTGGTAGATGCGGTCGGCCCAGGCGACGGCCTTGTCGAGGCCGTTCCAGTGCAGGATGTCGGCCTCGGCAAAACGGAAAGCCGGGTTGCCGCGGAAGGGGTCGATGTTCGCAAGCGAGCCCGTGCTCAAATTGTCGACGACATAGACCTGGTCGCCCCGCGCCAAATGGTGCTCCGCCAGATGCGATCCGATGAATCCTGCGCCGCCCGTGATCAAAACATGCATATCCCACCTCTCCGAGTTTTCGCCAGCTACTGCCGAACGATTAACAGGCTGGCCGTGTGGTCCAAAATCATGGCCCAGTAAAAACAATGAGTTGTCTTTTTTTGTTGGGAGGCCGGACCGCCAGCATCGTGCCTATCTAGGGTGCAGCAAGGAGCGTACCAATCCTGCGCATGAAGATAGATCGCTTCAAGGGCACCTTTTGGGTGCATGCTCGTCCCTGTCTTATGGCGGCATCGAGGATTCGGGGCGCATTTTTGGGGCGGTGTTTGGGACTGTCATGTGCCCATCACCAATTTTTCCTATGGTTAATCAAGAGATGACGTTTTTCTCGTCGTCAGTGGCACAGCCGTTGCTTGATGACGATCGGACGGCATCGAATGTCATGGCCAAATGGCGTGGCACATTCCGGTAGGGAGAAACACTGCATGACATCATCAGTATCTGTGCAAGGGAAAAGGAATGAGGTGGCGGGTCCGTTGCATCGCCCGGTCTGCCTTCAGTTGAAAGCCCATCAGGCCGTGATCACAGCGGCCCATATGCGCGACATGTTCGCAACCGATCCGGCGCGCTTCGAACGGTTCTCGCTGCAGGTCGGCGAACTGTTGCTGGATTATTCGAAGAATCGCATCACCGACGAAACCATGGGCCTGCTGGTCAGGCTGGCCGAGGAAGCCGACGTCGCTGGCTGGCGCGAGCGCATGTTCGGGGGTGACAAGATCAACAACACCGAGAATCGCGCGGTCCTGCATGTGGCCCTGCGCAACCGCAGCAACCATCCCGTCATCGTCGACGGCGAGGATGTGATGCCGAAAGTGAACGCGGTGATCGAGCGCATGGGCGCGTTCGCCGAGCGGGTGCGGAGTGGCGAGTGGCGCGGCTACACCGGCGAGCGCATCACCGATATCGTCAACATCGGCATCGGCGGTTCCGACCTCGGTCCGCAGATGGTCTACCAGGCATTGAAGCCGTACCGTCATCCGCGCCTGAAGGTGCACTTCATCTCCAACATCGATGGCGCGCATGTGAAGGAGGCGCTGGAGGCGCTGAATCCGGAAACGACGCTGTTCATCGTGTCGTCCAAGACCTTCACCACGCAGGAGACGATGACCAACGCGCACTATGCGCGTGCGTGGTTCCTGGCGCAGTCGCAGGCAGAGAAGCACATCGCGCGGCATTTCGTGGCGGTGTCGACCAACCGCGAGGCGGTCGCCGCATTCGGCATCGATCCCGCCAACATGTTCGAATTCTGGGACTGGGTAGGGGGACGCTATTCGCTGTGGTCGGCGATCGGGCTGTCGATCGTGCTGGCGGTGGGCGCGGAGCGTTTCGTCGAACTGCTGGAAGGTGCCCACGCCATGGACGAACATTTCCGCCATGCGCCGCTGGCTGCCAACATGCCGGTCATCCTGGCGCTGCTGGGCGTTTGGTACAACAACTTCTTCGGTGCCGAGTCGCACGCGATCCTGCCGTATGACCATTACCTGCGCAGCCTGCCGGCCTATCTGGAGCAGGCCGACATGGAATCGAACGGCAAGTCGGTCGACCGTGACGGCAACGTCGTCGACTATCCCACCGGCGCGATCGTCTGGGGCGCCACCGGTATCAACGGCCAGCATGCGTTCTACCAGTTGCTGCACCAGGGCACCAAGATCATCCCGGCCGATTTCATCGTGTCGATCGAATCGCACACCGAATTGCAGGAACACCACGACATCCTGATCGCCAACTTTCTCGCGCAGACCGAGGCGCTGATGCGCGGCCGCACGCGTGAGGAGACGCAGCGTGAAATGGGTTCGGCGCAGACCGGCCAGTTCGTGTCGCACAAGGTGTTCGACGGCAACCACCCCAGCAACGCGATCCTGCTGCAGAAGCTGACGCCGCATGCACTCGGCATGCTGATCGCACTGTACGAGCACAAGATCTTCGTGGAGGGCGTGATCTGGAACCTCAATTCCTACGACCAGTGGGGAGTGGAACTCGGCAAGCAGCTGGCCAGCCGCATCCTGCCCGAGTTGCATGCCGACGCACCGGTGGCAGGGCATGACGCCTCGACCAACGCCCTGATCAATTATTATCGCCGCATGAGTCACCCACGCACTGGCCTATAGTTTGAAGATGGAGTTGATTGCAGGCGATATTGGCGGAACCAAAAGCTGGCTGGCCTGGACGACGGGCGAGGCGGACGATGCGATGCGTCTGCGCTTCGAACGGGTGTATGCCAGTGCCGATTTTGCATCTGCGGAAGCCTTGTTGCGGCAGTTCATCGCCGATGCGCAGGATGCGCCCTGGCCGGACAGGCTGGTCCTGGCGCTGCCCGGGCCGTTGCATGCGCAGCAGGTGCGCCTGACCAATCTCGACTGGACGGTCGATGCAGGCTCGCTGCAGACTGTGCTGGGCATCCCCGAGGTCCAACTCATCAATGACTTTCAAGCCGCCGCCGCCGGGGTAGCCGCCTTGTCGGCGGCCGATCGGGTCGCGCTCAATCCGCAGCCGGCCGAGCCCGGCGGCGTGCGCGTCATCACGGGCGCGGGCACGGGACTCGGGCTCGCCTTCATGCTGGCGGACGACCGCGGGCACTACCGGACGTTTGCCACCGAGGGCGGGCATATCGACTTTGCGCCGGCCAGCCCGGTCCAGGTGCGCCTGCTGGAACGTTTGCGTGGAGAATACGGTCATGTGTCCTGGGAGCGCGTGGCGTCGGGTTCGGCCATGAACGATCTATACCGCTTTTACTGCATCGAACATGGACGGCCGTTGCCCAATGGCGATGTGGACGGTGCCGAACTTGCCGTGCGCGCCGAATCGGGCGATGCCGCCGCCGAGGCTGCACTGGATCTTTTTGTCGATCTGTACGGTGCATGGGTGGGCAACGTGGCGCTGCTCTATCGGCCGCATGGCGGCCTGTATATTGCAGGCGGAGTGAGCGCGCATTTGCGCATGCGGATGCAGTCCGCTCGCTTCATGGAAGCCGCTGTTGCTAAGGGCCGCATGCGCAGCGTGGTCGAGCGCACGCCGATTTTCCTGGTTACCAGCAGCAGGCTGGGCGTGGCGGGGGCGCTTGCAGTGGGGCAATGCCCCGTGGGCAGCATCCCCGTCCCGTCCATCAATCAATAACGAGACAGACGAGGAGCAGTTCATGACTCTTTCCAAGACCGAACAGGAACGCCTTTACCGCTATTACACCGAACCGAAAATGGTGACCGATCTCACCCGCAAGACGCTGGCGCTCGTGCTGGCGGGCGGAGAGGGTTCGCGGCTGAAGGACCTGACCGCCTGGCGCGCCAAGCCGGCCGTCCCGATCGGCGGCAAATACCGCATCATCGACTTCCCGCTGTCCAACTGCGTCAATTCCGGAATTCTCCGCATCGGCGTGCTCACGCAATACAAGTCGCACTCGCTGATCCGGCATCTGCAGCGCGCCTGGGGTTTCATGCGTGCCGAGATCGGGGAGTTCGTCGAGATCCTGCCCGCGCAGCAGCGTACCCACAAGAAGGAGTGGTACCAGGGGACGGCCGATGCGCTGTTCCAGAACATCGACATCATGCAGCGCCATCACCCGGAATACGTGCTGGTGCTTGGCGGCGATCATGTCTACACCATGGATTATTCCGAGATGCTGCTGTACCACGTGCAGACCGGCGCGGATTTCACCGTCGGCAGCATCGAGGTGCCGGCTGCCGAGGCGAGTGGATTTGGCGTGATGTCGGTCGACGAGGAGATGCGTATCACCCGCTTTACCGAAAAACCCAAGGATCCCGACTGTATTCCCGGCAAACCCGGGACAGCTCTGGTATCGATGGGCATCTATATTTTTTCCAAGGACTTCCTCTACAAGACGCTGATCGAGGATGCGGGCAAAACCAGTTCCAGCCACGATTTCGGCAAGGACATCATTCCCGCCAACATCGGCGAGGCGCGCGCCATGGCCTTTCCTTTCCGCGACAGGAAGGGCGAGCCCGCCTACTGGCGCGACGTGGGAACGCTGTTTTCCTACTGGCAGACCAACATGGAGTTGTGCTCGATCGAGCCGGAGCTCAACTTGTACAACCGCGACTGGCCGATCTGGACCTACCAGCCGCAATACCCGCCCGCAAAATTCATCTTCGACGATGAAGGACGGCGCGGCGAGGCGATCGATTCGCTGATCGCAGGCGGCTGCATTTTGTCGGGCGCGCGGGTCAAGCGTTCGGTGCTGTTTTTCGCCACTACGGTGGAAAGCTACAGCCTCATCAAGGACAGCGTGATCCTGCCCAAGGTCTCGATCGGCAGCAATTGCCGCATCAGCCGCGCCATCATCGACAAGGGAACGGTCATTCCCGACGGCACGGTCATCGGCGAGGATCCGGTCGAAGACGCCAGGCGCTTCCACGTCACGCCCGAAGGCATCGTGCTGGTGACGCCCGCGATGCTCGGCCAGAACCTTTACGCGAGACTGCAGAATGACTACGACGGCTAAATCGCTCAATGTGGTGCTGTGCTGGCACATGCACCAGCCGTATTACCGGGAGGGCCTCAAGGGCGCCTACCATCTGCCCTGGGTGTACCTGCACGGCATCAAGGATTACAGCGACATGGCCGCGCATCTGGAGCGCTATCCGGCGATGCGTACGGTGGTCAACTTTGCGCCGGTGCTCCTGGAGCAGCTGGATGATTATGCCCAGCAACTCGACGTGTTGCTGAAGCATGGCAAACCCACCCAGGACCACATGCTGAATCTGCTGTCCGGCGTCGAGCGCATTCCGTCGGATGCCGCCAGCCGCCTGCGCATCGTGCGGGATTGCCAGCGTTGCAACGCGGCGCGCATGATCCATCCGTATCCGGCCTTCCATCGTCTGCTGAGCATGATCGGCGTGACCGATGAGACGAGCGGCGACAGCGCCGGTCTTCCCTGGCTGATGGGGTATCTGTCCGAGCAGTATTTCCTCGATCTGCTGACCTGGTATCACCTCGTCTGGCTGGGGCATTCGCTCAGGCAACTGCCGTTGGTCCGGCGCTTGATGGCACAGGAAAAAAATTATTCGGCAGCCGACCGCCATGAGCTGCTCCACCTGATGCAGAACTGCATCGCCGGGCTGATTCCGCGCTATCGCGCGCTTGCCCAACGCGGCCAGATCGAGTTGTCCATGACCCCTTACGGCCATCCCATCGTGCCCCTGCTGAACGATTTCTCCAACCTGCGCGATGCAATGCCTGACGCCCCCGTTCCCGATGCGCCCGGCTATCCGGGCGGAGCGGAGCGTTCGCGCTGGCATTTGCAGCATGGTGTCGAGGTGTTCGAGCGCTATTTCGGCATGAAGCCGGCCGGCGTGTGGCTGTCGGAAGGCGGTGTCAGCGAGGATGCGCTGGCCCAGCTCGACAAAATGAATTTTTCCTGGACGGCGTCGGGCGAAGGCGTGTGGCGCAACAGCTGCGACAAGTCGGGATACCCGCCCGAGCAGACGCAAACCAAGCGTGCGTTGTTCTCGCCCGCCCAGGTCGACGGCTTCAAGACGCGGGTCTTCTTCCGCGACGACGGTCTGTCGGATCTGATCGGCTTCAAGTACAGCGACTGGCACGCCGACGACGCGGTGGGCGACTTCGTCCAGCATCTGGAAAATATCGCCACCTTTTTCGGCAAGGAGGCGAACCGGCATGTCGTCTCGGTCATTCTCGACGGCGAGAACGCCTGGGAGTATTACCCCGACAACGGCCACCATTTCCTGAATTCCCTGTATGCCGCGCTGTCCAACCATCCCACGCTCAAGATCGGGACCTTTGCCGAACAGGTCGCGCACATCCCGTCGAAGCCGATGAAGCGGCTGGCGGCGGGCAGTTGGGTGTACGGCAGCTTTTCGACCTGGATCGGCTCGAACGACAAGAATCGCGGCTGGGATTATCTGGTTGCCGCCAAGCAGGCCTACGACAGCGTGGTGGCGACTGGGAAACTGAATGCCGATCAATTGGCGATGGCCACCCGCCAGCTCGCCGTTTGCGAGGGCTCGGACTGGTTCTGGTGGTTCGGCGATTACAACCCGGCAAGCAGCGTCAGCGACTTCGAGCAGTTGTATCGAACCCAGTTGCGCGAACTGTATCGACTGCTGGGCGTCGCGCCGCCGGCCCTGCTGGATGTGCCGCTGTCGAGCGGCGGAGGCTGGGCGGAAAACGCCGGCACCATGCGCAGGAATGCCGGATGAATTTCAACACGCGCCGCGCCGGCATATTGTTGCACCCGACGTCGCTGCCATCCTGCGCGCTGGCAGACGTCGAGCGCTGGCTGGATTTCCTGCAGGCGGCCGGTATCACGATATGGCAGATGCTGCCGCTCGGTATTCCGCTGTCCGGGCTGTCTCCCTACCAGTGCGCCTCGGCGTTTGCGGTCAATCCGGCGCTGTTTCCAGGAGCGCGCGCCGACATGCGCGGTTTCTCCAGTTGGCGCAAAAAACAGCACCACTGGCTGGACGATTACGCGCGCTTCATGGTGATCAAGCAGGAGCAGGGCGGCGCTCCCTGGACCGATTGGCCGCGTGAACTGCGCGACCGCGATGCGCAGACGCTGTCCGCGTTCGATGACAGCCATGCCGCTGCGCTGAAAGCCGTCATGGCCGAGCAGTATCGGTCCGCCGTGCGGGGGCAGACCATCCGCGCGGCGGCAGCGGAACGCGGCATCCGGATGTTCGGGGACATGCCGATCTTCGTTGCGCACGACAGTGCCGACGTGTGGGCCCAGCGGCACCTGTTCCTGCTGGATGAAACGGGACATCCCACCGTGGTGACCGGCGTACCGCCGGATTACTTTTCCGAGACCGGACAGCGCTGGGGCAACCCGCACTACAACTGGGACAGGATGCAGGCCGACGGCTTCGCCTGGTGGCGGGCCCGGCTGCGTGCCCATTTCGAGTGGTTCGATCTGGTGCGTATCGACCATTTTCGCGGGCTGGCCGCGGCCTGGACGATTCCAGCCAGCGAGCCGACCGCCATCCATGGCGAATGGCGCGCGACCCCCGGCGTGGCGCTGCTGCAGGCGATCAGCGCCGAAATGCGGGACTTGCCGCTGGTGGCCGAGGATCTCGGCATCATCACGCCGGACGTGACCGCGTTGAGGCACCAGTTCGGGCTGCCCGGCATGTCCGTGTTGCAGTTCGCATTCGACGCCCATGCCGACAACCCGCACAAACCCGAGAATGTGCATCCCGATACGGTGTATTACACCGGTACGCACGACAACGACACCACGTTAGGCTGGTGGCGCACGCTGCCCGATCATGTCCAGTCCGAGGTCATGCAGCGGCTGGGCGTCTCGGATCCCGACGCAGTCCTGGACGCGATGATTGCCACGGTGCTGGAAAGTCGTGCCGCCCTGGCGATGTTGCCGCTGCAGGATGTGCTGCACCTCGGCAGCGAGGCACGCATGAATACGCCCGGTACGGACAGCGGCAACTGGGCCTGGCGGTTTGAATGGGATGCGCTGGCGCCCGACCTGGCGCCCCGTTTACGACAACAATTACAGAAAGCCAATCGATGCGAGACTCTGCCCACGCCATGAATGTGCCGCTTCAGCCCTTGTCCGGCGCGTCCCTGCCCATCGTCAGTGCGCCCATCATGCGGGTGCAGGCTGGCACGCACCACGACCCGTTCGAAGTGCTGGGACTGCATCTGCAGCCCGATGGGCGTGTCCTGATCCGGGCCTTCCTGCCTGCCGCCGAGGCCGTCGAACTGGCGGCGACCGGCGCACGCATGACGCGCGTGGCGGGTACGGACTGCTTCGAACTGCTCCTGCCGCACGACAGTGAAGTCGGGACGCATCCGCTGCTGCGCTGGCAGGACAAGGGGCGGGGCGACTGGCATACCACGCAATGCCCGTATACCTTCGACGCGCAGCTGGGCGAAGTGGATCTGCATCTGTTTGGCGAAGGGCGGCACCTGGAAATCTGGAAGGTGCTGGGTGCGCGGCTGAAGACCATCGACGGTGTCGACGGGTGCCTGTTTGCGGTATGGGCGCCGGCCGTGCAACGCGTCAGCGTGATTGGCGATTTCAACGCGTGGGACGGCCGTCGCCATCCGATGCGCTGCCGCGGCGTGTCCGGCGTATGGGAACTGTTCATCCCCGGCCTGGATGCCGGCCACGCCTACAAGTTCGAAATTCTCGGCAGCCACGGCCAACTGGTGACCAAGACCGATCCCTACGCGCGGCACATGTTCCTGCGTCCCGAGACCACCAGCCGCGTACCCGACGACACGCCGTACGCATGGGGCGATGGTGGCTGGATGGAGGCCCGGGCCCGATTCGACTGGCAGCACAGCCCGGTCAGCATCTACGAACTGCACCCCGGTTCCTGGAGGCGGCATGCCGACGGCAGCTTTTATACCTGGGGCGAGCTCGTGGCCGAACTGATCCCCTACGTACTGGACCTCGGCTACACGCACATCGAGCTTCTGCCGGTGGCCGAGCATCCGCTCGATGCCTCATGGGGCTACCAGGTATCCGGTTATTACGCACCGACTGCGCGTTTTGGCTCGCCTGACGATTTCCGCATCTTCGTCGACGCCTGTCACCAGGCCGGCATCGGTGTGCTGCTCGACTGGGTGCCCGCACACTTTCCGAAGGACGATTTCGCGCTGGCGCGTTTCACCGGCGAGCCGGTCTACGAACACGCCGATCCGCGCCGCGGCGAGCATCAGGAGTGGGGTACGCTGGTGTTCGACTTCGGCCGCAACGAGGTGCGCAATTTCCTGGTGGCCAATGCGCTCTACTGGCTGGACGAATTCCACATCGACGGCCTGCGCGTCGATGCGGTCGCCTCGATGCTGTATCTGGACTATTCGCGGAAGCCGGGCGAGTGGCTGCCGAACCAGTATGGCGGGCGCGAGAACATCGAGGCGGTGCACTTCCTGCGCGAGATGAATACCGAAGTGCACGCCCGCTTCCCTGGCGTACTGACTATCGCCGAGGAATCGACCGCGTGGCCGGCGGTATCGCGCCCGGTCGAGCTTGGCGGACTGGGCTTCTCGATGAAATGGAATATGGGCTGGATGAACGACAGCCTCGACTACATCGAGAAGGAGCCGATCTATCGGAAGTACCAGCACAATCAGCTGACCTTCAGCCAGATGTATGCGTGGACCGAGAACTTCGTGCTGCCGCTGTCGCATGACGAAGTGGTGCACATGAAGAAAAGCATGCTCGACAAGATGCCGGGCGACGTCTGGCAGCGCTTTGCCAACTTGCGGCTGTTCTACGCCTGGCACTATGCGCATCCGGGCAAGAAGCTGCTGTTCATGGGCAGCGAGTTCGGCCAATGGAACGAATGGAAGGAAGCCGGCCAGCTCGATTGGGTGCTGCTCGAGTTTCCCGCGCACGACAGCATCCGCGCCCTGCTGCGCGATCTGAACCGGCTTTATCGCAGCGAGGCGGCATTGCATGAGTTCGACTTCGATCCGCGTGGATTCCGCTGGATCGATTGCCACGATGCCGACCAATCGGTGTTGAGCCTCGTCCGGCAGGGGCAGGATGCGTCCGAGCAGATGGTGGTGCTGCTCAATTTCACGCCGGTACCGCGTCGCGGCTATCGCATCGGCGTGCCGTCGGGCGCCGCATGGTGTGAGGTGCTGAACACCGATTCGATGTATTACGGCGGCAGCAACCTCGGCAACGGCCAGCCGCTGCATCCGCAGAATCTGCCCTGGATGGGCTTCGGCCATTCCGTGGAAGTGACGTTGCCGCCACTGGGGGCGATCTTTCTCAAACCCTGCAGTTGATTCGATCCAATAAAAATCAGGGACAAAAACCAATAATGAAACGCGGAGCAATGAAAATCCTGTTTGTCGCCAGCGAGGCCTATCCGCTGGTAAAAACCGGCGGGCTGGGCGATGTGGCCTATAGCCTGCCGCACGCCTTGCAGGCACGTGGTGCCGATATCCGTCTGGTGCTGCCGGGCTACCGGGCGCTGTTGCGCCAGCTCGATCAGGTGCGCATCCTCGGCTGGCTCGACGTGCGCGGTGCCGAAGGCATCGTCAGTGCGCGTATCCTGGAAACGCGCCATCCCGATTTTGCCTTCCCGCTCTGGGTGATCGATTGCCCGCCCTTGTTCGACCGCCCGGGCAATCCCTATGTCAATGCCAACGGCCAGGACTGGCCGGACAATGCCGAGCGCTTCGCAGTGTTCGCGCGGGTGGCAGCGCTGCTGGCGCAGGATGCGCTCGATATCGGGTGGCAGCCCGCGGTGGTGCACACGCACGACTGGCAGACCGGGCTGGTGGCGGCGTTTCTGGCCGACCAGCCGGGACGTCCGAAAACGGTGTTCACCATCCACAATCTGGCCTATGGCGGCTATTTTTCGCATACCGATTTTGTTCGCCTACAACTCCCCGGCCCATGGTGGTCGTCCGAGGGCGTGGAATTCCACGGCGGCCTGTCCATGCTGAAGGCGGGCATCGTCTACGCCGATGCCGTCACCACCGTGAGCCCCACCTATGCCGCCGAAATCTGCACGCCGGCATTCGGCTACGGACTCGACGGACTGCTGCTTTCCCGGCAATACAAGCTGCACGGCATACTCAACGGAATCGATACCCGGATATGGAACCCGGCCACCGATCCGCACCTGCCCGCGCATTATTCGATGAGCCGCATTCTGCCCGGCAAGCGGCGCAACAAGCAGGCGCTGATCGAGCGCTTCCTTCCGCGTGCCGGCGACGACGCGATGCAGGCGCCGCTGCTGGGACTGGTAGGCCGGCTGGTCGAGCAGAAGGGGATCGACTGGGTGCTGGCGGCGATCCCGGTGCTGCTGGCCGAGACCGATGCGCGTTTCGTGCTGCTCGGCAGCGGCCAGGCTGCATACGAGCATAAGCTTACGCGTCTGGCCAAGCAGCATCCTGAGCGCGTATTCGTCGAGATCGGCTACGACGAGGCGCTGGCCCATCACATCGAAGCGGGCGCCGACCTGTTCATGATGCCCTCCCGCTTCGAGCCGTGCGGGCTCAACCAGATGTACAGCCTGCGATATGGCACGCCGCCCATCGTCTTCAAGACCGGCGGCCTGGCCGACACGGTGGTCGACGCCGACGCGGAGAATCTGGCGGCCGGCAGCGCCACCGGCTTCGTGTTCTACATTCCGGAACTGGCGGCTTTTCTGCAGGCCATTCGGCGCGCGCTCGGCCTGTACCGCCAGCCCTCGCAATGGCGGCGCCTGCAGCAGAACGGCATGCGCCAGTCGTTCGACTGGGCGGATAGCGCCGGCCATTACCTTGCACTCTATTCCACATGAACTCAGCGGGAACCACCATGCCAGACGAGAAACCTGTCTCCCCCAGCCGCGTCGCCCTCAAGCAATTGCCCGATAGCAGCGAGGCGCTGACCGAGGATTTCCAGCGTTACCAGTTTTACCATCTGGGGCGTTTCCATGGCTGTCCCGCCGTCTATACCTATCATGCATTGGCCTGGACGCTGCGCGACCGTCTCATGTCGGACTGGATGAACACGTATGCCGAGCGCGACCAGCCCGGCAAGCGCCGCGCGTATTACCTTTCGCTGGAATTCCTGATCGGCCGCGCGCTGTCCAACCACGTGCTCAACCTGGGGCTGGACGCGGCCTCGCGCGAGGCGCTGCAAAGCTTTGGCCAGACGCTCGAGGCCGTGGCGGAGGAGGAGACTGACGCCGGGCTGGGGAATGGCGGCCTGGGCCGGCTGGCGGCCTGTTTCATGGACAGCTGCGCCACCCTGAACCTGCCGGTGATGGGCTATGGCATCCACTACGAATACGGCATGTTCCGTCAGGATATTGAAAACGGCTATCAGGTCGAGGAACCCGACCACTGGCTGCGCGACGGCAATCCGTGGGAGGTCGAACGCTCCGAATTCACCTGCCGCGTGCCGTTCGGCGGACACACCGAGCATTTCTACGACAAGGCGGGGATTCCCCGCACGCGCTGGGCGGACACCAGCGATGTGCTGGCGATTCCCTACGACATGCCGATCTCGGGCTACCGTAATCATGCGGTGAACACGCTGCGTTTGTGGAAATCCGCCGCCACCGACGTGTTCGACCTCAACGAGTTCAACGCCGGCAGTTACTCCGAGGCAGTGCAGGCGAAGAATCACGCCGAGCATATCTCGATGGTGCTGTATCCCAACGACAGCAGCGAGAACGGCAAGGAACTGCGCCTGCGCCAGCAGTATTTCCTGGCATCGGCCAGCCTGCAGGATGCGCTGCGCCAGTGGCGTGCGGCCGGCAACAACGATCTGATGAAATTCGCCGACCACAATGTTTTCCAGATGAACGACACGCACCCCACCATCGCCGTGGCCGAACTCATGCGTCTGCTGCTCGACGACGAGCGCTTGCAATGGGACGAAGCCTGGGCGATCACCTCGCGGTGCATGGCCTATACCAACCACACGCTGCTGCCCGAGGCTTTGGAGCGCTGGCCCGTGGCGCTGTTCGAGCGCCTGCTGCCGCGCCCGCTGGAAATCATCTACGAAATCAATGCCCGCTTCCTGCGCCAGGTGGCGATCAAATGGCCGGGTGACATCGACCGCCAGCGCCGCATGTCGATCATCGAGGAGGAGCCGGTACGCCAGATACGCATGGCGTGGCTCGCCATCGTCGGCAGCTTCTCGATCAACGGCGTGGCGGCACTGCATTCGCGCCTGTTGAAGGAAGGGCTGTTCCGCGATTTCGTCGAGCTCTGGCCGCACAAGTTCAACAACAAGACCAATGGCGTCACACCGCGCCGCTGGGTAGCGCATGCGAACCCCGGCATGACAGCGCTGATCAGTTCGAAAATCGGCGAAGACTGGATTGCCGACCTGTCGCACCTGGCCAGGCTGAAACCCCTGGCGGCGAGCGGAAACGAGGCGTTCCATGCCGAATGGCGCGCCGCGAAACGTGCCAACAAGATGCGGCTTGCGGCCCTGGTCGAGGCCGAGTGCGGCGTGACGTTCGATCCGTCCGCCCTGTTCGACGTCCAGGTCAAGCGCATCCATGAATACAAGCGCCAGCTGCTCAACGTCTTGCATGTGATTCATCTCTACAACCGCATCAAGCATGGGCACTCGGTGAGCTCGGTCAACCGTTGTGTCCTGATCGGCGGCAAGGCCGCACCGGGTTATGTGATGGCCAAGCGCATCATCAAGCTGATCAACAGCGTCGCCGACGTGATCAACAACGATCCCGACGTCAATGGCCGGCTCAAGGTGGCCTTCCTGCCCAACTACCGGGTGAGCAGCATGGAAATCATCGCGCCGGCGACCGATCTGTCGGAACAGATTTCCACCGCGGGCAAGGAAGCCTCCGGCACCGGCAACATGAAATTCATGATGAACGGCGCCGTCACCATCGGCACCTACGACGGGGCGAACATCGAGATTCTCGATGCCGTGGGCGAGGACAATTTCTTCCTGTTCGGCCTGCGCGCCGACGAAGTCGAGGCATTGCGGGGCCGCTACCAGCCGCTGTCCTACATGGAGCGCGACCCGGCCTTGCGCCAGGTGATCGACCTGCTCATCTCCGGCCATTTCAACCCCTGCGAACCGGGCATCTTCGACATGATCATCGGGGCCATGATGAGCCCGAACGATCCCTGGATGGTGCTGGCGGATTTCCGGACATATGTCGACTCGCAGGAACGGGTGGACCAGGCCTGGCAGGACGAGGCGCGCTGGACGCGCATGAGCATCCTCAACACGGCGTCGAGCGGCTTTTTCTCGACCGACCGCACCATGCAGGAATACAACGCGGATATCTGGAAGCTGACGTAGACCGGCAGTCGCGCGATGGGCGGGGCAGGACTGTACGACCGAGATGGTTGGTGTGCGCTGAGTGAGTCTACCGACCCTGAAGAGACGGTCTGGGCTTGTTCACCGAACGGCCGTTGATGCAGGGAAAGCGGCCTATTCAAAATCCCATCTCAGACTTCTTGCCGCTATTTGAGCGTCTTAAACAGGAGCATAATCTATCAGCCACCGGTCTCCTTTTGCATAACGTAATAAAGAGACAGCCGGACAAGCATCTATATAAAAATCAATACGATAGGAAGCTAAAATGCCTGTCTCTTTATTAGAAAACGTCCGGACCCATGGGGCTCTATATTAACTGTTAGCATTCATCATGAAGCGCGATCTGGCTATTAACATCACATCTGGATTCTTGCTGTTGGTGGGCCTCGTTACTCTGGTGCTGCCTATGTTTCTTGCTGCGACTCACGCCGAGTTACTTACAACTAATGCCCAGGCCTTACTGCTGTTGGTAGCTGCTTGGTTGCTTTACAAACGTCACAAGCTAGTAGTCCTTTTCTTAGCAATTTCTGCTGTGGTTTACCTAGCTAGTAACTGGTACTCGGCAAGCACACACAACCTACCTATTTCAGCATTAATTCCAGCTTTTTTCTGGTCCCTTGCATTAAGGGTTTTGCTTGTTGCCTTCATTTTTTACTTACTAAAAGGGCCTGCCTCTAGCGCAGTGCTAACCCATCATTCAAGCGGGACGCGCTAAAGCGCGCCTCTTAATTCAAACATTAGGGCGCCGCACATTATTAGAGGATGTATGACAAAGAAAGTCTTCTGGGATGATCCGTACGCGACTACGCATCCAACATGTGTTTCTTCGGTTAATGGCTGCGAAATCGAACTGGAATCCACAATATTCTTCGCCTTTTCGGGCGGGCAAGAGAGTGATCACGGTTCAATTGCAGGTATCCAGGTGCTTTCGGCAAGGAAAGAGGGGTTGCGAATTATCTATACTCTGCCGCCTTCTCATGGGCTTAAGGTTGGTCAGTCCGTGCAAGTCGAAATTGAATGGGAAAGACGCTATCGACTGATGCGCCTTCATTTCGCTGCAGAATTGGTTCTTGAAATCTTCTACAAAGAGCTCAATAGTGTGGGTAAGGTTGGCGCTCATATCACCCCAGATAAGGCTCGGATCGACTTCACATGGCCTGAGAGCATCTCTCCGCTCCTTCCCGTTTTTTCTGAAATGGCGAATGAGATCATCTCATCCAACAGGGGCATAGTGACCGACTTCGATGATATTTTGAATGAAAGAAGATACTGGGAAATCCAAGGGTTTTCCCGCGTTCCATGTGGCGGTACTCACGTCCGATCAACAGGTGAGGTCGGTCAGATCAGGCTCAAGAGAAATAACATTGGCAAGGGAAAAGAGCGGGTGGAAATCTTTCTATGCGAACCGTGAGTATTTCACCAATGCTCATATTTGAGCTCCTTTATCTAATCGGTGAGCGCTCTCAATTCATTCAAGCTGACACCTAACGGTGCGGCTTAACCCAACGTTATGCCTCATGAGTAACTCGCTCTACACATTGTCTTGGTTAATCGGCGACCGTTTAGTTCGTTCTGAGGTAAGAGACGGCCAAACGTGGTGGCTGTACTTCGAGAGTGGTGCGACGCTGCTCATCGAATGCTTGTGGCGCAAAATTGAAAATGGTGTCCTCACTTCCACAAGCGAAGATCATGGTCATAAATTTGGCCTTCCAGCTCCATTTGACAGTATTGCGGCGCTTGAAGTGTTATCTCAGTTTTCCGTTTCGACAGTCAGTGTCCGTGAAGGCACTGGCATCAGGTCAGCAGTCCTCGAAACCCCGGAAACAAATCAGTCGCGATGCCATAGAAAAAGGCCGGGTTTCCCCGGCCTTTTTATTCGCCTCGGCTTGCCTTAGGCCGCTTGCACCGGAATTGACTGGCGCGTGTCGATGATGCGGTTGTCCGCGTCCACGTACACCAGTTCCGGCGTGTAGCGCGCCAGTTCCAGTTCGTTGTAGACCGCGTACGTGGCGATGATGACGAGGTCGCTCGGGTTCGCCTTGTGCGCGGCGGCGCCGTTCACCGAAATGATGCCGGAATCGCGCGCGGCACGGATGGCATACGTCGTGAAACGTTCGCCATTGGTGATGTTGTAGATCTGAATCTGCTCGTATTCGTGGATGTCGGCCGCGTCCAGCAGGGTTTCGTCGATCGCGCAGGAGCCTTCGTAATGCAGCTCGGAATGCGTGACGGTCGCCCGGTGCAGCTTGGACTTGAGCATCGTTCTTTGCATGACGGTGCCCTCAATAAGAAAGGGCTCATATTATACAGCGGTGAGTGGGGAGTGGGGAGTGGGGAACGGAGAGCGGGGAGCGGGGAGTGGGGCAACCACTCACCGTTCACCGCTCACCGCTTCCCACTCAATATTGTCGATCAGCCGGGTCGAGCCCAGCCAGGCCGCGCCCAGCACTACCAGCCGGGTACTGTCGGGCATGGGCGATTGCAGGGTCGTGGCGTCGCGCAGTGCGACGTAGTCGACCCGCCAGCCTGCCATTTTCAGGTGGCGGCCGGCGGTGGCGCACAGGGCTTCGAAATCCCGTTCGCCTGCCCGGACGGCGGCCACGACGGCAGCGAGTTCACGCTGCAGCTGGGGCGCCTGGATGCGTTCCTCCGTGCCGAGATAGGCGTTGCGCGAACTCATCGCCAGCCCGTCGGATTCGCGCAGCGTATCGCCCGCCACGATGTCAATCGGCAGGTTGAACTGCCGCACCAGTTCCTGGATGACCCGCAACTGCTGGAAATCTTTTTTTCCGAACACGGCCACGCGCGGCTGCACCAGGTTGAACAGCTTCAGCACGACCGTCGCCACACCGGCGAAATGACCGGGACGGAAGGCGCCGCACAAGTCCCGCGTCAGCGCTTCGGACGGCTGCACGGTGAAATCCTGCGGGACCGGATAGAGGGCATCGACGTCGGGCGCGAACACCAGGTCGCAGCCGGCGGCGAGTTTCTCGCAGTCGGCTGCGAGGGTGCGCGGGTAGCGCTCGAAATCCTCGCCGGCACCGAACTGCAGCGGGTTGACGAAGATGCTCGCGACAACCGGACGGCCGTGCCGCTTTGCCAGTTCGATCAGCGACACATGGCCGGCGTGCAGATTGCCCATGGTGGGTACGAATGCGGTGCCGGTCTGTCCGGCGAGCGCGGTGCGCAGTTCGGCGACGGTATGCAGGACCTGCATCAAAAGGCGTGGTCGGGACCGGGGAAACTGCCGTCCTTCACCGCGGCGACGTAGGCGCGTGTGGCGGCTTCGATGCCGTCGGCGCCGGCAAGAAAGTTCTTCGAGAATTTCGGCGCGCGCGGATACAGGCCCAGCATGTCGTACAGCACCAGTACCTGACCGGAACAGCCGGCACCGGCACCGATGCCTATGGTCGGAATCGTGAGCGCCTCGGTGATGGCCTGGCCCAGCGCGGCGGGCACCATTTCCAGCACGATCAGTCCGGCGCCGGCGGCTTCCAGCGCGCGGGCGTCGGCGATCAGCTGCGCGGCAGCCGCGTCCTCGCGCCCCTGTACCCGGTAGCCGCCGAGCTGGTTGACCGACTGCGGCAGCAGGCCGAGATGTGCACACACCGGGATGCCGCGCTGCGTCAGGAAGGCGACGGTGTCGACCATGACCGCGCCGCCTTCCAGCTTGACCATATGTGCCCCCGCAGCCATCAGCCGTGCCGCGGCGGAAAATGCACGCTCCGGCGAAGGCTGATAGCTGCCGAAAGGCAGGTCGGCGACGAGGAAGGCACGCTCGGTCCCGGTGGCGACGCAGCGCGTGTGGTACGTCATCTCGGCAAGCTTCACCGGCAGCGTCGAGGCGTGGCCCTGCACCACCATGCCGAGCGAATCGCCGACCAGCAGCACCTCGACGCCGGCGGCATCGAGCACGCGGGCAAAGCTGGCGTCGTAGCAGGTGAGCACGGCGATCTTCTCGCCGCGTTCGCGCAGGGCCTTGAGGGTGGACAGGGTGACGGCCATGTTCAGGCCGCCCGGCTGAAGAACTCGCGCGGACCGCGCATCTTGTCCATGCGTTCCAGCAGCAGTTCGAAGTGGGCTTCGTTCTCAGCGAAGTTGAGGTTGCTGGTGTTGACGATGAGCAGGGGCGCGGCCTCGTAGCGATGGAAGAACTCGCTGTAGCTGTTGGCCAGGCGCTGCAGATAGCCCGCATCCATGCCGCGCTCGAATTCCACGCCGCGGCGCCTGACGCGCTCCTGCAGCACTTCGACCGGCGCCTGCAGGTAGATCACCAGATCGGGTGTCGGCGCCTGCAGCGCGAGGTCGGCGTATACCTTCTGGTAGAGCTCGAACTCGTCGTCGTCGAGATTGAGGCGCGCAAACAGCATGTCCTTGTCGATCAGGAAATCCGACACGGTGCCGGCGCGGAACAGATCACCCTGGGCGAGATCGCGCAACTGGCGTGAGCGGTCGAACAGGAAATGCAACTGAGTCGGCAGCGCATAGCGCCTGGGTTCCTGGTAGAAGCGCGGCAGGAAGGGGTTGTCGCTGGCGTTTTCCAGCAGCGTGTCGGCATCCATGCGCTCGGCCAGCTTGTAGGTGAGGCTGGTCTTGCCGGCGCCGATCGGGCCCTCGACAACGATGTAACGGTAACGGGAGAGGCTCATGCGTTGACGGCAGCGGCGGGAGGGTTGGGAGGCACGCTCTCCCCGTAAAGGGGAGGCCGTGGTTGTAGCGTTGCTGAAGCGACAACAATCACGTTCTGGTCGGCACAGCCGGCGAGCCAGTCGGCGGCACGCCCGTGGCCGGGGATCACGGCATCGGGAGCGATCTCCAGCAGCGGCAGCAGCACGAAGCCGCGTTCCTGCATGCGCGGATGCGGCAGTGTCAGGCCGTCTTCGTGGAAATGCGCGTTGCCGTAGAGCAGCAGATCGAGATCAAGCGTGCGCGGCGCGTTGCGGAAGCTGCGCTCGCGGCCGTGGCGGTGTTCGATGTCCAGCAGGGCGGCGAGCAGCACGCGCGGCGCCAATTCGGTTTCCACCCGCGCCACTGCGTTGATGAAATCGGGCTGGTCGATATGGCCGACCGGCGCCGAGGCGTACAGCGAGGAACGCGCCAGCAGCCGGGTGCCGGGCAGGCGGTCGAGCTCGGCGAGCGCGTATTCCACCTGCGCCGCCGGGTCGTTGAGGTTGGCGCCGAGGCCGATGGTCGCGATGACGTTCATGCCGGTTGCGTCTCGCCGGCGGCTTCGCCCGGCTTCTTGCGTTTGCGCTTGCGGCGTGGCTTGGGCGCGTTGTCGGCCAGCAGCATGCTGGCACGTTCGTCTTCGCCGACTTCCTGGAAACGCGTCCACCATTCGCCGAGTTCGGCGGTGACCTCGCCCGATTCGGCGCGCAACAGCAGGAAATCGTAGGCGGCACGGAAGCGCGGATGCTCCAGCAGGCGATACGGGCGTTGTCCGCCGCGCTGCTCGAAGCGCGGCTGCAGCGCCCAGATCTCCTTCATCATGCCGTCGTAGCGGCGCGGAATGGCGAGCTGGCTGCGCTGCGCATCGAGCACCTCGTCCATCGCCATGAACAAGGCGGGCTGCGGCTTTTCGCCGGCCGCTTCGAGCGCGCGCCAGCGCTGCAGCACCTGCGGCCACAGCAGCGTGCCGAACAGGAAGGCCGGCGAGGCCGGCTTGTCCTGCGCGATGCGGGCGTCGGTGGTTTTCAGCGCGGCGTTGATGAAGCGCTCGCCGGTGGGGTCGTCCAGAATCGTGTCCAGCAGCGGCAGCATGCCGTGATGCAGGCCCTCGGCGCGCAACTGGTGGACGCCGCGCAGGGCGTGGCCGGACAGCAGCAGCTTCAGCGCCTCGTCGAAGATGCGCGCGCGCGGGATGTTGGCGAGCAGCGGCGCCAGCGCCGCAACCGGCTTGCGCGTGTCGGGGTCGATGTGGAAGTCGAGCTTGGCGGCAAAGCGCGCGGCGCGCAGCATGCGCACCGGATCTTCGCGGTAGCGCGTGTCGGGATCGCCGATCATGCGCAGTACGCGCTTCTTGCAATCGGCCACGCCGCCGAAATAGTCGTGCACTTCCTCGCGCGCCGGGTCGTAATACAACGCGTTGATGGTGAAGTCGCGTCGCGCGGCGTCGTCCGCCATGCTGCCGAACACGTTGTCGGACAGCAGGCGGCCATGTTCGTCGGTCAGGCGCTTGTGCGCTGCCGGGGACTTGTCGCCGGCAGCGTGCTCGTCGTCCTCTTCGGTCTCCTTCTGTCCATTGGCGCGGAAGGTCGTGACCTCGATGGTCTCGCGCCCGCACATCACGTGCACGATCTGGAAGCGCCGCCCGATGATGCGCGAGCGGCGGAACAGCCTGCGCACCTCTTCCGGGGTGGCGTCGGTGGCGACGTCGAAATCCTTGGGCGTCATGTTCAGCAGCAGGTCGCGTACCGCGCCGCCGACGAGATAGCCCTTGTATCCGGCCTGGGCCAGGGTTTCGCAGGTTTTCAGCGCGCAGTCGTCGAGCTGGTCACGGCGGATGCCGTGTGCGGACAGCGGCAGGATCTGCGCCCGGGTGCCGTCGACACGCGGTTTGCGGCCAAATACTTTGTTGATGATGCGACGAATCATGAGGTGCGCGAGGGCGGTGGAATGCTGACCAAGTGGCGATTATACAGGCTGAGCCCGATCGCTCTTCCGCCAGAGCGCCGCCGTGCCGGCACCATACAGTGCTTCGAGCGATGCCGGGGTGAGCAGCGCGGCCGGCGTTCCCAGCTGCCAGCGTCCGTCGCCGTACAGGAACAGCAGATGGTCGCAGTGGCCGGCAGCCCAGTTGGGGTCGTGCAGGGTCAGCACCACGCTGTGCCCTGCATCGGCGTCATTACGTGCCCAGGCCAGCAGCCGGGCCTGATGCGCCGGATCGAGATGGGTCAGCGGCTCGTCGAGCAGGGCGATGCGCGGCTGTTGCACGGCCAGCTGCGCCAGCCGCGCGCGCTGGCGCTCGCCGCCTGACAGCGTATCGAGCGGACGGTGGGCGAGATCGGCGAGCTCCCAGGCGGCTAACAGGGGCGTCAGGTCGAGGACGGCCACACCGAACGGGTAATGGCCCAATGCGACGAAGTCGGCCACGCTGCCGAAGAATCCGCCTTCGTCGCCCTGCGGCAGTACGCCAATGTGTTGCGCACGGGTGAGCGGCGGCAGCGCGGCCAGGAGCTGGTTGTCGAGCATGATCTGCCCGCACGCGGGCACGGCGAGCCCGGCCAGCATCGAGATCAGCGTCGACTTGCCGGCGCCGTTGGGGCCGAGGATGCCGAGCACCTCGCCGGGTTCGAGTACGAGGTCGAGCGTGTCCACCAGCGTGCGGGAGCCGGCCTGCAGGGTCACTCGGTGGGCGGCGAGGCTCATGGTTTGCGCAACAGCCAGAGCATCATCGGTACGCCGAGCAGCGCAGTCAGCACGCCCACCGGCAATTCCCGCGGCGCGATCACGGTGCGCGCCAGTGCGTCGGCCAGCACCAGCAGGCTGCCGCCCGCCAGGGCGCAGGCCGGCAGCAGGACTCGGTGGCCGGAAAAGCCCGTTTTCCGCAACGCATGCGGCACCATCAGGCCGACGAAACCGATGCTGCCGGCCTGCGCCACCACCAAGGCGGTGCAGGCGCCGGCCAGCGTGAACAGCATCCAGCGCGTGGGCGCGACCGCGACGCCGAGCGAGGCGGCTTTCAGTGGCGACAGTTGCAGTACGTCGAGGCGCCTCGACAGGCCGAGTGCGGTCCCTGTGGCCAGCAGCAGCGCCGCCCACAGCATGAACGGGTTGCTTGTCCATGCGAGATCGCCCATCAGGAAGAACAGCATGCCGGGCAGGCGCTCGATCGGTGCCACGCTCAACACCAGCGCGATCAGGGAGCCGAAGCCGGCGGCCAGCATCACCCCGGCAAGCAGCAGCGGCGTATGGTCGCGCGCCAGCAGACGACCGCCGAGCGCGGCGGCAAGCGCCAGCGCCAGCAGACTGCCGGCGAAGGCCAGCACCGACACCCACAGCCACGCCAGTCCGGCGGCCATGCCCAATAACGCCAGCAGGCCGGCGCCGCCGGACACGCCGAGCAGATAGGGTTCGGCCAGGGGATTGCGGAACAGCGTCTGCATCAGTGCACCGGCCAGCGCCAGCAGGCCGCCGCAGGCGAACGCCGCGGCCACGCGCGGGCCGCGCAATTCGGTGAGGATCTGCATGGCGAGTTCATGATCGGCGGGCAGGGCGCCGGCCATCAGGCCCAGCGCCAGCGCCAGCAGGGCGGTCAGCCCAAGCAGCAGCAGTTTGGCGGCGGAGGACAAACAGGCCTATTGCTTCGTCTTGTTGTCGGTGCCGGGCGGGACGGCAGCGGCCGCTTCCGGCAGCAGGGTGACGCGCTTCATCACGACCGGCTCGATGGGAACATCCTGGAAGGGGCCGCGGTCGCCGCGCGGCATCGCGACGATGGCATCGACCACCTTCATGCCGTCGACCACCTGGCCGAACACGGCATAGCCCCAGGTGTCGTAGCTCGTGCCGCGGTGATCGAGGGAGGCGTTGTCCGCCACGTTGATGAAGAACTGCGAAGAGGCCGAATCGGGGTCGGCCATGCGTGCCATCGCCAGGGTCCCGCGCAGGTTCTTGAGGCCATTGTCGGCCTCGTTCTTGATCGGTGCGTTCTTGGGCTTTTCCGTCATGTCCGGCGTCATGCCGCCGCCCTGGATCATGAACCCGGGAATCACGCGGTGGAAGATCAGACCGTCATAAAAGCCGGTCTTCACGTAATTGATGAAATTTCCCACCGACTGGGGCGCGTTCCTGGTGAAAAGCTCGACCGTGATGTTGCCCTTGCTGGTTTCGATCAGGACGCGCGGATTGGGTGGCTGGCCATCTGCCGGGGTGGTGGAGACGGTTTGCTTGCCGGGCTCGCTGGCGCCGCAGCCCGACATGCCGAGCAGGATCGCGCCGAGAAACAGCGTGGTGGACAACAGGGGAAAACGGGCCATCGGAACGCGCTCCAGAAAGAGAAAGAGAGATTCTAGCGGCGGGAAGCGCGGTTACGCATCCGATCGCAGGCCACGGTCGATTTCCGTGCGCACGGTGTCCAACGGCAGGCAGCCGCTGCAGACCGGGTGCAGTTGCGTGTCCCGCTGCACGATCAGGGTGGGAAAGCCGCGCACGCCGGCCTGACGCGTCTGTCTGAAATGTGCCTGGATGCGAGCACGTGCCGTGTCGCTGTCGAAGTCGCGCAGGAAGGTTTCGCGATCCACGCCGAGGCCCGCCGCCAGATCGGCTAGCACGCCGGCTTGTGTCACATCGCGCCCCTCAGCATAAAACGCGGTCTGAATCGCCTTGAACATCGCGAATATCTGTGTGGGTTCGATGCCGCCGACCGTCACCACCGCGCGGCAGGCGGGTTCGGTGTCGTACACGAAGCCTTCAGGCAACGCGCCGTCGAAGCGGAAGGACTGGCCGGTACGGGCCTGCACCGCATGCCAGTGATGCAGGATGTCCTCGCGTCCCGTTGCGGTCATCGGCGCGGTTTCACCCGGTCGCAGGCCGCCGAGCACCAGCGCGATTTTCATGCGTTCGCGGTATTCGTCGCGCAGCGACTCGATCACCGGGGAAAACCCCCAGCACCAGGAGCACATTGGATCGGCGAAATACCAGAGGATGGGCGGGTTCATGTGCAGTGGCCGTCGAAACAGGACAGCTCACAGCATAGGCGATCCACGCCCTAGTTCTTCTTCGGCGTGTCGTCGGACTTGGGCGGGGTGTCGTCGTCCATGATCACGCTGTGCGCCGGGCCTTCGAGGTCGTCGAACTGGCCGCTTTTGGCCGCCCACAGCATGAACCAGGCAATGGCGCCGACGAGCACGAGGCTGAGCGGAATGAGCAGGAGGAGGATGTCCATGGGGGAAGTGGTAAGCAGTGAGTGGTGAGTGGTGAGTGGTGGGGTTTTACCGCTTGCTGCTTACTGCTCCCCGCTCACTTCTTTTGAAATCCGCAAGCCGCAGCGCATTCAGCACGACCAGCAGCGAACTGACCGACATGCCGATGCCGGCGATCCAGGGCGTGACGTGGCCCAGCGCGGCAGCGGGGATGGCGACGAGATTGTAGGCCAGCGCCCAGCCCAGGTTCTCGCGGATGATGCGTTGCGTCTTGCGGGCGAGCGCGACGCCGTCGGCCAGGGTGCCGAGGCGGCTGCCGAGCATGATCATGTCGGCCGCGGCCTGCGCCACGTCGGCGCCTTCACCCATGGCGATGGAGACCTGCGCGCCAGCGAGCACCGGCGCATCGTTGATGCCGTCGCCCACCATGGCGACGATGCGGCCCTGCTGCTGCAAGGTCTTCACATAGGCGAGCTTGTCTTCCGGCAGCGCGCCGGCATGCCAGTCGGCGATGCCGAGCTGTTGCGCGCTACGCCTGACCGCGGCCTCGGCGTCGCCGGACAACAGGTGCAGGCGCAACCCTTGTTTTTGCAGGGCGGCGAGGGCGGCCGGGGCGTCCGCCCGCGGCGTATCGGCCAGTGCAAACCAGGCGATCAGTCCGGATTCGTCGGCCAGCGCTACCCAGCTGGCGCTATCGTCCGATTCCGGCGGGGCGGGGGGCGTCTCGCCAACAGCGGCGAAACGCGGCGAGCCCAGCCGGTAGATGTGGCCATCGATGCTGCCTTCGACACCGCGGCCGGGCGTATTGCGGATCAGGCTGGCGGTCGCGGTGGATACGACCGACTCGCGCAACGCTTTGGCGATGGGGTGTTCCGAGCCGGCTTCGAGTGCCGCGGCGATCGCGCCGACTTCGACCTCGCTGCGGCCGCCCAGCGGGACCACCCGGCGTACGGAGAGGCGGCCATGGGTAAGAGTGCCGGTCTTGTCGAACACCAGGTCGGTGGCGTGCGCCAGCGTTTCCAGGGCATGGCCGCGCGTGGTCAGGAGACCCAGGCGCGTGAGCCGGCCCGTGGCGGTGGTGAGGGCGGCAGGGGTGGCGAGGCCGAGCGCACAGGGGCAGGTGACGACCAGGACCGACACCACGATCCACAACGCTTTCGACGGATCGATCACATACCAGGCGAGGCCGACCGCAAGCGTGATCAGCAGCAGCAGGCCGACGAACCAGGCGGCGGCGCGGTCGGCCAGCTGGCCGATACGCGGCTTTTCGCTCTGCGCGCGATCGAGCAGGCGCACGATCGACGCCAGCCGCGTATCGGCGCCGAGCCTGTCGACGCGCACCACCAGCGGGCTGGCCTGGTTGAGGCTGCCACCGACCACATGGGCGCGCACGCCTTTCGATACCGGTAGCGATTCGCCGGTGAGCATGGCTTCGCTCACCGCGCTGTCGCCCTCGACCACCATGCCGTCGGCGGGCAGAGTTTCGCCGGGGCGCACCAGTACATGGTCGCCTACCGCCAGCCGTGCTACCGGTACCTGCTCCTCGTCGCGTGCCGGCCAGTTCGGCAGCCGCGTGGTGACGGCGGGAATGAGCTTCACCAGTTCCTCCACTGCGGCGCCGGCGCGGCGGCGTGCGTTCATCTCGAGGAAACGGCCGGTCAGCAGCAGGAAGATGAACATGGTGACCGAGTCGTAATACACCTCGCCTTGCCCGCTAAACGTGCTGTAGACGCTGGCGATGAAGGCCGTACCCACGCCCAGCGCCACCGGCACGTCCATGCCCAGCGTGCGGCGCTTGAAATCGCGCCAGGCGCCGATGAAGAAAGGCCACGCCGAGTACCCCACCACCGGTATGGTCAGGATCAGGCTCGCCCAGCTCATCAGCAGCCGGATATCGGCGCTCATGTCGGTGGCGGTGTACGACGGCAGTGCGTACATCATGACTTGCATCATGCCGAGGCCTGCGATGGCGAGCCGCTTGATCGCAGTATTGCGTTCGCGCTTGTAGATGTCGTCGGAGCGGCCGGGATCGAAGGGGTGGGCAATGTAGCCGATGTCGGAGACCGCCTTCAGGATCGTCGACAGCTGGATGCGGCTGTTGTCCCAGCGCACCCGCGCGCGGCGGGTGGCGTAGTTGATCTCGACCGACAGCACGCCTTGCAGTCCTGCGATGTGGTGCTCGTTCAGCCAGATGCACGCGGCGCAGACGATGTTTTCCAGGATCAGCGCGGCTTCGCGGATGTTCTCCGTTTCCGTCCGCACGAAGCTTTCCTGGATCTCCGGCAGATCGTACAGGCCCAGTTGGGCGAGTTCGGCCTCCGCCTGCTGGGGCGTGGCGGGCAGCACGGTGCGGTGGGTGTAATAGGCGCCCTGGCCGCTGTCGATGATGGTCTGTGCCACGGCCTGGCAGCCACGACAGCATGCCTGGCGGGTATCGCCTTCGAACTGGATGGGATAGTGGGCGCCGTCCGGCACCGGCAGACCGCAGTGAAAGCAGCCCGAAAAAGACGGGGCGTCCGTGAGCGCAGGAGAATCGCTCACGAATCGCCCCACAGGAGAACGCCCGGGGGCAAGCCCGGGAGAGAGGCCGGGCCGGCAGGCGTCAGGGGGTACTTCTTGTCAGAAACGGAACCCGTAGCCGATACCCCACACCACCGGATTGATTTCCAGGTTGGTGAGCTTGACGCCGCCTGATTTGACGTCGGTGTCGATCCAGATTTTCTTAACGTCGAGGTTGATATAGCCATTCTTGGTTACCGCGATGTCCACGCCCGCCTGCAGAGCGCCGCCGAAGCTGTTCTTCCCGACGCTCAGGCCGGGGGCAAGATCGACATTATAGAAGCGGGTGTAGTTCACGCCTGCACCGACGTAGGGCTTGATCGTCGGCGTGGGGTTGAAGTGGTACTGCACCGTCAGCGTGGGCGGCAGGTGATTCAGTTTTCCGAGGCTGGCGCCGTTCAGCGTCACTTCGTGGCGCGCCGTGCCGAGAATGAGTTCCATGCCGATGTTGGGCGTCACGAAATAGGTGAAGTCGACTTCCGGCACCACTTCGTCGGACACGTCGAGTCCGGCCAGCCCGGAGGATTTGACGTCCGGGACGATGTCGATCGCGCGAACGCGCATCATCCAGTTTTCAGCCAGGGCGGAGGTGGGCAGGGCGGCAACCAGGGCCAGGACAAGCAGGGTTTTTTTCATGTTCACGACTCCTCTTAAAAAGATAAAAATATAAATAAGACATTCATATCGTAATTAAGAAAAAATGAGGACGCAAGCCAAAAATGAATCCGCTACCATGGCGTCATGAGCGAACGTCTCCAAAACGCCACAAATTTCCCGCCAGTCGAGACTGCGCTGCGCGAGCCCAATGGCCTGCTGGCGATGGGAGGCGATCTGTCGCTGGAACGCCTGCTGGATGCCTATCGCCACGGCATCTTCCCCTGGTTCAACCCCGGCGAGCCGATCCTGTGGTGGAGTCCCGACCCGCGCATGGTGCTGGTGCCGGGCGAGATCCGCGTGACCCGCTCCCTCGCCAAACGCATCCGCAATGGCGGCTTCGAGGTACGCGTCGACACCGCGTTTGCGGACGTGATGCGGGCGTGCGCTGCGCCACGGCTACCCGGGGAGCGAGTGTCTGGCGGCGCCCCCCCTGCGGAAACCGAACCCTGTGGAGAAGCCGGTGGCACCTGGATTTCGCCGGGGATGATCGCGGCCTATACCCGCCTGTTCGATGCCGGCTACGCGCATTCGGTGGAATCATGGCGCGACGGCAGACTGGTCGGTGGCCTCTATGGCGTGGCGATCGGCCGGATGTTCTATGGCGAGTCGATGTTCAGCCGCGAAGCCGATGCCTCCAAGGTCGCGCTGGTCCGCCTTGCGCGCCAGCTGCAGCAATGGGATTTCGGCCTGATCGACTGCCAGATGGAAACTGCGCATCTCGCCAGCCTCGGTGCGCGCACGGTGCCGCGCACGGCGTTCACGGCAAGGCTGGCGGAATTGGTAAACTTGCCGCATCGGCTTGGCCCCTGGACGTTTAATGCACCCGACTGAACCGCCTTTCCAGCGCATCCAGTTCTACCTGACCGCGCAATACGACTGCAGCTACCTGCCGGATCGACGCGCGCGTTCGCAGGTGGCCACGCCCACCCACCTGATCGACCACCAGGCCTACAGCGCACTGATCCGCGCCGGCTTTCGCCGTAGCGGCCAGTTCACCTACCGCCCGCACTGCGAGCAGTGCCATGCCTGCGTGCCGGTACGCGTCGACGTGGCCGGCTTCGTGCCCAACCGCACCCAGCGCCGCTGCCTCAAGCGCAATCGCCACCTGGCCGCGCGTTTCCTGCCGCTCGACTTCAAGGAAGAACACTACGCGCTCTACCGCAGCTATCTCGGCAGCCGCCATGCCGGTGGCGGCATGGATCGCGACGGCCCCGATCAGTACACGCAGTTCCTGCTGTCGTCCAACGTCGATACCGTGATGGTCGAATTCCGTGATGGCGACGAACTGGTGATGATCTCGGTGATCGACCAGATCGACGATGGCATTTCCGCCGTCTACACTTTCTTCGATCCCGCGCGCGAGCAGCAAAGCCTCGGCGTCTACGGTGTGCTGTGGCAGATCGAACTGGCCAAACGACTCGAACTGCCTTACCTCTATCTGGGCTACTGGATCGACGAGAGCCGCAAGATGGCCTACAAGAAACAGTACCCGCCGCTGGAGGGGCTGGTCGACGGCCGCTGGCAGGTTCTCGACGCATGAAATGGCTCCTGGTCGCCATGTTGCTGGCGACTCTGCAGGGCTGTGCGCTCACCGTGAGCAATTCGCGCGCCCTGCAGCCGATTGACGACTTTGTTCAACTGGCAAGCGACGCGCGCGTCTGGGTCGAGCCGGGCTACGAAGCCTACGGCGAACGCGTCTCGGCGGCGCTGCCGGCCGCCATTGCCAAGGTCGAAGCGGCGCACTATCTGCCGTTCCTCCGTCCGCCACGCGTGTATGTCTGCGGCAGCGAAGACTGCTTCAACCGCTGTGTGTATACCCCCGGCTGTCCGCCGCGGTCATTCCGGACAATCGACTGATCCTGTCGCCGAACCTGAACGGCCGTGAAAGCGCCCGCCTGCCCGGGCTACTGACGCACGAACTGGCTCACCTTCACCTGGGCCAGCGCATCGGCCACTACAACAGCACCCTGCCGGTGTGGTTCCACGAGGGCTGGGCCTCGCTGACGGCGGAGGGTGGCGGTGCCGAATATGCGAGCGACGCGCAGGCGTATGCCGCGATCCGCGCCGGCCGGCGGGTCGATCTCGTCGCGCGCGATACCCCCGACCGGCGCCACCGCGCGGGCGCGTTCAAGCTCAACATCTTCGAGTTCTACCGCGAGTCCATGCTGCTGGTCGGCTGGCTCAAGGCGCAGGACGAGACGCGTTTTCGCCAACTGGCCCTGGCCGTGCAGAACAACACCGACTTCGAAATCGCCTTCTGGGATATCTACGGCCAGTCGCCCGCCACCCGGCTGGCTGGCTTTTACGAGGGCGTGCCAGGCGATGCCGGATTAAACGATAATGGCGCGATCCAGGCCGCACCCGCACAACCTTAACGCTCCTTCACGATGAAACCCTACCTCGACCTGATGCGCCATGTGCTCGAGCACGGCACCCGAAAAGACGACCGCACCGGCACCGGCACCCTGTCGGTGTTCGGCTGGCAGATGCGCTACAACCTCGCCGAAGGTTTTCCGCTCGTCACCACCAAGAAATGCCACCTGCGTTCCATCATCCATGAACTCCTGTGGTTCCTGCAGGGCGACACCAACATCCGATACCTCAAGGAAAACGGCGTCAGCATTTGGGACGAATGGGCCGACGAAAACGGCAACCTCGGCCCGGTGTACGGCCACCAGTGGCGCAGCTGGCCCAGGCCCGACGGCGGGACGATTGATCAAATCAGCGAAGTGGTGAAGACGCTCAAGACCAACCCTGATTCGCGCCGCATCATCGTCTCGGCCTGGAACGTCGCCGACCTCGACAAGATGGCGCTGGCGCCGTGTCACGCCTTCTTCCAGTTCTACGTCGCCGACGGCAAGTTGAGTTGCCAGCTCTACCAGCGCAGCGCCGACATCTTCCTCGGCGTGCCGTTCAACATCGCAAGCTACGCACTGCTCACGCTGATGATGGCGCAGGTCACGGGATTGAAACCCGGTGACTTCGTCCACACGCTGGGCGACGCGCACCTTTACCTCAATCACCTCGACCAGACGCGCGAGCAGCTGTCCCGCGAGCCGCGCCCGCTGCCGACGATGACGCTGAATCCGGAGGTGAAAGACATCTTCGCGTTCCGCTTCGAGGATTTCACGCTCGCCGGCTACGACCCGCATCCGGCGATCAAGGCGCCGGTGGCCGTGTGAGGCCGGTGAGGGGTGAGGGGAAGAACGCGTGAATGACCAACGGAAGGGGCCGCGCATCAGCGTGATCGCCGCACTCGCGAAGAATCGCGTCATCGGCATCGAGAACCGGTTGCCCTGGCGGCTGCCGGAAGACCTCGCGCATTTCAAGGCGCTCACGCTCGGTCATCCCATCCTCATGGGTCGCAAGACCTTCGAGTCGCTCGGTCGGCCGCTGCCCGGACGCACCAACGTCGTCATCACGCGCAATCCGGCTTATCGGCCGGACGGCTGTCTGGTGGCAGCATCCATTCCCGCAGCGATCGCACTGTGCGGCGAGGCCAACGAACTTTTCTTCATCGGCGGCGCCGAGTTATATGCTCAGGTTATTCCGATGGCCAACCGGCTGTATCTCACCGAAGTGAACATCGAAGCCGCGGGTGACGCGTGGTTTCCCGAGTACGACCGTGGCGCATTCAAAGAGCTGTCGCGGGAGTCGCGCACCGGCGAAAAAGGCGACGCGCTGGCGTTCGATTTTGTGGTGTACGAGCGGGGATAAGCGGACGGAGAGTGCCGTTCCCCGATTTCTGAGTCCGGCGTCGTCGTGACTTCGCTGTAAAGGGAGAGAGAGCCATGTCCGATCTGAGTCCGCTTGAAGCGCAGTTTCCTCGCCTCGCGCTGGAGCTTGCCGCCTTCTGGGGATCGCCCACCTGTTTCAATCAGTTGCAGGATTTGCTGATGGACGCCCGTGGCGGGCGTCAGGGCTTTCCCGCCGACGTGTATTCGGACCTGTCGCTGCTGCTGACGCTCGTACCGCGCCCGGCCTCGCCCCACGACATCTGGGGCGAGGCGCCGTAGCTGGTTTAGCTCAGGACGCGCGGCGCTGCCGGGCGTATCCCATCAGGCCCAGTCCCAGCCCGAGAAGCGCGAGGCTGGCCGGCTCCGGAACCTGGGCGGTGCGCAGACGTGCCGTCGCCGTTCCGAATCCAATTGCCTGTCCGTCGCTGTAGCTGAAGTCGTTGAGCGAGCCGGTACGGAAGTTCCAACCCTCGCTCGCGGCACTGACGGAGCAGACGCTCGGAAAGCAATTGGTGCCGAACATCGCAAAGCTCAGCGTGCCATCGGCGAGCCGCCAGATGGCGCCGGTATTGGCCGTCGAGGGGGTGTAGGCGATGCCGTTCCAGGTGAAGTCGAGGAAGGACAACAGGCTGGTTGCACTGTTGTTGGTCCCGGCGGGGATCACCGTGTCATCGAAGCCGAACGACCCCGTCGCACTGAAGCCAGCGAGATTGCCGCTGGTCGCGGTTACCGAGAAGTCATAGATGATGGGCGTGGCCTGGACGGTGCTGATCGAGGCGCAGCAGGCCAGTGCGAAGATCGCGGTGAGGTGTTTCATGTATTTCCCCTTGGGTATTTCTGTCATTGATCGCGCTCGGTGCTGTACGATGCGTCCCCTTGGCCGTCCCGCAGGCGAAACCGGCGCCGGTGCTCAAGCAAGAAAGGCGCCGTCAATTTTTCTCCTGCCGAATCAATGGCCATCAGGAACCGCGTCGCGTAGACGCGGACGGTGTGTAAGAAAAGCCGACATGGCCTCAGGGACATGCTGGCGATCATGAGCGTGTGCAGGAAAACACAGTGACCGAAGAGAAAACCGGCCGGGGTGACGCATGAGCGCGCTGCCAAAATGTCCGCAATGCGGTTCGGACTATGCGTACGAAGACGGCGAGATGCTGGTGTGTCCCGAGTGCGCCCATGAGTGGGCCAAGGACGCCGCCAGTGCAGCGGAAGAGGTGCGCGTAGTGCGCGATTCCAACGGCAATGTGCTGGCCGACGGCGACACGGTCACGGTGATCAAGGACCTGAAGGTCAAGGGCTCGTCGTTGGTCGTCAAGGTGGGCACCAAGGTGAAGAACATCCGCCTCGTTGAAGGCGATCACGACATCGACTGCAAGATCGATGGCATCGGGGCGATGCAGCTGAAGTCGGAGTTCGTGAAGAAAGTGTAGGGCGCCTGGATTTCGCCTGCGCGATCGATAAAACGGGGCCGGGCCCCGTTTTTCCATGGGGTGGCCACGCGGCACCTCGACCCGAATGGCGTTCACCCGGTTCAGTGGCGAGGAATGCCTAGTGCTCCATACGTTCGACCAGCCTTTCCAGCTGCTTGGCCAGGTTGTCCCAGACGATCATGGGCCCCTTGCGTTCGAATTCCGTTTCGGTCCACTGTTCGGGGGGAAGTTGCTTGTAGGCCTCGACCTGGCTGGAGAGCTTGTCGCGCGCCGCCTTCGCCTGCGCCAACTCCGCCGCCGTGTCGCCGCCGCCCGTTTTTGCCATGCCATGCTGGGCGCGCTCGAGCAGGGTGTCTACATGCTTCAGACGCATTTCATGTTCGAGGATATGCTGCTGGATCAGATGATTCATTTTGGGCGTTTCAGTCATTTCCGCTTCTCCTGCAATGAAAAAATGCTGGCCTGGATGACTTAAAGGTAGTCATCAATCCGTTGGACGACAACCATCGACTTTGATTCCGGAACGCGGATATATCCGGCCAAGCGCTAAAAGGGCAGGTGCGCAATAAAAAACGGGGCCGCAGCCCCGTTCGTGTTCATCCGTATTGAACAGTTCGTATCTAGCTGTGTGCGCCCATCGCCAGCGCGCGGTTCTTGCCCGCCTGCCGCGCCTGTTCGTCGGCTTCGCGGTCCCAGCTTTCGCTGACCCAGCCGCCGAGGTTTTCCAGCGCGATGCGGCCGAGCGCATCGATCCATTGGGGGTGCTCGTTGAGCGCGGGGATGTAGTGGAATGCCTTGCCGCCCGCCGCGAGAAAGGTGGCGCGGCCTTCCATCGCCAGTTCTTCCAGGGTCTCCAGGCAGTCGGCGGTGAAACCCGGCGCGACGATATCGACGCGCCCGATGCCGGCGCGGCCGAGTTCGTCCAGCGTCTTGTCGGTGTAGGGCTTGATCCATTCGGCGCGGCCGAAGCGCGACTGGAAGGTGAGGCGAACCTGCTTCGGGTCGAGTCCGAGCGCTTCGGTCAGCAGGCGGCCGGTCTTCTGGCATTCGCAGTGGTAGGGGTCGCCCTTGTCCAGCGTGTAGCGCGGCACGCCGTGAAAGCTCACCAGCAGCACGTCGGGACGGCCGTGCATCTGCCAGTAGTCGCGGATGTTGGTGGCCAGCGCGTGGATGTAGGCGGGGTGGTCGTGATAGTGCTTGAGCGTGCGCAGGGCCGGCTGGGTGCGGACTTTCTGCAGCCAGGTGAACGCGGCGTCGAATGCGGTTGCGGTACTGGAGGCGGCGTATTGCGGGTAGGCAGGGAAGATGAGGATGCGGTCGCACCCGGCGGCCTTCATCTTCGCCAGCGTGTCGGGAATCGAGGGATTGCCGTAGCGCATGGCGTAGTCGACCATGAACGGGGTGGCGATCCGTTCGCCCAGCCAGCCCTTCAGCAGCTTGGCCTGCTTCTCGGTGTGCACCTTCAGCGGCGAACCGTCGGCCGTCCAGATCGCGGCATATTTGGCGGCCGATTTTTTCGGCCGGGTGTTGAGGATGATGCCGTTCAAGATCAGCCACCACACGACGCGCGGGATTTCCACCACGCGCGGGTCGAACAGGAATTCCTTGAGGTAGGTGCGCAGTGCCTTGGGTGTCGGTGCTTCGGGGGTGCCGAGGTTGACCAGCAGGATACCGGTTCTGGACGGCTGGCCGTGGGTGTACTCGGGTTCTTTGAGATAGGGCATCAGTGGTGCGACAGCGCGCTCGATAACAGTTTGGCGGTGACGTCGACGATCGGCACCACGCGCTCGTAGGCCATGCGGGTGGGGCCGACGACGCCGAGGGTGCCGACCACCTGGCCGTCGACCGAGTAGGGCGCGGTGACCAGGCTGCATTCGTCGAGCGGCAGCAGCTCGGATTCGCCGCCGATGAAGATCTGCACACCGGCGGCGGTGCGCGACTGGTCGAGCAGTTGCAGCAGGCCGGTCTTCTTCTCGAAGGCGTCGAACAGGCGACGCAGGCTGCCCATGTTGCTGGAGAGGTCCTGCACGTCGAGCAGCTTGCGGCTGCCCGATACCACCACGTTGTCCTGGCTGGCGTCGTGCGCCTGGCTGCCGGCGTCCACTGCCGCCGCCATCAGGCGCGTGATGTCGTCGCGCATGCGGCCGAGTTCGTCGCGCAGCTTGCTGCGCACCTGGTCGAAGCGGTGGCCGGCGAAATTCTGGTTGAAGTAGTTGGCCGCCTCGGTGAGCGCCGAGGCGCTGTAGGGCTGCTCGGTGACGATGACGCGGTTCTCGACCTCGCCTTCCATCGTGACGATGATGAGCAGGATGCGCTTGTCCGACAGGCTGAGAAACTCGATTTGACGGAAGGCCGGGCTGCGGCGCGGCGTCATCACCAGTCCGGCAAACCGGCTGAGATCGGACAGCAGCGTGGAAGCCGCGGTCATCAGCCGCTGCGGGTCGGACGAGGCCAGGCTGTGTTCGAGCTGGTTGACCTCGACTTGCGCCAGGGGGCGCACGGTCAATAGGGTGTCGACGAAGAAGCGGTAGCCGCGCGGCGTCGGGATGCGTCCGGCCGAGGTGTGCGGACTGGTGACGAAGCCCATCTCCTCGAGGTCGGCCATGATGTTGCGGATGCTGGCGGGCGACAGGTCCAGCCCGGCGTGCTTCGACAGGGTGCGCGAGCCGACGGGTTCCCCTTCGCTGATGTAGCGTTCCACCAGGGTTTTCAGCAGGATGCGGGCGCGGTCGTTGAGCATGCGTTGATTATATAGGGGTGAGCAGTGAGCAGTGAGCG
>JAIBEL010000054.1 GCA_019459285.1 Rhizobium sp. | reverse complement strand
GGCTCGCTTCGCGGCCCGCACCCCGAATCGGCCTCGTCGCAGGCGTGAAATTAGCGTTACCAGGCTCGCTTTCATGCGCGCAGCATGGCCGCGCTGCGTGAACCTGCGCTGTCAGGCGCATGAATCTTCCGTGAATCCCGGCCAACCGGCTGCGTATAATCCTGCCTGTCGTTTTCAACCCATCGTCATCATGCGCACCCTCATCTGCGGTTCCCTCGCCTTCGATTCCATCATGGTGTTCCAGGATCACTTCAAGCACCACATCCTGCCCGACAAGATCCACATGCTGAACGTATCGTTCCTGGTGCCGGAGATGCGCCGAGAGTATGGCGGCTGCGCGGGTAATATCGCCTACAACCTCAAACTGCTGGGCGGCGAGCCGCTGATCATGGCGACCGTGGGCGACGACTTCGCCGCCTATGCCGAACGCCTCGACGCCTTGGCGATCCCACGCGACTACATCCACCACGTCGCCGGCACCTACACCGCCCAGGCTTTCATCACCACCGACCTCGACGACAACCAGATCACCGCCTTCCATCCCGGGGCGATGAACTACTCGCACGAGAACGACGTACGCCAGGTACCGGACGTCAAGCTGGGCATCGTCGCCCCGGATGGGCGAGACGGCATGCTGCGCCACGTGCGCGGTTTCCACGAGGCCAACGTGCCGTGCGTGTTCGATCCGGGCCAGGGCATGCCGTTGTTTTCCGGCGATGAATTGCTGGAATGCGTGCATAAATCCAGCTACGTCATCCTCAATGATTACGAAGCCGAGCTGCTACAGAGCCGCACCGGGGAAAACCTGGCCACGCTTGCACGCCACGTCGAGGCGCTGATCGTGACGCGCGGCGGCGAAGGTTCGGTGATCCACACGGCTGCCGGGCAGATCGACATTCCTGCGGTGCGGCCGGCGGCCATCCTCGACCCTACCGGCTGCGGCGACGCCTACCGCAGCGGCATTCTGTACGGCATCGTCCACGGACTCGACTGGGAAACCGCCGGCCAGCTGGCGAGCGTGATGGGGGCGATCAAGATCGAGCACCGCGGCGGACAGAACCACGCGCCAAGCCCTCAGGAAATCGCCGGACGGCTCAAGATCGCGTTCGGCAAAACGCTCTGAACCACGCCGAAAATCGACGGTCACACCGCCTATAGTGAAACGTGTGCAACTACCGGACCCGCATCATGAAACACACCCCAACCCTTGTTGCCGTCACCCTGATGACAGCCAGCCTGGCTTTACTTGGCGGCTGCGCCAGCGGCGTCGGCGGCAAGGACTACAGCCGCGACCAGACCCGGGCCGTACAGGAAGTCCAGATGGGCGTGGTGGAGTCGGTGCGTGAGGTGAATATCGAAGGCACCAAGACGCCGATCGGTGCGGGCGCGGGCGCCGTCGTCGGCGGCGTGGCCGGCAGCACGGTGGGCAGCGGCAAGGGCAGCGTGGTCGGCGCAGCGATAGGCGCGGTACTGGGTGGATTGGGCGGCGCAGCCGCGGAAGAGGCAACCACTCGCCAGAAAGGCGTGGAAATCACGGTCAAGCTCGATTCGGGGCGGATGCTCGCCATCACCCAGGCGGCGGACGAGGAATTCCGGGTAGGCGATCGCGTCCGGGTATTGTCAGGCGGAGGGACGACACGCGTATCGCATTGAAGCCGGAGCAGCCCGATCTTCTTCGGGTATCCCCATGATTCGCAGGTCATCGTTCCGAAACCTCCACGTCACGTCGGGTTAACACCCGATCTCTAAGCTGGGCGCATTTCATCAACGGGAGTGCCCCCATGCTCGACGTTCTCAGCACCCAACCTTCCCTCTCCGCCAGCCGCTACCACGTCTCGCTGGCGGTGGACGACAACGAAATCCGCGAAGCGCAGCGCCTGCGTTACAAGGTGTTTGCCGAGGAAATGGGCGCGCGCCTGTCCTCCGTCCTGCCGGGACACGATATCGATCTGTACGATCCCTTCTGCGACCATCTGCTGGTACGCGATCTGGCCAGCGGCGAAGTCGTGGGCACCTATCGCATCCTGCCGCCCGACGCCGCCAAGCGCGTCGGCAGCTATTACTCCGAACAGGAATTCGACCTGACCCGGCTGCAATTCCTGCGCCCGCGCATGGCGGAACTGGGGCGTTCGTGCGTGCATCCGACGCACCGCAGCGGCGCCGTCATCGCCCGCCTGTGGATGGGGCTGGCCGACTACATGACGCGTTATGGCTACGAATACATCGTCGGCTGCGCCAGCATCGGCATGGCGGATGGCGGCCATGTCGCGGCCAGCGTGTACCGTCAGATCATCCAGCGCCATCTCGCGCCGGTCGAATGGCGCGCCACACCGCGCTACCGCCTGCCCGTCGAATCGCTCGACGAAGGCCAGACCGCAACGCTGCCGCCGCTGATCAAGGGCTACACCCGGCTGGGCGCGATGGTATGCGGCGAACCGGCGTGGGATCCCGATTTCAACACCGCCGATCTCCTGATGCTGCTGCCGCTGGCGCAGCTCAACCGCAACTATGCCCGCCGTCTCATCGGATGAGTCTTACAATGAGCGGGTGAGCCTTGCCTATTTTCCTGCCCCTCTGCGCCGCGTCCTCCGCATCAGCCTGCTGGCCCTGCACCTGGTCTGGGGCGTCATCCTGGCAGGGTTGATTTTCCCCCTGCTCAATCCCGCACAGCGAGACCGCCGCATCATGGCCTGGGCCCGCCGCCTGCTGCGGGTGCTCGGCGTACGGCTAAAGGCGGATGTCGCGCCACGCCTGCCTGGCGGCGCGTTGCTGGTATGCAATCACGTGTCGTGGCTCGACATCTACCTGATCTACGCGGCCCAGCGGGTGCACTTCGTCTCCAAGGCCGAAGTGCGCAACTGGCCGGTGGCCGGCTGGCTGGCACACAAGACCGGCACGCTGTTCATCGAACGCGGCCGCCGTGCCGACACGGCGCGCATCAACACCGAAATGCGGGCGTTGATGCAGTCCGGCGCCTGGGTCGCCGTGTTTCCCGAAGGCACCACCGGCGACGGGAAGGGGCTGCGGCGCTTCATGCCGTCGCTGCTGCAGCCGGCGGTCGAGCTGAATTGCCCGATCGTGCCGGCGGCCCTGCGCTACCGCACGCTGGACGGCGAATACAGCGCTGCACCCGCCTACATCGACGACCTCAGCATGTGGCAAAGCCTGAAGCAGATCGTCAGCGAGCCCGGCCTCATCGCCGAACTGCATGTCGGCGAGCCTATCCTGCCCAACGGCCACCGGCGCGAACTGGCGGCACAGGCAGAAGCCGCCACCGCCAGGCTGTTGGGCCTCAGGATTTCGGAAGCCGAACCTGCGGGCACTGCACCGCGTACACCTGCCGGTCCTCCAGCCTGACTGCGGTCAATCTGCCGCCCCACAGGCAACCGGTATCCAGCGCGATCAGGTCGCCGCGGTTGATCAACCCGAGCGTCGACCAGTGTCCAATGACGAGGGTCGCCCCGGCGCTCCGGCGTCCCGGCACCTCGAACCACGGCAGCCAGCCGGCCGGCTGCGTGCCCGGCGCGCCCTTGTGGTGGAATTCCATCTCGCCCGCCGCCGAGCAATAGCGTAGCCGGGTGAAGGCGTTGACGATCACCCGCAGGCGCTCGACGCCATGCAGCGCCGCATCCCAGGCAACCGGGGCATTGCCGTACATCTGCGCGAAGAATTCCCGGTAATGCGGGCTTTGTAGCGCAGCTTCCGCCTCCGCGGCATGCTGCATCGTGTCGTCCACCGTCCAGGCCGGCAGCACGCCCGCGTGCACCATGAGGAACTCGCCATCGCGCCAGGCCAGTTTCTGCTGCCGCAGCCAATGCAGCAGTTCGTCGCGATCCGGCGCATCGAGGATCCCGTCGAGCGTATCGCCCTTGTGCACTCGCCCGAAGCCTTCGGCAAGCGCCAGCAAGTGCAAATCGTGGTTGCCGAGCACACTGATGGCGGCATCCCCCAGTTCCCTGACGGTCCGCAACACCGCCAGCGAGTCCGGTCCGCGATTGACCAGATCGCCCACAAGCCACAGCCGGTCGGCGCCCGGGTCGAATCGGATCGCATCCAATAAACGCAGCAGGGACGTGTGACATCCCTGAAGATCGCCAATGGCATAGGTAGACATATAAAATACGGCTTCTTTGTGTGCTGTGCTGACCTGCATCATAGCGCGCCCGCCCGAACCTCTTGTGACGCCTGCGCCATGAAACCCCTGATCCGCCTGTTTTTCCGTACCCTGCGTCTCATCCTCACCCCTTTCATGCTCGTGGGCTATTGGCTGACGCGCCCGAAGGGCATCGTGCGCCCCGCTGACGCGCAGCAGGCCGTCGACGCGCGTACGCGCAGCCTGGCGCTGTACCACTATCCCACCTGCCCGTTCTGCCTCAAGACCCGGCGCACGATGCAGCGTCTGTCGCTCAACATCGAACTGCGCGATGCCCAGCATGACGCAACGCATCGCGCAGCCCTGATCGCGGGCGGCGGCAAGCCGCAGGTCCCGTGTCTGCTGATCACCGATGCGCAGGGCAAACAGACCTGGATGTATGAATCGGATGCCATCAACGCCTGGCTGAACCGCGAATTCGGCGCGGCATGAGCCTGCTCGCCGCATTGAATCCGCCGCAACGCGAGGCGGCGAAATACCTCGACGGTCCCTTGCTCGTGCTGGCCGGCGCCGGCTCGGGCAAGACGCGCGTCATCACCCACAAGATCGCCTACCTGATCGGCGAGTGCGGCTACAAGCCGGGCTCGATCGCCGCGATCACCTTCACCAACAAGGCGGCGCGCGAGATGCAGGACCGCGCCGCCAAGCTCACGCAGGGCGTCAACACCAAAGGCCTGATCGTCACCACCTTCCATTCGATGGGTCTCAGGATGCTGCGCGAGGACGCGAAATTTGCCGAACTGAAACCGGCGTTTTCCATCCTCGATTCGGCCGACGCCGCAGGCATCGTCTCGGAAATCCTCAAGACCACCGACAAGCAGGAAATCCGCCGCGCGGTGTCGCGCATTTCGCTGTGGAAGAACGAACTGAAGTCGCCCGCCGCCGCGCTGCAGACGGCCGAGGACGACAACGCGCGCGCCTACGCGAAAATCTACGACCGCTATGACGCGACCCTGCGCGCCTACCAGGCGGTCGACTTCGACGACCTGATCCGCCTGCCCGCAGAATTATTGGATACCCACGCCGAACTGCGCGAGAAATGGCAGAACCGCCTGCGCCACATCCTGGTCGACGAGTACCAGGACACCAACGTCGCGCAATACCGCCTGCTGCAGAAGCTTACCGGCGTGCGCGCGGCGTTCACCGCAGTCGGCGACGACGACCAGGCGATCTATGGCTGGCGCGGCGCGTCGGCCGACAACCTGCGCCAGCTGAACGAGGACTACCCGCACCTGCACGTGGTCAAACTGGAGCAGAACTACCGTTCGAGCGTGCGCATCCTCAAGGCCGCCAACAGCCTCATCGCCAACAACCCCAAGCTGTTCGAGAAGCGCCTGTGGAGCGACCTCGGCCTCGGCGACGCCATCCAGGTGATGCCAACCAAGGACGACGAGCACGAAGCCGAATCGGTGGTGATGCGGCTGCTGTCGCACAAATTCCAACACCGGACAGAATGGCGCGACTACGCCATTCTGTACCGCGGCAACTACCAGGCGCGCATCTTCGAGCAGGCGCTGCGCAACGAGAAAGTGCCGTATCAGCTCTCGGGTGGGCAGTCGTTCTTCGACCGCGCCGAGATCAAGGACGTGATTTCCTATCTGCGCCTGATCGCCAACAGCGACGACGATCCCGCCTTCATCCGTGCCGTGACCACGCCGAAGCGCGGCATCGGCGCGGCGACGCTGGAAAAGCTCGGCCAGGTCGCCGCCACCCTGCACGTCAGCCTCTTCGAAGCGGTGTTCTCTGCGGCCGCCGCGTCCCAGATCGGCGAGCGCCAACTGGCACCGCTGGTCGAGTTCTGCAACTTCATCAACCGCATGGAAGAGCGCGTGCCGCGCGAGCCGGCGGGCGAACTCCTGAACGACCTGCTGAAGACGATCGACTACGAGGTCTATCTGTTCGACCAGGACGACCAACGCGCGGCACAGAGCAAGTGGAACAACGTGCTCGAATTCGCCGCCTGGATCGCCAAGAAGGGCGAGGAAGACGAGAAGGATCTGCTGCAGCTCACACAGACCATCGCGCTGATCACCCTGCTGGAAGGCCGCGAAGAGGAAGAACCCGACGCCGTGCGGCTGTCCACCCTGCACGCCGCCAAGGGACTGGAGTTCGGCCACGTATTCCTGGTCGGCGTCGAGGAAAACATCCTGCCGCACCGCGACGCGGTCGACGAAGGCCGCCTGGAAGAGGAACGTCGCCTGATGTACGTTGGCGTCACCCGCGCGAAGAAATCCCTCACGCTGTCCTATTGTTCGCGCCGCAAGCGCGCCCGCGAAACGGTGGCGTGCGATCCGTCCCGCTTCATCGAGGAACTCGGCGACGACGTGCGGCAGCCGGAGAAGCCTTCCAGCGCCGACGCCAAAGCCAGCGGTAGCGACCGGCTGGCGGCGTTGAAGGCGATGCTGGGCTAAACCCGGAAATTACGCACACATGGCTCAACCATGATGCGTGGGTCCCTGTTAGCAATCTGGCCTAGTGGGTACTATCGACCCGAAGCAGACGGTTAGGGTAAGGGCTCTGAGCGCCCCCTCATCGGCCAAAGATGACGTACACACTTGAGACTAAGAGTTGTGTGGCAAACACCGATCAATGCATCATTCCGGCAGACCTGCACAGAAATCTGCGTAGCGTGCAGCTTTGCACATACAAGGCGTTATCAGATATGCCAGTGACTATTGAGCAATTCATGAAGCGGCTTCAGACAATTTCGGAACACAACGGGGTTGCCTACGGAAGGGCTCATTTGCTGTTCGATGCTGAAGAGGCACATGGGAGTGCGATTCTTCAGTACCAAGGCTATTTAGCGCTATCGGATGCGTTCAAATGTTTTTTCTTAGAAACGGTAGAACAGATCAATACCGATTGTCGGCCAAAGATTAAAAAACCTGTCTCAGAGTTTTACCCTGTCTTTGTGCCTCGAGTCTCTCATGGTTTTTTGTCGCTTTGCGGAGCCGAACGTATCGCGATCAAAGGCTATCCGTTTCAGGGCTATACGTTGCTTCGGAACATTTTCGATAATCTTGTTCTATCGTCGGCGGCCCTTCAGAAGGTCACTGATTTCTACAGCTTGGAAGGCTTGGTACCGGGAAATCAGTTCAATCCAGACGATGCAAAGAAACTACGTAAAAAAACCGAATACGTTGTTCGAAAACAAATGACAGGCGATCAAAGCGGCTTACCACCCGTAACAATCGCTGAATTAGCGCAATGGGATGCGCTTTTTGATTACGAAACACATGGAGCAAGACTCTCGGCTACCCATGCGATGGACTGGATGAAGGGCCAAGGTGCGTTGCCGGTGTTGCCGAAATTCAACGAAATGTCGTTCGCGATGTTTATGAACCGTTACAGTGAAGTGGCCTGGATGCTCCACCGTTTGATACCTGTACTGCAAGTCGCGGAGGTGCCATTCTCCGAGGCGTGGCGCGAAAAATGGCAGATCCTTGATGAATCGTTCGAACAAACAGTAAATTCCTTGTCCGAGCAGTTGGGAAAGGCAATTGGTGCTGCAATCGTTGAATTCGTTAAAGCGAAGTTTCCATTCAATGGCAAATCTACATTTCCATTATGACGCTTAACTTCAACGTTGAAGGTCTGCTCCGGGCAAGGTGCGGACACTCGCGGTGACCATGCTGATTGGCTGCTTCTGGCCGAAACCCGCCCAACAGGCCCTCAACGTCGGCCACTCTGAACTCACAAATAAAAATGGGACGCCGCAGCGTCCCATTTGATTCCAGCGTCTGATTCGGCAAGCCGACGATCAGTTGACCTTGGGATCCAGTTCGCCCTTGTCGTAGCGCTTCTGCATCTCTTCCAGGTTGAAGACCTTCTTGATCTTGCTGGCCTGGCCGGCGGCGCCGAAGGCTTCGTAGCGCGCCTTGCAGATGTCGCTCATGCCCTTGGTGGCTTCCTTGAGGAATTTGCGCGGGTCGAAGTTGGCCTTGTTCTCGGCCAGGTGCTTGCGGATGGCGCCGGTGGAGGCCATGCGCAGGTCGGTGTCGATGTTGACCTTGCGCACGCCGTTCTTGATGCCTTCGACGATCTCTTCGACCGGCACGCCGTAGGTCTGGCCCATGTCGCCGCCGTAGCTGTTGATGATGGCGAGCCAGTCTTCCGGCACCGAGGAAGAACCGTGCATCACCAGGTGGACGTTGGGGATGCGGGCGTGGATTTCCTTCACGCGGTCGATGCGCAGGACCTTGCCGGTGGGCTTCTGGGTGAACTTGTAGGCGCCGTGCGAGGTGCCGATGGCGATGGCCAGCGCGTCGACCTTGGTCTTGGTGACGAAGTCAGCGGCTTCGTCGGGGTCGGTCAGCAGCATGGAGTGGTCCAGCGTGCCTTCGGCGCCGTGGCCGTCTTCCTCGCCGGCCTTGCCGGTTTCCAACGAGCCCAGGCAGCCCAGTTCGCCTTCAACGGAGACGCCGCAGGCGTGCGCCAGTTCGGACACCTTGCGGGTGGTTTCGACGTTGTATTCGTAGCTGGCGGGGGTCTTGCCGTCTTCCTTCAGCGAGCCGTCCATCATCACCGAGCTGAAGCCGGACTGGATGGAGCGGAAGCAGATGCTGGGGGACGCGCCGTGGTCCTGGTGCATGCAGACGGGGATCTGCGGGTACATCTCGATGGCGGCCAGGATCAGGTGGCGCAGGAAGGGCTCGCCGGCATAGGAACGCGCACCGGCGGAACCCTGCAGGATTACCGGCGAATCCACTGCGGCGGCGGCCTGCATGATGGCATGGACCTGTTCCATGTTGTTGACGTTGAACGCGGGCAGGCCATAGCCGTTTTCGGCGGCATGGTCGAGCAATTGACGAAGGGAAATCAGGGCCATTTACAGTCTCCTAGGTTAAAAATGTGCAGCAAGCTGTTTTCAAAATCAGGATTTTTTCGATCCGCCCACGCGGACGATTTTCATGGTGTTGGTGCCGCCCGACTGGCCGATGGGTTCACCGATGGTCAGCAGGATCAAGTCGCCGTCACGTACCGCGCCACGCCGCCGCAACTCTTCCTCGGCTTCGGCCAGCAACGCATCGCGCTCCTTGCTGGCGGTTTTCAGGTTGATCGGATAGACGCCGCGGAAAAGAGTGACTTTTCTACGGGTTTCGACCTGCGGTGTCAAGGCATAGATCGGCACCCGGGTGGACAGGCGGCTCATCCACAGACAGGTGTTGCCCGACTCGGTCAGGGCGGCGATCGCCTTGATGTTGAGGTGGACCGAGGTGAACACGGCCGACATGGCGATCGCCTCGTCGGCACGCAGGAAGCTGTGGTCGAGCCGCTCCTTGGTGAATCCGGGTTCGGCTTCCTTTTCCGCTTCCAGGCAGACGCGGTCCATGGCCTGCACCGCCTCGACAGGGAACTGGCCCGCCGCCGTTTCGGCCGACAGCATCACCGCGTCGGTGCCGTCGAGCACGGCGTTGGCGACGTCGGACACTTCGGCACGGGTCGGGATGGGGCTGGAGATCATCGACTCCATCATCTGCGTGGCGGTGATGACCACCTTGTTGCGTTCGATCGCCATGCGGATCATGCGCTTCTGCAGCGCAGGCACCGCCGCGTCGCCGACTTCCACGCCGAGATCGCCGCGCGCCACCATGATGGCGTCGGAGGCCTCGAGTATCTCTTCCAGGTTCTCGATCGCCTCGGTCCGCTCGATCTTGGCCACCAGCTGGCTCTTGCCGCCGGCCGCGCGCAGCAGTTCGCGCGCCTGGCGCATGTCGGCGCCGGAACGCGGGAACGACACCGCCAGGTAATCCGCCTTCAGCGCGGCGGCCGTCTTGATGTCCTCGATGTCCTTCTCGGTCAGCGCCGCGGCCGACAGGCCACCACCCTTGCGGTTGATGCCCTTGTTGTTGGACAGCACGCCGCCCTGCACGACCTTGCAGATGATCTCCGCGCCCTGGACGTCCTCGACCCAGAACTCGATGCGGCCGTCGTCGAGCAGTAAGGTCACGCCCCGCTTCACGTCATTCGGCAGCTCCTTGTAGTCGAGGCCGACGCGGGTCTGGTCGCCCAGCGCGCAGGCCGCATCGAGGATGAAGGTATCGCCCTTGGCCAGCGTGATCTTGCTGTCCTTGAACTTGCCGATGCGGATCTTCGGGCCCTGCAGGTCGACCAGCACGCCGACCGCGCGGCCGCGCGTGCGTGCCAGCGAGCGCACCAGTTCGGCACGGTCGATATGGTCTTGCGCAACGCCATGTGAGAAGTTGAGACGCACCACGTCCAGGCCGGCCTCCATCATGCGATCCAGCGTTTTGGGATCGGAGCAGGCGGGGCCGAGGGTGGCGACGATTTTGGTTCTGCGAATCATATTGGGGTGAGCGGTGAGCGGTGAGTGGTGAGTGGCAAACGGTATAAAAACAAAAAACGGTGAGCGAGAACCGCTCACCGTTTACCGTTTGCTCATTAGCCTTTCGCGCGTTCCTCCAGGATCGCCACGGCGGGCAGCACTTTGCCTTCCAGGTATTCGAGGAAGGCGCCGCCGGCGGTGGAAATGTAGCTCACCTTGTCGTAGATGTCGTATTTCTGGATCGCGGCGATGGTGTCGCCGCCGCCGGCCAGGGTGAAGGCATTGGTGTTGGCGATCGCCATGGCGATGGTCTTGGTGCCTTCGCCGAACTGGTCGAACTCGAACACGCCGACCGGGCCGTTCCACACCACGGTGCCGGCCTTCATGATGATGTCGGCGAGCTGCTGCGCGCTCTTCGGGCCGATGTCGAAAATCATGTCGTCGTCGGCAACGTCGCCCGCATCCTTCAGCACGGCAGGCTCGTTGGCGTCGAATTTCTTGCCACACACCACGTCGACGGCGATGGGGATGGTCGCGCCGCGCGCGGTCATCTTCTCGATCAGCGCCTGCGCGGTGGGGACCAGGTCGTCCTCGCACAGCGACTTGCCGACGTTATGGCCGGTGGCCTTGAGGAAGGTATTGGCGATGCCGCCGCCGACCACCAGCTGTTCGCATTTCTCGGCCAGCGCTTCGAGCACGGTCAGCTTGGTAGAAACCTTGGAGCCGCCGACGATGGCGACCATCGGGCGCGCCGGGTTGGCCAGCGCCTTGTCGAGCGCGTCGAGTTCTTCGGTCAGCAGGATGCCGGCCGCAGCGGTCGGCGCGAACTTGGCGATGCCGTGGGTCGAGGCTTCGGCGCGGTGCGCAGTGCCGAAGGCGTCCATCACGAACACGTCGCACAGGGCGGCGTATTTCTTCGCGGTGTCGTCGACGTTCTTCTTCTCGCCCTTGTTGACGCGGCAGTTTTCCAGCACAACCAGCTCGCCGTCGGCGACGTCGAAGCCGCCATCGGTCCATTCACGGATCAGGCGGATGTTCTTGCCGAGCTTCTGGGCGATCACGTCGACCACCGGCTTGAGCGAATCCTCTTCCTTGAACTCGCCTTCGGTGGGACGGCCGAGGTGGGACGTGACCATCACCTTGGCGCCGGCCTTGAGGCAGTGCTCGATGGTGCGCATCGACGCGGTGATGCGGGCGTCGGAGGTGACCTTGCCGTCCTTGACGGGCACGTTCATGTCGGCACGGATGAAGACGCGCTTGCCTGCCAGATCGAGATCGGTGACGCGGATGAATGCCATGGTTTGTTTCTCCTGAAAATTAAGCGGTAAGGGTTGGGCAGCGGACCGCCCAGGCCTTACAACTCAGGTGTGTGAGCGGTGAACGGTAAGCGGAGAGCGGAACAAAACCGCTCCCTGCTCACCGTTTACCGAATTACTTCGCCACGTGCTGCACGAAGCGCAGCATGTTGCAGGTGTAGCCGTACTCGTTGTCGTACCAGGACACGACCTTGACGAAGGTGTCGTCCAGGGCGATACCGGCTTCGGCGTCGAAGATCGAGGAGAAGCTGTTGCCGCGGAAGTCGGTCGAAACCACCTTCTCGTCGGTGTAGCCCAGCGTCTTGCTGATGTCGCCGGACTGCGAGGCCTTCTTCATCGCGGCACAGATGTCGGCGTACTTGGCGGGCTTTTCCAGCTCGACGGTCAGGTCGACGACCGACACGTCGGAGGTGGGAACGCGGAACGCCATACCGGTCAGCTTGCCCTTCAGTTCCGGCAGCACCACGCCGACGGCCTTGGCGGCGCCGGTCGAGGACGGGATGATGTTCTCCAGGATGCCGCGGCCGCCGCGCCAGTCCTTGGACGACGGGCCGTCAACGGTCTTCTGGGTGGCGGTGGCGGCGTGCACGGTACTCATCAGGCCGCGCTTGATGCCCCAGTTGTCGTTCAGCACCTTGGCGATCGGCGCCAGGCAGTTGGTGGTGCACGAAGCGGCCGAAACGATGGCCTCGCCGGCGTACTTCTCGTGGTTCACGCCGTACACGAACATCGGGGTGTCGTCCTTGGACGGGGCCGATTGGACGACTTTCTTGGCGCCCGCGTCGATGTGCTTCTGGCAGGTTTCCTTGGTCAGGAAGAAACCGGTGCACTCGATCACGATGTCGGCGCCCACTTCGTTCCATTTCAGGTTGCTCGGCTCGCGCTCGGCGGTCAGGCGGATCTTCTTGCCGTTGACGATGAGGTTGTTGCCTTCAACGGCGATGTCGCCCTTGAAGTTGCCGTGCACGGAATCGTACTTCAGCATGTAGGCCAGGTACTCGGGGTCGAGCAGGTCGTTGATCGCGACCACTTCGATATCCTTGAAATCCTTGGCGATTGCGCGGAAAGCCATGCGGCCGATACGGCCAAAACCGTTGATGCCAACTTTGATTGCCATGTGTCAGTCTCCAGTGAGTTGAAAATCTTTTTAGGGGCTAGGGGCTAGGATTCAGGGGCCAGAAAAACGCGCTCAGCGCGACCGCCCCCCAGTACCTAGCTCCTTAATTCCTAGCCCCTCCATTATTTACAGAACGCCTTTGACCGCAGCCACGACGGCCTCGGTCGTGATGCCGAACTCCTTGAACAGTGCCGGAGCCGGAGCCGATTCGCCGAAGCGGTCGAGGCCGATCACCGCACCTTCCAGACCCACGTACTTGCGCCAGAAGTCGGTGACACCGGCTTCGACGGCGACGCGCGGCAGGCCCTTCGGCAGCACGTTGGCCTTGTAGGCGGCGTCCTGCTTGTCGAAGGTGTTGGTCGACGGCATGGAGACCACGCGTACCGCGATGCCTTCGGCAGCCAGCGCTTCCTGTGCCTTGACGGCCAGCTCGACTTCGGAACCGGTGGCGATGATGATGGCCTTGGCGCCCGCAGCATCCTTCAGCACGTAGCCACCCTTGGCGATGTTGGCGATCGTGGCCTCGTCGCGCTTCATGAACGGCAGGTTCTGACGCGACAGGATGTGGCAGGTGGGCCCGTCGCGGCGCTCGACCGACGCGGCCCAGCCGACCATCGTTTCCACGGTGTCGCACGGACGCCAGACGTCGATGTTGGGGATCATGCGCAGGGTGGCGGTCTGCTCGACCGGCTGGTGGGTCGGGCCGTCTTCGCCGAGACCGATGGAGTCGTGCGTGAACACGTGGATCACGCGCTGCTTCATCAGCGCGGCCATGCGGATGGCGTTGCGCGAGTATTCGGAGAACATCAGGAAGGTGCCGCCGAACGGCAGGAGGCCGCCGTGCAGCGCCATGCCGTTCATGATCGCGGCCATGCCGAATTCACGCACGCCGTAGCTGATGTAGTTGCCGGGCTTGCCGTGGCGCACCGGGTGGCAGCCTTCCCAGTTGGTCAGGTTGGAACCGGTGAGGTCGGCCGAACCGCCGAGGAACTCGGGCAGCGCGGGCGCCAGCGCATTGATCGCAATCTGCGAGGCCTTGCGGGTGGCGACGGTTTCGCCCTTGGCGTTGATCGCAGCCAGCTTCTCGGCGACGTGCGCCTTCCAGTTGGCGGGCAGATCGCCCTTCATGCGACGCTCGAACTCGGCAGCTTCCGCGGGGAAGGCCTTCTTGTATTCGGCGAACTTGTTGTTCCACAGCGTTTCCAGCCCCTGGCCCTTGGTCTTGGCATCCCAGCCGGCGTAGATGTCGGCGGGGACTTCGAACGCGGGGTGATTCCAGCCCATATTCTTGCGGGTGGCTTCGACTTCGTCGTGACCCAGCGCGGCGCCGTGCACGTCGTGGGTGCCGGCCTTGTTGGGCGAGCCCTTGCCGATGACGGTCTTGCAACAGATCAGCGTGGGTTTGTCGGTGCTGGCCTTGGCCTTCTGGATGGCGGCTTCGAGGGCGACTACGTCATGACCGTCGACGTTCGGCACCACGTTCCAGCCGTAGGCTTCGAAACGCTTGGCGGTGTCGTCGGTGTACCAGTTCTCGATATGACCGTCGATCGAGATGCCGTTGTCGTCCCAGAAGGCGACCAGCTTGTTCAGCTTCCAGGTGCCGGCCAGCGCGCAGGCTTCATGCGAGATGCCTTCCATCATGCAACCGTCGCCCATGAACACGTAGGTGTGGTGATCGACGATGGTGTGGTCGGGCTTGTTGAATTCGGCGGCGAGGATCTTTTCCGCCATCGCCATGCCGACGGCATTGGTGATGCCCTGGCCGAGCGGGCCGGTGGTAGTTTCAATACCGGGCGCGTAGCCATACTCGGGGTGGCCCGGGGTCTTGGAATGCAGCTGGCGGAACTGCTTGAGGTCGTCCATCGACAGGTCGTAGCCGGTCAGATGCAGCAATGCGTAGATCAGCATCGAGCCATGACCGTTCGACAGCACGAAGCGGTCGCGGTCCGCCCACTTGGGGTTGGAGGGGTTGTGGCGCATGTGGTGGTTCCACAGCGTTTCAGCGATTTCCGCCATGCCCATGGGGGCGCCGGGGTGGCCGGATTTGGCTTTTTCGACAGCATCCATCGCAAGCGCGCGGATGGCATTGGCCAGGTCATTACGGGTTGGCATTGCGTTCCCTTCTGCTAAGTAAAAAACGGTCGCATCCCCACCCGGGAAAGCCGCGCACAGACAGCTTGGGCAGAATATGCAAAAACCTTGATTATCCGTCAGCAGGCCCGGCTTCCGCAAGCCGGGCCCAAACCGGACAAAACAGATGTCGAGACAAGGACTTAAGCCGACAAGCTCAAGCCATGACTCAATAAATGAGACCCTAAAATCTTTTTATTTGCCCGATGCGGCGGCTTATGCGCCTGCCGCCTTCAGCCAGTCGCGCCACAACTCGAACAGTTCGGGACTGGCCGAGGCGACAACGGAACGCTCCCATACATTGGCGATATCGAAACTGCCCGACAGGCTCGCCAGCCGCCCGCCTGCTTCTTCCAGGATCAGGGCTCCGGCGGCGTAATCCCATAATTTCTGCCCGCCATGGACATAGATGTCGAAACGGCCGGCAGCCGTGTAGCACCAATCCAGGGTGGACGCGCCGAAATTGCGCTGCGAGGCATAGGGTGGCCACGAGGCCAGGCGGCCGGCCAGTTCGCGGTCGATGCGCTTCATCTCGACGCCGGCGAGCGCGCGGCGCAACTCCGTGGCAGGCGCCCGCAGGGGCAAGGGGGTTCCGTTGAGATGGGCACCGTGCCCGCGTTCGGCGCTGAACATCTCGTCGGCGACCGGGTCGTACACCACGCCAAGCTGGCGCTCGCCCTTGTAGAGATAGGCCACCGACACGGCGAAATAGGGCACGCCGGCGACGAAGTTGGACGTGCCGTCGATCGGGTCGACACACCACAATCCGTCGCGGCCGGCTTCCCAGGCATCGTGCTGCTGCCGCTCGGTCATCTCCTCGCCCAGCACCGGCACGTCGCGAATCCGGGGCAGCGCTTCTTCCAGTGCGGCCTGGGTCGCCGCATCGGCCTCGGTAAAGAGGCTGCCGTCGAGCTTGTGGCTATGCGCCACCTTGAGGAAGCGCGGCGTCACTTCACGCCGCGCCACCTCGCGGACCAGCGTCTTGACCTGTTCAAGCATGGTCAGACCCGCACGCAATAACAGTAGACAAATTCCTGCTCCTTGCCCGCCGGCGTGTGATGGATTTCGGTTTCGTGCCCAAGCAGGCGAAATGACGCACCGAATTCGGCATGCAGCGAGTCGGGCGCATACCGCACCACGTCCAGCCCCGAGCATTGCAGCGGCCCGCCGGGGCCGAATGCGGCCACGATGACATGCCCGCCCGGTTTTACGCTGGACAGTACCTGCGCCACATAGCGCGCACGATCCGCGGGATTGGTCAGAAAATGGAACACGGCCCGGTCGTGCCAGACGTCGTAGCGTGCCGCCGGCAATTCGGCCCGAGTGATATCCGCGACGACCCACTGCACCGACTGTCCGCGCGCGCCGAGCCGCGTGCGGCTGGTTGCCAGCGCCGATTCGGCGAGGTCGAGCACGGTCAGGTTGCGGTAACCGGCATCGAGCAGATCGTCCACCAGGACCGACGCGCCGCCGCCGACGTCGATGATGTGCGCATCCTTGCCTGCGTTGTCCTCGATCAAACGGAGCGACGACGCAGCATGCGGCTGGAACCAGCCGACCTGATCCGCCGTCTTGCCGCGATACACGTTTTCCCAATGCTGCCGACGGTCGGTCATGTCACGTATCCTTCCACTTGATCGAGCAGCCCATGCTGGGAATCTGCTCTGCGGGTCCCTGCTGGGTCGCCGCGATGGCCTTCATCGCCTCGAACAGATCGCGCCGCACGCCCTCGGGCGCGGTCTCCTTGCGCGATTCGTCGAAACGGCCGCGATACTGCAACTCGAAATTGCGGTTGAAGCCGAAAAAATCGGGGGTGCATACGGCCCCATAGGCTTTTGCCACGTCCTGGGTTTCGTCGATCACATAAGGGAACGGAAAACCGAATTCGGCGGCCACTTTTTTCATGTTGTCGAACGAATCCTCGGCGTACTCGGTCGGATCGTTCGACATGATGGCGATGGCATGGATGCCATGGTCACGCTTGAGCTCGGCGAGGTCACGCACCAGGCGCGGGCGGATCGCCTTCACGTAGGGGCAGTGGTTGCAGATGAACATCACCAGCAGGCCGTTCGGGCCCATCGCGTCGCTCAGCGTCCACATCCTGCCGTCGACGCCGGGCAGGCTGAAACCGGGGGCCTTCCAGCCAAAGTCGCATACCGGGGTGGTGAGGGAAACCATGACGTGCTCCGTAAAAACGCTGGACAACGTCGGCATAATACCAAGATGTCACCGCCACGCTTCTACCTTGACCAGCCGCTTGCACCGGGCGCCCGTTTCAACCTGCCGGCCGGCCCCGCGCGCCATGCCGTGCGCGCGCTACGGCTCGCGATGGACGACGCCATCACCCTGTTCAATGGCCGTGGCGGCGAATATGCCGCGCGCATCGAACGCATCCAGAAGGACGAGGTGGCCGTCAGCGTCACCGGCTTTGCCGATGTCGAACGCGAATCGCGCCTGCGCGTGATGCTGGCGCAAGGCATCTCGAGCGGCGAACGCATGGACTACACGTTGCAGAAAGCGGTCGAGCTGGGCGTGGCGGCGATCCAGCCGATCGCCGCCAAACGCAGCGTGGTCAAGCTGGCGGGCGAACGCGCCGACAAACGAGTAGCGCACTGGCAAGGCGTCGTGGCGAGCGCCTGCGAACAGTGCGGCCGCAACCAGGTGCCCGTAGTGGCTGCGCCGATGACGCTGGCCAACTGGTTGGGGCAGCATGAAGCCGGGCGCCTGCTGTTCTTGTCCCCGACAGCCGAGACGCGACTGGCCGACCTGTCCTCATCGACTACCCAGGATTGGCTGGTGGCCGGTCCTGAGGGGGGCTTTGAGGCGGATGAAATCGCTGCACTGCATGCAGCAGGTGCCGGTCCGGTCCGGCTGGGACCGCGCGTGCTGCGCACCGAGACCGCTGCCTTGGCCGCGCTGGCTGCCATGCAAACGCTATGGGGTGATTTTTAAGGGCATGAAAAAACCGGGCACAAGCCCGGTTTTTTCATTTCGTTTTGCGGGAATTAGGGGCGAATGTAGCTGTAGCCTTCCTTTTCACGTTCCACGATTTCCACCACGCCGCCAGGCACGATGTCGACCTTGGCGTTCATGTCTTCCTTGGTGAGCTTCTTCGCCTTCATGGTGTTTCCGCACGCAGCCACTTTTACACCGGAATCGACCGCTTCGCTCACGCGATTGGCCACTTCGGAATCAGCCGTCAGCATGCCGATGCCCGGTCCATAGGCCACGACTTCAATGATGGCCTGACCATTCGTGGCAGCCTGGAAGTTCTTGACGTTATTCAGTGCCAGGTTCCAGGTGGCCGGGTTCGAATCGCTGACCTGGATCACAACCTTGGTCTTGCCGTCATCGGCACCTGCCGCAGCGGTACCCGGCAGTGCCAGGGCACCCATCATCACCGCGCCGCCCAGCAAAGCACCCATCAACTTATTCATCTGCTTCATTGTTGTCTCCTTCAGAATTGTTTTAAACAGGAAATGCCGCCATGCCCAGTTATGACGCAAAGCTTAGCCGATTTATTCCATTTATTTCACCGCGGGATGAATGAGCGCCCTCCGTTTCGCAGGGGTTTTCTGTATCCTTCGCCCTAGAGACTCCCCCGTTCCAGGCCATGTCATTGAAAGACACTACCCATTTCGTCCACTGGTTCCGCGCGGCCGCGCCGTACATTCACGGTTTTCGCGGCAAGACCTTCGTCATTGCGTTTGGTGGCGAACTGGTGGCGGACGGAGGATTTGTGCAATTGGCGCACGACGTCAACCTGCTGAATAGCCTGGGCGTCCGGCTGGTCCTGGTGCACGGCGTGCGGCCGCAGGTCGAGGCGCGCCTGACCGAGAACGGCACCGCGATCCGCTATGTGAGCGGCCTGCGCGTCACCGACGACGCGGCGCTGGCCTGCGTCAAGGAAGCCGCCGGCACGGTGCGGGTCGAGATCGAGGCCCTGCTGTCACTGGGGCTCGCCAACACGCCGATGGCCGGCGCCGACATCCGGGTGGCCTCAGGCAACTTCGTCACCGCCAAGCCCATCGGCGTCATCGAAGGCGAGGATCTGCTGCATACCGGGGAAGTCCGCAAGATCGACGCCGCCGCCATACGTCGGCGGCTGGACCAGCACGACATCGTGCTGCTCTCGCCCATCGGCTACTCGCCGACCGGCGAAATCTTCAACCTCAGCCTGGAGGACGTGGCCACCCAGGCCGCGGTCGAACTGGCGGCCGACAAGCTGATTTTCCTGATGGACACCGAAGGCGTGCCGGGCAAGGGCCGCACGATCCACAACGCCCTTACCGTCAACGAGGCGCGACTGGTGCTCGAACAGGCAGGACACGGCAAGGCCCGCAAACTGCCCGAGGACGTGACCTACTATCTGCCCTGTACGATCACCGCCTGCACGCAGGGCGTCAAGCGCGCCCACCTCATCAGCCGCCACCGCGATGGCGCGCTGCTGTCCGAATTGTTCACCCGCGAGGGCGTCGGCACCCTCATTACGCCAGCGCCGCTGGAAACCCTGCGCGCCGCTACCATCGACGATGTCGGGGGCATCCTCGGCCTGATCGAACCACTCGAACGCGACGGCATCCTGGTGCGGCGCTCGCGCGAACTGCTGGAAATGGAAGTCGAACGTTTCCTGGTGCTCGAATCCGACGGCGTCATCGCCGGCTGCGTGGCGCTGTATCCCTTCCCCGAAGAGCAGGCGGCCGAGCTCGCCTGCCTGGCCGTCTCCAGCGAATATCGCGGGCGCGGCTTCGGCAATCTGCTGCTGGCCGAAGCCGAGAAAAGAGGAAAGAAGGCAGGATTCAAGCAACTATTCGTGCTGACCACGCGGACCGAACACTGGTTCGAGGAGCGCGGCTTCGTCGACAGCAGCCCGGATCATCTGCCCCGCAGCAAGCAGGCGTTATACAACTACAAGCGGAGATCCAAGGTTCTGCAAAAAAAACTGTAAACGAGGAAAGCACGCTTGCATCGATTTCCCCCTCGGCCGAGTTTGTCCCGCCTTTGCGCCCATGCGCTCGCGCACGTCACATCCCAACAGCTGCCGGGCCGGGCCGGGTACGCGTCGACACGCGCGTGCGCTATGCGTTCCCGTCTCCCGGCCTGGGTGCAGTGGCTCAGGTCTGTAGCCCTGTCGGGGGCGCTTGCCTTCGTGCTGATTGCCGACGCCCATTCTGAAACCGATACCGACACGCCGCTCATATTCGGCGTCTTTCCCAACATGACGGCCAAGCAGACCCTCGAAATCTACCAGCCGCTGGCCAGGGAGATGGAAAAGCACTTGCGACGGCGAGTCGCCATCTATAGCGCGCGCGACTTCAAGACCTTTGTCGAACGTACCCGCCAGGGCGACTACGACATCCTGCTCACCGCCCCGCACCTGGCCTGGCTGGCCCGGCAGGATGCCGGCTATCGGCCGCTGCTGAAGTATGCCCAGCCCACGCGCGGCCTGCTGGTCGTCAAGAACACCGGGCCCTACCGGATGGCGGAGGACTTGCGCGACCAAAACATCGCCACCCCGGATTCCATTGCCGTGGCGGCCCTGGCCGTGCAGGCCGATATGGCCGCGCTCGGGCTTCGGCGCGATATCGATTACCAGATCATGGATTACGGTTCCCACCTCAATGCCGTGATGCAGGTCGTCAGCGGACGCACGGCGGCGGCCATGCTGGGCTTGCATCCCTACAGGCTGCTGCCTGCCGAAATACGCAAACAATTGCGTATCGTCGTCGAGACCGCACCCCTTTCAAGCCTGATGTATCTGACACACCCCCGCCTGCGCGATCAGGAAGCGAACGCAATCCGCCGGGCATTGCTCGATTTCGCCACCACCCCGGAGGGCAAGGCATTTTTGCAGCACGGCGGGTACGGGGGATTCGTCCCGGTGGACGGCAATGAATTGCGCGCTTTCCGCCCGTATGCCCTGCAGGCGGAGAAAATGATGCAGGTGGCGCATTGAGGGTCTGGTTCGGGCGCCTCTCGTTGCGCTACAAGCTCACCCTCGCCGCATTGGGCGTGGAAGCGCTGATGCTGGCATTCCTGATCATCAACGGTGTCCACCTCACCAGCGAGGAGTTGCAGCAACAGGCCGAGAACCGGGCACACGACATGGGCAAGACCCTGGTTGCCGCCCTGCTGGCCCCGCTCTCGCAGCAGGATGACGCCAGCGTGCGCGACATCGTCGAAACCCTGCAACGCGAAGGCGGCCTGAAAATGATCGAGGTACGCGACAGCAACCGGCGTATCGTGCATCAAGCAGGTACCGAAAGCATCGATACCGATTTCCGTCTGGTCCTGCCGATCGAGTATGCCGGCCAGCGTTATGGCGAAATCGCCCTGGCCCTGTCGGGCGATTTCATCCAGCACGCGCGCAACCGTTACCTCCGGCAAAGCCTGTTCATTGCGGCAGCGGCCTTGCTGCTGACCGGCATTCTGCTGGCCCTGTCGGTCGGCGGCGTGATCCGCCGCTTCGACGCGCTGACCCGTGCCAGCAAGCGCATGGCACAGGGCGATCTGGACGTGAAGCTGACCGGCGCGGGCGAAGACGAGATCGGTCAGCTGATCGACACCTTCAATCGCATGGCCGAGTCGGTGCGCTTCAACGTCGACCGTGCACGTGAAAACGAAGCACGCTTTCACGCCATCGCCGATTACACCCACGATCTCGAATTCTGGCTGTCGCCCGACGGCAAGCTCCTGTGGGTGAATCCCTCAGTCGAGCGCATGCTCGGCCATAGCGTCGGCGAATGCATGGGGCAAATGAACTTCCCGGTCGACATCATCCATCCGGAAGACCGTACCGCAGCCGAATTCCAGCTGCGCCAGGCCTTGCGTGGCACATCCGGCCAGGGGTATGCCCTGCGCATCTGCCGCAAGGACGGCGGCCATTTCTGGGCAGCGGTGAACTGGCAGCCGATCCACGACTACAGCGGCGTCTATCAGGGCATTCGCGCCAGCATCCACAGCATCGACGACCTCAAGGCAACCGAGGCCAACCTGCGCCAGGCCATCAACGAACTGCGGGCAGCGGAAAGCCTGCAAAGCCGCTACCTGGAAGAGACCGAACAGGAGCGCGCGCGGCTGGTATCGCTGCTGTCGGCCATGAATCTCGGCATTCTGTTCGTCGCCGCCGACGGCCGGGTGATCTATCACAATCCCGCGTTCACCCGCATGTGGATGATCGACGAGGAAATCCATCTGATCGGCTTGCCGGTGCATGAAGTGCTGGCCAAATCGACCTCGATGCTGGCGCGCCCCGACCATTTCTCCAAGCATCTGCTGTCGGTGCTGGAAACGCGCGAACTCTCCGACAGCTATGAAATCCAGATGACCGACGGACGCGTCATCACCGAGCTCGACTACCCGGTACGCGACCGCGAAAACCGCTTCATCGGCCATCTGTGGATTTACGAGGATGTCACCCGCGAACGCCAGACGGCCGAACAACTGGTGTATCTGGCCGAACGCGACGCCCTGACCGGGCTCTACAACCGCCACCGCTTCCAGCAGGAGCTGGCGCGCACCATGCTGGACAGCGACCGCCATCAGACGCAGTGTGCGGTCATGTTCTTCGACCTCGACGAATTCAAGACCATCAACGACAGCTACGGCCATCGCGCCGGTGATGCGCTGCTGATCCGGGTGGCCAGCGAGATCAGCACGCTGGTGCGGCGCAATGAAGTCCTGGCGCGGCTGGGCGGCGACGAGTTCGCCATCCTGCTGCCGACGGCGCACGGCAATGAAGCCGAAGTGCTGGCCGACAGGGTGGTACGGGCGATCGCGCAGATCCCCTTCCGCTTCGAAGGGCAGAACCTGCGGCTCACCACCAGCCTCGGCATCGCCTACTATCCCGGGCAAGCTGCCGACGCCGACGATCTGGTCGCGCGCGCCGACATCGCCATGTACCAGGCCAAGGATGCCGGCAAGAACACCTGGCGCGTATTCCGCGCGGACACCGAGGCCGACACCGAAATGCGCACCCGCCTGTCGTGGGGCGAGCGCATCAGCAACGCGCTCGACAAGGGCCTGTTCCAGCTGCATTTCCAGGGCGTGTACCGGGCGGAAGACGGCACCTTGTCCCACCTGGAAGCGCTCATCCGCATGACCGACGAGCGCAATCCCGGCCAGCTCATCATGCCGGGGCATTTCATCCAGCTGGCCGAGAAAAGCGGACGCATCCTCGACATCGACCGCTGGGTGGTTCACGAAACCTTGCGCCGGCTGGCGGAGAATCCGGCGATTCCATCGATCGCGCTCAACCTGTCCGGGCGCTCGCTGTCCGAACCCGGCCTGCCGCAATACATCGGCGACGAGCTGCGCCAGGCCGGCGTCAATCCCAGCCGCCTGATCGTCGAGATCACCGAGACCGCGGCCGTGTCCGACCTGCACGATGCGCAGCGCATGATCGAAGCCTTGCGCCAGCTCGGCTGCGGCGTCTGTCTCGACGATTTCGGCGTCGGTTTCGCCTCCTTCGCCTACCTCAAGCATCTGCACGTCGACACCATCAAGATCGACGGCATTTTCATCCGCGACTTGCCCAGTGATCCCGACAACCAGGTGTTCGTTCAGGCCATGGTCAGCGTCGCGCTCGGCCTCGGCAAGTCCGTCGTCGCGGAATATGTCGAGGATGGCCCGACGCTTGCCCTGCTGCGCCAGTTCGGCGTCGATCTGGTACAAGGCTATTTTCTCGACCGGCCGATTCCCGACCACCCGGCGCTGCACGTCTCCACCTAGCTGCGTCCGACAGCCGGCAGGCCGTCCGCCGTGATCGTGCAGGTGGAATGTTAAAATGCCCGGCTTTGCGTCCCAGGATTTCCGCCGTGCTCACCGCTTCCAGCATCACTCTGCAATTCGCCTCCAAGCCGCTGTTCGAGAACGTCAACGTCAAGTTCGGTGACGGCAACCGCTATGGCCTGATCGGCGCCAACGGCTGCGGCAAGTCGACCTTCATGAAAATCCTGGCCGGCGAGCTGGAGCCGACTGCCGGCAACGTCTCGCTCGATCCGGGCGAGCGCATGGCCTGGCTGCGCCAGGACCAGTTCGGCTACGAAGACCAGCGCGTGCTCGACGTGGTGCTGCAGGGGCATGCCGAGATGTGGCGCGTGATGCAGGAAAAGGACGCCATCTACATGAACCCGGAGGCGAGCGAGGAAGACTACCTGCACGCCGCCGAACTCGAAGCCAAGTTCGGCGAGATGGGCGGCTACGACGCCGAGGCCCGCGCCGGCCAGTTGCTGCTCGGCGTCGGCATCCCGACCGAACAGCACAATGGACCCATGAGCGAGATCGCACCGGGCTTCAAGCTGCGCGTGCTGCTGACGCAGGCGCTGTTCTCCAATCCTGACATCCTTCTACTGGACGAACCGACCAACAACCTCGACATCAACACCATCCGCTGGCTGGAAAATGTGTTGAACGAGAGCAACGCCACCATCATCGTCATCTCCCACGACCGTCATTTCCTGAACCAGGTCTGTACCCACATGGCCGACCTCGATTTCGGCACCATCAAGGTCTACCCGGGCAACTACGACGACTACATGCTGGCCTCCACGCAGGCCAAGGAGCGCCAGGCCTCGGCCAACGCCAAGGCCAAGGACAAGGTGGCCGAACTGCAGGAGTTCGTGCGCCGTTTCTCGGCCAACAAGTCGAAGGCGCGGCAGGCCACCAGCCGCATGAAGATGATCGACAAGATCAAGATCGAGGACTTCAAGCCGTCGTCGCGGCAGAACCCCTACATCCGTTTCGAACCGGAAAAGCTCCTGCACCGCCGCGCGCTCGAGGTCGAGAACCTGAAATTCGGCTACGACGGCACGCCCCTGTTTTCCAACATGAACTTTTCGCTGGAAGCCGGCGAAAAAATGGCCGTCATCGGCGGCAACGGTGTCGGCAAATCGACGCTGATGAAGCTGTTGATGAATGAACTCACGCCCCAGTTCGGCGAAGTGAAATGGAGCGAGAATGCCAGCATCGGCTACTTCTCGCAGGACCACGTCAGCGACTTCGACATGGACCTGAACCTGACGGACTGGATGCACCAGTGGACCCAACAGGGCGACGACGAGCAGGTGCTGCGTGGCATTCTCGGACGTCTGCTGTTCTCGGGCGACGACGTGAAAAAGTCGGTGCGCGTGCTGTCCGGCGGGGAAAAAGGCCGCATGCTCTACGGCAAGCTGATGCTCGGTCGCCACAACGTGCTGGTCATGGACGAGCCGACCAACCACATGGACATGGAATCGATCGAGTCGTTGAACCTCGCGCTCGACCTGTTCAAGGGTACGCTGATCTTCGTCTCGCACGACCGCCAGTTCGTCAGCAGCCTGGCCACCCGCATCCTGGAAATCACGCCTGAAGGCGTCGAGTTCTACATGGGCACCTACGACGAATACCTGCATTCGAAGGGCGTCGAGTGAACGAAGTCGTCGTCATCGGCCTCGGCCAGCTCGGCCGCGTATTCGCCGGCGGCCTGCTGCGCGTCGGCCGTACCGTGGTTCCGGTCAATCGCGGCGACGACATGGCAGCGGTGGCGAAACGCCATCCCGCGCCGGAACTGGTCTTGATCGCAGTGGCCGAAGCCGACCTGCACACGATACTGGCCGCGCTGCCCGATACCTGGAAGCCGCGTGCCGCCCTGATCCAGAACGAACTGCTGCCGCGCGACTGGGAAGCCCATGGCTACGTCGGCCCCACGGTGATCTCGGTCTGGTTCGAAAAGAAGAAGGGCACCGATGCCAAGCCCCTGATCGCCTCGCCGGCGGCCGGGCCGGGCGCCAGCCTGCTGTGCAGGGCGCTGGCCGCCATCGATCTGCCGTGCCGCGAAGTTTCCCCGGGCGGCGCATTGCTGTTCGAACTGGTGCGCAAGAACGTCTACATCCTCACCACCAATATCGCCGGCTTGAAAACCGGCGGTACGGTTTCACAGCTGTGGGCGCAGCACGAAACCTTCGCGCGCCAGGTGGCGAACGAGGTGATGGACATTCAGGATGCGCTGACCGGCGTCGTGCACGACCGCAACGCGCTGATCGCCGGCATGCTCGAGGCTTTCGACGGCGATCCCGACCATGGCTGCACCGGCCGGTCGGCGCCGGCACGGCTGGCGCGCGCGCTGCAGCACGCCGATGCATTCGGGCTGGGCGTCCCCACCCTGCGATCCCTGGCGGGCTGATCCTGCCTGGACGGGCGGCGTCTGCCGCCCCGGTCAAACTGCGTGGCCGGGGGACTTCTCCTTGCCGCCTCCGTACACCCCCGCATGGTCGAACGGCACCCAGTTGGGCGAGCGGTCGGTCTTGAGCCGGCCGTGGATGCGATAGGAGACGCCCGCCTTCAGGGATTCCGGCGCCAGGCTCTCGATCTGCCGGATCAGGTCCTTCGATTGCGTGATGGCATCGATCCGCAGCAATGTGCTGGAGGTCGCCGCGATCCGGGTCGAGGTCTGCGACAGGCCATTGGCAAACGGAAGCCCATTGAGCTCCAGTTCGAAATCCAGCGCCTCGATCGTCAGGTCGAAATCGTTCGGATTGCTCACGCGCAAGCCCACATCGAAATGCTGTTCGAAGAAACCGAGACGGCTGACCGCAACATCCGCCACGCTCACCTTGGGTGCGACCGCATTGAACGGCAAGCCCGAACAGGCGGCCAGGCCCAAGGCGAAGAACAGGACGAGCAGACGCTGCAGCATGGAAAGCCTATCGAATCTGCGCCAGCAGCTGGGCGGTCATGCGCGCGGCCTGCGTTGCATAGCCGCCGCCGAACAGATTGGCGTGGTTGAGAATATGGTAGAGATTGTAGAGCGTTTTACGCACGACGTAGCCTGCGTCAAGCGGCCACGCCTCGCGGTAGGCCGCGTAAAAATCCGGCGCGAACCCGCCGAACAGTTCACTCATCGCCAGGTCGCTTTCGCGGTCGCCGAAATACACCGCCGGATCGAAGATCACGGGCGTTGCGTCGGTCAGATAGGCGTAGTTGCCGCTCCACAGGTCACCGTGCAGCAGCGAAGGGACAGGCACGTAGCTGTCGAAAAAGGCGTCGAGGCGTGCAAGCAGGGATTCGCCGTCCCGCTGTAGCGCGCCGCCGTAGCCATTTTCGGCTGCACGCTGCAGCTGGAACCCGAGCCGCTGCGTGCGCCAGAAGCCGACCCAGTCGTCGTGCCAGGCGTTCGGCTGCGGCGTGGCGCCGATCCAGTTGTCGCGCGTCCAGCCGAACTGTGCAGCGCTGACACGGTGCTGTTGCGCGAGTTGCCGCCCCAGTTGCACGGCGTTGCCCCGCGCACCCAAGGACAGATAGTCGAGTACCAGATATGCCTGCCCTGCGGCCATGCCATGACAGATCACCTGCGGGACCCGCACGGCGTTCGCGGCCGCCAGTTCGGCGAGCCCGGCCGCTTCGGTTTCGAACATCGCGAGCCCGGCAGCAGGCTGGATCTTGACGAACACGCTGCGTACCCCGTCGCTGAGCTTGAAGGCCTGGCTGATGTCTCCGCCATGCACGGCCTGTGCGCCGGATACCGCGAATGGCAAGCCCGTGGCGTGGCCGATGGCCGTGGCGAGTTCATGATGGAAGGTGTTCATGGCGCGAGCAAAGGCTGGACGCGGACGGTGAGCGCCGCATGGGCGGCCCGCAGGGCACGTTCGGCCGCCTGCGGCGTGCCGGCACGGCTGAAGATGAAGCCGAGATAGCTCGCGCCCGCGGGCGGCGGCGCCACCAGCTGACCGGCCTGGGCGGTGATTTCGATGCCGCTGACATGCGGTACGTCGCGCGCCGCATCGAGGCCGTCGACGCCCTGCAGGATACCGCTCGCCGGCACGGGGATCATCATCACGCCGGCCGCCGCCTTGCCCGCCGGCGGCGCCGGTAGCGGCAGGCCAGCTGCATGACGCAGCACGATTTCGGCCGACGTCATGCCCAGCGTTGCGTCCAGCACGCGTCCGCATAGCCCGCCGATGCCGCGCGGCGCGATTTCAAGCAGCCACACGCCGGCGTCGTTGATGCGGGCTTCGGCATGGATCATGCCCTCGGCCACGCCGCTCGCCGCACAGGCGCGCTGCACGGCGGCGGCCAGCTCGGCCTGTGTGGCAGCTGGCAGCCGCGAAGGCGTGATGAACAGCGTTTCCTCGAAGTAGGGCCCGTCGAGCGGATCGGGTTTGTCGAACACGGCAAGAACCTGCAATACGCCGTGGACCAACACGCCGTCGAGTGCGACTTCGGCACCCGGGATGAAACGCTCGACCAGCAGGCCTGCATCGGCGTCGCGCTGGGCACGCGCCTGGATGCGCCGAACCTGTCCGAGCGCACGCCTGAGTTGATCGGCGTCGTCCACCCGGATCACGCCGCGGCTGGCGTTCAATCGGCGCGCTTTCACCACCAGCGGAAAACCCAGCGCAAGCGCGGTGCCCACGTCGTCTTCGTCTCCGACCTCGACAAATGCAGGGCAGGGCAAACCGATCGTCTGCTGCTGTCTGCGGAAGCGCAGCTTGTCGGTCAAGGTCGCCACGGCCTCGGGCGGATTGCCGGGCAGCTGGAGTGCCACGCGCAGTTGCGCGGCCAGGGCCGCGCCATGATCGTCCACGGCCAGCACCGCATCGACGGCCTGCGTCAAGGCGCGCAACACCTGGGGCACGGCGACGTCGGGCTGATCGAAAGGCACGCTCATCAGCGGCGGCAGACCCCAGCCCGGCGCAAGCCGATGGCAATAGTCGGCGCAGGCGACGAGTTCGATGTTCAGCCGCCTGGCGGCGGCGATGAAGTCCTGGTTGGCATAGCCCGCGGCGGGGAGCAGCAACAGGAGACGCGGCATGGTTAGAAGCTGGCGAGTTGGGTTTCGGTCGGCTCGGCGCAGCAGTACCAGGGCTCGGAATGATGCGCGATGGTCTCGCCGAATTGCGCGGGATCGAGCGGCGGCGACGTCTCGCCCAGGGCAGCATGGGTGCGTGTCCAGATTCCGGCGAACACGTCGGCACGCGGCAATCCATTTTTCTCGGCGTCCATCACCCAGGCCATGACCTCGCTTTGCAACGCATCGACGCGTGAGTCGTCCGCCTGCCACGGATACCCCAGCATGACCTCGTCGAAGGCACCGACCTGTGCGGCGAAATCGGGCAAGTGCAGAAGGTGCGATCCTTGCGGCACCAGCAGGCGGATCGCCAGCTGCACCGGCGGCACGGCCTCGACCAGCCGCAGGCGCAGCAAGGTGGCGAGCAGTTCGCGATAGCCTGCCAGCGTGGTCCACGGCGTGAACGGCACGAAGGTGGGAGCCAGCGCGATGCCGAGTGTGCGGCAGTGCGCCAGTGCCACTTCGAAATCGGCGCGGGTGTGGCCCTTGGCGAGGCGATCAAGAATCGCGTCGTCGACCGATTCGACCGCGGTGACGACGAACAACAGGCCGCATTGCTTGAGGCGCGGCAGCAGGTCTGCGTGGTTCAGCAGGTGTTCGACCTTGATCGTGGCATCCCAGCTCAAATCGGGGAATTGCGCATGCAAGGCCTCGGCTACTTTCAACGCATGCGTCGGCCCATTGAGAAAATCGGGATCGCCAAAACTGATGTGCTGCGCACCCACCTCGACTTGTTGCGCGATGTCGGCCATTACCGTCTCCACCGGGACGATGCGGAATTTTCCTTCGTACACCGGCACCACCGGACAGTGGCGGCACAGATGTTTGCAACCGCGGCTCGCCTCGGCGAAGCCGGTGATTTTTTGCGTGCCGTCGGCCAGGATCAATTTGGCGTAGCGCTGCAGATCGGGCAATCCGCGTCGTTCGGGCAGCAGGAACGTGATCTTGTCGCGCCGCACCAGGGTGTCGGCCGGCGCAATCCCCGTTCTCACCCAGTCCAGCAGATCGGGCTCGGATTCGCCGCCGAAGATCGCGTCCACGCCCAGTGTTTTCAGCCATGCGGCGTTGACCGGCGCATACAGGCCGAAGGCTGCGATGCGGGCATGTGGAGCGAGCGAGCGGATTTTCGGCAATGCCGCAGCGGCAATCCGCGTGGCGGTATGCATGCCCAGGTAAATCGCCACGTATTCGGCATCGGCAAAAGTGGCCGGGTCGAGTTTTTGCTGCGAGAGGTCGACGCAGGCGGCGGCAATGTGTTCGCGCGCGAACCATGCGGCAGGCTGCGCCAGGTTGAACGGCTGTCGACCCAGTTCGTACGGACTCACCAAAACAACACGCGCCCCGGAAGGCGCGTGTGTGGGTACCGCACAGGAATTTCCCATGACAGGCTACTTGGCCTTGGGGCGCTGCTCGAACATCTTGGCGATGCCGGGATCGCGCGAGGCGCCAGCGGCGTCCATGCGTTTGAGATACTCGTCCCATAACGCAGCTTGGTTGGTGCCCAGATCGTAGAGATATTCCCAGGAATAGATCCCGGTGTCGTGGCCGTCGGAAAAGAAGAAGTTGATGCCGTACAAACCTACGGGTTCGGCGGCGTTGATCAGCACTTCACGTTTGCCGACCTGCAGCACTTCCTGCCCGGGACCGTGGCCGCGCACTTCGGCGGACGGCGAATAGACCCGCAGAAGTTCGAACGGCAATTCGAAACGGGCGCCGTCGGTGAAGGCGATTTCCAGCTTGCGCGAAGCCTGATGCAACTTGATGTCGGTCGGGGTGGGATGGGCCATGTTGTAACACTCGAAATTGAACGCCAGCGCGAAGTTTAAACCCGTCATGCGAAGTTTAAACCCTTGAGGGACAAGGGGCTGAAGCCGATGGGGGATCGGGGAAACTGGCGCGCCCGGCGCGATTCGAACGCACGACCCCTGCCTTCGGAGGGCAGTACTCTATCCAGCTGAGCTACGGGCGCTAGGAGCCGCGAAGCATAGCCTTTTTGCCACGTGGCGTCCATCCGCCGGGCGCGACGCCCTTTCCTGTCGGGGTGGCTTTCCTTATAATCGCCGCTTTCGATGCCACCCCCCAAGGAACCTTTCATGGCCGATTCGCACGCCAAGATGACTCAAGCCACCCCGCAGGAGATCATCATTTCCGTTCTTGCCGGATTGTTCGCGCCCCTGCTGGCGATTTTCCTGATCGTCATGCTGGTGCTCAGCATTCAGGACAAGCACCTGCCCGACACCACCAGCGAAGCGGCCCAGAAAGCAACGCTCGACCGCATCAAGCCTTTCGCCCATCTGGTCGCGCTCGACGCCAATGCGCCCAAGGTCGAGAAGTCCGGCCAGGAAGTCTTCGATGCCGTGTGTACCACGTGCCACACGCCCGGCGCGCTGGGCGCGCCCAAGTTCGGCAACAAAGGCGACTGGGGGCCGCGTATCAGCCAGGGCTATGAAACCCTGATCAAGCATGCCCTCGAAGGCATCCGCCAGATGCCCCCGCGCGGTGGCGACGGCGACTTGTCCGACACCGAAGTGGCTCGCGCAGTGGCCTACATGGCCGATGCAGCCGGCGCCAAATTCAAGGCACCCGAAGCTGCGGCACCGGCGGCACCCACGGCTGCCGCGGCGTCGGCCGCCAAGCCTGACCCGTCCAAGGGCAAGGCTGTCTACGAAGCCAATTGCGCCGCCTGCCATGCCACCGGCGTGGCCGGCGCCCCCAAGATGGGCGACAAGGCAGCCTGGGGGCCGCGCGTGAGCCAAGGCTATGCGACGCTCTACAGCCATGCGCTGAACGGCATTCGCGGCATGCCGGCCAAAGGCGGCAACGCCGGCTTGTCGGAAGCCGATCTCGCCAACGCGGTCGGCTTCCTCATGACCCAGGGAGGCGGCAAGCTGTAAACCGGGATTGCGCGAACGGGTTTCGCCCGAACGCGCATTGGGAGACGAGGAGGCCGCCGCCATGAAATACGTCACGTTGCTGACCATGCTGGCTCCCCTGTCGCTCGCAGCCTGCGATCAATCCGGCATGACCCCGGCGGGAATGGGCATGGCGCCCACACCGATGCAAACCGGGCCTCGCGCCATGCGCCTGCCTGAATTGCCCGCCGTTCCCGCACAACCCGCTCCGACCGCCGCCGCCAGCAGCGACGGCTCTCCTGCAATCCAGTCCGACCTCGCTCACGGCCTGCAGGTCTATCGCCAGACCTGCGCCTTCTGCCATGACAAGGGCATCGCAGGCGCACCGATCATCGGTGAAGCCAGCGACTGGCGTCCCCGCCTGGCTCAAGGCATGACCGCCCTCTACGCCTCGGCCCTGCAAGGCAGGAACGCCATGCCGGCCAAAGGCGGCAATCCGTCGCTGGCGGATGCCGACGTCCGGGCGGCGGTCGATTACCTCGCCGGGCAGGTACATTGATGGCCCACCTGCCGCGCATCTGTCCCCAATGCGGAAGCGACAAGATTCGCAGCGGCTCGTTGCATGCCCATGACGGGATCCGCCACCTGCTGCTGCACACGCCCCTGCGCTGCCGCGACTGCCGTCATCGCTTCTGGATTTTCAATCCCCTGAAACCGGTGCTGCTGCTGGCGACTGTCGGCGTGCTGGTCGCCATCACCGCCTGGTTTGCCATCGATCCGAGCGACACCATGACCGCCGCGCAGGAGCCCATCAGCGTGCCGCACGCCAGGGCCGAGAAAGGCGATGCCGAGGCCCAATTGCAACTGGGCATGCGCTATGCCGAGGGCGATGGTGTGATCCAGAACGACAAGGAAGCGGCCCGCTGGTTTGCCCTGGCCGCCCAGCAGGGCCTGCCCGAAGCGCAATATCGTTACGGCCTCGCCTTGCTGAAGGGACGCGGCGTCGTGCAGGATTACCGCGCAGCCTTCAGCTGGATCGAAAAACCCGCGAAACGCGGCTACGCCAAGGCGCAGTACAGTCTGGGCGAACTCTACCGCTATGGCACCGGCACGGCGATCGACAAGGCGCGTGCCTATCTCTGGTTCAATCTCGCCGCTGCGCAAGGGATCGAGGCCGCCGCCAAGGCGCGCGACAGCCTGGTATGGCAGCTGAAGCCCGAACAGATCACCGCGATGCAGGAAGAAGCCCGGCGCATGAGCCCGACGCCCTCGTCGCCCGCTTCGGCCCGCCCGGAGCAGGCGCCCGCCCCCGCCACGCCCTGAACGAGGGTGGTCCCGGCTTGACGCCCCGTTTTACGGATGCGCGTGCTCGCCATCCTGGTCCGCAGCCACATCGAGCGGCCACAATCGATGGGCGTCCAGCTTCAATCGGGCATCTGCCGCCAACGCAGCGAACTGCGCCTGCTGGGCGTTCAATTGGCCTTCCAGCGCCAGCCGGCGGTTGAGCAGCACCTGATCCAGACTGCCTTCGCCCAGGCTGTAGGCACGCGCAGCCAGGCGCGCCGCTTCAGCCAGCGACTGGGCGGCATGGTCGGCCTGCTGCCAGTTTGCCACCTGGGCCGCTGCCGCCTCGAAATCCGCGCGCGCCTCCTGGCGCAAGCGTTGCTCCAGGCGGATGGCTGCCTCCTCTGCGGTGGTGCTGAGCTGCTCGGCGGCCTGCTGGTCGGTACGCCGCGCGCTGCCCGGCAACGTCAGCCCGACGCTTACGCCCAGCTGGTGCTCACTGCCGCCCAATTCGTTTTTGTAGAACACGCCGACAGTGGGGTCGATGCTGCGGCGGCTGGCCAGTTGCCGGGCTTCGGCCCGCAACACCTCGGCCTGGCGTCGCGCGCGGAACAGTTCATGGTTGTGTGCCAGCACGGCGCTGACATAGTCCTCGGCCGGCCCGGCTGGCTCGACCGGCGCCGGCAACGTGTCGTCCGCCGTCACCGGCAGGCCCGGGTATTGCGCCATGAGCCGGCTGCGCGCCCGCTGCTCGCGCGTGGCCGCCTGCTGCTGCTGCAGACGCGCCTGCGCCAGCGCCGCTTCCGCGTTGACGCGCTCGGAGCGCGGCGCCTCGCCCAGGCGAATGCGCGCATCCACGGTAGCGAGCTGCTGGTCGGCCAGACTCACCTGCGCCAGCCACAGCCTGGTCTGGCCGGCTTCGTTCAGCCAGTCGAACCAGAACGCGAGCAGTTGGCGCCCGCTTTCGTGCATCGCTTCACCGTAACTCGCTTCGGCATGGGCGGTCAGCGCACCGGCAAGCACACGGTCGGCCGCGGCGCGCCCGGGCAGACGCAACGGGCGCGACAGCGCCACGCCCCACTCCGCGAAACGATCCTGCGGCGTATCGATCCGGCGTTGCAGGGCATCCGCACCCAGCACCCACTCTTCGCGCCCGCGGCGCAGGCTCTCGCTCCTCAGCGATTGCGCGGCAAATTCGCCGCGTGCCTGCGCCACCATGGGCGAAGCCCGTAGGGCCGCTTCGGCGGCGGCAGGATCGGGCAGATAATCGGCGTTGGCCGCCGTGGATAAAATCGGCGCGGCAAACGCCAGTGCCAGCGCGAGACTCAATGTGTGCACGGCCTTCATGCGCGCGCTCCTTGGTACCCGGAAATGGCAGCTGGACGTACCCGATGGTGCGTTTGGGCGGGTGACTGGCGGGAAGCGACAACGCCGCAGGCCGATGCCTGCAAGGCGGAGTGACAAAGCCAGACGCCTGACCGGACGTGCCAGCGGGTACGTAGCGGACTTACCCGGAAGCGGGGGGAAAACGAAGGCAGAAAGTTCATGTTCATGTGGCATCCCTCACGTTAAAAGCGGTCAGCTGCTTTTTTCGGGTTCAATATGAATTGGCGGTACAACAGCGGCAGCATCACCAGCGTCAGCAGAGTGGCGCTGACCAAACCGCCGATGACGACGATGGCGAGCGGGCGCTGGATTTCGGAGCCGGGCCCAGTCGCGAACAGCAGCGGCACCAGGCCGAACGCGGCGATGCTGGCGGTCATCAGCACCGGGCGCAGACGGCGCAGCGCGCCGTCGCGCACCACGGCGTCGCCCTGCAAGCCCTGTGCGCGCAGCTGGTTGAAGTGGCTGACCAGTACCACGCCGTTCAGCACCGCGATGCCCAAGAGCGCGATGAAGCCGACCGAGGCGGGCACCGACAGGTACTCGCCCGACGCCCACAGCGCGAAGATGCCGCCGATCAGCGCCAGCGGGACGTTCATCATCACCAGCAGCGCCTGGCGCGCATCGCCGAACGTGACGTATAGCAGGAAGCCGATCAGCAGCAGCGCCACCGGCACCACGATCATCAGGCGCTTCGCGGCGCGCTGCTGGTTCTCGAACTGGCCGCCCCAGGTGAGGTGATAGCCGGGCGGCAGCTTGACCTGCGCGGCCACGGCAGCTTTCGCGTCCTCGACGAAGCTGACCAGGTCGCGCCCGGCGACATTGCTCTGCACCACGGTGAAACGGGCTGCGTTCTCGCGCTTCACCGCCACCGGGCCGTTGGTGCGCTTGAGGTGCGCCACCTGATCGAGGCTGATCTCGCGGCCGTCCGCGAGGGTCAGGCGCAGCGCCTGCAGCGCGTCGGGCGACGCGCGCAAATCGGCGGGACCGCGCAGTTGCAGCGGAATGCGCCGCCCCTGTTGCTGGATCGTGCCGATGACATCGCCCTCGAGTTGCGTGCGCAACAGCATGGCGATGTCGTCAGCGCTGAGGCCGAAACGGGCGGCCGCATTGCGGTCGACTTCCGCCTGCAGATACTGCACGCCCGCGTTCTGCTGGGTATAGACATCGGACGCGCCGGGGATTTTTCCGACCACGCTGAAAATCTCGCCGGTCAGCCGATTGAGCGTGGCGAGATCGGGCCCGAAAATCTTGATCGCGATATCGCCGCGCGAGCCGGTGAGCATTTCCGAGACCCGCATGTCGATCGGCTGGGTGAAGGTGTAGGCGATGCCGGGGAAGCCCTCGACCACCTTGCGGATTTCCCCGATCAGCCATTCCTTGTCGGGCTTGCGCCATTCGGCCATCGGCTTCAGCACCAGGAAGGAATCGGTGTCGTTGAGCCCCATCGGATCGAGCCCGAGTTCGTCGGCACCGGCGCGCGCGACGATGCGGCGGATCTCCGGCACATTCTTCAGCAGCGCCTGCTGCACCCGCAAATCCTGCGCGACCGATTCTTCCAGGCTGATCGACGGCAGCTTTTCCAGTTGCACCAGGATGTCGCCTTCGTCCATGGTCGGCATGAAGGTCTTGCCGATCAGCGGATAGACGCCGACCGCCGCCAGCATCAGCACACCTGCGGTGGCGTAGACGATTTTCGGCCGCGCCAGCGCGCGATCGAGCAGCGGCGTGTAGATGCCTTGCGCCTTGCGCAGCAGCCACGGATCGGTGTGCGCGCCCTGCTTCAACAGAAACGAGGCCAGCACCGGGATCACGCTGAGCGCCAGCAGCAGGGACGCGGCCAGGGCGAACACGATGGTCAGCGCGACCGGCGTGAACAGCTTGCCCTCCAGGCCCTGCAGCGTCAGCAGCGGCAGGAACACGATGGCGATGATGGCGATGCCCGAGGTCACCGGGCTAGCGACTTCCTGCGTCGCCCACAGCACGCGTTGCAGCGGCGTTTCGCTGGTGTTCTCCGGATCGTGCGCCAGATGCGCGACGACGTTCTCCACCACCACCACCGCCGCATCGACCAAGAGGCCGATGGCGATCGCCAGTCCGCCCAAACTCATCAGATTGGCCGACAGTCCGAACTGGCGCATCAGCACGAACGTCGCCAGCACCGACAGCGGCAGGATCAGCGCCACCACAATGGCCGCGCGCAGATTGCCGAGGAACAGCAGCAACAGGATCACCACCAGCACCGCCGCTTCGAGCAGCGCCTTGCTCACCGTGCCGACGGCGCGGTCGACCAGTTGCGCGCGGTCGTAGAACGTCGAAATCGTCACGCCCTTCGGCAGCGTGGCCTGGATCTCGGCAAGTTTGGCCTTGACGTTCTTGATGAGCTCGCCCGCGTTGACGCCTTTCAGGCCGATCACCAGACCTTCCACGGCCTCGCCCTGGCCGTTTTGCGTCACCGCGCCGTAACGGGTCATCTCGCCCAGTTCCACGCGCGCGACATCGCCGACGGTGACGACCACGCCCCCCACGGTCTTGATGCCGATGTGCCGCAAATCGTCCAGCGAGCCGATGCCGCCGTTGACGCGCACCACCCAGGTTTCCTCGCCTTCGTTGACGCGCCCGGCGCCGTCGTTGCGGGTGTTGCTTTCCAGCGCCCTGCGCAATTCGTCATAGGTGACGCCGCGCGCGGACAACGCCGCCGGGTCGGGGCTCACCGAGAACGTGGCGACGCGGCCACCGAGCGAATTGACGTCGGCCACACCGGGAATCGCCCGCAATTGCGGGCGCACCGTCCAGTCGAGCAGGGTGCGTTTTTCCGACAGCGACAGCGGCCCTTCGAGAGTGAACATGTAGAGTTCCGACAGCGGCGTGGAAATCGGCGCCAGGCCGCCCGATACGTTGGCGGGCAGATCGCCCTTCACGTTGGCGAAGCGCTCCGCCACCTGCTGACGCGCCCAGTAGATGTCCGTGCCTTCGGCAAAATCGACGGTGATATCGACCAGCGCATTCTTCGACTGGCTGCGCAGGATGGTCTGTTTCGGAATGCCCAGCAGTTCGGTTTCGACCGGCTGGGCGATGCGCGCCTCCACCTCTTCCGGCGTCATGCCCGGCGCCTTCAGGATCAACTTGACCTGCGTGGTCGAGACATCGGGGAAGGCGTCGATGGGAATCTGCTGGAACGCACGCACGCCCAGTCCCGCCAGCACCAGCGCCAGCGCGAGCACGAACCAGCGTCGCGCCAGCGCGGTTTCGATCAGGATATTCAACATGGATTACTCTCCCAACCACTGCGCCTTGAGCGCCGCTACACCCTTGGCGGCGACGCGGCTGCCGGCGGCGAGGCCGGTGACTTCGGCCTGGCTGGCGTTCTGGCGGATCAGCTGCACCGGCGTCGGCGTGAAGCCCTGCGCGGTTTCGACGAACACATAGGGCTGGCTGGCCTTCCACACCAGGGCGGCGGCGGGCACCACCAGACTGTGCGCCGACTGCGCGCCCCCAACCGGGGTATAAACACCTGCAATGGCAACCTGCACCGACTGGCCGGGGCGCAAGCGCTTTTGCGGGTCGACGAGGCTGGCGCGCGCCAGCACGCTTTGCGACGCATTGAGCTGCGGCAGCAGCGCAGTGACGCGGCCGCTGGCCTCGCTGTCCGCCACCGTCACGGACTGACCGACCGCCACCTGGCGCGCCTGCGTCGTCGACAGCGGAATCTCCAGTGCCAGTTTCGACAGATCCGCCACCTTCACCAGCGCCATTCCGGCATCCACGCGCTGGCCCGGCTCGGCGACGCTTTCCGTCACCACCCCGGCGATCGGCGCGGTCAGCGTGATCGCGCTGCCGGACACCTTGCCGGTTCCCATCAGGGACATCGCACTCTGCGCCGCCGCCAGACTGGCGCGCGCCGACTGGGCTTCGGACCGGGTGGCACGCAGGCGCGATTCGGCGATCAGGCCTTCGCTGAACAGTTTTTCATCGCGCGCAGCATTGCTGGCCGCCAGCTGCGATCTCAGCCGCGCCTGCGTCAGCGCATTCTGCGCATCGGCGAGACCGGGCATCGACAGGGTCACAAGCGGGTCGCCGCGCTTGACCGTATCGCCCGCCTGCACATGCAGTTGGGTGACGAGGCCAGCACCGGCCGCAGCGGCCACGCGCACGCTGGCGGGCGGCAGCGTCACCCGTGCCGTATAGGTCAGCGCCGGGCTGGCGGATTGCGTGGCGGCGGCCACGGTGGCGATGCCGAGATTCTTCTTCTGGGCAGCGGTCAGGGGCAGGACATCGGCTGCGAAAGCCGGGGCGGCGCCGAGCAGCGCCAATACGAGCATACGAGTGATCACGCTTGATCTCCATGAGCAAAAAACAGCAGGCAGACGCGCAACAGCGGACGCGCCGCGTGGAACGATCAGCCGAGCGGCGGCGCCAATGCGTGGGGCAAGGCGTGATCGGGTAGGGGAGGATGCAACGGCGGAGCGACCGGCAAAGCCGTGCCCACTCTGCCCGCTGTCGCCGTCGGCGGCCGAACCGCCGGCACCGGGGAGTGCGCATCGGCATTCGTCGCAGCCAGCGCGGCGTGCCGCAACGGCATGCCTTGCGCCACCTCGACCTCCTCACCCTGCTCGCCGCCCTCGATTGCATGATAGGCCACGTCGCTGGGCACGCCCGGGTGCACATGCAGCCAACCCGCATGGTTCAGCTGCGCCGCCCCCGCGTGGGCGTGGACGAACGGCGTCAATGCCTGCAGGGCAATGACAAACCAGAGCATCAACAAGCGGTGAAGGCGGCGCGGCACAGTCGGATAGGAATGCTTCGAAAAAGTTAAAGGATGCACCGTTCCGGATGACAGGATGCCTATCGGAACGGCCAAACCCGGTAGGTTCGACTCGCATCCTGCCGGTCGAATCTTAAGGCTGCCTTAAGTTGTGGGAGTCATCTGCCCTGCAGGGGAGAACACAGCCTGCATGGACCCGAAGCGAGGGTTCAGGCGATTGGTGAAGAATGTCTCTTGCTCGGCCGAAACGGTCTTACGCACAGCCATACAAGTGTGTCCGCTCACGGCTCCTGAGCGGACGGATGAAAGCAAGTCACGCCGAAGCCCCGCTTCCTAGTATGGCTAACGCATACTCCTGAATTAAGGCGGTAGTTCAGACGGTTGGAGGTGCAGCCTCAATTTCGGTGCGAATCTGACGCTAAATTATGATGCTCAGGGGGTCTACAGAAGCTGGGGCGATTCATCCCAAGCGTGAAGCCCACGCAACTGGGAATGAGGTAGTCCATAGGAAAGCAATTCTGCAGGATTTCCTGGGCCGCACTGAAGCGGCAGCTATCTGTCGTCCAACAACTAGCTTGTAGCCATGCTATTCCAAGAGCGAATAGTCGAACAGAGCTTGTTTAGCTGACCTTCAAGATCAAGAACGGTACTGATGTTCTCACGAGTCATGTTCGGGGCCAGTTGTTCGGCCAATAAAGGCTTCCTTGACTCGAAGCGCTTGCCCTCGCCTTCCGAAAGCGTATCGAGGTATTCAAAGAAATTTTGGAATTGATCAACCTGATCGACTTGGGTCGGAGATTGCAGCCACTTTGCCACGGCTTCAGCGGGAATGTAGTTTTCCACTTCTTTCCCTTGTGTTACCCACGCCATCCCGCCCATTTCGTGAACCTCCTCAATTACCCGGCATTTGGTGGCATTCAGCCCATCCGTATCACTCCTCTGGTCGCTATCCATCAGGACTACCGCGTTCCTATTTACACGCAGAATTGAGACCGCCTCTTCAACAGTATTTGGATCTTGGCTGGACAGGTGAGAAAGGAGCCTGCCCCCATAAAACACACACTGATAGTGAGTCCCCTCCACCAGAGAATCACCTGACCACAAGCCGATCCAGCGGTTTATATAAATTCTGTCGGATGGCCCTTCAACCCAAATAATTCCATTTGACTGAAGTAGGTCGCTGGCTCGTACGTCGAGGTCATCAAGAATGCCCTTATTGTCGACGTAGGTCACGACCGTCCGGACGGTGGCTTCTTTGCTATTGTGGGTTACATGCAGTATCTGCGCACCATCATCCTTGCTGAAAAGATCGATAGCGACGTTGGAGTGCGTTGTTAGGAAAAATGTGCATTGATTCTCCTGCGCCTTTGTTTTCAAGTACACAAGAAGACGACGAAGTAGAGAGGGATGAAGGTTGTTTTCAAGTTCCTCGAAAGCGAAAATAAAACTTGAGAGGGGTTTTTTGGCGATAGCGGGAAGTAAATGAATGTAAGAGAGAACTAGTATGACTGTCTTCAATCCGCTGCCCGACTGAGAAAGAGGGATTCTTCCCTTGTCATCTTCCTCAAGATAAATCTCCCAAGCATTCGTCGGAAGTTGCTGACACACAATGTCCTTGAAATGAGCGTCAGGACCGAAGATGACGTTCAGTTCTCCAAGCATCATTCGTTCAACCAATTCGCTAGGGCGTTCTGCCTTATTGATAAAGGCCTGAATCACATTTGTTCCGCCACGGCCATCGCCATAAATCTTGAAGTCGGACGGGTTGTCGGGTTCTGGAATGATGTTGCGCTCAGCAAAAATTCGCCTAAATTCTTTACCGTAGAAAGGGTTCTTGGGTTGGTCGGCGAGTCGTTGTAAGAACTCAGTCTTACCTTGAGTAATCTGTGCAAGTGGAGTTTTACCATTGGGCGCATGGCCTAATGATACGAACCGCTGGGAAGCTCCGGCGTTAGCTTTCCAAGCGATGGGCGAGCCGATTAGCTTTGCACCAAATTCGTAGTGGTTAGCTGTCGGTATGCCACCCCCACTCACGTTTGGCGGAAAGACCGTCTTGACATGGGCTTCTGTGAGGAGGGTTTCGCAAAGGAACTCAGGTGAACGTTGTGCATGCCACTGGCTCTCTGGAACCTTGAATTCCCCGACGGAGGCGTACTCGATTACATCCAATAAAGATGACTTCCCAGAATTGTTTCGGCCGATGATGAGATTCATTGGCTTGATCACATCAAACCCTTCCGGGCTCTCGCCAAAACACTTGAGGTTTTTGGCCTTTATTGAGAAGTTAGAAAACTCCGCCATCTTGAATTCGATACTCCATTAAATTAGAGAAACGGTTACGTAACCCATTGGTTTGCACGAGCTCTGTCCAGGCAAGGATAACCGAGGCTGGGCCTTTCAGTGTTTGCCGGCTGCTGCGAGGCTAGCAGCAAAAACAAGGCAGCGGGGTCATGACCTGCCGCCATGCTTGACCGTCGCGTCCTCGTCCTAAACAGTGCAGAACAGGAGGATAATCGGTCGGCTCCACTTACCTGTTAGATCTTTCTTTATTGCCATGGACATCCCTTCAAAGCACGTCTTTGAGGCGCTCCAGCAGAAGGGCGTCACAGAGATTCATCATGTCAACAGCGTTGTTACTGCCTGCCAGTTTCTACGCTCCAAGTCGCTTATGTCGAGAGGTACCGTCGAACGACTAGGTGTCAAACAAACACCTCAAAGCTCCGACCAACTCGATAAGCGGTACGGCATCTGGTTTGACGCATTCGCAGACACGGTGGATATTCATGGCCGAGCCAGTCGAGCAAACGCCTATGGTCCAGTCATGTTCGTTCTCGACGCGGCGGTAATTGAAAAGACCTACACCGGGCGAGTGTGGGTCACAAAGCTTAATCCCACAAAGTGGGCAAACAAGTCAGATGATGCTCGTTGGTTCCGAGATAAAGCAGACCTTGATGCCAATCTCGTAAAAGGACGGTTTGATCAGATGATTGTTTTTCGCCACTCGGGTGGCGAATTACCGTTTAGGGGGTTCTTGAAGAAGATCGTCCTAGACGACCCACAGCAGCACAACGCCAATGGGGTTGATCTGTTTAGTATGGGCGTTGGCGCTCTGCGCCTTGCGATGTCAGACAGTGGACTCGATATCCCCATTGAAAGGCGAGCATGCAAGCCAAATTGCCAGTGCACGGCAAACTATGCAGCCGATGTCCCGCGAACCCTCTCGATGTTCGATCCCAAGGTCTAACTCAAACATTAAGCTTCACAGAAGCTGATTTCCGACATGTCGAAAAAGAGACGACAGCCTTCCGCCAGACCATCCGCTACTTCTAATGTGAGAACGCCTTTGTATCGGCGATTGTGGTTTTTACTTTCTCTTGTCGGCGCGGGATTGTATGGGTTGATTTTAACCGGCCCCGCACTGCTTTCAAACGCTGAGAAACTTCCCGCCCAGTTCGAGCGCGTATCCGGTCGGTTCCTCTCCTGGTACAAGGAAGATCAGGCGTGGGAGGGGCTCTGGTCGGCGAGCCCAGAAGGATATATTGACGCCGAAGACATGAAGTTATCAGATGTCGACGTAAAGCTTCATATCTTGGCAGAGCATGGCCGGATTGGTGGTGAGATTGCGACAAAGTCAATCTGTCGCACTATTCCAATGCTTGATTACCTTTTGCTAGACGGCAAAGTCAGTGGAGATATAGCCACGATTACTGCCTACGATTTCATTGGCGGAAAGCGCAAAGATTTCTTCCACTTCACAGCCAAGCGCGATGGTGTAGTCATCACCGTCGCTCTCAAAGAGGGAGAGCAGGAGTGGTTACCTGCCCCTGCAAGAATCGGACTCCATCCCCGCCGCAAAGGTGAAGACCCATACGATCAATTGACTGGGACTTGTGGCGAAGAGAGGGAGGAGTTCATGCGGAAGATCCGGCCGAGCGGATTGGGTAGGTGAAGCCTAACAACGGTTATAGCGAGACCTTCAAAAAGGCTGCTCTACACCTCCTCTGAAGCTTAACGTTTAAATTACAGGACGTTCAATGCCGAACAAGGGGCATTCTTCACTAGGTAACGGAACTTCCGCTATGGATCGGGTGTTGTTCCTCAGCCCCCTGACGAAAGCAGCCGTTCAAGTAGCCTACCGCGTCAACGTCGCCAACCTGTGCGACACGAGCCATTCAACTCAGCCAACGCCAACGGCAGCAATGGCCGAACAACGGTCATTACTGGCGCTCTCACCGAGTTATTGAAACGCATCGCTCAGAGCCGGTGATCGCTGGCTCAGATCGCCATCAACAGACCTTGGCCCTGCAACGCGCCATGGGCTAATCCTGACCCTCGCATCCAGCACGATAACAAGGCCGGAAAAAACGACCCGGTGCGGCGGGACATGGAAATAATCGTCCTGGATTCCCACCGCCAACCCGAATAAACACAGACGCCCGCCCCGGAAATTCCGGATGGGCGTCGTCATACGGCTGCAATCCAGCCTGCCTACCATCGAACTGCCCGTTTCAGAACGGGTTCCACACACGCATCCCAGTGCTCGGCCGAGACATGCGGTCACGCCGCATCTGCAATCGACTGGTCTCGATAGGGCCCGCATGGGGGCGACATCCGCGCGTTAAACCAAGGCCGTGGTCCGGGGCTTGGACAGGGACGGCGTCGCGGTTTCCTCAATGATCTTTATCAAAGGAACACTCGTATGAAAAAACTGCTCCTCGCTTCTGCACTTCTCGCCGCCGGCTTCGTCACGGCGACCTCCGCCATGGCGCACGACCTTGACCGCGGCCACGACGATGGCGCGACGCCCGTCACCATCGCGGTGTTCGGCGACTGGCCCTACAACCAGAACCTGCTCGACAATGCGCCGCTGCTGATCGATTCCGTCAACGCGGACAAGAAGGTCAGCCTGGTGATGCATGTGGGGGACATTCACGCCGGCAGCTGGGCCTGCACCAGTGCAGACATCCTGCCCCCCATCGCGACATCCAATCCGGGCTGGAACCAGAAGGTCTATTACCAGTTCCAGCAGTTCAACAAGCCGGTCGTTTACACCCCGGGCGACAACGAATGGACCGACTGCCACAAGTCCAAGGAAAAGAGCAGCGGCGATCCGCTCAAGGAACTGGCCGCCCTGCGCAGCCTGTTCTTCGCCCAGCCCGGCCACACCCTCGGCATGGACGTGAAGTCGGTCTGGAGCCAGGCCAAGCATTTCGACCCGGCCTATCCCGCCGACGCCCAGTTCGTCGAGAACACGATGTGGATGGACGGCAAGGTGCTGTTTGTGATGGTGAACATGCCCGGCTCCAACAACGACACCGTGTCGTGGAGCGGCGCCTTCTCCAACCCGACCGCCCAGGATCAGGAAGTGGCCGAGCGCACCGGCGCCGATATCCGCTGGCTGCAAACGGCCTTCCAGATGGCGGAAAAGGCCCATGCCAAGGCCGTGGTCATCGGCCAGCAGGCTGACATGTGGGATCCGGAAGCCGTGGCCAGCAACGAGCTCTACAACTACACGCCCTATGTGCAGAAGCTGGCCGACCTGGCGGTGGATTTCGGCCGTCCGGTCCTGCTGCTCAACGGCGACTCGCATGTTTATGGCGCCGACCAGCCCCTGGCCGACCCCGCCAGCGCAACGGGCAAGATCCACAACACCCAGGCCGTGCCCAACCTGACCCGCATCACGGTTCAGGGCTCCACCAACGCCCCTGCCGAATGGCTGCGCCTCACCATCGATCCGCGCAAGCCGCAGATGTTCAGCTGGGAAAACGTGCCCTACTGCAAGGACCCCTTGTCCAGCTGCAAGTAAGGCTGCAGGGGCAGGCCTTTGAAGAGAAGGCGCTGCCCCGGTTTCTGAACGCCGACGCATGGCTGCAACAGCCTGCGCCGGCATTTTTTTGCCTGGGGTCCGCCACCACCCGGCCCGCGGAACCCATGCCCGCTGCCTGATCGGGAAGAAATCCCTCCCTTAAGGAAACGCTGAACAAGTCCTTCGACAGGCTCAGGACGAACGGCAAGTTGTTGATTCCGTTCGTGGTGAGCTTGTCGAACCATGAGCGGAATCAACTTGTTCAGTGTTTCCTTAAGGTTTCCCTAAGCTGGCGCGCATACAGTCTGCTTCAACCCGCTTTCAGGAGACTGCCATGGCCCATCCATCCACGTCACATACATCCACGCAGCCGCAACGCGTGTTCGACCCCTTGCTGCGCCTGCTGCACTGGGTCATCGCGCTGGCCATCGTGGCGCTCATCGCCACCAGCCAGCTGGCCGACTGGTTCGAGCACAGTCCCTATGAAAAAACCCTGTGGAATCTGCATATTCTCATCGGCTACACGCTGACGGCGGGCCTGCTGACGCGCCTGCTGTGGGGCCTGGTGGGTCCGCTCAGCGCACGCTGGCGCGACCTGTGGCATCCCGCCGTGTGGAAGGACAGCCTCGGGAAACTGCGCCTGCCCACGAAGCATCGCGCAGGCCACGACCCGATCGCCAGCCTGGGTTATCTGTTTGCCTACGGCGTGATGGCGCTGATGGTCGTCACCGGACTGGGGCTGGCCGCCAGCGAGTTCCAGACCGGCCCGCTCGCCGGCTGGCTGGGCAATATGCCATGGCTGGAAGATGTGCTGGGCGAGCCGCACGAATTCGGGTTCGGCCTGATGCTCGGTTTCATCGGCCTGCATCTGGCTGCGCTGGTGTTTCACCAATGGCGTGGCGAACGGGTGGCGCAAAGCATGGTGACCGGCAAGCAATACCTCGGCGCGGGAAACGAGGTGCAGCATGATTAAGCACCTTCTCTACGGTGGCCTGGCGTACTCGGCATGACCTCCGCCGTGGCGGCGGCCGACAGTCCTGCCAGTCTGATGGCGCAGTATGCGCAGCAGGCGGGCGTGCCGGTGTCCGGCTTGTCCGCCTCGCGCGGCGCGGCCTTGTATCGCACCGAGCACCCGGGCCGCGATGGCAAGGCCGTGAGCTGCGCCGGCTGCCATACCGCCAACCCAACCCAGGCGGGACGCACCCGCGTCGGCAAGCGCATCGAGCCGCTGGCGCCGGCAGCCAATCCGCAGCGCTTCACCGATGCGGCCAAGGTCGAGAAATGGTTCCGGCGCAACTGCCAGGATGTCCTGCAACGCGAATGCAGCGCGCAGGAAAAAGGCGATTTCATCGCCTGGCTGAGCCAGGCCCGATAAGGAGCACACCATGAACTATCTATTGCGCGGAATCGGGGTCGTCGCGGCGGTGGGCGTGTTCAGCCTGCTGGCGTTTTCGCTACCTTCGGCCGATGCACACGGCGATGGCGGCGGCAATGTCCTGCCGCGGACGACCAACAAGGCCTGGCAACAGGAATGCGCAAGCTGCCATATCGCCTATTCGCCGGCTTTCCTGCCGAAGGCGTCGTGGCGTCGCCTGATGGGCGGGCTCGACCAGCACTTCGGCGAAAACGCCAGCCTTGATCCGGCGACCCAGGCTGATATCCTGCGATTCCTGGAGGCCAACGCCGCCGACAGCGGCACCAGCCGGATGGGCAGTCGGGTGATGCAAAGCACGGGAGCCAGCGCGGCACCGTTGCGCATCACCGAAACCCGCTGGTTCGTGCACAAGCACGACGAGGTTTCGCAGGCGACGTGGTCGCGCAAATCGATCGGCTCTGCCGCCAATTGTGCTGCCTGCCATCGCCAGGCGGAACAGGGCGTGTTCGACGAGGACACGGTCAGGATTCCGAAACAATGACCCAGGGATGAACCGGAACGATGCGCATATTGTTGGTGGAAGATGACCGCCTGCTGGGCGACGGCCTGCAGGCGGGACTGACCCAGGCGGGCTATGCCGTCGACTGGCTGCGCGATGGCGAGGCGGCGGTGGCGGCCCTGTCCACCGAATCGTTTGCGGCCGTGGTGCTCGACCTGGGGCTGCCGAAACGCGACGGCCTGTCGGTGCTGCAATGGCTGCGCGGTCGCCATGACGCGACGCCGGTGCTGATCCTCACCGCGCGCGACCAGCTAGAGGACAAAGTGCGCGGGCTCGACCTCGGCGCCGACGACTATGTGCTGAAGCCCTTCGACCTCGACGAGATTACCGCCCGCCTGCGCGCGCTGGTACGGCGCGCCCATGGCCGCCCTGAGCCCGTGCTCGCCGTCGGCGAGATCGAACTCAACCCGGCGGCGCGTAGCGTGACGCGCGCCGGCCAGGCCGTCGAACTGACCCCGCGCGAATTCGACCTGCTGCACCTGCTGCTGGAAAACACCGACCGGGTGCTAACCCGGCGCGTGCTGGAAGAGCAGCTCTACACCTGGAACGAGGCCGTCGACAGCAACGCGCTCGAAGTCCACATCCACCACCTGCGGAAGAAGCTCGGCAACGAGCTGATCCGCACCGTGCGCGGCGTCGGCTACATGGCGTCGAGCGGCGCACCCACGCCATGAGCCGGCCATACTCCCTGCGCCGGCGGCTGGTGTGGCTGCTGACCGGTTCGGTGGCGGCGATCTGGCTGCTGTCCGCGCTGGTGGTGTATCAGCGCGCGCACCATGAAGCGGACGAATTGCTCGACGGCCAGCTGACGCAGGTCGCCGACACCTTGCTGGCGATCGTGGCGGCCGGCGAGGTCGAACATTTTGCTAAGGAGCTTCAGGATCACAGCCACCACAATCCGGTGCCCATCGCATTCGAGGTGTGGCACGACGATGACGGACGGATGCTGCGTCTGGCCACGTCCATGGGCCACGCCGGGTTTGAATCCGGGATCGGGCCGGGATTCAGCGAGCGCCAGTACGAAGGCGCGCGCTGGCGGTTCTATGCGGTACAGGATCCCGACGCGAAATATCGGGTCGTCGTCGGCCAGGCCCATGCGGCACGCGAAGGCCTGGCGCGCGAGATTGGCCTGTCGCTGCTGATTCCTGCTGCGCTGGCGCTGCCGCTGATGGCGCTGGCGGTCTGGTGGGGCATCGGCCGCAACCTGCGGCCGGTGGATACGGTGGCCCACCAGGTCGGCGCGCTCGATGTGCAGGCCCTGACGCCACTCGACGAATCGCCCGCCCTGCCCGAGGAAATTGCGCCGCTGCGCGCCGCACTCAACGCACTGATCCGGCGCGTCAACGAAGCCTTCGAAAACGAGCGCCGCTTCACCGCGGATGCCGCGCACGAATTGCGCACGCCGCTGGCGGCCTTGAAAGTTCAGACGCAGGTCGCGCTGCGCGCGCAGACGGCTGACAGCCAGCAGCATGCGCTGGCGCAGGTGATCGTCGGCGTGGACCGGATGACGCACCTGGTCGAGCAATTGCTCACCCTCGCGCGCGTCGATCCGGCGACACAGGGCAGCCCGCCCGCGCCCCTGGATCCCGCAGAAATCGTGGCGACAGTGTGCGAAGAACTTTTGCCCCAAGCGCAACGCCAGAGGCAAACCCTGACGGTCGATGCGGCAGCGGGATGCCGTATCGCCATCACGGCGGCATGGCTACAGGTCGCGGTCCGCAACCTGCTCGACAATGCCGTGCACTATGCAGGAGAAGGCGCGCGGATCGACGTACGCATCGCGCATCGCGGAACGAACTGTGCCATCACCGTTGCCGACGATGGCCCGGGCGTAGCCCCTGCACTGCGGTCGCAACTCAGTGCCCGCTTCGTGCGCGGCGAGGTCGAAAACGAGGGATGCGGCCTCGGTCTTTCCATCGTCGCACGCATTGCAACACTCTCACATGCCCAGCTTGACCTGGGGGATGGACTGCCGCGCGCGGATGGCGGCCACGGGTTTGCGGCCACGCTGCACTTCAGCGCACCAGCCGCTTCCACCTGACCGCAGGGGCAACCCGCTAGCGACGGGAACCGGACCCCATGCCAGAACCCGGTCCCATACCCGGCCCCATACCCGAGCCGGGCCCCATGCCCGCAGGCGGCATGTCGGGCAGGGCCTTGCCCTGGGCCTGGGCACGCTCCTGCATCTGCTTGTGATGTTCCAGGCGGAAGGCTTCGCGTTCCTGCTGGGTTTTCAGCGTGCGCATGCGATTGTGATATTCGTTGCGCTCCTGCTGCGTCATCAGTTCCGAACCGTAGATACGATCCTGATCCTGCGACTGGGTTCGATCCTGGTCGCGCGCCTGATCGGCGGCATACGCTGGCATGATGCCCGCCATCCCCAGGGAAAGGGCAAGGGCGGCTATTGATATGGGTGATATATGTTTCATCTCTGTCTCCATAGCGAAGGGAAAATGTCCTCACACCCAATACTGCGTGTGTTCGACATCACGTATCTTCAATCTAGTACAAAAGACTCGCCTATCCTAATTTTGGATGCTTCAGTCCACGCCTTGTCCGCTATTGCGCGGGATGAATCGCGGTGACGGTCAGGGTATCGTCGATGCTCTCGGCATGAAATTTCACCGCATCGCCCACTTTGAGGCCCTTCATCAGTTCCGGAGGCTGCACCCGGAACACCATGGTCATGGCAGGCATGTCGAGGTTGACGATCGGCCCGTGTCGCAAGGTGAGCTTGCCGTTGGCCACATCCACCCGGCGCACGACGCCATCGGTCATCACATTGGCCTGCGCAGCCGGCGGGGCCGTAGGTTCGGCGTGCAGAGGGGAAACGATCGCAAGCGCGGCAAGCAATGGAATCCATGTCTTCATTTCAGCTCCTTCATGTATCGCTTTCGATAGCCTTCAATGACCGGCGTGGCCGGCGGGTTTGCGCACAGTCACTTCGACGTCGCCCGGCATGCCCTGGGGCGAGGCGGCTTGCGGCGCGCGCACGGCCGGCTCGGCCGACGCGTCGAGGACTTCACGCGCCTGCGTACCGGGCGGCTGCTTGTACCAGCCGGGGTCGGAATAGTCGCCGCGCTTCTGCCCGCGGCGCACCTTCATCACGCTGAACATGCCACCCATCTCGACCGGGCCGTAGGGGCCTCGGCCGGCCATCATCGGCAGCGTGTTGTCGGGCAGCGGCATCTCCATTTCGGCCATGTCGGCCATGCCGCGCTCGCCCATCGCCATGTAGTCGGGAATGAGCTTGCTGATCTTCCCCGCCAGACCGCTGTAATCGACGCCGATCATCGTCGGCACCGCATGGCCCATTGCATTCATGGTGTGATGGCTTTTGTGGCAGTGGAAGGCCCAGTCGCCTTCCTCGTCGGCGACGAATTCGATCTGGCGCATCTGGCCGACCGCGATGTCAACGGTCACCTCCGGCCAGCGTGCCGATTTCGGCACCGGACCGCCATCGGTGCCGGTCACCTCGAAATCCACGCCGTGCAGATGCATCGGGTGGTTGGTCATGGTGAGGTTGCCCATGCGGATGCGCACCCGGTCGTTCAGTCGCACATTGAGCGTGTCGATGCCCGGAAACGCGCGGCTGTTCCAGGTCCACAGATTGAAATCGAGCATGGTGTTGACCGAGGGCGTGGCGCTGCCTGGGTCGATATCGTAGGCGTTGATGAGGAAGCAGAAATCGCGGTCGACCGGCTCGATCAAGGGATGTTTGCCTTTGGGATGCGTCACCCAGAAGCCCATCATGCCCATCGCCATCTGCGTCATCTCGTCGGCATGCGGGTGGTACATGAAGGTGCCGGGGCGATGCGCGACGAATTCGTATACGAAGGTCTTGCCTGGTTGGATGTGCGGCTGGGTCAGCCCGCCGATGCCGTCCATGCCATTGGGCAGGCGCTGGCCGTGCCAGTGGATGGTGGTGTGTTCGGGCAGGCGGTTGGTGACGAAAATACGCACGCGATCGCCTTCCACCACTTCTATCGTGGGGCCGGGGCTCTGGCCGTTGTAGCCCCACAGATGCGCCTTCATGCCGGGCGCGATCTCGCGCACCACCGGCTCGGCGACCAGATGGAACTCCTTCACGCCATCCTTCATGCGCCACGGCAGCGTCCAGCCGTTCAATGTCACCACCGGATTGTAGGGACGGCCGTTGGGCGGCAACAACGGTGGCTGGGTATCGGGCTTGTCCATGCTGACCACTTCAGGGAGGGCCGCCAGGGCGGCCGGGCTTACCGTGGCGACAGCGGCTGCGCCGCCGAGTTTGAAAAAATCACGTCTTGAGGTCATGAAGAATCCTTTCAGTGTCCGCCCGCCGCATCGGCAGACGCGGGCGGGAGAGAGGTGACCGGGATTTTGCCCGGCGTGCCGGCCAGCGCCATCTGCATGTCGGCGTCGGCAAGCCAGAAATCGCGCTGCGCCTCGATGGCGGCGTTGACCGACGCGATCTGCGAACGCGCATCGGCGAGCAGTTCGAACACGCCGATCAGCATGCCGTTGTAGCGATACTGGTTTTCCTCGGAAATGCGCTGCTTCAGCGGCACCACCTCGTCGCGCAGGTGCCGTGCGATGGCGTACTGGGTCTGCTGCATGGCATAGGCCTCGCGCACCTCGGAACGCGCGTTGACCACGGTCTCGCGTGCGCGCTCGAGCGCCTGGCGGTAGCGCGATTCGGCCTGCACCACCCGGGTCTGCCCCCAGTCGAACAGCGGCAGTTCGAAGCTGATTTCGTAGCCGCGCTGCAAAGGCGCTTCGTTCGAACTGTTGCTGATGGCGCCCAGTTCCAGCACGTTGACGAAGCGCGTGCGGCGCGTAAGGCCCAGGTTCCTGGCCAGCGCCTCGGTTTGCAGCCGGGTTGCCTGGAGATCCAGGCGTGAATCCATGGCCTGCTGTTCGACATCCGGCAGCGCGGGCAGGGTTGCGGGCAGATCCGGCAAGCGTTCGGGCAATTGCAGCGCATCGCCATGGGGCAGGCCCAGCAGCCGAATCAGGCGTTCGCGCGCCTGCAGCTTCGTCTGTTCGGCACGCGCCACCGCCAGTGCGGCGTCCGCATAGAACGACTGCTCGCGCGCCTGTTTCAGCTTGCTCCAGTTGCCAACCTGCGCCATGCGACGCGCCAGTTCCGCACCGGCTTCGGCAGCATCCATCGTCTGCTGCTGGTAATGCGCGGATTGCTTCGCCGCCACCGCGACGACCCAGGCCTTGCGGGTGTCCGCCGCCAGCCGCAGTACGTTCAGAACCAGTTCGCGCCGAGTCTGCTCGAATAGCCGCTGCTCGATGTCGATGCGCATCGGCATGGTCAGCAGCCGCATCAGGTTGAGATGCAGGCTGCGTTCCCATTCCACCTCGCTGCCCCGCGTAAGGCGTCCGATGGAAACACCTGGATTTGGCAGGCGCTGCGCCGCAATCCAGTCGGCCTCGGCAAGGCCGAGCGTGTTGAACGCGGCCTGCAGGCCCGGGTTGTTGAGCAGCGCGATCTGCACCGCGTCGTCCGCTGAAAGCGGCTTCGCCAGTAGCGCATCGATGCGTGCCTGGGTCTGCGTGCGGCCGGCTTCGTCGCGCGCCCAGACGACATCCTTCTGGATGCGCGACTGGGTGGCGGACTGGACCGCGCCGAAGCCGCCGTCAGCCGAAAAGCTCGCGCAACCGCCCAGTAGGACGGCAGACAGCACGGCAAGGGCCAGCGTACGCGGCGCAGGAAAAGTCGGATGCATGGCCGTCCCCTCAGTGCGCATGATGTGCCTCCCCGGTCTGATCCGGGGCCTCGCCGGTTTGCTGCGACTCGCGCAGATAAGTGCGCCAGCCGCCGATTTCACCCACCCGCTCGTTGGCCTTGCGCCAGTCCTGCGGCGCATCCTCGCGCCAGGCCCGATAGTGCGCGAAAGGATTGGATGCCGCCGGCGGAGAAGCCGGGACTTCGGCAGCCTGTGCGGCAGGCAACGCTGCCAGCCACACAGAAGCCGCCGTCAGGCCAAGGAGCGATGCGCGCGCCAACGGCGCCGCATGGCATAAGAAAAGTTTCAACATGATCGTCCTCGCAAGTTCGCGGCAGGATCGCCGCGCGCAAAACGGAACCGCGCATCGTCGCGCGGGGCTCAGGCGAGGGGGGTTCGGGGTGGACGGTCGAGACTGTCGGGAATGAAACCGCTGAACGATGCGGCAGGCTGCGGAGCGAAGCGGTGTGCGATCGGGACGACGGGGGTACTGTCGGCGAAGCCGATCGGCAAGGCCGTGGCCAGTGCACAGGCGGCGCAGAACTTGCATTCGTGTTGGCCGGGCGGGGGCTGCGGCTGGTCGGGCGTGTGGCAGTCCGCCATGGTCATGGCTTCGTCGGGCATCGCCCTCTGTTCCATCGCGGCACGGTCCGGCAGGATGCAGACCTGCATGGCGGAATAGGCAAACGCCTGCGCCGGCAGGGTCAGCATCAACAACAACAGCAGGAATCGTCGGAGTCGGGTGCGCACGCGGAAAGTGTAGTCAAAAAGCGAAAGCTGACAAGTGACCGGGCGCAGCGACCCGGGTTCCCGCGCCGTTCATGGGCGACGCTTGCGCGGTTCGTAGTGCACCACGGCTCGCATGATCTCGGAATAGGGGAAATCGGCAATGTCGCCGAAACGCGCCCGCCCCTGCAGCACGCTGGCGGCAATGTCGGTCGCCTCGTCGGTCGGGCCATCCAGCGCAGCCGACAGCCCGCGCACGCCGCCGCATTGGGCACGGATCTCCTTGCCGAACGGCCATGGCGCATCGGGGTTGATCCTGAGCGCGAACTGCGCGTTCTCGTGCAGGTCCTGGTAAAACGCCAGGCAATGCTCGCGTACCGTGGGATCGCTGCAGGCAATCGCCTCGCGCTCGGCAAGATTCAGCTTGCGCGAGCGGTCGCAGCTCACGCAGCGCGACAACAGGGCCCGCTCGAATGGGCAGCTGTATTCGATGTAGGCTTTTCTAGCCAGCCGATAAGCGTCTTCGTTGTATTCAGCCATCGCAGCTTAATCAAAGTTGATCAGAAACCGCCGTGCGCGTCCCGGGCGACAGGTTTCGGCAGTTGGTGAACAACTTTACCAGTCGTCGCCCGACAAGCGCTGATCCAGTTCCCGCTCCGCCATCAACGTGTCCTGGGCAGCGATCTCGTTCTCGGCGAAGATCATCTTGTATTTGTCGCCGGTCTTGGGATCGAGCGTCTTGCGTAGTTCGTTGGTGTGGGCCTTGGCTTCCTTGAAGCTCGCCCATTCGCCCTGCTTTTCCAGCACTTTGAACATTCCCAGACGGAAAACGTAGTAGGGCATGGTGAGTCCTCAGTTCAACCGGCCATGGCACTGCTTGTACTTCTTGCCCGAACCGCAGGGGCAAGGATCGTTGCGGCCGACCTTGGGATAGCCCTCGCCCGCAGCCGCAGCCTGGTCGACTTCGGCAAAATCCTGGCTTTCGTCGTACTCGGTATGCTGGAATTGGACGTTGGACGGCTCGCGTGGCTCGACTGCCTCCACGTCCTCTGGTGCGCGGATCTGCACAGTCGTGGTGATCTGCGTCACCTCGGTCTTGATCGCGGTCAGCATGGCGGAGAACAGCTCGAACGCCTCGCGCTTGTATTCCTGCTTCGGCTGCTTCTGCGCATAACCGCGCAGGTGGATGCCCTGACGCAGATGATCCAGCGCCGACAGGTGCTCGCGCCAGTGGGTGTCCATGCTTTGCAGCATCACCGCGCGCTCGAACTGGCGCAGGCCGTCGTCGCCGACCTGGGCCTCCTTCTCCCGATAGATCGCGTCGGCAGCCTCGAGGATCTTTTTGCGCAGGCCCTCCTCGTTCAGGGTCTTGTCCTCGTCCAGCCACTGCTGTAGCGGCAGATCGAGCGAGAATTGCGCCGCCAGCGACTTTTCGAGGCCCGCCACGTCCCATTGCTCGTCCATGCTGCCCGGCGCAATGTGCAGGTTGACGGTCTGGTCCAGCACGTCGTCGCGCATGGCGCGGACGGTGTCGCCAATGTCGGCGCTCGCCAGCAGTTCGTTGCGCTGCTCGTAGATCACTTTGCGCTGGTCGTTGGAGACGTCGTCATATTCGAGCAACTGCTTGCGGATGTCGAAGTTGCGCTGTTCGACCTTGCGCTGTGCGTTTTCGATCGCGCGCGTCACCCACGGATGCTCGATCGCCTCGCCCTCGGGCATCTTCAGTCGGTTCATGATCGCAGCGACGCGGTCGGATGCGAAGATGCGCAGCAACGGGTCTTCCAGCGACAGGAAGAAACGGCTGGAGCCGGGATCGCCCTGGCGTCCCGAACGGCCGCGCAGCTGGTTGTCGACGCGGCGCGATTCGTGGCGCTCGGTACCGATGATGTGCAGCCCGCCGGCCGCCACCACGGCATCGTGGCGCGGCTGCCAGTCCGCCTTGAGCGCGGCGATGCTCGCGTCCTTCTCCGCGTTGGACAGCGTCTCGTCGGTACGGATCGCGTCGATCTCCTTCTGGATGCTGCCGCCCAACACGATGTCGGTGCCACGGCCCGCCATGTTGGTGGCGATGGTGATGCCGCCCGGCATGCCTGCCTGCGCGATCACCTCGGCCTCGCGGGCGTGCTGCTTGGCGTTCAGCACGTTGTGCTGCAGTCCGGCCCGGGTCAGTTCGGCGGACAGATGTTCGTTGGCCTCGATCGACGTGGTGCCGACCAGCACCGGCTGGCCGCCGGCATTGCGCGCGCGAATGTCGTTGATCACTGCCTGGTCACGTTCCTTGGCGGTTCGGTAGACCTGGTCGTGCTCGTCCTTGCGGATCATCGGCCGGTGGGTCGGGATGACCACGGTTTCCAGGCCGTAGATGCTCTGGAACTCGAAGGCCTCGGTGTCCGCCGTGCCGGTCATGCCCGACAGCTTCTGGTACATGCGGAAGTAGTTCTGGAAGGTGATCGACGCCAGCGTCTGGTTTTCCTTTTGGATCGCCACGCCTTCCTTGGCTTCCACCGCCTGGTGCAGGCCTTCCGACCAGCGGCGGCCACTCATCAGGCGGCCGGTGAACTCGTCGACGATGATGACTTCGCCGTTCTGCACCACGTAGTGCTGGTCGCGGAAATACAGCGCGTGCGCGCGCAACGCGGCGTACACGTGGTGCATCAGCATGATGTTGGAGGCGTCGTAGAGACTGCCGCCGGGCAGCAGCAACCCCATCTCGGTGAGGATTTCCTCGACCTTTTCGTGTCCGGTTTCGGACAACAGGACCTGACGCGATTTCTCGTCGACCGAGTAATCGCCCTCGGATTCCTCGTCCTTCTGCCGGATCAGCCGCGGCGGCACCAGGTTGACCTGCTGGTACAGCGCAGTGTTCTCTTCCGATTGCCCCGAAATGATCAGCGGCGTGCGCGCCTCGTCGATCAGGATCGAGTCGACCTCGTCGATGATGCCGAAGGCCAGCGGACGCTGCACCTTCTCGCTCATCTGGTAGACCATGTTGTCGCGCAGGTAGTCGAAGCCGTATTCGTTGTTGGTGCCGTAGGTGATGTCGGCGGCGTACGCAGCCTGTTTTTCGTCATGCGGCATTTGCGACATGTTGACGCCGGTGGTCAGACCGAGAAAGCCGTAAAGCCGGCCCATCGACTCCGCATCGCGGCTGGCCAGGTAATCGTTCACCGTCACCACGTGCACACCCTTGCCCGCCAGCGCGTTCAGGTAGGCCGGCAAGGTCGCCATCAGCGTCTTGCCTTCGCCGGTGCGCATCTCGGCGATCTTGCCGTCGTGCAACACCATGCCGCCCACCATCTGCACGTCGAAATGGCGCATGCCAAGCACCCGGCGGGAGGATTCGCGCACCACGGCAAAAGCTTCCGGCAGCAGCTTGTCGAGCGTCTCGCCGTTTTCGAGCCGCGACTTGAACTCAGCCGTCTTGCCTGCCAGTTCGGCGTCGGATAATTTCTCCATCGCCGGCTCCAGCGCATTGATCGCTTTCACCTTTTGCAGGTATTGTTTGACCAGCCGGTCGTTACGGCTGCCGAAGACTTTCTTGACGAGGGATTGCAGCATGAGGGATCCGAAATGCCCGCAGGACGCGGTAAACCGTTGAATCTTAACATAGCGGGGCCGGCATCCCGTGACGCCGGCGTGTCACGCCCATGAGTGCCTCGAGCCTGGCCGACCTGCTCGCCAGCCAACTGCCGAACGGCCTGGCCATACGCGCCCGGACCCTGCTGAAGACCCAGGCCGCGCTCGATCGTTCCCTGCCCGCTGCGCTGGCCGGGCACGTTCGCGTCATGCAGCTGGATAACGAGGTATTGAGCCTCGCCTGTGACAGCGGGGCCGTCGCCAGCCGCCTGCGCCACCAGACCGACGCGCTGATCGCCAGCCTCGGCAAGCACGGAATCGTGGCGACGGCGGTACGCATCAGCGTCAACCCCGAGTTGCTTGCACGCTATGTCCATCCCGTCGAAAAAACCGGCTTGCCGCCCGCCGCACTGGAGGGGCTGGCGCATCTCAATGCGGAAATCGAGGACGGTCCGCTGAAGGACGCCCTGGACAAGCTGTTGCGCCACCACCGGAAAACCTGATCAAGCTGGTTTGGCCCGCCAGCCGTGCTCGTTCTATTGCACGTTGAACTAAATATTGCACGCTCGCCGAAAACCGCCCCGCCGATGTCATACTGCCCGCATTGACCCCATGCTCGGCATGGGTGTTTGCCAAAATCGCGCGCGCCCTGTTTCTCTCGTATATGTACTCAGCACACCGTATTTTCAAGCGCCAGCGCCTGCTCCTGTGGCTCAGCATCCTGTTGGCAGCCGGCTTCTTCGCCACCACGCTCAGCAGCTACTACGTGTCGAAACAGGCGATCCTGAATGCCATCGTCGCCCAGGAACTGCCGCTCACATCGAGCAATATCTATTCGGAAATCCAGAAGGACCTGGTGCGGCCCGTGCTCATCTCGTCGACCATGGCGCACGACACCTTCCTGCGCGACTGGGTTGTGGGCGGAGAGCGGGACGTCGGGGACATGGTCCGTTATCTGCAGGAGATCAAAACGCGCTACGGCGCATTCAGCAGCTTCTTCGTGTCCGAGCGCAGCGCCAACTACTACACTGGGGAGGGCATCCTGAAGCAGGTGTCGCCGAAGGCATCCCGCGACGTCTGGTACTACCGGGTGCGTGCCATGTCGGAACCCTACGAGATCAATGTCGACCCCGATCTCGCCAACCGGGATGCACTGACCATCTTCGTCAATTATCGCGTCTTCGACTTCGACGGCCGCTTTCTCGGCGCTACCGGCGTCGGGCTCACCGTGGATGCCGTGCGCCACCTCATCTCGAATTACCAGCAGCGTTTCCAGCGCACCATCTATTTCGTGGATGCCCGCGGCAAGACCGTCCTGTTCGGTAACCAGTCCGGACGCCAGGAAACCGACCTGCGCGCGACGCCGGGCCTGCGCGACATCGTCGACCGCGTCCTGCGTGAAAAATCCGGTTCCTATCAGTTCAGGGACAGTCACGGCCTCCATCTGCTCAATGTGAACTACATTCCCGAACTCAAGTGGTATCTGTTCGTGGAAAAAGGCGTGGATGCCGCGCTGGCCGACATCCGTCAGACTCTCTACGTCAATCTCGCGGTATGTCTGGGCATTACGCTGCTGGTGCTGTTCCTGACCCATATCGCGCTCGCACGGTACCAGCAACGCATCGAGGACATGGCCGCCACCGACAAGCTCACCGGCCTGCTCAACCGCCAGGCCTTCAGCATCCTGATCGACAAGACCTTTGCCGAATACCGGCGCGACCCGCGCCCGATTTCCATCCTGCTGATCGACATCGATCACTTCAAATCGATCAACGACCGGTTCGGGCACATCGGCGGCGATCGCATCCTGAGCCAGGTCGCGGTCTCGCTTCAGAAAGGGCTGCGGGCATCGGATATTGCCATCCGTTGGGGCGGAGAAGAGTTTCTCGTCGTACTCAAGGGCAGCACCCTCGAACAAGGACAGCATGTCGCCGAACAGTTGCGCCTGAAAATCGAGCAGGCGCAGTTCGCCGTCGACGCACACCCGGTCTCGGTCACAGTCAGCATCGGCGTCAGCGAGTATGACGGCGCGGAGTCCTACGAACAGGCCATCGGCCGCGCGGACGCCGGCCTCTACGCGGCGAAGCATGGCGGCCGCAACCGTGTCTGCTTGGCGCCGCGCGTCTAGGGCCATCATGGATTACCCACCCGGACACGGATTCGAGACGGTCGCTTGCAGCCGCCTGGCAAGTCCCTTCCTTGGGCCGCGCCTGTTTCCTCTCGCCCGTGAAAACAAAAAGGCCGCATCCGTAGATGCGGCCTTTCCGTTACAGCGAGGATGCGCGCTTACTTGACGACCAGTTCCACGCGGCGGTTCTTGGCACGGCCTTCGCGGGTGGCATTGCTGTAGGCGGGTTTGGTCTCGCCATAACCCTTGGTGGTCAACCGATCGGCGGCGATGCCTTTGTTGACGAAATAGTCGTACACCGACTTGGCACGGCGCTCGGACAGGCCCTGGTTGTACTGCTTGGTACCGGTGCTGTCGGTGTGGCCGACCACGTCCACGCTGATGTCCTTGCGACGGTTCAGCACGGTCACGGCCTCGTCGAGGATGGTGATGGCATCCGGGCGCAGGCGGGCGGAGTCAAACTCGAAATTCACGCCTTCCAGGATCACCACCACATCGCCCGACTTGGCTTGATCGAGCTGCTGCGCCTGCGGAGTCGTGAGCGCCGCTGCGGCCGGCTCCGGCTGCACGACAGGCGCAGGGGCGGGGGCAGGCATAGGGGCGGGTGCGGGCTCAGCAACGGGAGCGGGTGCAGGTTCCGGCTTGGGCATGGGCTGGGCTTTCTGGCCCAGGGCAAAATTCAGGCCGACGCTGATGATCGCGTCGCCGAAATCATTCGCCCCGAACGCCTTGGTGGAGTTGCCATCCATGCGGTAGCGCGCGTCGGCGCGCAGGGAAATGTTGTCGGTCAGGCGCTTCATGATGCCGAGGCCGATATTGCCCATCAGGCCAGTGTCATGCTTGCCCGGGATGTCGGTATACAAGGCGCCCAGGCCCACTACGCCGTAGGGCGTAAAGTCGGCATTGCGGTTGAAGAGATACAGCGCGTCGACCCCCAGACCCCACAGGTCGTATTTGCCGCTGCCGGTCTTGTAATCAAGCGAACTGCCCGTCAGCGACAACTCCATGTTCAGGTGTTCGGTGATGGGCTTGCCGAGTGCCAGGCCGCCACCCCAGCCGTCGTCGGCCTGGCGATCGTTGTCGGAGAAGGTGTAGTTCACGGTCGGCGCGACGTAGAGACGGTCGTCCGCCGCGTGCGCCTGCAGGGCCGTGCCGGCAAGGGCGATGAGGACTGACAGGGTTTTGATACGCATAGAGTTACTCCTTGGGATCTGTGGGATTCAAAATGGGCGGACCTTCAACAATAAGCTGGCGCCCCCCACCAACAGGAGAGCGGTCTGGCGCAATGTTACTCCTCCAGGGTTGGGTAAGGATAGCCTCGGCGACCTTGTAGATACGCCATTCCACCCTGATTATCGCAAGCGCCGTCGCGGAATGCGCCTTGCTTAGCACTCGATATGGTCCGCACGCTTCGTCGTTTTATAGCACCAATTCCATGTCTTTGCTGTGGCTTTTCCACATCGTTGCTTATCTCAGCACCACGCGTTCCACCACAAACAACAAGGCGGCGACGAAGCCGAAAACGATCGCGAAACGCAGCACGCGACCCATATACCCGAGATATTTCCTATTGCCGGTGAACAGCCAGGCCAGGCCGAGCGCAGCCACCGCTATGAGCAGGGCGACGATCAGTAGCCGGATGACGATCATCAGGCCGTGAGCGGATGCAGGCGCTGGAAGGCGGCCGGCACCTCCTCGTCATGCGCGAAGCTGACGAATTCCCAGGACTCCCGATGCTGCAGCAGCTCGCGCAGCAGCGCATTGTTGAGCGCATGACCGGATTTGTAGGCTTCGAAGGCACCGATGACCGGGTGTCCCAGCAGATAGAGATCACCAATGGCGTCGAGCACCTTGTGTTTGACGAACTCGTCGTCGTAGCGCAGGCCATCCTGGTTCAGCACGCGGTATTCGTCCATGACGATGGCGTTATCGAGCGACCCGCCCAGCGCGAGTCCGCTGTTGCGCAGAGCCTCAACCTCGTGCATGAAGCCGAAGGTGCGGGCGCGCGCGACTTCCTTCGTGTAGGCCGTGTCGGCGAAATCGATGCTGACGGTCTTGCCGCTCTTGTCGAACACGGGATGCTTGAAGTCGATGGTGAACTCGACCTTGAAGCCGTTGTGCGGAACGAAACGCGCCCATTTGTCGCCGTCCTTCACCTCGATCGGCTGCGTGATGCGCACATACTGCTTCGCCGCATCCTGCTCGACGATGCCGGCGGACTGCAGCAGGAACACGAACGGCGCCGAGGAGCCGTCCATGATGGGAATCTCCGGACCGGTCAGGTCGACCAGCAGGTTATCGATCCCCAGGCCGGCGAGGGCCGACATCAGATGCTCGACAGTCGACACCTTGGCCGGACCGGACTCGAGCATCGAGCACAGCCGGGTGTCGGTGACCAGATAGGGGTCGGCCTTGAGGTCGACCGGCGGATCGAGATCCATTCGCCTGAACACGATGCCGGTATTGGGCCCGGCAGGGCGCAGGGTCATCTCGACCTTGACGCCGGAATGCAGGCCGACGCCGGTCGCCTTGACGGGCGTTTTAAGAGTACGTTGCTTGATCATTCCGTCATTTTAACCGGTCGCGCGACGGGCAACCCTATACATGGAACGGGAATAGGACCCGGCTCCATGCGGACGAGTTCACCCGGCATGGGATTCCCCACGCAAAGGACTCCGATCCACGATGGGCGGAAGCCCATCGTGGAATCGTACGCGGCAACAACCCCGCTCTACCCGCAGGGGGCAGGCCGTGGTTGTAAAGCCGCTAAAGCGGCTACAACCACGCTCAGTCCGCCTGGCGACGCAGGAAAGCCGGAATGTCCAGGGTGTCGATGCCGGAATCGGTCATCGCCTGGATGGTGCGGCTGCGACGGCTGGTCATCACGCTGGGCAGTTCCTCGCTGTTGCCGTTCACCATCATCGGCGCATCGTCGGTGCCGGTGCGGATGATCTGCATCGGCTTCTGGCTCTGCCGGGCAACCGGGTTGCCCAGGCCGGTGGCGACCATGGTGACGCGCAGGGCGTCTTCCATGGTGTCGTCCAGCACCTGGCCGACGATGACGGTGGCTTCTTCCGCGGTGAAACCCTTGATGGTGTTCATCACTTCGTGGATTTCCTTCATCTTGACGGTCGACGAAGCGGTGATGTTGACCAGAACGCCACGCGCGCCGGCGAGGTTGACGTCTTCCAGCAGCGGGCTGGCGACGGCCTGCTCGGCAGCGATGCGCGCACGGTTTTCGCCGCTGGCCTGGGCCGAACCCATCATCGCCATACCCATCTCGCTCATCACGGTGCGCACGTCGGCAAAGTCGACGTTGACCAGACCCGGGCAGTTGATGACTTCGGCGATACCGCCGACGGCGCCGTGCAGCACGTTGTTGGCGGCCTTGAAGGCGTCGAGCATGGAGACGTCGTCACCCAGCACCTGCATCAGTTTTTCGTTGGGGATGATGATCAGCGAATCGACATGACGGGACAGTGCCTCGATGCCGGCATTGGCGGCGCGCACGCGCTTGCCTTCGAACATGAAGGGCTTGGTGACGACCGCCACCGTAAGGATGCCGAGCTCCTTGGCCACTTCGGCCACCACCGGGGCGGCGCCGGTACCGGTGCCGCCGCCCATGCCGGCGGTGATGAACAGCATGTCGGCGCCGTCGATCAGTTCCGCGATGCGCTCGCGGTCTTCCAGCGCGGCTTCGCGGCCGACATCCGGATTGGCGCCGGCGCCCAGGCCCTTGGTCACGCCATTGCCCAGTTGCAGCTGCAGCTTGGCCTGGTTGCGCTTCAGTGCCTGTGCGTCGGTGTTGATGGCGATGAACTCCACGCCATTCAGCCCGGAGCTGATCATGTGATCGACCGCATTACCGCCACAACCGCCCACGCCGATGACCTTGATCACTGCGTCCTGGGTGTCTACATCCATCAGTTCAAACATATTGCTTCCTCCTTTTTTGCCCAATCAAAAACCACACTCGAAAATCCTTTGGCGTGTTTGCCTCGATGTACCGATACACCCGACACCACCGCCAAATACCGTTTCAACGTCGTTCGCACGGCGTCAAAAATTCCCCTTGAACCAGCTCTTCATGCGTTCAAAAATGTCCTTGAAGTTGCCACTGGACAACTTCGGCGCATCGCGTCCGCGCGCTTCCAGGCCCGCCATCAACAGGCCCATGCAAGTGGCATAGCGCGGATTGCGCATGACATCCGACAGTGCGCCCTCATAACGCGGCCAACCCATCCGCACCGGCATGTGGAAGACCTCTTCGCCGAGTTCGACCATGCCCTGCATCGCCGCCGAACCGCCGGTAATGACGATGCCGGACGACAGCAGTTCCTCGAATCCGCTGCGGCGCAATTCGGCCTGCACCAGCGAGTACAGTTCTTCCATGCGCGGCTCGATGAACTCGGCCAGCGTCTGGCGGGACAGCGTGCGCGGCGGGCGGTCGCCGATGCCGGGCACTTCGATCATGTCGCGCGCGTCGGCCAGCTGTCGCAAGGCGCATCCGTATTGCACCTTGATGTCCTCGGCCTCTTTCGGCGGCGTACGCAGCGCCACCGCGATATCGTTGTTGACCTGGTCGCCCGCCACCGGAATGACCGCGGTATGGCGGATCGCGCCGTTGGTGAACACCGCGATGTCGGTGGTGCCGCCACCGATATCCACGAGGCAGACGCCGAGTTCCTTCTCGTCTTCGGTCAGCACCGCCATCGCCGAGGCGAGCGGCTGCAGTACCAGGTCGGCGACTTCGATTCCACAGCGGCGTACGCACTTGATGATGTTCTGTGCCGCCGACACCGCGCCGGTGACGATGTGCACCTTCACTTCCAGTCGCACCGCGCTCATGCCGAGCGGGTCGCGTACGTCTTCCTGACCGTCGACAATGAATTCCTGCGGGATGGTGTGAAGGATCTGCTGGTCGGTCGGGATGTTCACCGCGCGCGCGGTGTCCACCACGCGATCGACATCCATCTGGCTGATTTCCTTGTCCTTGATGGCGAACATGCCGTGCGAATTGAAGCTCTTGATGTGGCTGCCGGCGATGCCGGTGTACACCTCGCGGATCTTGCAGTCGGCCATCAACTCGGCTTCTTCCAGCGCGCGCTGGATGGCGTTGACGGTGGCTTCGATATTGACCACCACGCCGCGGCGCAAGCCACGCGACGGATGCGTACCCATGCCGATGACCTCGAGCAGACCTTCGTCGTTGATTTCCGCAACGATGCAGACGATCTTGGACGTGCCGATGTCGAGTCCGACGACGAGGTTTTTGGGATCTCTTGGCTTACTCATGTTTCACTCGATTTGAAAGGGGTTACGCCGTTCGGCATGCGCACGGCGAAGCCGTCGGTGTAGCGCAGGTCGACCATCAGCGGAGCGGGGGAGACAGCCGCAACCTGTCCATCCCTTGCCGGCTGCTGGCCGAACAGACGCGGATACAGGGCGACGAAACGCGCCAGCCGCTTGTCGGTCTGCATCCGGCCAAGCGCCAGCTGCATGCCGTTGTCGAGGCGCATGCGCCAGGCGCGGCGCGGCGACAGCCGCAATTCGTCTATCGTCATGCCCAGGGGAGCCAGTGCCGCCTGATAGCGACGATAGGTCGCGACCACCTCGGTGCTGCTGCCATCGGGGCCGACCAGACGCGGCAGCTTGGTGGACACGGCCGCGCCAAACACTTCGCCGGTCTCGCTCACGAGGGCGTCGTCGTTCCAGCGGGCGAACGGCACATGCTCGGTGAGCGAGACCACCAGGGTGTCGGGCCAGCGGCGCTCCACGCGCGCTTCGCGCACCCAGGGCAGTTTTTCCAGGCTGTTGCGCACATGCTCGAGATCGACGGTGAAGAAGGTCCCGCGTATCTGACGCTCGGCCACCAAGCGGATCTGCGCCTCGGTGACGTGCGCGACCGGCGTTTTCACCTCGATGGTGTGCAGGGCGAACCACGGCTGCGCCGCCACCCAGCTGGCCGTGCCATAGGCCAGCAGCCCGAGCGCGCCCCAGGTCAGCACACGGGCGACCTGCGACAGGGGATGGGCGGCGAGTTCCGGCGACGTCACAGCGTCTGCTCCAGGATCTGCATGCACAAAGCGTCAAAATCCAGCCCGGCAACGCGCGCGGCCATCGGCACCAGGCTGTGGTCGGTCATACCGGGCGAGGTGTTCACTTCCAGCAGGTAGGGATTGCCGAGACTGTCCAGCATGACGTCGACCCGCCCCCAGCCGCGCCCGCCGACCAGGCGGAAAGCGTCGAGCGCCAACTTCCGCAACGCCATTTCCTGTGCCTCCGGGAGTCCTGCCGGGCAGTGGTATTGGGTGTCGTTGCGCAGGTATTTGGCCTCGAAATCGTAGAAGGCCTTGTCTTTCGCAGGCTCCAGCCGGATCAACGGCAAGGCGGCCTCGCCGAGAATGCCGGCGGTGAATTCGGCGCCGTCGATGAACTTTTCGGCCAGCACCAAGGTGTCGTGCTCGGCGGCGGTCTCGTAGGCGGCCTTCAGCGTGCCGGGCTCGGTCACCTTGCTCATGCCGATGCTCGATCCCTCGCGGGCGGGCTTCACGAAAATGGGCAGGCCCAGCTTCTTTTCCGCCGCGGCAAAATCGCTGGCGGCGGTGAGGATGTCCCAGTCCGCCGTCGGCAGCCCGGCGGCACGCCACAGCAGCTTGGTGCGCCACTTGTCCATGCCGATGGCCGACGCCATCACGCCGCTGCCGGTATAGGGAATGCCCAACAGCTCGAGTGCGCCCTGCATGCACCCGTCCTCGCCGTAGCGTCCATGCAACGCAATGAAGACCCGGTCGAACTCGCCCGTGATGAGATCCCCAAGATTGCGGTTCGCCGGGTCGAACGCGTGCGCATCAACGCCCTGCCGGGTCAGCGCGGCCAGCACCGCTGCGCCGCTATTGAGCGATACCGGCCGCTCCGCCGACGTGCCGCCCAGCATCACGGCGACTTTTCCGAATGCCTTCGCCGATTCGATCGTGCTCACTGACGTTCTCCAATAATTCTCACTTCGCGGATCAATCGCACATTGGTACGTGTCTCCACGGTCTCTTCCACATGCTCGATCAGTCGCTCGATGTCGGCCGCCGTGGCGTTGCCTGTATTGACGATGAAGTTGGCATGCTTGGTCGACACCTGCGCCCCCCCGATCCTGAAACCCTTGAGGCCACAGGTCTCGACCAGCCGGGCCGCATAGTCGCCAGGGGGATTGCGGAACACCGAACCGGCGTTGGGCAGATTCAGCGGCTGCGAGGCAATACGTTTTTTCAGCAAGTCCTTGATGGTTTCGCGCGAGGCCGCGCCATCGCCACGTGCCAGGCGGAACCAGCCGCCGATGAACCATTCCTGATGCGGAAGCTTCAGCGCGACATGGCGGTAGCCGGTCACATATTCATCCGGCAACCGTTCGTTCAACTGGCCCTCGCGATCCAGGGTTTGTACCTGCACCAGCTTGTCCCAGGTTTCGCTGCCGTAGCAGCCCGCGTTCATCGCGATGGCACCGCCAACGGTGCCGGGAATGCCGGCCCAGAACTCGCCGCCGACGAGATCGTGGTTGGCGGCAAAACGCGCCAGCTTGGGCGAGGCGACGCCTGCCTGGGCATATACCAAGGCTGTGTCGACATCCGCCGGCGCCGGCGGCAATCCATGCGTACGGCTTTCGATAGCCAGTTTTTTCAGCACGCCGTGCAACAGGATCACCACGCCGGCGACCCCGCCGTCACGTACGAGCAGATTGCTGCCCAAGCCCACCATGTGGACGCTTTCGTGCGCCGGGACCGAGCGGATCAGCCAGGTCAGATCCTCAAGGTCGGCCGGAATGTAGACGCGTTGCGCGGCACCGCCTGCGCGCCACGACACATGCTTCTTCATCGGTTCGTTGTAGAGGAAGTGTCCGCGCAGGACCGGCGCGCCCCCGCCCGCCATGTCGACTTCGCTCATGCGATAGTCATGCCGCATGGTTTGTCCTCCCTGCGGATTCCGAACCCAGTGCGGGCGCCACCTGGCCGATACTGCCGGCTCCCATCACCAGCACCACGTCGCCCGCCTGCGCGAGATCGCGCACCGTGGCAGGCACATCGGTCACGTTTTCCACGAACACCGGCTCGACCTTGCCTGCCACGCGCACAGCGCGCGCCAGCGCACGGCCGTCGGCCGCCACGATGGGGGCCTCGCCGGCCGGATACACCTCGGTCAACACCAGTACGTCGGTTTCCGACAGGACTTTCACGAAATCCTCGAAGCAGTCGCGCGTGCGCGTGAAACGATGCGGCTGGAACACCAGCACCAGGCGCCGGCCGGGAAAGGCGCCACGCGCTGCGGCGAGCGTGGCGGCCATCTCGACCGGGTGATGGCCGTAGTCGTCGATCAGGCAATACTTCCCGCCGCCCTTCGCGGACAACTCACCGTAGCGCTGGAAGCGGCGACCCACGCCATGGAACTCGGCAAGCGCCTTGACGATGGCGGCATCGTCGGCACCGACTTCGCTCGCCACGGCAATCGCCGCCAGCGCATTCAGCACGTTGTGCATGCCCGGGTGGTTCAGCATCACGTCGAGATCGGCCATGCCCTCGCGCTTGACCGTGAAACGCATCTGGCCCCGCTCGAAGCGCGGATTGACCGCACGCACCTGCGCCGCCTCGTCGAACCCGTAGGTGGTGATCGGCTTGGTGATTCGCGGCAGGATCTCGCGCACGTGCGGGTCGTCGATACACAGCACGGCCATGCCGTAGAAGGGAAGCCGCTGGCAAAAATCGACGAAGGCTGTTTTCAGGCGCTCGAAATCATGGCCATAGGTATCCATGTGATCGGCGTCGATGTTGGTGACGATCGCGATCACCGGCGTCAGATAGAGGAAGGACGCGTCGGACTCGTCGGCCTCGGCCACCAGGAAGTCGCCCTGGCCGAGTCGCGCGTTGGTGCCGGCGGCCGTGAGCTTGCCGCCGATGACGTAGGTCGGGTCCATGCCGGCTTCGCCGAGGATGCTGGCGACCAGGCTGGTGGTCGTGGTCTTGCCGTGCGTGCCGGCGATCGCAATGCCGCGCTGCAGCCGCATCAGTTCGGCCAGCATCAATGCGCGCGGCACGATGGGAATCTTTTTCTCGCGCGCGGCGATGACCTCGGGATTGTCTTCCTGTACTGCGGTCGAGGTGACGACGGCATCGGCGTCGACAATATTCTCCGCCGCATGGCCGCGATGGATGCGCGCGCCCAGGCCGGCCAGCCGCTGCGTTACTGCATTGTCGGCCAGGTCCGAGCCCGACACGCTATAACCCAGGTTCAGCAGCACTTCGGCGATACCGCTCATGCCAACTCCACCGATGCCCACGAAATGGATGTGTTTGACAGCGTGTTTCATTTGGCAAGTGCCTCGCAGATATCGGCAACACGTTTTGTCGCATCAGGCTTGGCCAGTTGCCGGGCCCTGTCCGACATGACAGCGAGCGAGGCACGGTCGAGGTTTCCGATCAGTGCGGCCAGTTTTTCCGCACTCAGGTCCTTTTGTTGCATCAGCCAGGCTGCGCCGGCATCGGACAGGAACTCGGCGTTGCCGGTCTGGTGGTCGTCCACCGCAAAGGGGAAAGGCACCAGCACCGCCGGCACACCGGCACAGGCCAGTTCGGCGACGGTCATCGCGCCAGCGCGGCAGATCGCGAAATCGCAATCGCGATAGGCGGCGGCCATGTCCTCGATGTAATCGCGCACCTCGGCCTCGACGCCGGCGGCTGCATAATTCGCACGCAGCGCATCCAGGTGCTGACGACCGGACTGATGGACGACCTGCGGACGCTTGTCCGCAGGTAGCAGGGCCAGTGCCTGCGGGACCCGTTCATTCAGGGCCTGCGCGCCGAGGCTGCCACCGACCACCAGCAGACGCAGCGGTCCGCTGTGCGCCATCGGCGTGGCGGCGGCAATGTCGGTGCGCACCGGATTACCTATCCATTCGGTCGTCACACGACGACATGGAATCGGTTTGTCGTGCGCATGGGTGAACACCTTGGGAAAGGCCGTCAATACGCGGTCGGCAAGACACGCCAGCACCCGGTTGGTGAGGCCGCCGATCGAATTCTGTTCGTGGATGACCAGCGGTTTGTTGAGCAGGCTCGCCATCATGCCGCCGGGGAAGGCGGTATAACCGCCCATGCCGAGCACGACATCGGGGCGGCGCTTGAGGATGGCGACGAGGCTCTGCCAGAAGGCGACCAGCAGGGTGGCCGGCAACAGCAGCTTTTTCAGCACGCCCTTGCCACGCACGCCGCCCATGCTGATCCACACCATGTCGATGCCCGCCGCCGGCACCACGCGCGCTTCCAGCCCGGCACGCGTGCCGAGCCAGAATACCTCCCAGCCGCGCGCGCGCAACGCGTCGGCCACCGCAAGCGCCGGGTAGACGTGGCCGCCGGTGCCGCCGGCCATGACCATGAGCGTACGGTTCAGGGCGGCCATCAGAAGGTTTTCCCCCGCATCATCTGCCGGTGTTCCCAGTCGATGCGCAACAGGATGGCAACCGCCAGGCAGTTGGCGATGATGCCGCTGCCGCCGAACGACAGGAAAGGCAGGGTGAGGCCCTTGGTTGGCAGGAGGCCGACGTTCACGCCCATGTTGATGAGCGCCTGCACGCCGATCCAGATCCCGATGCCTTGTGCCACCAGTGCGCAGAAGTTGCGCTCGAGCTGGGCGGCACGGTGGCCTATCACGAAGGCCTTGACGATGAGCCAGGCGAACAGGGCGATCACCACGACCACCCCGACGAAACCGAATTCCTCGGCGATCACCGCCATCAGGAAATCGGTGTGCGCTTCAGGCAGATAGAACAGTTTTTCGATACTGCCACCCAAACCCAGGCCGAGCCATTCGCCGCGGCCGAAAGCGATCAGCGCATGCGACAGCTGATAACCCTTGCCATACGGATCGGCGAATGGATCCATGAAACCGAGCACGCGCTGCAGCCGGTACGGTGACGTCAGGATCAGCAGGACGAAGCCGATCAGCAGCACCACCACCAGCCCCGCAAACACTTTCCAGTTGAGGCCGCCGAGAAACAGAATGCCCATGGCGATCGACACGATGACGACGAAGGCACCAAAATCCGGCTCGCGCAGCAGCAGGGCGCCGGCCAGCATCATCACCGCGGCCATCGGCAGGAAACCCTTCTTGAAATCATGCATGAAGGCAGCCTTGCGCGTGGTGTAGTCGGCGGCATACAGCACGGCAAGGAACTTCATCAGTTCCGAGGGCTGCAGGTTGGCAAAGCCGAGCGGAATCCAGCGGCGGCTGCCGTTGACCTCACGACCGATATGCGGAATCAGCACGACCACCAGCAACAGCAGGCCGGCAAGAAAGAGATAGGGCGCGGCCTGCTGCCACACCCGCATCGGCACCCGGAACGCGGCCATGCCGACCCCGACGCCCATGGCGATGAAGACCCCCTGCCGTATCAAGTAGTACTCGCCGTTGTGGTGGGTGTAGCGGGCAGCCTCGGCGATCGCGATCGACGCGGAGTAGACCATCACCAGGCCGATCGCCAACAGGCCCATGGCCAGCCACAACAGGCTGAAATCGAGCTCGGCACTGGGTTTGGGCGCGCGCGCGGCGTAGAGCATCAGTTCGCCGCCCGTTCAGCCGCCAGCTTGTTCACGGCAGCGACAAACACTTCGGCGCGATGAACGTAGTTGCGGAACATGTCGAAGCTGGCGCAGGCGGGCGACAGCAGGACGGCATCGCCGGGATGGGCGAGACGCTGCGCCTGGCCCACTGCATCGGCAAGGCTGGTGGCCGCATACACGTCGACGCCACAGCCTGCGATGGCGGCATCGATCAGTTGTGCGTCGCGTCCGATCAGCACCACGGCTCGGGCATTGGCTTCCACTGCTGCCTTGAGCGGACTGAAATCCTGCCCCTTGCCGTCGCCCCCCAGGATCACAACCGCCTTGCGATTGCCCATGCCATAGAGCGCGGCCTCGGTGGCGCCGACATTGGTGCCTTTCGAATCGTCGTAGTAGGTCACGCCCTCGATCTCGGCGATTTTTTCCACCCGGTGCGGCAGCCCCTTGAAATGCAACAGGCCGCGCAACAAGGCCTCCATCGGCAAATCCAGCGCGCGGGTCAGCGCCAGAGCTGCCAGGGCATTGGCCGCGTTGTGCAGGCCGGCCACCGGCAGCGCGGACAAAGGCATCAGCATGTCCCCGCCCAAGCAGAGTTCGTCCTCGCACAAACCGAAATTCTCGCCCTTCGGACAGCGATCCAGGCCGAAGCTCACCACGTGGCGGCCGGAGCGTGCCATGGCGAGACTGCGTGCATCGTCGCGGTTCACTACCTGCACGCCGTCGCCGCCATAGATGCGTGCCTTGGCGGCTGCGTAAGCGTTCATGTCGGGATAGCGATCCATGTGGTCTTCCGACACGTTGAGCACCGTGGCGGCATCGGCGTTGAGGCTGGTGGTCGTCTCAAGCTGGAAGCTCGACAATTCCAGCACCCACACCTGGGGCGCAGGGGCGATGCCCTGTTCGATTTCGACCAGCGCATCCAGCACCGGCAGGCCGATATTGCCGGCCACGCACGTGGTCAGCCCTGCCGTGCGACACATGTCGCCGCACATCGAGGTGACGGTGCTCTTGCCATTGCTGCCGGTGATGGCGATCACCCGCATCGGGCCGCTTGAATCGGTCGACGCGGCACGCTCGGTGTTGAGTGCATGGATCGCGCGGGCGAACAGTTCCACATCACCCACTACCTCGACGCCTGCAGCAAGGGCACGCGCGACAGCCGGTTCGGCCAGCGGCACGCCCGGGCTGAGCACCAGCATGTCGGCCGCCTGTAGACGGGCATCGTCGAACGGACCGGTGAAGAGTGGCACCTGCGGCAGCCATTCCGCCAGGCGCGCAGCATGCGGCGGCGTCGCGCGGCTGTCGGCCACGCTCACCTGGGCGCCGCGCGCCGACAGCCAGCGGGTGCATGACAGCCCGGTGTCGCCGAGGCCGAGCACCAGGACCTGCTTGCCGGAAAGGTTCAGGCTGTCGTAGTTCATCTCAGCTTCAGGCTCGACAGGCCGATCAGCACCAGCATCATGCTGATGATCCAGAATCGCACGACGACCTGATTTTCCTTCCAGCCCTTCAGTTCGTAGTGGTGATGAATCGGCGCCATGCGGAACACGCGTTTGCCGGTGAGCTTGAACGAGGCGACCTGCACCATGACCGACAGGGTTTCCACCACGAACACGCCGCACATGATGAAGAGGATGATCTCCTGCCTTACGATGACGGCGACCACCCCGAGGGCGGCGCCCAGCGCCAGCGCACCGACGTCGCCCATGAAGACTTCCGCCGGATAGGCGTTGAACCACAGGAAGGCCAGCCCCGCACCCGCCATCGCCGAACAGAACACCGCGAGCTCGCCCGCACCGGGCACGTGCGGCAGGCCGAGGTATTTCGAGAACACCGCGTTGCCCGCGACGTAGGCAAAGATCGCCAGGGCGGATGCCACCATCACGGTCGGCAGGATCGCCAGGCCATCGAGACCGTCGGTGAGGTTGACCGCGTTGCTGGAGCCGACGATGACGAAATAGGTCAGCGCGATGAAGCCCACTGCCGACAGCGGGACCGTGGCGTGCTTGAGAAAGGGAATGATGAGTTCGGTGTGCGCAGGCAGGCTGGCGCTGTGCCACAGATAGGCCGCGACCGCGAGGCCGATCACCGACTGCCAGAAGTATTTCCAGCGCGAGGGCAGGCCGCGCGAGTTCTTCTCGACGACCTTGCGCCAGTCGTCGACCCAGCCGATGACGCCGAAGCCCAGCAGGGTGAGCAAGGCCACCCAGACATAGTCGTTGGACAGGTCCGCCCACAGCAGCGTGGTCACGCTGACCGAGACGAGGATCAGCGCGCCGCCCATGGTCGGCGTGCCGGCCTTGACCAGATGGGTTTGCGGGCCGTCGCTACGCACCGACTGTCCGATTTTCAGGGCGGTGAGCTTGCGGATCACGGCCGGGCCGACGATGAAGGAGATCGTCAGCGCGGTGAGCGTGGCCAGCACGGCACGCAGCGTCAGGTAATTGAAGACGTTGAATGCCCGAACGTCCTGGCCCAGATGCTGAAACAGCCACAGGAGCATGTCAGTGTTCCTCGCGCCCCGGCTGCGTAGCTGCCGGGTCTTCCATAAAACTGTTGACCACGCGTTCCATCTGCATGAAACGCGAGCCTTTCACCAACACGGTGGTGTCGGGCGTGAGTGCGTTTTCGAGTTCGGCAAGCAGTTCCTGGATACGTTCGAAATGCATTGCACCGGCGCCGAAGGCCCCGACGGTTTCCTTCGTCAGTTCGCCCAGCGCCAGCAGCCTGTCGACGCCGGCTTCGCGTGCCGCCTGTCCGATCTCTGCATGCATCGCCGCGGCGTCGCTGCCCAGTTCGCCCATGTCGCCCAACACCAGCACTTTCTTGCCGGCCTGTTGCGTCAGCACGGCCAATGCGGCCTTAACCGAATCGGGATTGGCGTTGTAGGTGTCGTCGATGAAGGTGCTGCCGTGCAGTGCGGGCTTCTTCTGCAGACGGCCCTTGACGCCGCCGAATCCCGACAGCCCGGCGACGATGCTGCGATGACTGATGTCGAGCGCGAATGCAACGGCCGCAGCGGCAAGCGCATTCATCGCGTTATGCTCGCCCGGCACCTGCAGGGCGACGTCCAGGATCGCATTGGGCAGCGTGAGGGTGAGCGTCGAGCCGAAATCGCCGGCTTGATAGTGGCCGCGTACTGCCGCCGGCTGCTTGAGGCCGAAGTCGATCACGCAGCGATGTGCATTGGCTTCACGCCACAGCCAGGCATGCGGGTCATCGGCGTTGAAGACTGCGATACCGGCATCCGACAGGCCATTGAATATCTCGCCTTTGGCACGTGCGATATTTTCAATCGAGCCAAGGAAACCGATATGCGCGGACAGGGCGTTGTTGACCACCGCCACATCGGGCGCGGCCAGGCGCGTCAGATAATCGATTTCGCCTGCATGGTTCATGCCCATTTCCAGTACGGCGTATTGATGCGACTCGCGCAGGCGCAGCAGCATCAGCGGCAAGCCGATGTCGTTGTTGAGATTGCCTTCGGTATGGAGCACGGCGGCGTCCGATCCGGCTTCCGCCCGCAGTATCGTCGCCAGCATTTCCTTGACCGTGGTCTTGCCGTTGCTGCCGGTGATGGCGACCACCGGAATGGCAAAGCGCCGGCGCCAGGCGGCAGCCAGCTTGCCCAATGCCAGGCGGGTATCGTCGACACGGATGGCGGCGGTCACAGCGGGTGCCTGGGTCTGGTCGAGCACCACGCCGACCGCACCCTGCCCCAGCGCCTGGGCGGCGAACCTGCCGCCGTCGAACTTTTCGCCGCGCAACGCGATGAAGAGATCGCCCGACCGGATCGTCCGGCTATCGGTGGAGATGCGCAACACCTCGGCATCCTCGCCCGCAAACGGTACGCCCAGCATGGCGGCGGCTTCGGAAAGACGCATCATGCCCACGCCTCCAGTGCCTTCTTCGCCACAGCCACGTCGGAGAATGGCAGGCGTTCGCCCGCCACTTCCTGGTAATCCTCATGGCCTTTGCCGGCGATCAGCACCACATCGCCTTGATGCGCGCCGCCGATGGCCTCGAAGATGGCGCGCGCACGATCGGGCTCGATATGCGGCTTGCCGCTCATACCGGCGAGAATGTCTTGAATGATCTGATGCGGGTCCTCGTTGCGAGGGTTGTCGCTGGTGACCCAGACTTCATCCGCGCCTTTGGCGGTAGCCCGCCCCATCAACGGACGCTTGCCCTTGTCGCGATTGCCGCCGCAGCCGAAGACGCAGATGAGGCGCCCGCCGCCGGCGATTTCACGCAGCGTGGCGAGCACTTTTTCCAGCGCATCGGGCGTGTGGGCATAATCCACGACCACCAGTGGATGCACATTGCCGCCAAGCGTCTGCATCCGCCCCGGCGGCGGCGTGACATGGGCCAATGCCTGGCAGGCATCGTCCAGTTTCACATCCGAAACCAGCAAGGTAGTGAGCACGGCCAGCAGATTGGCTGCGTTGAAACGCCCCAGCAATGGCACATCGAACTCGACGTTGCCCCAGTCGGTATGAACCCGCAGGTGCAAGCCGGCTTGGGACAAATGTAGCTTTTCTCCTACCACCGCACCGCGCTGGAATCCGTACCCGGCGACGCGCGCGGGCCGGGTTTCGCTTTCCAGCCGCCGCCCGAATTCATCGTCGACGTTGACCACCACCCATTGCAGCCCGGGCCAGCTGAACAGCCGGGCCTTGGCATCGGCATAGTTCTCCATGCTGCCGTGGTAATCGAGGTGGTCGCGCGACAGATTGGTCAGCACGGCGACATTGAAACGGGTGCCGTTGACGCGGCCTTGTGCGAGCCCGTGCGACGAGACTTCCATCGCACAGGCAACCGCGCCCTGCTGTCGGTACGCCGCAAGACGCTGCTGCAACTCGATGGCATCGGGCGTGGTGTTGAGCGCGGGCGTCAGCGCGCCGGGCGAGGCCCCGACGGGTGGAAAGCCGTTGCCGACGGTACCGACAACGGCCGCCTTGCGTCCCAGTTGCGTGAAGGCCTGAGCGACCCAGTGTGCCACCGAGGTCTTGCCGTTGGTGCCGGTGACGCCGACCATGTGCAGCGCGCGTGAAGGCTCGCCATATACGTGCGCGGCGATTTCGCCGATACGGGTCTTCAGCCCGACCAGGCCGGCGTTGGGAATGTCCAGCGCCGGATCCCACTGGTAGTGGTCCGCTTCCCACAACACGCCATCGACACGCCGCGCCACGGCTTGTGCAATGAAATCGCGCCCGTCGCGCGCCTCGCCGGGATAGGCGGCGAACACGGTGCCGGGCGCGGCCTTGCGGCTGTCGCTGGTGAGTTCGCCGACGGCAATCCCGAGCCGTTCCAGAATATGCGGCACCGTCTCGTGGATAGCCGGGGATGCGGCCGGGCCGGAAACGGGATGCGAGCTAGCAGCCGCCATCACGCGCCCCCCTTGGCCGACACGGCATTCTCGGTCATCTTCGTTTCGGTTTCCGGGGCATCGGGCGGCAACCCGAGCAGGCGCAGGCTCGCTGCCATGACCTGCGCGAAGACAGGCCCTGCGACACTGCCGCCGTAATACACGCCATCCGACGGCTCGTCGATCGTCACACCGATGATGAGGCGCGGATTCGACGCCGGCGCCATGCCGACGAAGGAGGCCAGATAACGGTCCGGCGCGTAATGGCCATTGACGAGCTTGTGTGCGGTACCGGTCTTGCCGGCCACGCGATAGCCCGGCACTCGGGTCAATGTTCCGGTACCGCCTTCCTGAGTCACGGTCTCCATCATCGCGCGCACTTCCCGTGCCACGGTCGGAGAGAACACCCGTTCGCCGACGATCTCCTGCGGCTCACGCTTGAGGAAAGACAGCGGCATGACTTCGCCGTCGTTGGCAAACGCCATGTAGGCCCGGGTCAGTTGCAGCAGGCTGACCGACAGTCCGTAGCCATACGCCATGGTGGCCTGTTCGACCGGCTTCCAGGTCGCCGGATCGCGCAGCCGGCCGGCAGTCTCGCCCGGGAAGCCCGAACCCGGCAACTGGCCGAACCCGGCACGATGCAACACCTCCCAATGCTGCTGTGGCGTCAACGTCATCGCCATTTTGGCGGCGCCGATATTGCTCGATATCTGGATGATCTGCGTCACTGTCAGGTGATCGTGGTGATGTTCGTCGTGCACCAGCTTGTTTCCGACCCGAAAGTTGTCCGGCGTTTCGATCACGCTGTCCGGGCGGAACAGGCCCCGCTCCAGCACCGCTGCCGCGACGAAGGGCTTGACGGTGGAGCCCGGTTCGAAGGTGTCGATCACCGCGCGGTTGCGCATCAGATCCGGCTTGTAATTCTGGCGATTGTTGGGATTGAAAACCGGTTGGTTGGCCAGCGCGAGAATCTCGCCGGTCTTGGCGTCGAGCACCACGATGCTGCCGCCCTTGGCTTTGTGCTTCTCGATTGCCGCCGCCAGTTCACGGTGTGCCAGATACTGGATCTTGAGATCAAGCGACAGGGTCAGGTTACCGCCCATCTGCGCAGTCTTGATCGGCGCCAGATCGCGAATGGTGTTGCCGTGACGGTCACGCAGGATCTGTCGCTCGCCCGCGCGCCCGGCCAGCCAGTCCTGGTAGGCGCGTTCGACGCCTTCCTGCCCTTTGTCATCCACATTGGTGAAACCCACCACCTGGGCAGTGACCGCACCCGCCGGATAGTAACGGCGATATTCGCGCCGCAACGTCAGGCCCGGCAGCCCCATGGCGGCGATCTTGACCGCCTGCTCCGGCGTGACGGGACGGCGCACGCTGAATTCGCCGCGCGTTTTGTGCGCCAGGATTTTTGCCAGTTCTGACGGCGAGATATCGAGCACCCTGGCCAGGTGCACGCGCTGGTCTGACGACAGATTGAGTTCGGTCGCGCGCGCCCACAGGGACTCGACCGGCGTACTGATCGCCAGCAACTGGCCGTAGCGGTCGGTCACCTGTCCGCGATGCGCCGGCAGGGTGAGGTTGCGATTGGACACCGCATCGCCCTTGCCCTGCAGATAGTCGGTATTGAGCCCCTGCAGATAGAAGGCGCGCCCGGCCACCACCGTCAACCCGGCAAGCAGCAGGCCACCCACCGCCGCCATGCGCCAGGGGGCAAGATTCAGCTTGAGCAGTTTGCGCGAATGGTAGTTCATGGCGCGTTCGTCAGCGTCTCGATGCGCACGCGGTCATGCGGCGGCGCGACCAGGCCCAGCCGGGTTCTCGCAAGCGTATCGACCCGTGCCGGATTGGCCCAAGTGCCTTGTTCCAGCTGCAATTGCCCCCATTGCTCATCCAGCACGCGCGCCTCTTTTTTCAGGCGCTCCAGCTCGACAAAATACGTGCGCGCGCGATGCTGCGCCTGGATCACCGCCAGCGCACACGCCACCAGCACCAATGCAAGGACGACGTTGAGGCGGCTCATGTCGTCTCGCCCATACGCTCCGCCACCCGCAATACGGCGCTGCGTGCACGCGGATTGGCTGCGATTTCGGCGTCGCTTGCATGCTGGGCGCGGCCCACGCGCTTCAGGCGCCCCGGTTTCAGCATGGCGGCCGGGATCGGCAGCCGGCGCGGCGCCTGCTCGCCCTGGGACTCGTCGCGCATGAAACGCTTGACGATGCGATCTTCGAGCGAATGGAAACTGATGACGACAAGCCGGCCGCCGGGTTGCAGCCTGTCCACGCATTGCGGCAGCACGATGCTCAGTTCTTCAAGCTCACGGTTGATATAAATCCGTATAGCCTGGAAGCTGCGGGTCGCCGGGTGTTGCCCCGGCTCGCGTTTTTTGACCGTTGCGGCGATGAGATTCGCCAGTTGCCCGGTGCTGCGGATGGCCTCTTTTTGCCGTGTCGCAACAAGCGCGCGCGCAATCGATTTAGCAAACCGCTCTTCCCCATAGGTGCGGATGACTTCACTGATCTCCTCCTCTGCCGCCGTCGCCAGCCAGTCTGCAGCCGACAGCCCACTCCCCGGATCCATGCGCATGTCGAGCGGGGCATCGAAGCGAAAACTGAATCCGCGCGTCGCATCGTCGAGTTGCGGCGACGACACGCCGATATCCAGCAAAATCCCGTCCACCTGCCCTACGCCCAATTCATCCAGCACCGCGCCCAAGCGCGAAAACGTACTCTGCACCAGTGTCAGCCGGGCGTCCTTCAGGGTACGGCCAACGTGAATGGCATCGGGGTCGCGATCCAGCGCGACCAGATGCCCCCGCGCGCCCAACTGCGCCAGGATCAGCCGGCTGTGGCCGCCACGTCCGAACGTCGCGTCGACATACACGCCATCGGGCTTGATCGCCAGCGCCGCCACCGCCTCCTGTGCCAGCACCGGCACATGGGCGGGCTCCATCACAACGTAAATCCCTCCAATTCGGGCGGCAGCGCGTCGTCGCTGAAACTCAGCGCCTGCGACACCTGCGCCTCCCAACGCGCCTCGTTCCACAGTTCGACCTTGCTGCCCTGCCCCACCAGCACGACGTTCTTATCGAGCTCGGCAAACTTGCGCAGCATGGGCGGCAGCAGCACACGGCCGGCGCCGTCCATGTCCATGTCGTGCGCATAGCCGACGAGCAATTGTTTGAGGCTGCGGGTACGGGGATTGAAATCGGACAAGCCGTTGAGCTTCTTCTCGATCGGCTCCCACTCGGGCAAGGGATAGAGCAGCAGGCACTGGCTGGGATCGGCCGTAATCACCACGCGACCGCCTCCGTTCACCAGAAGGGCGTCGCGATAGCGTGCCGGCACCACGAGCCGGTTCTTGCTATCCAGACTGACCGTTGCGACCCCCCGAAACATGCTCCCCCCAGTTTATTGAAACCCAATCCGGCTGAATTTGATTGTGATTGGGCGGGCGCATTCTCCCACAACTTCCCACCAATCACCACTTGCACCCACTATAGGGGATAGTTTTGGGGGGGTCAAGCTGACGGACACAAAAAAACCCCTATGCCTCAAGGACTTAGGGGTGGTTTCAGGTTGTGGATAAGTTTCTGGAAAAACCGGCGCTTAGCCGCTATTTCTGTCTCTTATTTTAGGAATAAAAGCTAAGTGTTTGAATTGAATGGAAAGTGGAAAAGCGGGCCGATAAGCCGGGTTCTGTCGTGGGCAACCATTCCTCTAGGCCGGCCATTGCTGACCGGCTCAAGCCACCTACCCGCAGACTCAGCGAGCCGCTTCATCGCCTGCCTATTTGGTGTTGCTCCGGATGGAGGTTACCGCGTTTCACCGTAACTGAATACGCTCGTCTCTGTGGCCCTATTCCTCGCCTCGCGGCGTCCGGCCGTTAGCCGGCATCCTGCTCTGTGGAGCCCGGACTTTCCTCTCCCCCCACGCCCAATGGACGTGAGGACAGCGGTTGCCTGACCTGCTTTTCCACTCCGGATTATAGAACTTTAACTTGACTGCATCCGCTAATTTGCTAATCCAAGGTATCCGGGGGGCAATCTTACCCCCCGTCAGGAGAGCCATCATGAGAAGACGACTGTATTTCATGGTGCCGGACGTGGCGAGCGCCCGACAGATCCACGACGAACTTCTGCTGGCCCGTATCGAGAATGGCCATATTCATGTTCTGGCCCGGGATGATGTCTCCCTGCCCGGACTGCACGAAGCCTCGATCCTGCAGAAAACCGATTTTGTCCACGGTGCCGAAACGGGATTGGCGGTCGGCGGAGGCATCGGCATCATCGCCGGGCTGGTTGCCGTGGTGTTTCCGCCTGCAGGCGTGGATCTGCAACTGGTTACCATCCTGCTCACGGCCTTGATCGGTGCAGCTTTCGGCGCCTGGGTCGCCAGCATGGTGGCCAGCGCCATCCCCAATTCGCGACTGAAATCCTTCGAGTCGGCCATCGCCGCAGGGCGCATTCTGATGATGGTCGACGTACCGTCCGGGCGGGTCGATGAAATCAAGAAACGGATCGCCGCATACCACCCCGAAGCCTTGAGCTCTGGCATCGAACCCACTATCCCGGCGTTCCCGTAACGCCCTCCTCCCCGCGCGCAGCGCAATGCTGCGCGACACCTGGAAGCAGTCAGCAAGCCAACGCTGACGGGCTTCCACCGCGGCAGACCTCCCCTGGTCTGCCGTTTTTTTGTCAGACCACGCGCCAGCGGATCGTCTCGCCGGCGCGCAGCGGGATCAGCGCCTCGTCGCCCAGCCCGAGATGGGCTGGGGCTGTCCAGTTTTCACGGCGTAGCGTGATCGTGTCGGCATGGCGCGGCAAGCCGTAGAAATCAGCGCCGTGGAAACTGGCGAAGGCTTCCAGACAGTCGAGCGCACCGGCATCCTCGAACGCCTCGGCATACAGTTCGATCGCGGCATGCGCCGAATAGATGCCCGCGCAACCGCATGCGGCCTCCTTGGCGCCGACCGCATGCGGTGCGGAATCGGTGCCGAGAAAGAATTTCGGGTTGCCGGAGATGGCCGCGGCAACCAGTGCCTGGCGATGCTGTTCGCGCTTCAGTACCGGCAGGCAATACATGTGCGGGCGGATGCCGCCGCGGAACATGGCGTTGCGGTTGTACAGCAAGTGGTGCACGGTGATCGTCGCAGCAACATTGGCCGCCGCCGCCGCCACGAATTCGGCAGCCTGACGCGTGGTGATGTGCTCCAGCACGATCTTCAGGCGCGGGAAATCGTTCATGAGCCGTATGAGATGGCGCTCGATGAACACGGCTTCGCGGTCGAACACGTCGACCTCGGCATCGACCACTTCGCCATGCAACAGCAGCGGCATGCCCACTTCCTCCATCGCCCCGATCGCCTGATAGGCCTTCGCCAACTCGGTGACGCCGGAATCGGAATTCGTCGTCGCGCCGGCCGGATAGTATTTGACGGCGTGCACGAAGCCGCTGGCGCGCGCCCGGCGGATTTCGTCAGGCTGGGTGTTGTCGGTGAGATAAAGCGTCATCAAGGGATCGAATGCGGCGGTGCCTGCCGCTGCGAGCAGACGGTCGCGGTAGGCCGCGGCGTCGGCCACGTTCACCACCGGCGGTTTCAGATTGGGCATGGCGATGGCGCGGCCGAACACGCGCGCGGTGTCGGGCAGCACACTCTGCATGGCCGCCCCATCGCGGAAATGGATATGCCAGTCGTCGGGGCGGGTGATCGTGAGGGTGTCGGTCATTCTGCGTCCTGCGGGTGCGGCTTGAGTGCCAGCGACATTTTATAGAGTTCGGCCTTGCTGCGCCCGGTGATCTGCGACGCCAGCTTGGCGGCAAGCGTCGGCGGCAGCGCACCCTGCAGGATGTCGAGCACGCGCATCGCTTCCGCATCGACCGCCACCTCGGTCGCCGGCGGATGCACGATGACGACGAATTCGCCGCGCACATTATTCGTGTCGGCGGCGAGCCAGGCCGGCGCATCGGCAAGCGGCAGCGTGACGATGGTCTCGAATCGCTTGGTCAGTTCACGCGCCAGGGTCACCCGGCGAGCACTGTCGAACACGGCCACCATGTCGGCCAGCGTCTCCTCGATGCGATGCGGCGCCTCGTAGAACACCAGCGCCGCCGGCAGCGCGGCGAGCGATTGCAGCTGGGCACGGCGTGCACCTGGCTTGGGCGGCAGAAAACCATGGAACAGCCATGCGCCCGATTCCACCCCGGCCGCCGACAGCGCCGTCGTCACGGCCGACGCGCCAGGAATCGGCACTACCTTCAACCCGGCCGCGCGAACCGCTGCCACCAGCCGCGCACCGGGGTCCGATACGGCCGGCGTACCTGCGTCCGACACATAGGCGACCGCCTCGCCGGCGGCGATCCGTGCGACCACGCCGGCGGCGGCTTCGCGCTCGTTGTGCTCGCGGATGGACATCAGCGGTTTGGAGATATTGAAATGCGCCAGCAGCTGCCCGGATACGCGAGTATCCTCGGCCGCCACGCGATCCACGCGCTGCAGAATGTCGAGCGCACGCAGCGTGATGTCGCCCAGATTGCCGATCGGCGTGGCGACGACATAGAGCGCAGGAAACAGAGGCGTATGATGCGGACTTTCACTCATCCCTGCATTGTCGCAGATGTTGAAATCCCTGCTCGGCCAATCCGCCGAATCGCGCGCCGCAGCCTTCCTGAAGACACAAGGCCTGAAACTCGTGGCACGCAACTGGCGCAGTCGCTTCGGAGAAATCGACCTCATCATGCAGGACGATTCGACACTGGTGTTCATCGAAGTGCGGTTGCGCAGTCGCAGCGATTTCGGCGGCGCTGCCGCCAGCGTCACCCCAGCCAAACAGAAGAAGCTGCTGGCCACCGCGCGTCAATATCTGGCCACGCTGAAAACGCTGCCGCCGTGCCGTTTCGACGTGGTCGCACTATCCGGCGACAGTGCCCCGGAATGGATCCGGAACGCCTTCGACGATATGGGATAATCGCGACCAACATGCCTTTACACGACAGAATTCTCGGCCATTTCAAGGCCTCGGCACAGACCAAGCTGGATGCTGCCGAAACGCTTGCCCCAACGATCGAGGATGCGGCACGCCTGATGGTGCACAGCCTCGCCCAGGGTGGCAAGATCCTCGCCTGCGGCAATGGCGGCTCGGCAGCGGATGCCCAGCATTTCGCATCGGAAATGGTCAACCGTTTCGAGCAGGAGCGTCCGGGTCTCGCGGCCATCGCGCTCACCACCGACACCTCGACCTTGACCTCGATCGCCAACGACTACGCCTACGACCAGGTGTTTGCGCGGCAGGTGAAAGCGCTCGGGCATCCGGGTGACATCCTGCTGGCGATTTCGACCAGCGGCAATTCGCCCAGCGTGTTGCAAGGCGTGGCTGCTGCCCACGCACGCAACATGCATGTCATCGCACTGACCGGACGCAGCGGCGGCGGTCTGGCGGAACAAATGCAGGAGGACGACGTCTTCCTGTGCGTGCCCGCCGAATCCACGGCGCGCATCCAGGAAGTCCATCTGCTGACCATCCATTGCCTGTGCGATGCGGTGGACAGCGTTTTATTAGGAGTCGAGGAATGAACAAACTGATCTATGTAGCGCTGATCGGCACGGCGTTGTCGCAATTGGGCGGCTGCGCCGCTGTGGTGGTGGGTGGTGCCGCCACCGGTACGGCAGTCGCGCTGGACCGCCGTACCGCCGGCGTCTACGTGAGCGACCAGGAAATCGAGCTGCGGGCGCTGGCGCGCCTGCGCGAAATCTTCCCGCAAAAGACCGACAACATCTCCGCCACCAGCTATAACCGCCAGGTGCTGCTCACCGGCCAGGTACCGGACGAAGCCACCCGCTCGCGGGCCAGCGAAGTCGTCAAGGTGATTCCCGACGTGCGCACGGTGTTCAACGAGCTGACCGTATCCGGCACCACCTCGCTGACCTCGGACGCCAACGACGTCGCCATCACCAGCTCGGTCAAGGCCCGCATGCTGCGCGACGAGAATGTGCCCGCGACCAAGATCAAGGTGGTGACCGAAGCCGGTGTGGTCTATCTGATGGGACTGGTTTCGCAGGCTGAAGCCGAAGCTGCCACGAATATCGCCCGCACCACATCGGGCGTCGCCAAGGTCGTCACCCTGTTCGAATATATCAACTGATGGCGTATTTTTAATCGATGCATTCGCCAGCCTTCGAGCGCAAGCTGTGCGACCCTGCCGATCTGGCTGCACGGGTTGCGCAGTTGCCGCACCCACGGGTGTTCACCAACGGCTGCTTCGACATCCTGCATCGCGGCCATGTGACCTATCTGGCCGAGGCGCGCGCGCTCGGCGCCTCGCTCATCGTCGGCGTCAATTCGGATGATTCGGTGCGCCGCCAGGGCAAGGGCGGCGACCGCCCCATCAACACACTGGAAAACCGCATGGCCCTGGTGGCGGCGCTGGAGTCGGTGACGCTGGTCACCTGGTTCGATGCCGATACGCCGCTCGACCTCATTCTCGCCATCCGCCCCGACGTGCTGGTGAAGGGCGGTGACTGGACGCCGGATCGGATCGTCGGCGCAGCAGAAGTGGCGAGCTGGGGCGGCAGCGTGCACTCGATCCCGTTCAGGCACCACACCTCGACCACCGCGCTCCTCCAACGCATCCGTTCATGATCGGCCATCCATGATCTATCACGACCTGCGCGACTTCATTGCACAACTCGAGAAAATGGGCGAGCTGAAGCGCATCGCCGTCGAAGTCGATCCCCGGCTCGAAATGACCGAGATTGCCGACCGCGTGCTACGTGCCGGCGGCCCGGCGCTGCTGTTCGAAAGGCCCAAGGGGCACGACATGCCTGTGCTGGCCAACCTGTTCGGCACGGTCAAGCGCGTGGCGCTCGGTATGGGCGAGGACGACCCGAGCCGGCTGCGCGAAGTCGGCAAGCTGCTGGCCTACCTGAAAGAACCCGAGCCGCCGAAGGGCCTGCGCGACGCCTGGGACAAGTGGCCGGTTCTCAAACAGGTCTTGAACATGGCGCCCAAGGAAGTGAAAAGCGCGCCATGCCAGGAAATCGTGTGGGAAGGCGCGGATGTGGACTTGTCGCGCCTGCCGATCCAGCACTGCTGGCCGGGCGACGTGGCGCCGCTGATCACCTGGGGGCTGACGGTTACCCGCGGCCCGCACAAGAAACGGCAGAACCTCGGCATCTACCGACAGCAGATGATCGGGCCGAACAAACTCATCATGCGCTGGCTGGCGCATCGCGGCGGTGCGCTGGATTTCCGCGAGCACACGCTCGCCCGCCTGGGCGAGCCTTTCCCGGTGGCCGTCGCCCTCGGCGCCGACCCGGCGACCATCCTCGGCGCCGTCACGCCGGTACCGGATTCGCTCTCCGAATATCAGTTTGCGGGTCTCCTGCGTGGCGCCAAGACCGAAGTGGTGCAGTGCCTCGGCAGCGAGCTGCAGGTGCCGGCGTCGGCGGAAATCGTGCTCGAAGGCGTAATTCATGCCGGCGAAACCGCGCTCGAAGGGCCGTACGGTGACCACACCGGCTACTACAACGAACAGGAAACCTTCCCTGTGTTCACTGTCGAGCGCATCACGATGCGGCGCGACCCGATCTACCACAGCACCTATACCGGCAAGCCGCCGGACGAGCCGGCGATCCTCGGTGTCGCGCTCAACGAGGTGTTCGTGCCGCTGCTGCAAAAGCAGTTTCCCGAGATCACCGACTTCTACCTGCCGCCCGAGGGCTGCTCGTACCGCATGGCGGTGGTGAGCATGAAGAAGGCCTATCCGGGTCACGCCAAGCGCGTGATGTTCGGCGTATGGAGTTTCCTGAGGCAGTTCATGTACACCAAGTTCATCCTCGTCACCGACGACGACGTGAACGTGCGCGACTGGAAGGAAGTCATCTGGGCGCTCACCACGCGCGTCGATCCGGCGCGCGACACGCTGCTGGTGGAAAACACGCCGATCGACTATCTCGACTTCGCCAGCCCGGTGTCTGGACTCGGCAGCAAGATGGGTATCGACGCCACCAACAAGTGGCCGGGCGAGACCACGCGCGAATGGGGCACGCCGATCATGATGGATGCCGACGTCAAGACGCGCGTCGATGCACTGTGGCAAGACCTGGGCCTGTAATCATGACCGCCCAGAACATATTCCTCGCCCGCCAGCCCATCCTCAATCGCAACCAGCGCATCGTCGCCTATGAATTGCTGTTCCGTGCCGGCAATACGGCCGGCGCCGCAGTCACCGACGACATGCAGGCGACCGCCAGCGTCATTCATCATGCCTTCAGCGAAATGGGCGTCCAAACGGTACTGGGGGCGCAACTGGGGTTCATCAACGTCAGTGCCGACATGCTGCTGTCCGACATGATCGAACTGCTGCCCCGCGCCCAGGTGGTGCTCGAACTGCTCGAAACCATCCGCGTCGACGATGCCATCATCGAACGCTGCCGCGCCCTCAAGCAACGGGGGTTCACGCTGGCGCTGGATGATTTCGTCTTCGATGAGAGCTATCGCCCCTTGCTGGCACTGGTCGACATCATCAAGGTCGATCTGCTGCTGCACGACAAGAACCAGCTGCGTGCGATCGTCAAACAGCTCAAACACTGGCCGGTGAAGCTGCTGGCCGAGAAGGTCGACAGTGCCGAGCAGGCGGCTTATTGCCATTCCCTCGGATTCGACCTGTTCCAGGGCTATTACTTTGCGCGGCCATTGGTGCTCTCCGCCAAACGGGCGGACTCCAGCCAGATGGCGCTCATCCAGTTGCTGGGGCTGGTACTGAGCGACGCCGACACCGTGCAGATCGAACAGATCTTCAAGCAGCATCCCAATCTCACCTACAACCTGATGCGACTGGTGAACTCGGTTGCAAGCGGCGTCCACCGCAGCATCACCTCGGTCTCGCAGGCCATCCTGGTCCTGGGGCGCAAACAATTGCAGCGCTGGCTGCAATTGTTGATGTTCACCCTGCAAAGCGGCCCGGTCTACCCCAGCCCCCTGCTGTTGCTCGCCGCCACGCGCGGCAAGATGATGGAAGTGCTGGCGCTCAAACAGCAACGCAATGCCGACTACTGCGATGAGGCCTTCATGGCCGGCATCCTGTCCCTGATCGAAAGCCTCATCGACAAACCGCTGACCGATATCGTGCGCGAGCTCAATCTGGGCGAGCGCCTTGCGGCAGGCCTGCTGCGCCGCGAGGGCGAGATGGGCGTCCTGCTGCAACTGGTCGAAAGCGTCGAGCATCTGGACCTGGACTACACCAACGCATTGCTGGCGCAGGCTGGCGGGCTGACGCTTTCGGATCTGACCACGGCAGAGATCGAAGCCATGGCATGGGCCAACCAGGTGGCAGACAGCCCTGCCTGAGCCGTCCCCACCTGCCACCAACGCCCCCACCATGACAGACAACCCCCAGGGCAAGCGAACCTGTCTCTACACCACCCGGCAACTCGACACCATCGTCGACGACATGGCGCGCCAGGCCGCGGGTTTGCTGACAGGACGCACCCGGGTTGCGCTTGTCGGGATCCTGCGCCGCGGCGCGCCATTGGCCGACCGTCTGCATGCACGCTTGCAGGCGCACTACGGCCTCGCCGATTGCATACGTCTCGATCTGCAGATCACCCGCTATGCCGACGATCTCACCCTGCTGTATCCCGAAACCCGGCTGACGGAAAACCCGCTGCACGCCACCCTCGATCTCGCGGGCCATACCGTGCTGGTGGTGGACGACGTGATGTATCGCGGGCATTCCATGCTGCGCGCGGTGGAATACCTGGCCCGCAGGCAGCCCGATGAAATCCGCACCGTGGTGCTGGTGGATCGCGGGGCGGCGAAGCTGCCGGTGCGCTCCGACATCGTGGGTGTCCGTCTCGATGTCGCACCGCCAGACGTCATCGAATGCAACGTGCCGCCATACGAAGCCGGCTTCAGGATCGATTTGCTGCAGCCGGACTGACCGGTTCTGCGGAAACGTCCCGTGAGTGAACTATCATCCGAATTGAAATTCAGTGACCTTATTGCAACCTTCCTGGAAAAATCATGAATAAATCCATGCTGACGGGCGTCGTACTGGGTGCAATCGCCGTGACGGCGATTGGTGGCGTAGCAGGCTACAAGGCCCTGAATCCGAAGCCGGAATTTGCCGAGGTCCTGGCCGCCAAGCCGGTGACCGAAACCGTCAAAACGCCTCGGCAGGAATGCCATGACGTGGTCGTCAACGAGCAGGCGCCTGTCAAGGACAGCAACCGCATCGCCGGCACGGCGATCGGCGCGGTGGCTGGCGGCCTGCTCGGCCACCAGATCGGCGGCGGCACCGGGCGCACCCTGGCCACCGTCGGGGGTGCAGCAGCGGGGGGCTACGCGGGCAACCAGATACAGAAAAACCTGCAGGAAAAGGACACCGTCGGCCGGACCGAGACGCGCTGCAAGACCGTCTACGAATCGCATACCAAAACGATCGGTTATGACGTGCGCTACCGCCTGGGCAAGGAAGAAGGCCACGTGCGGATGGACCATCAGCCCGGTTCGCGCATTCCGGTCAAGGACGGCCAATTGCAGCTGGACGCGTCCGCCGCACCCTGAGTCAAACCAGTCTCAGGCCTTGGATGGCCAAGCGGTCAGTGTCGCCTCCCAATCCGCAGGCGGCGCGGCCTGGCCCAGCCGCAGGATGCGCCCGACCTCGTTTTCGTACCAACCCTTATCCTGCTGATTGGGCTCGGCTTCGTAAGCCCAGAGCGCGGCTGTTGCCGCTTAAGCGGCTTTACAGCCGCGGCCTGCCCCTTGCGGGTACCAGGTGCCGCCCGCATCCTGTGCCAGCCACGCCGCCCATGCGGGCACCTTATCGAACGTCATCCCGCGCCCCGCTATCCAGAGACATCTCCGACTGCACCCATTCCAGCAACGCACGCTGCGCCGCCTCGCTGCGGCTGGCGTTGGCGTGGTTCACCAGCATGACGAAACTCACCCGCCGTCCGCTCGCCGTGTCCACGTAGCCCGCCAGTGCGCTGACGTCGCGCAGGGTACCGGTCTTGAGATGTGCGCTGCCGGCCAGGGTGCTGCCCTTGAAGCGGCGCTTCAGGGTGCCATCGGTCGCGGCAATGGGCAGGGCCGATTCGAATTCGGCGAACAGCGGGCTCCGATAGGCCGCGCGCAACAGCTGGTTCAATGCGCCCGCACTGATGCGCTCGATGCGCGACAGGCCGGCGCCGTTTTCCAGCACCAGCTTCCGCGTTGAAATCCCGCGCTGCACCAAGTCTTCGCGTACCGCGCGAGCCCCCTTGTCCGGCGTCGCCGGCGGGCCATAGGCTTCCGCACCCAGCGTCAGGAACAGGTTGCGCGCCATCAGGTTGTTGGAATACTTGTTGAGACGGATAAGCGAATCGGTCAGCGGAAGTGATTCGAAACGCAAGAGAGGCGGCGTTTCCGGCGACATGCCGGGCACGGTCTGCCCGCCAAGCGTGCCGCCCGTTTCCGCCCACAGGCCGCGAAACAGGAAATCGAAGGTCACCGCGGGCTCGAACAGGTTCAGCGACAAGGCCTGTTCACCGCATCCGCGCGGGTAGTGCCCACCAACGACCAGCTCTCTTCGTTCGGGATCGGGAATACTCGGTGTCAGCGCATCCCTCCAGCCATTGCAGGCGGCACTCTCGGTCAACGCGATATCCGAACGAATCGTGACGCCGGGCAGCGCAATATCCGGTTCGATCCCGATGGCGTTGCCATCGGGCTTGAGACGCAAGGTCGTTGCGTTGAAATTGGCAACCAGTGCGCCCGGCGCGGCGTTGTACAGGGCCAGCGGCTCGCCATCGAATGCCCCCGGATCGCTGGCCGGCAACTCGAAGTCGCTCAGGTCGAGCACCAGATTGCCGCGGATGTGGCGTACCCCGCGTGCACGCAGTTCGCGCTGCAGCAGCCACATCCGCTCCAGCGTCAAGGTGGGATCGCCGTAGCCCTTGATGACCAGGTCTCCTTCGAGCACGCCCTCCCTGATCGGCCCCTCTGCCCAGACATCCGTCTTCCACACATAGTCCGGACCCAGCTGATTCAATGCCGCAAAACTGGTCACCAGTTTCATGACGGATGCAGGGTTCAGCGCCGCATCGGCATTGTGGCTGATCAGCGGTTTATCCGTGTCCAACGGCTGCACCACCACCGCCACGTGGTCGAGCGGGATGCCGGCCTGTTGCAGTGCAGCCGTGAAGGCGGGTGGGAGCGGTTCGGCATGCGCCGCGACGGACAGGCCTGCAAACAGCAGACCGGGCAGGAAACAGGACACGATTCGGAAAAACGGCATGGCGACATTATGCCGAATTCCGGCGCGGCGGCCGGCACGGCAACCGCCGACGCCCCAGGCGGGACCTACAAGGATTGCCGGATCGCCAATACTGCCTGGTTGCGCAAGGACTTGAGCAGGGAGAGCTCTTTCTCGGGGATCGTGATATCGCCGGCGTGCGGCCGGTCGGCATAGATCAGACCGACCGGCTTGCCTTTCACGATGATGGGAAACAGCACGAAGGTGTGCGCCGGAACATGCTTGCGATACCAGGCCGGAATCCGCGTGGCGATCTTGGAATCGTCGATGTCGGAGATCAGGATATCGGCATTGTTCTGCAGCGCGACGAGGAAGACATCCGGCTGGCCCGCCAGGGAAAAATCGAATGCCTTGACCAGGCGCTGCACGTCGTCGCCAAAACCGAACTTGCCGCACATCGCGTTGCGGCGGCCATCCTTGATGCACAGCACCACGTGCTCGAATCCCATGCCGGTATACATGGCCTCGAGGATCATGCGCAGGATATCGTTGATGGAAATGCTGTCGTCGATCAGCGAATTGCCGACATCCTGCAAACCCGAGGCCAGGATGGATTGAATCTCCTCCGGCGTGCGTTCCTGTTTGCCGCGGACGACGGCGCCCTGTTCGATAGCCGGTGCGGCCTCGTGCAACACATTGGCATCCAGCGCCGCCATGGCGTCCGGCATGCCCATGTTCGCTTCCTGCGGTGCCGACGTCTGGCCTGGCGGTGCCGCCAGACCCGCCCATTTCGAGGCCTGCCGGGCAAAATCGCTGTGCTTCAGGTTCACATTCACCACCCGCGCGAACTGGCCGATGTCCTGCATCGATTTTTCCATCATGCCGGACAGCTGTTCCGCCGTCACCGGCACGGTATCGCCGAACCGCGCCGTGAGCCTGCCCAAGGCCTTGCTGCGGTCTTCATCGGGCGTATCGAGGATAATTTCACATAACTCGTTGGCGAATCCTGCCAGCGCGCGCAGCCGCTCGACGTTGCTGGCGCTTTTTCTGATCTTCCCGTCCGGGAGCTTTTTCATGCTCTGCACCAACGGGTCGGGAAACCCCCAGCTGCGCGCGATGCCGATGCCGAGATTCTCGAACGACACGCCCAGCACTTCGGTCGACACCCGGGCGTCGCTCAAGCCTTCGGTCTCGACGCGTTGCAGGACGAGTGCCATCTCCTCGGGAAAATAAAACATCGCCAGCATGCGACCGAGCTTGTGCAGCATGGCGCCGATGAATGCCTCTTCCACATCCTTCACCTGCGCATTGCCCGCCATCTCGCGCGCCAGCATGCCGGCATACAGCACCTTGACGAATTCCTCTTTCAGGTGCTGCGCGTGCGCCTTGTTTTCCAGGTTGTCGAACAGGATCAGGCTCAATGCGATCGACCGTACCGCATCGAAGCCGAGGACCACCACCGCGCGCGAAATCGTGCTGATCGAGCCGCCGCCCACCTGGTTGTAGAAGGCGACGTTGGCCAGCTTCAACAGCTTGTTGGTGAGCGCGAAGTCCTTGAGGATATGGTTGGAAAGTTCGTTGACGCCTTCGCGGTCGGACGAGGCGATCCGGTTGATGTCGCCGATCGCTTCGGACAGGGCCGGAAAATCGCTCTCGGCCTGCATCCGCCGCAACAGGATATCCAGCGCGCTCTGCCTGGCGGCGTCGCCCGGCCCGGTCTGCTCGTCATGCGTCGTCATGGCTGAACAGCGTCGTTCCTGGTCGCTGCGCGGCGCACTGCATGCGTCTGGTGCGAGGCCCGGCACATTGCTCGGCAAACAGCCTCAACTCAGGTCCTGCACATACCAGTCCATCGCCTCGGCCAGACCCTCGCCGATGCGGTGTGTCGGCTCGTAGCCCAACCGCGTGCGCGCCTTGGAAATGTCGGCGAGCGAATGGCGCACGTCGCCCGCGCGGAAGTCGCGGTAGTCCGGTTTGAAGCCGGCAAGATGGGGAAATTTCGGTGCGAGCAGGCTCCGTATGGCCTCGAACAGCTGGTTCAGGGTCGTACGGTCGCCGACGGCGACGTTGTAGACCTGGTTGGCTGCGTCCGCATGCTGGCTGGTGGCGGCAAGCAGGTTGGCCTGGATGACGTTGTCGATGTAGCAGAAGTCGCGGCTGGTTTCGCCGTCGCCGTTGATGTACACCGGCTCGTTCCTGATCATGCTCGACACCCACTTCGGCACCACGGCGGCGTAGGCGCCCTGCGGATCCTGGCGGCGGCCGAAGATGTTGAAGTAGCGCAGGCCGATCGATCCCATACCGTAGCAACGGCCGAACACGTCGGCATACAGTTCGTTCACCAGCTTGGTCACCGCATAGGGCGACAGCGGCTTGCCGATGACGTCCTCAACCTTGGGCAGGCCGGGATGGTCGCCATAGGTGGAACTCGATGCGGCGTAAACGAAACGCTTGACCTTCGCATCGCGCGCGGCGACCAGCATATTGAGAAAACCGGTGTTGTTGGCGGCGTGCGTCGTCAACGGATCCTCGATCGAACGCGGCACCGAACCCAATGCAGCCTGATGCAGGACGTAATCGACGCCCTTGCACACGGTATGGCAGGTGATGAGATCACGGATGTCACCGCGCTTGAAGCGGAAGTTTTCCCAGCGCCCGGGGCCGACGCTGGCCTGCACCTGCGCCAGGTTCTTTTCGTGGCCGGTGGCGAAGTTGTCGAGGCCGACGACGCGCTGGTTGAGCAACAGCAACGCTTCCACCAGATTGCTGCCGATGAAGCCGGCAGCCCCGGTAACGAGCCAGGTGCCAGGCTCGGCTTCGAGCGTTTTCTTCAGCGCATCGAATGCGGACATCACAACCTCCAGAGGGTGAAGCCCGCCGCTTTCACCGCAGTCGGATCGTAGGCCGCCTTGACGTCGGTAAAGGCGCCACCCTTATTCAGCTTGGCGGTCAGTTCGGCAAACGACTTTTCCAGATACGCGCTATGCGATACCGCTGCGATGATGGCATCGCATTCGGGCAGGTCACTCCATGCCGTGAGACGGATGCCGTATTCGTGTTCGGCTTCCTTCGGCTCGCCGAGCGGGTCGTGTACGTGCACGTCGCAACCGAAGGACTGCAGCTCGCGGATGACGTCGACCACCTTGGAGTTGCGCAAATCGGGACAGTTTTCCTTGAAGGTGAGGCCGAGCACGTTGACCTTGGCGCCTTTCACCTGCACGCCGTTGGCGATCATATTCTTCACCGTTTCCTGTGCCACATACGCCCCCATGCCGTCGTTAATGCGGCGGCCGGCGAGGATGACCTGCGGGTGATAGCCGAGCATGTCGGCCTTGTGCGTGAGGTAGTAGGGATCGACGCCGATGCAATGGCCGCCGACGAGGCCCGGACGGAAGGGCAGGAAGTTCCACTTGGTGCCGGCGGCCTTCAGCACCTCCAGCGTGTCGATGCCGATGCGGTGGAAGATCAGCGAGAGCTCATTCATCAGCGCGATGTTGAGGTCGCGCTGGGTGTTCTCGATCACCTTGGCCGCTTCGGCCACCTTGATCGAGCTGGCGCGGTGGACGCCGGCGGTGATGATGGAGCCGTATAGCGCGGCGACCTGGTCGAGCGTGGCGGCATCGTCGCCCGACACCACTTTGACGATCCTGGTGATGGTGCGCTCCTTGTCGCCCGGGTTGACACGCTCGGGCGAGTAACCGACGTGGAAGTCCTGCAGCCACTTCATGCCGGACAGCTTTTCCAGGATCGGGATACAGACCTCTTCGGTGGCACCGGGGTAGACTGTGGATTCGTAGATGACCGTGGCGCCCTTCTTCATGTATTTGCCGACCGTGGTCGAAGACCCCACCAGTGGCGAGAAATCGGGGATGTGCGCCTCGTCGACCGGCGTGGGAACGGCTACGATGATGAAATCGGCCTTCGCGAGATCGGCAGGGTCGGTGGTTACCGTCAGTTGCGTCGCCGCCTTGAGGTCGTCCGTTGATACTTCGCCGGTGGGGTCACAGAATCGACGATAGTGCTCGATTTTCTCAACCGAAAGGTCATAGCCGATGGTGGTCATTTTCTTGCCGAATTCCACCGCCAACGGCAGGCCCACATAGCCCAGCCCGACAACCGCAACAACGCTCATGCTTGGATTCCCCTATGAATATAAAGTCTTTGCTGCCGCCCGGATTGTATCGAATTTACAGGTCCTTGCCCGGCTACCTCCGGCGGCTGGGCGCTTCATGGGCGAGCAAGCCGCGTACCAGCTGGGTCGTGATTGCGCTCCTGCTGGCCTCGCCTGTCCATGCCGACGTGGCCGACATGCTCCCCAGCATCAAACCGGGCGTGGTCGGCGTCGGCACCTTCAAGCCCACCGGCCGGCCGCCCGCCAACCTGCTCGGCACCGGCTTCGCAGTACTGGACGGTCACTACGTCGTATCGTGCGCGCATATATTCAGCAAGCCGCTGGATAGCGAAAAGAAGGAAATGTACGCCGTGTTCGTCGGTCGCGACCAGCGGATATCGGTCCGCGCCGCGGAACTGATCGCCAGCGACAAGGCACGCGACCTGGCCTTGCTGAAAATCGCGGGCGAGCCATTGCCCCCGCTGAAACTCGGTGACTCCAGCCAGGTGCGCGAAGGCTGGCAGCTCTATTTCACCGGCTATCCGATCGGCTCGATACTGGGCCTCAATCCCTCCACGCATCGGGCCGGGCTGGCCGCCATCATTCCCATCTTCACGCCTGTCGCGGCCGCGTCCCAGTTGAATGCGCATGTCATCAAACAGGCCGTCTCGCCGTATGAAGTATTCGAACTGGACGCCGTGGCCTATCCCGGCAACAGCGGCAGCCCGGTATGGCACCCCGATACCGGCGAGGTCCTGGGCGTGGTCAACTCGGTGTACGTACGGGGCACGCGCGAATCCGCGATCTCCGCGCCCAGCGGGATCAGTTACGCCATTCCGGTCAAGTACGTGCACCGCCTGCTGGAGGAGGCGCTGCCCCACGCGCCCTGAAGCTTACATGCCCTCGGCCAGGCTGACGCCGAGACCCAGGGACTGCTGTCGGTGGTTGTAGTCGATCAGCGATTCACCGTAGCCGTTGAAATATTGCACGTAACCTTTCAGGCGCCCGACCAGCGGGAAGCTCCAGTTCAGTTTCAGCGCACCCCGGTTGTTCGGGCTCTTGAAATTATTGCGCAGCAGGAGCGAATAGGCATTGCGGCCCTTGCTGTAGACCGCCAGCAGATCGCCATGCCCCATGTAGTTGCCGATGTCGGGGTTGTCGTCGGCCCTCCGGCTTTCTGGAATGCGATACCAGGGCCGGATCAGCAGCGCCAGGTTGCCACGCTCTAACCCGAACTGCACGTAAATCCGGTTCCAACTGCGCGACAGATCTTCGCCGCGGCCATTCGACTGGTGCGACAGGCCGAAATTGATGAAACGTCCACGGAAACCGGTAAGCTCGTAATTCGTGCGGTACACCAACATCGCCTCCGGTTCGTAGTTGGTCTCGCGAAACGGCGAGGAAATGCTGTGGTTGTAGGCCTGCCAGAACGAAGTCGCCGTGTAGCCAAACCACAGATCGGCATTGTCATGACCGAACACGCCCTGCATGGCCTTGATCTTGAAACTCAACTGCAATTCCGTCTCGACGTTTTCGAGACCGAGGCCGGGCTGGGCGAAGGTATTCCGAAACGGGGAATCGTTGGGTGCGTTGCTGTATTTGACGGGCAGGAAATAGTTGGGCCGGTGAGGTTGAAACAGGAAGGCGCCCTGCTTGGCTTCGTCGTCCAGTTCCCAGTGGCGCGACAGTGCAGAAAGCAGCTTCGGTTCCGGCAGCACGGTTTGCGCCAGCGGGAGCGCTGCGGCAGGCTGTGGTGCCGGTTTGGCCTCGACCCGGGGGACAGTCTCGAGGTGCGAACGCCCTGACACGCGGTCGTAGCAGGCCAGTCGTTCGGCATCCGCCGGAATCGCGCTGCATCCTTCCCAATCGGCCGTCGAAGCGGCCCGCGCATGCCCCGCCAGGCCGCCCCCCAGCAAAGCCAGCAACAGGAGGCCGGATGATAGACGGGGAAAATTCATCGGCACCGGCTCATTCGAGGATGAGGCCATGGCCCGGTGCCGGCGCCATCGCATTCCAGTCGAACTGCGTCTTCAGGTCGGCGGCAAAATCCTTCGCCACCGTCTCCTCGCCATGCACGACAAATACCTGGCGCGGCTTGCTGCGGAAGTGGCCCAGCCAGGCGAGCAGGGCGGTACGGTCGGCATGCGCCGACAACCCGCCCAGTGTGTAGAGATCGGCACGCACCGGAATATCCTCGCCCAGCAGGCGCACGCGCTTGGCGCCGTCGACGAGGCGGCGGCCGAAGGTGCCGGCAGCCTGGAAACCGGTGATGAGGATGGTCGATTCGCGGCGTGCCAGGTTGGCGCGCAGGTGGTATTTGATGCGGCCGGCCTCGCACATGCCGCTGGCCGAGATGATGACGGCGCCGCCCGTGACGCGGTCGAGCGCCTTCGATTCCTCGACATCCTCGACGAATTCGAGCTTGCGGAAATATTGCGCACCGCCATGCCGACCCATCAGCGCGTGGGTTTCGGCGTCGAGGAGTTCCATGTGCTTGAAGGTGATTTCGGTGGCCGCGGTGGCCATCGGCGAATCGACGAAGACGGAAAGCTTGGGAATGCGCGCCTGCCGGGCCAGGTCGGCCAGCAGGTAGAGCATGTCCTGCGTACGCCCCACCGCAAAGGCGGGAATGATGACGTTGCCGCCCTTTCGTTCGATGGTGTCGTTGATCGCCGTCACCAGTTCATCCTGCGTCGCTTCCATGCTCTTGTGATCGCGGTTGCCGTAGGTCGACTCGACCAGCAGGTAGTCGGCGTCGAAGATCGGCGTCGGGTCACGCAGCAAGGGCCGTGCAGGCTGGCCCAGGTCGCCGGAAAACACGAGTTTGCGGCGGTGCGGTCCTTCGCCCACCCAGACTTCGACGATCGCCGAGCCGAGAATATGGCCGGCGTCGCGGAAGGTGCAGCGCACCTGTGGATGCGGCGCGATTTCCAGATCGTAATCGACCGGATTGAGCTGTTTGAGCGAGGCCTGCGCCTGCGCCACGGTATACAGCGGCGCCGTGTCGCGCGGAGACGAACCGCGTGCCGCGTCGCGCCGGGCCATCCCCTGGCGGAAACGGTGGAGGTTCTGGTATTCCGCTTCCTTTTCCTGGATATGCGCCGAATCGGGCAGCATCACCGCCAACAGGTCGCAGGTCGCACGTGTTGTGTAGATAGGGCCTTTGAAACCGAGTGCGACCAGCCGCGGCAGCAGCCCGGAGTGATCGATGTGGGCATGCGTCAGGATGACGAAATCGATCGTTCGGGGATCGAAGCTGAAGGCGCGGCGATTCTTGTCGCGCGCTTCGCGCCCGCCCTGGAACATGCCGCAATCGACCAGGAAGCGCACGCCGTCGGCTTCCAGCAGATAGCTGGAGCCCGTCACTTCGCGCGCTGCGCCAAGAAAGGTCAGTTTCATATCGCGCGTCCTTCGCCCGCTTCTTCGTAAGTCTTGCCGTCACGGATATGGTAAATGCGTTTGAAGGTCGGGATGATTTTTTCGTCGTGGGTGACGACGATGATCGCGGTCTGGAATTCCTGCGCCAGGCGGTTGAGGATCTTCACCACGGTGAGCGCGCGTTCGCTGTCGAGCGGCGCGGTCGGTTCATCGGCAAGAATGATCGGCGGCTTGTTGGCAAGTGCCCGCGCGATCGCCACGCGCTGCTGTTCGCCGCCCGAGAGTTCGGCGATGCGCGCCTGCGCACGGTGCTGCACGTCGAGCGCGGTGAGCATCTCCAGCGCGGTCGCGCGCGCCTGCGGATTGGGTACGCCGGCCAGCATCGGCAGCAGCGCTACGTTGTCGGTGGCATCGAGGAAAGGGATCAGATAGGGCGCCTGGAACACGAAACCGATACGGTCGCGGCGCAGCGCGCGCAGGTCGCCGGTCTTCCAGCCGCCGTCGAAGATCATTTCGCCGCCAAGGGTGAACCGGCCGGCGGTCGGCTCGATCACTGCGCCCAGGCATTTCAGCAAGGTGGTCTTGCCGGAGCCGGACGGCCCGATCAGGCCGACAACCTCGCCGGGCCAGACCGTCATATCGACGCCTTTCAGCGCATCGACCGCCGCGCCCCCGCTACCGTAGCGCTTGGTGAGGCCCTCGATGAGGATCGCGGGCCGGGTTGAGGCAACGTCAGCCACCGATCGCCTCCGCCGGGTCGATCTTGAGCGCGGCGCGTATCGCCAGTACCGAGGCCAATGCGCACACCACCAGGGTCAGCACGAAGGCGCGTGCCGCGTCGCCGGTCTCGAGCAGCACGTATTTGGGAAAGGCCGGCGCCCACAGGGTGGCGGCGAACTTGCCGACGAAGAAACCGATCACGCCCAGCCCCAGCGCCTCCTGCATGATCATCGCGGCGATGGTGCGATTCCGGGTGCCGATGAGTTTCAGCACGGCGATCTCCTTGATCTTGCCGAGCGTCATCGTGTAGATGATGAAAGCGACGATGGCCGCGCTGACTACCGCCAGAATCAGCAGGAACAGGCCGATCTGCTTGGCTGCGGTGGCGATCAGCTTCGCCACCAGGATCTCTTCCATGTCGTCGCGGGTATAGGCGGTGAAGCGCTGCCAGCGCGCAATCGTGCCGGCGACGGCGCGCGCATCGACCCCTGGCTGCAGCCGCAGCAGCACGGCATTGACCTTGTGGCTGGACGTCTGGATCGCCTGCACTGCATCGAGCACGCCGGGCTGGCCGGGGCGGTTGATCGCCGGATTGGCGGCCAGGCGTTGGCGATCCTCCACGATGGCGTCGTTGTCCTTGAGAAACTGCGCTTCCTGCGCGTCCTTCAAGGGGATGAACAGCATCGGATCGCCGTTGGACGACACCATGCGCCGTGTCAACCCGACCACGGTGTAGTCGTTGCGGCGAATGCGGACCACGTCGCCCACCCGCAGGCCGGTCTTGGCGTCGGCCACCGCTTCGTAATGCGCACGGGCAATCGGGCGACCGGCCACCAGAAACGCCGGTCCGCCCGGCTTGCCCGGCTCGAACCCGGCCACCATCACGCGCTGCGACTTGCCTGCGTGCGACACCTGCATGGTGAGGTAGGCGACGTTTCCCGCCTGTGTCACGCCTGGCAACCCCAGCAACGCGCGATAGAGGTCGTCCGGCACGGAGGAGGGCTCGGCGAACGGACCGAGGGTATCCTGCTGCACTACCCAGACGTCGGCGTCGACCGCACGCAACAACACCTTGGCGTCGTCGACCATGCCGCGATATACGCCGGCCATGGTCAACGTCACCCCGATCAGCAAGCCCAGCCCCAGCCCGGTCAGCAGGTAACTTTTCAGATGGTGGGCGATGTCGCGCCTGGCGAGATTGATCATGGCCTGAGCGGCTCAGCGCGCCATCAATCGTTGTTCGCGTACCCGCATGCCGTCGTCGAGCTGCCTGGCGCTGTAGACGATGACGCGCTCGCCCTCGGCCAGGCCGGAGACGACTTGCGCACGATCCGCGGTTTGCACGCCGAATTGCACCGGCTTGAAGCGGGCGCGGCCGTCGACTGCCTGCCATACGCCGGTCCGGTCGTTGCGCAAGCCGATAGCAGCACGCGGCACCGTCAACGCGTTGCGCGTACCGGGCAGATGCAGCGTCACCTCTGCCAGCTCGCCCAGATACAGACGGTCGGGTACCGGATCGAACGCCACGTCGACGATCCGCTCCTCGGTCACGGCATCGCTTTGCAGTTCGATGCGCGCCACCCTCCCCGGCAAGGCCCTGTCAGGCGCAGAACGCATCGTGATATCCGCCGCCTGCCCCACCCGTATAGCCTGCGCGCGCGCCTGATCGACCCGCGCGCGCACCCACAGATGTGCCGGATCGGCCAGCCGCAGTACGGCCTGCCCCGCCACCACCGTCGTGCCGGGTTCGGCCTCCCGCGCCGTGACCACGCCCGTGATCGGACTCAGCAATCGGAGGCTGTTGCGCAGTTGATCGACGCCCCGCCGCTCGGCTTCGGCCCGCCCGATCTCGCGCTGCGCGGCTGCGGCATTGGCGCGCGACGCGGCCAATGCCGCTTCGGCCGCTGCCGCTTCGTGCAGGCGGCTGTCTACCATTTCCTTGGCGACGAAATTCTGCCGATACAGCGCCTGGTAACGCGCCAGATTGGCTTGTGCCAAATGCGTCCGGCTTTCGGCCTCGATCACCTGCGCCTGTGCCGCCGCTACAGCCTGCCGGGCGCGTGCGGCCGCGCTCGCCGCCGCGTCGGCGCGCTGGCGCAGATCCACCGGATCAATCTCGGCCAGCACCTGGCCGGCCTCGACCCGGTCACCCTGATCGACCATCACCCGCAACAACCGGCCGGCCTGGATCGGACCGACACTGTAGGCATGCTGCGCCTCCACCGTGCCGATTCCGTACACGCCGGGACTGAGATCGGCACGTGTGACGGCGGCCTGCTCGACGCCTACCGGCGCCAGCGGCCCGCGTGTGGCGAGCAGCCAGACGAAGGCCGCGGCAAACGCCAGGAAACCGGCAGCCAGGAGCAGATTACGTCGATTGATGAACGAGACAGCGCGGTGCTTCATACGAGCCTGCTCAGTGTTTGTCGTCATTCAGCGGGCTGCGGATTTGATAAGCCGCATGGCAGCTCACGCATTTTTGCAGCGTGGCGGACATCTGGTTGAGCGTGTGGCTCACATCTTTCAGACTGTCGGCATCCATTGCGATCTGATCGAAATCGCGATGCACCGAAAAGCCCAGCTGCCTGAATTCCATGGGCAGCTTGGCCCGCAATTCGGGCGGTACCTCGTGCACCATTTTCATCCCCATCCCGCGTGCCGCGGTCGCCGTCGTCTGCATGTCCTGCTTGCCGAGCGCGCCGGTCATGGCGCCGACGCCGTCGAGGAAGAGACGCATTTCTTCCAGAATCATGGCACGTTCGTCCGGAGACAAGGCGAGGATCACGCGATTGTCTGCGGCAGGCGCATGGGCATGGGGGCGCGTCATGTCCTGCGCATGGGCGGTGGCCAGATTCATGCACAGGCAGGCTGCGAGCGGTATCGAGAAATATTTCATCATGGGTGCGTTCCTTGGGTGGGTGTGGGCGTCCGGACTGCTGCGAGAAAAACCGGGAAGGTGCGGGCGGCTTCGGCAGCCAGCGTGCGCTGGCCACGCAGAATGGAAGTTTGCAGAACCAAACCTTGGATCATGCCGATATAGAGCGTGGCCGCAGCGTGCGTATCGAGATCGGGGCGAACTTGCTTCTGCACTTGGCCATCCTGCAGCAGATGCGCGATTTTCGCCTCGTACGCCAGCATGATTTCGGTCACGACCTGACGCAGCACCGCATTGCGGCCATGCAGATGTTCCGAGGTGAGCACACGCGGTATGGCCGGATGGCCAGCGATGAAGGCGATATGGGCAAAAAACATGCGCTGCAGGGCATCCAGGGGATCGCGGCCTTGCGCGGCCGCACGCGTCAACACCGCCATCATGCGGTCGCGCACCCACAGCATCACCGCCATCCAGATGGCGTCCTTGCTTGGGAAGTGCCGGAACACCGCGCCCTGCGTCACCCCCATCGCCTGGGCCATGTCCTGGGTGGTCACGTCGTCGACACCCTGCCTGGCAGCGAGCTCGAGCGTCACACGGATGATTTCCTCGCGCCGTTCGTCGGCACCCAAGCGTTTGCGCACAGCCTCGGACATGAGCGTAGCCACTAGATAGTTATTGATCACTATCTTATGGCCGGGCTCGACACGCGTCAAGCCGGCGAGGCGCCAATCAGATATCCGGGTTTGTAAGACAGGCCAGCAGCGTCGCCGCCAGGATGCGCATATCGTCGGTGCTTGTCACATAGGGCGGCATGACATACACCGTATTGCCGATGGGGCGGATGAATACGCCTTGCACCAGCGCCGCCTGATGCAGACGGGCGGCGAAACCGGGCTGTGCCTCCGCCACGTCGAACGCCCAGATCATGCCGCGCTGACGAAAATGGCGTACCCGCGGGTGCATCGCCACGTCCGCCAGCAATCCCGTGAATTCCTGCGCCTTGATGCGGTTGGCGGCAATGACCTGATCGGCCTCGAAAATGTCCAGTACCGCCAGCGCCGCCCGGCAGGCGAGCGGGTTGCCGGTGTAGGAATGCGAATGCAGGAAGCCGCGCGCCGTGGCGTCGCCGTAGAACGCGGCGTAGACCTCGTCGGTCGTCAGTACGGCCGACAGCGGCAGGTAGCCGCCCGTGATGCCTTTGGACAGGCAGATGAAATCGGGACGGATGGCGGCCTGCTCAAAGGCGAACATGGTGCCGGTGCGGCCGAAACCCACGGCAATCTCATCGGCGATCAGGTGCACTCGATATTTCGTGCACAGTTCCCGGGCCCGCTTGAGATAGATCGGGTGATACATCGCCATCCCTGTCGCGCCCTGCACCAGCGGTTCGACGATGAAAGCAGCCGTTTCGGCGGCGTGCTCGACCAAATGCGCTTCCAGCGCATCCGCACAACGCTGGGCAAATCCTTCCGCCGTTTCGCCTGCTTCGGCCAGGCGCGCATCCGGGGTCGGCACCTGCACCGTGTGCCGCAGCAGGGGGGCATAGGTGGCCTTGAACAGCGGAATGTCGGTCACCGACAGCGCGCCGACGGTTTCGCCGTGATAACCGTTCCTGAGGCTAACGTAGCCGTTTTTCTCCGCCTGGCCAGCATTACGCCAGAAGTGAGCACTCATCTTCAGTGCGATCTCGGTAGCCGACGCGCCATCCGAGCCATAGAACGCGTGACCCAGCCCGGACAACTTGGCTAGCCGCTCGGAGAGCGCCACGACCGGTTCGTGGGTGGCGCCGGCCAGCATCACATGCTCGATCTTGCCGAGCTGGTCGATGATGGCGGCATTGATGCGCGGGTTGCAGTGGCCGAACAGGTTGACCCACCAGCTGGAAATCGCGTCGAGGTAACGTCGTCCCCCCGTATCGACGAGCCACGGCCCCTCGCCACGCGCGATCGCCAGCGGCGGCGTGGCTTCCAGCGTTTTCATCTGGGTGCAGGGGTGCCAGACGGCAGCGCGGGTACGGCTGATTAAATCGTCCATGGACTTGAAATTGAAACTCTCCGCCCCTACTATTAGCACTCAACGGCGACGAGTGCTAACAACACCTTCGCCGCTTCCTCATTTTTCGGGCAGCTCCGGCTGCCTTATATCAACGTACCGCAATGGAGACTTTGCAATGAAAATCCGTCCTCTGCACGACCGAGTGATTGTCAAGCGCATGGAAGAAGAGCGCAAGACCGCTTCCGGGATCGTGATCCCCGACACCGCCACCGAGAAGCCCGACCAGGGTGAAGTGATCGCCGTCGGCGCCGGCAAGAAAGACGACCAGGGCAAGCTGATTCCGCTGGACGTGAAAGTCGGCGACCGCGTGCTGTTCGGCAAGTACGCCGGCCAGACCGTCAAGGTCGAAGGCGACGAACTGCTGGTGATGCGCGAAGAAGACATCATGGGCGTGGTCGAGCAGTAATCGAACGCCGTACGCAAATCCAAACCGAATTCAAAATTTAGGAGTTAAGCAATGGCTGCAAAAGACGTACGTTTTGGCGATTCCGCGCGTCACCGCATGGTGGCAGGCGTCAACATCCTGGCTGATGCCGTAAAAGTAACCCTGGGCCCGAAAGGCCGCAACGTGGTGCTCGACCGTTCCTACGGCGCCCCCACCGTGACCAAGGACGGCGTGTCCGTCGCCAAGGAAATCGAACTGAAGGACAAACTGGAGAACATGGGTGCCCAGATGGTCAAGGAAGTCGCTTCCAAGACCTCCGACGTCGCCGGTGACGGCACCACCACCGCCACCGTGCTGGCCCAGTCGATCGTCAACGAAGGCATGAAGTTCGTCGCCGCCGGCATGAACCCGATGGATCTCAAGCGCGGCATCGACAAGGCCGTGATCGCGATCACCGCCGAACTGAAGAAGATTTCCGTGCCCTGCACCAGCAGCAAGGAAATCGCCCAGGTCGGTTCCATTTCCGCCAACTCCGATTCCTCGATCGGCGACATCATCGCCGCGGCCATGGACAAGGTCGGCAAGGAAGGCGTGATCACGGTTGAAGACAGCTCGGGTCTGGAAAACGAACTCGACGTCGTCGAGGGCATGCAGTTCGACCGCGGCTACCTGTCGCCCTACTTCATCAACAACCCCGACAAGCAGATGGCGATCATGGAAGATCCCTTCATCCTGCTGTTCGACAAGAAGATCTCCAACATCCGCGACCTGCTGCCCGTACTGGAGCAAGTTGCCAAGGCCGGCAAGCCGCTGCTGATCGTCGCCGAAGACGTCGACGGCGAAGCGCTCGCCACCCTGGTGGTCAACAACATCCGCGGCATCCTCAAGACCTGCGCCGTCAAGGCCCCGGGCTTCGGCGACCGTCGCAAGGCGATGCTGGAAGACATGGCCATCCTCACCGGCGGCACCGTGATCGCCGAAGAAGTCGGTTTGAGCCTGGAAAAAGCCCAGCTGACCGACCTCGGCCGCGCCAAGCGCATCGAGATCGGCAAGGAAAACACCACCGTCATTGACGGCGCCGGCAATCACGACGCGATCAAGGGCCGCATCGCCCAGATCAACAAGCAGATCGAGGAAGTCACCAGCGACTACGACCGCGAGAAGCTGCAGGAGCGCAAGGCCAAGCTGGCCGGCGGCGTGGCCGTGATCAAGGTCGGCGCCGCGACCGAAGTCGAGATGAAGGAGAAGAAGGCCCGTGTCGAGGACGCGCTGCACGCTACCCGTGCCGCCGTTGAAGAAGGCGTCGTCCCCGGCGGCGGCGTCGCGCTGCTGCGCGCCAAGGCCGCTGCGGCTGCGGTGAAGGGCGACAACCACGACCAGGACGCCGGCGTGAAGATCGTGCTACGCGCCATCGAGGAGCCGCTGCGCCAGATCGTCAAGAACTGCGGCGAAGAGCCCTCGGTCGTCGTCAACAAGGTGCTGGAAGGCAAGGGCAACTTCGGCTACAACGCCGGCACCGGCGAATACGGCGACATGATGGCGATGGGCGTGCTCGACCCCACCAAGGTCACCCGCACCGCGCTGCAGAACGCCTCGTCGATCGCCGGCCTGATGCTGACCACCGACTGCATGGTCGCCGACTTGCCGGAAGACAAGCCGGCCATGCCGATGGGCGGCGGCGACATGGGTGGCATGGGCGGTATGGGCGGCATGATGTAAGGATGTAAAAACCCAGCTGTTTATGTAGGTCAAAAGCCCCGCTTCGGCGGGGCTTTTTTATTTCCCCATGCTGCTGCAATATTGCCGGGATTAGCCTGCACGCTAAGGTTGTCTCCATGTACCGGAACTGCTCATCATGATCTGGCCCTTTCGCCCCCGCCCACCCTTGGGGGTTGCGCTCGCGGTCCGCCTGCAGAATCTTGCTTTGAGACCGCTCAGGGAACAGACGCTGGATGACGGCTGGGTCGTGGTGGACGTCGAAACCGGCGGTCTCAATCCCCGGGTTGACCCCCTGCTGGCCATCGGCGCAGTAACCGTGAGGGACGGCGTTATCGTCATGGCACCAACGTGCGAAGTCAGCCTGCGGCAGCGGGAAGCCACGGCGACCGACAACATCCTGGTGCACGGCATCACCACGGGCCAGCAGCTTGCCGGGCTGGAGCCCGCACAGGCGCTGCTGGACTGGCTGGAGTTCGCCGGCGGCAGCCCGCGGCTGGCCTATCATGCCGCGTTCGACCGGCTGGCGCTGGAGCGCGCCGGCCGCGCCTGGCTGGGCCTGAGGGATCGTGCCATCTGGCTCGATCTGGCGGTGCTGGCGCCCCTGCTGGTGCCGCAGGGACCGGGATTCAACCGGCCGCTGGACGACTGGCTCGCCTATTTCCGCATCCCGGTCTACCAGCGCCATGGCGCGCTGGCGGACGCCTATGCCACCGCCCAGCTGTGGCTCGCGCTGCTGCCCGCAGCACGGACGCGCAAGCTCACTCAGCTCCGGCAGCTCCTCCGTTTCAGCCGCCAGGCCCGCTGGCTCAATTCGGGCCAGATGTAGGCCATCTCACGCAGCGAGGCCGCGCGTGCATAAAAAAGCCCCCGGCTTTTACCCCGGGGGCTTGTCCAAACACCTGAGCAGGCGTCAGTGGGCGACTGCGCCCTCGGCCTGGATGCCGGTGTTCTGGCGCACATAGAGCTCATCCCACATCGCTTCCGCACGCTTGTCGCGGAACAGCAGCGAACCGAGGATGACCATCAGGAAACCCAGCGGAATCGAGATGATGCCGGGGTTCTTGAGGCGGAAGAAGGGCTTCTCCAGACCCACCAGATTGGTGGTCTGGCCTTCGAACTTCTTCAGGTCGTCCTGCGCCTTCTTGATGTCCTTCTCCAGCTTGCCGGCATCAGCCTTCGCCTTGTCTAGCTCGGCCGGGTCGGTGAGCGTGGCGATTTTCTGGTTCAGCGTTGCCAGTTTCTCGACCGCACCGGGTTTCGCCTCGGCAGCCGGTTTGGCGGCCTCGGCGTTCTGGCACACCGCGAACAATTCGCAGACGAAGCCCTCACTCGCCTTGGCTGGAACCGCTTCCTTGGCCGGGGTGCCGTCCAGCACGGCGGTGGCATCCTTGATCACGGCCTTGGGATAGGTCAGGTTGGGCGACATCATCACCAGGGCGATCGCGGAGAACGAGCCGACCAGCATGCCGAGCATGATGCCCCAGGTGTTGCAGCGCTTCCAGTACAGGGTCAGCAGGACGGCGGGCAGGTTGCCCGACGCCGCTACCGCGAAGGCCATGCCGACCAGGTGGGCGACGTTCTGCCCCTTGGCCGCGATACCGATGACGATAGCGACGATGCCGACGATGACGGAGGCGACGCGCGCCGCCGTCACCTGCTCGTTCGGCGTGGCATGGTTGCCGCGGATCACACCGACGTAGATGTCATGCGCCATGGCCGAGGCGGAGGCCAGCACCAGGCCGGCGACCACCGCGACGATGGTAGCAAAGGCCACCGCGGCGACGAAGGCGAGGAAGAAGTTGCCCATCATGGAATCGGCACCGCCGCCCAGATACTGGGCGAGGATCGGCGCGGCCATATTGCCGCCCTTGTCCAGCGCGATGATGTTGGCGGGACCGACGTTGAGCGCCGCGCCCAGACCGAGGAACAGGGTCAGCACGTAGAAGCCGCCGATGATGACCATCGCCCACACCACCGACTTACGTGCTTCCTGTGCGTTCGGCACGGTGAAGAAGCGCATCAGGATGTGCGGCAGGCCGGCCGTGCCCAGCACCAGGGCCATGCCCAGCGAGATCTGGTCGATCGGGTTCTTCAGGAACAGGCCCGGCTCGAGGAAGCGCTGGCCAAGTTCCTCGGGCGTCATGTTGGCCGCGGAGGTACCCAGGAGCTTGGCCACCTGCTTCTGGATGCCGTCGTCATGGATCACGTGATCGAGGATGCCGGGCAGCGAGAAACCGTAGGGCGCCCAGACCAGCGCCACCATCACCAGCGAAGCCACCACCAGCAGGATCGCCTTGACGATCTGCACCCAGGTGGTCGCCACCATGCCGCCGAACACCACGTAGGCCAGCATCAGAACGCCGACGCCGATCACCGACACTTCATAGTCGATGCCGATGAGCGTCTTGATCAGCACGCCGCCGCCCACCATCTGGGCGGTCAGGTAGAAGATCGACACGGTGATGGTCGAGATGGCGGCGATGGTCTTGGTCTTCTTGGGATCGTTGCGGAAGGCCAGGATGTCGCCCAGGGTGTACTTGCCGATGTTGCGACAGGGCTCGGCGATGACCAGCAGCACGGTAATGTAGGCCACCAGGAAACCGACCGAATACATGAAGCCGTCGTAGCCGTACAGGGAGATCAGGCCGGCGATGCCCAGAAAGGACGCGGCGGACAAATAGTCGCCCGCAATGGCCCAGCCGTTCTGGAAGCCCGAAACGGAACGTCCGGCGGCGTAGAACTCACTGGTCGAGTGCACCCGCTTGGAGGCCCGCCAGGTGATGTACATGGTCAGGGCGATGATGCCGCCGAAGACCGCGAAGGTCAGCCATTTCCATTGGTCGGCAACGGCGCCTTCGCCAGCGAAGGCGAGTCCGGAAGCCAGGAAGGCGGCTGCGCCCATGAAATAGGGGGTCAAGCGTCCCATTATTTGCTTCCTCCGATTTTATGTGCGTCGAGTGCGATTTCTGCTGCCATGGCATCGAACTCGCGGTTAGCCCGCTTGGCGTAAATCGCGGCGACGACCCAGGCCACGATAAATTCGGACAGCGCGAACAGCAGACCCACATTGAGCGCTCCCCAGACCTTGATCTTGAAGAGGTCCTGGAAATAGGCAGCGCCAACGGGGAGGAGGAAGTAGTAAACGATGGAAAACACCATCAAGCCCCACAGGAAAGAAGTTTTCTTTTTGTGAAGCGCCTGGAACCGCGGATCCCGATCGATCGCGGCCCAATCTGGTTGAGGACTAGCCATGGAAGCCTCCGTGTGAATGATTGAAGTTTTTATGGCCCCGCATCAGATATCCCCCTGGATGCGAAGCTGTCGCAACCATAGCTTAAAAGCCCCGGGAAATGAAGGTCGCTGGTAGAAACGGCCCAGCCCAGCGCGATTTTTTCAGTACTCGAAATAACGCGTCATGACGGCCTGCAGCTTGCGGGCCTGACGGAACGCCTCCTTGAGGATGCGCCGGTCGAGCGCATTGAGTTGTTCCGGATCGATGCGGTTGCCCGGCGTCTCGCCGTGGGTCAGCGCCGTATGCTGGCGGCGCAGACGCAGAAGCTGGATGAAATGGAACGCGGCCACCCACGCCTCGACTTCGCCTGGCGCCAGGTTCCACGCCCGAGCCGCAGCACGCAGGCGCGCCACCGTGCTGGACGCGTTCACCCCGGCGTACAGCGCGAAGATACGGGCAGCATCGACAAAGGGTGTGACGCCGTTAACCTTGAGATCCAGGGTATGTGCCTGCGCGCCGCCCGACGCCGTCACGAAATCCCGCACCAGCCCGAGCGGCGGGCGATTGGCCAGCGCGTTTTCCGCCATGCGCTTGAGAAACAACCGGTTTTCCCGGGCGGTGGCATTCAGCCAGTCCCGCAATTCCTCGCTCAGTTCCTGTGCGCCATACAGGGGGCGAAAATCAAAGAACACGGTGGCATGGAGCAGGGCCGGCGCGTCGGCCCGATGGATCCAGTTGGCAAAGGTGGCCCGCCATTCGTCCAGGCTCTGGCACCACTTCGGATTGCTGGCCATGATTTCGCCCTTGCAGAGCGGGAAGCCGCACGCCGCCAGCCGATGGTTCACCCGTTCGGCAAATGCCAGCAGGGCTGCACGCTCATCCGCCGTGGCGGCCTGGTAGATCAGTGCATTGTCCTGGTCGGTCGCCAGGGTCTGCTCCATCCTCCCCTCCGAGCCCAGCGCAAGCCAGCACCACTGCAGATCGGGCAGCTTGGCGGCGCGCGCTTCCAGTTCGATCACCCGCTGCGTCAGCTTGTCATTCAGGCTGGAGAGGATGGCGGTGAGATTCTCCGCGTTCATGCCCTGCGCCAGCAGGTTGTGCGCGAGCTCGCCGATGGCGTGCGCCAGTGCCGGCAGCGCGGCCGGATCTTCGGCGCGCGCAATGGCGCCGGTGATGCCTTCCATGGACAGACGGCGCAGCGTGAACACGTCCTTTTCCGAGATCACCCCGACGAGCCGCCCGTCCTCCACCAGCGGCAGATGGTGAACGCCCTGCCGCGCCATCACCAGCAGCGCATCCGCCACGGTCGCCCCGCCCTCCAGCGTGGCCGGGCCGGGCGTCATCACGCTGGCAATCGCTGCCGTGAGGGGAATCCCTGCCAGCGTCACGCGCTGCAACACATCCTTCAGCGTCAGGATGCCCACTGGATGGCCGAGCGGATCGTTGATCACGACCGACCCCACGCGCGCCGCATCGATGGCGGCCAGTGCCACGGCCAGCGGCGTTTCGGGCGGGACCGCCACAGGCGCCTGACGAATCAGGCTGCGAACCGGGCGCGAGAAACGATTTTCGTCATCCAGCGCCAGCGCATATTCGGACTGCACCGCACGCTGGGACTGCTCCAGCAGACTGGCGATGCGACGCGTGCAGAAATCGCTGAACGCCCGGCTGCGGCCGAGCAGGGTATGAAAATCCGCGGCCGGCAGGCGATAGCAGAAGGTATCCGCCGCCGCGACATAGCGGTTCGCCACCGCGCGATCCGCCAGCAGCGCGCCCAGCGGAAACATCTCGCCGTCGGTGAGCTGCAGCAGACGCACGCCCTGCGCATCGGGCGCTTCCCCTTCGATCACCCCCTGCTTGACGATGAACAGATAGGCTGGCGGCTGGCCGTCGGCTTCGATCAGCGCCGCTTCCTGCGGGAAATACGCTACCGACAGGCGCTCTGCCGTCCACATCAGATCCGCCTCCGCCATATCCGCGAAAGGCGCCTGCCGGCGCAGCGTGTCGAGGGTGGCGAGCAGCAGACTGCTGGCGAGGGGAATGGGGGAGGTCATGCGGCAATCTTAATTTATCTCTGCGCCGTCCATCGAAAGTCATGAATGGGGTCGAAATCCCGACCGGGTTCAGCCGGCTGCGCTCGCGTCCCCACCTAGGCCAATCAATGAACAGGCATCATCCCGACGCCGGGCTTGGTCTATCTTCAGCTCGGCAATCCCCGGCCAGCATCCTGAAACATTCCTCTGCCGGCACCGCGCGGCTGTGTAGCCAACCCTGGAATGCGTTGCATCCCAAACGGGCTAGCGAAGCCCGCTGATCCTCGGTTTCCACACCCTCGGCGACGACCCGCATCCCAAGGCTATGGGCCAGGCTTACCAGGCCCTCCACGATGGCAGCATCTTCCGGATCATGGGCAACGTCCTTGACAAAGGAACGATCAATCTTGAGTTTGTGGAGTGAAAACATTTTCAGATAGGCGAGCGAGGAATAGCCCGTGCCGAAATCGTCGATGGCGATCGTGACGCCCAGGCTTTCCAGTTCACCCAGTACCTGCGCTGCCGCCTTCGGATCATCCATCAATGCGCTCTCTGTCAGTTCAAGCTCCAGCAGACTGGGCGCTGCGCCGCTTGCCGACAAGGCAGCTTTGACCACGTCGACCAGGCAACCATAGCGGAATTGGTGTGCGGACAGGTTGACCGCCACCTTGGTCGGTATGCCAGCATCCTGCCAGGCCCGGATCTGGCGGCAGGCCGTATTGATCACCCAACTGCCGATAGGGACGATCAGGCCACTTGCCTCGGCGACCGGAATGAAACGCGCCGGACTCACATCGCCAAGTTCATCATGGGTCCAGCGCAGCAGAGCTTCGACGCCAGAAATCCTGTTGGTGGAGATCTCTATCTGGGGCTGGTAGTGCAGCTCCAGTTGCCCCTTTTCCACGGCGCGGCGCAGATAGGTCTGAAGCAGCAGGTTTTCCCGCATACGCGTATCCAGGTCCCGCGTGTAATAGCGAATGCCGCCACGCCCTTCCGATTTAGCCCGATACATGGCCACGTCAGCATTACGCAGCAAGGTGGTGACATCGTCTCCGTCTCCGGGGAACACCGCCACCCCCAGGCTTGCGCTGACGAATACCTCGCTTTCTTCAATGGGGAAAGGCTCGGCAAAAAGCCGAACAATCTTGTCGGCCACCGGGCCCACGTCTTCCACAAATTCCAGGTCGGATAGCAGAAGCACAAACTCGTCTCCCCCCAGACGGGCCACCATGTCGTCCAGACGCAGCACGGTGGTCAGACGCCTCGCCACCTCGCCAAGAAACAGATCGCCGTAATTGTGCCCCCAACCGTCGTTGACCGCTTTGAAATGGTCCAGGTCGAGCAGGATCAATGCGACCAGACGATCATGCTGGCGCGCCTGGACCATGGCCTTGGCAAGCCGGTCGTGGAACAACGTACGATTGGGCAGGCCAGTGAGGGCATCGTGGGTGGTCTGGTGAAGCAGGTCCGCCTCCATGCGCCGGCGCTCGCTGACATCCCGGATGAAAGCGGTAACTTGCATACCGGCATCGGAATGGAAGTTACTCAGGGCGATATCCAGTGGCACCTCGCTGCCATCTTTCCGGCATCCTGACAAATCCAGCTTGTCGGCCATGGGACGCAGCCGGGGTGATTTGACATAGCCCTGCCGGTGGCGCTGATGCCGCTCCTGATGACGGTACGGGACCAAAGCTTCCATCTGCATTCCGAGCAATTCAGCGCGCTGATAGCCAAACATCTGCTCGAGACGTTCGTTGACCATGCGGATGATGCCTTGCCCGTCCACCACCATGATGGCGTCCGGCGCGGTCTCCAGCAGTTCCCGGTGACGCCGCTCGCTTTCTTCCACCGCCGCACGGGCTTGCTGCAGGCGCACGATAGGGGCCTTCACGCTGTCCAGGAAGATGGACCGGTACAGGAACATGTAGGCGAACACCTTGTAGGCGTGCCCGAGCACGTTGGCCAGATCGGTGACCCTGGAATAGACCTGAAAAAACAGCTCGCTGACAAGCATGAGGGCTACGGCAAAGAACGTGGCCTGCATGCTCGATTCGCAGAACTCCCCCCGGCGCCGATAGAGCAGACCCAGAGTAAACAGGTTCAGCACCACCACGCCGTTTTCCATGTTCACCTTGAATGGCGTCAGGCCCGTCCCCGCAATGAAGGTATCCGGCACCCATTCCGGATGCCATATCCCCACATAGAGCAGTGCCGTGACAAAGCCCAGACTGATGCCTAAATACCGGCCCCGCATGCGCCGGGCCAGAGGCTGCTGCGGCATGAGCGCATAGGCCAGAAGCGCGCCCGCTGCCGCGTAGCGCGCCGCCAGCCAGAAAACGATGGCCTTGTGGGGACTGTTTTCGGTGATGAAATCGGCCATGCCGACATAGGACATCAGGTGGGCAAAGTCCATGATGGCCACGGCCAGGAACGCACAGGCCAGCATCACCGAGACGGTGGGACGCTTCTCGTCGTGGACGTGCCAGCCAGTGATGAAGACCATGGCGGCCACCACCACCGCGAACACCTCGGCCAGCGTGTGGAAGGGGAGAAAAACGGCCGGCGGAATGCCGATGTGGCGCTCCGCCGTCATCTGCCAGCCCAGCAAGGGGATGGCCAGCGCCAGCAGGGTAAGTCCCGCTGCCCAGGCATAGCTGTTGGTTCTCGGGATACAAACGGTAGTCACTGCGGTATATGCGTCTCTTTATTGTTGTCCTGGCCAGCCGATCAGCCCGGACATAATAACCACTAATAAATAATGGTCAAAGATAGCGTCTTTCTCCCTGACCGCGAGCCTGTCCATTTCACTCGCGGCCATAACGGGCAATCTCCCCGGGGAAGGAAGCAAGGGTCAGGCTGCGTCCCACACCACCGAGCCTGACCGCCTCCTTGGGCATGCCATAGACCACGCAACTCGCCTCGTCCTGGGCGAGGGTGGCAGCCCCGGCTTCCCGCATTTCCTTCAGGCCGCGGGCACCGTCGTCGCCCATGCCGGTCATGATGATTCCCAGCGCGTTGCCGCCGGCGCTGCGGGCGGTGGAACGGAACAGCACGTCCACCGAAGGGCGGTGCCGATTCACCGGCGGACCGTCGATCACGTCAACGTGATACTGCGCGCCGCTACGCACCAGTTGCATGTGGCGCCCTCCCGGCGCGATCAGGGCCAGGCCGGCCCGTACCCGGTCGCCGTGTTTCGCCTCGCGCACTTCGATGGCGCATACGCTGTTCAGACGCGCCGCGAAGGCGGCGGTGAATTTCTCCGGCATGTGCTGGACGATGACGATACCGGGACAGACACGCGGCAGCGCAGTCAGTACAGTCTCCAGCGCCTGCGTGCCGCCGGTAGAGGCACCGATCGCCACCACCTTGTCGGTCGTCTCGGCCATGGCCGCGGGCGGGCTTGCCGGAATCGCATCCAGCCCGTGCCGCGGCGGCGGAGCCGGCATTGGCGTCAGGCGGCGCACATTGGCCAAGGCCGCTGCCCGCACCGCCGAGACGATTTCATGCCCCGACTCCACCAGGAATTCCTTCAATCCGAGGCGCGGCTTGGTGACGATACTCACCGCGCCGGCAGATAAAGCCTGCATCGCTGTAGCCGTGCCCTTCTCGGTCAGCGACGAGCAGATAATGACCGGCGTAGGGCGCTCGGCCATGATCTTCTTCAGGAAGGTGATGCCGTCCATACGCGGCATCTCGACATCCAGCACCACCACGTCGGGCCAATCCCGATTCATCTTGTCGAGGGCGAACAGAGGGTCGGCGGCCGCCCCCATCACCTGAATGTTGGGCGCGGCGGAGAGGATGCCTGAGAGCACTTGGCGCACCGTGGCGGAATCGTCCACGAGCATGACGCGAATGGGTTTCATAATGAAAATCCGATCAAGGGTGGATGCCCCTATCCGCCTCCGCCCTGCCGCTTTCGGCAGCTGGCAGGGGGGTGTGCTTCATCCACACGTGCCCGCTCCAGATGTCGAAAATAACCTGACGGTGGCCACGCCCGCCGAGATGCCGGGCCTTGACCTTGAAGCCATGGCGCGCCATCAGTTCGAGGCTGGCGGAAATATTGCGATCCTGAATCCGCCCCGTGCAGTCTTCCCCGGGGCAGCCACGATCGAACATATGCCCGCCACCGAACAGCTTGGCTTCATATTCGTGCGGATGGCTACGTGCTGCTTTCATCTCCTTGACCAGCAGATCCAGCGCCTCATCCCCATAACGCCCATCCTGCGCCGCCCCCTTGCCGCGAACACGTCCTGGCAGCATGTAATGGCACATACCGCCGATGCGTCGTTGCGGATGCCACAACGTAATCGCCACACAGGAGCCGAGGATCGTGCGGACGCGCGTGTGCTCGTCGCCGAACCATAACTCCCCCGGCTGGAGAAATATCTCGATGACGTGGGCGGGCTTATGCATGGGGTTTCCGGTAGATGGAAGGTGTGACGATTTTCAGCTCGTCGGTCACGCCATTCAGACTCTCGGAGTGGCTCACGATGAAGTAGCCCCCTGGCCGCAACAGCGGAAGAATGCGCCTCACCACTTGGACCTTGGTCTCCATGTTGAAGTAGATCATCACGTTGCGCAGGAAGACCACGTCGAACTCGCCCAACTGGGGCAATGGTTCGTTGAGGTTGATTTGCCGGAATTGCACCTGCTGGCGCAGACGGCGGTCGATGAGAAAAGTGCCCTCCTGACTGCCGACGCCTTTCAGGCAATGGCGGCTCAGGTGCTGCTGGGAAATGCCCTTCACCCGCTCCAGCGAGTAGTGGCCGCCGCGTGCCTTCTCCAGCACGCGCGTGCTGATGTCGGAACCGACGATTTCCCAGGGTGCATCGCCCAGGCCGTCAGCCAGCACCATGGCCAACGTGTAGGGTTCCTCGCCGGAGGAGCAGGCGGCGCTCCACACCCTGAATGGCCGCCCGGGGCGGTGGTGCGGGAGCACCTTGTCGCGCAGGAAGTCGAAATGTTTCGGCTCGCGGAAAAAGAAGGTTTCGTTGGTGGTCAGCAGGTCCACCGCGATCTGCAGTTCCCCTCGCGAACCGTCGTCCTGGAGAAGGCGGAAATATTCGCCGTAGCTGCCCACGCCATGGTGGGCGAGCCGCTTGGCCAATCTTCCGCTGACAAGCGGCTTCTTCGCCGTGGACATGCTGATCCCGGCGATGCCGTGGATCAGCTTCTGAAACTGGGCGAACTCTTGGTCTGTGATCGTGATGGCGCGCATGGATCTACTCTCTATGCCGCAATCGCAATGCCCACTTCCAGCTCGTCAAACCCGTTGATGAAGCGCATCACATCCGGCCCCTTCATTGAATGAATGGATAAGCTCATGGTTGTCTAGACCATTTACGTACTCGCTCATGTGCGGCCATAGGTTTCGCTCTTGAATCATCACGACCTCTCGCTCTTTGCCCACATTAGGGGGACGGTTGGCCATGAACCCTTCAAGCACCGGCGCTTTCCATCAGCAGCGGTACATCCGCCACCGTCGCATGCTCCAGCATGGCCAGATCGTCCAGCGACAACACGTTGTTCACGCTCAGGATGATCACGAACTTGCCGTTCACCTTGCCCATGCCGTGGATGAAATCGGCACGGATCCTGGTGCCGAAACTCGGCGGCGGTTCGATCTCGCCCGCCGCGATTTCCAGAACTTCCGATACCGAATCCACCACCACGCCTACGTCGTGCCTCTCATCGTTCGTCTCGACTTCGATGATGACGATGCAGGTGCGCCGGGTGATTTCCGTGCGCTTCCGGCCGAAGCGCGCGGACAGGTCCACCACCGGCACCACCGAGCCGCGCAGGTTGATCACGCCACGAATGAACTCGGGCATCATCGGCACTTCGGTCAGGCTGCCGTACTCGATGATTTCCTTGATGTTGAGAATGCCGATGGCGAACATTTCCCCGCCCAGCTGGAAAGTCAGGTACTGGTTCTGCTCCTCGTCTTCCTTTTCAACCACCATCTGGCGGTTTCCTCTTTCTACTAGTGCGCCCATGACCGCTCCTAGAACTTGACGAATTCGGCTTCGGACGGGAACGCTGCGGCTTGCCTGGCTGCCGGTTTGGCCGCAGGGTGTGCCAGGTGGGCCACGTTGACCTTGTGGGTGGTGGCTTTGGCTGTCTTTTGGGCTTCCCCGGAACCCACCTTGAAGAAGCCCATGGTCTGTTGGAGTTGCTCGGCCTGGCTGCTCATTTCCTCGGCGGTCGCGGCAAGCTCTTCCGAACTGGAAGCGTTTTGCTGCGTGATCTGGTTAAGCTGGTTCATGGCAATATTGATCTGCGCCACGCCGGAAGACTGCTCCTCGCTCGCGGCAGTGATCTCCTGTACCAGGTCTGAGGTCTTCTTGATCGACGGCACCATTTCATCCAGCAGGCTGCCGGCCTTTTCCGCCAATCCCACGCTGCCCTTGGCCACTTCACCGATTTCCTGCGCCGCAACCTGGCTGCGCTCGGCCAACTTGCGCACTTCCGCCGCCACCACGGCAAAGCCCTTGCCGTGCTCGCCGGCACGGGCCGCTTCGATGGCAGCGTTCAGGGCCAACAGGTTGGTCTGATAGGCAATGTCATCAATGATGCCGATCTTGTCGGCGATGCTCTTCATCGCGTCCACCGTCTGTTTCACGGCCTCGCCGCCTTCCACCGCTTCGGTGGAGGATTTGGTCGCCATGCCGTCGGTGACCTTGGCGTTTTCGGTGTTCTGACTGATCGAAGCCGACATCTGTTCCACCGAGGCGGAGGTCTCTTCGACACTTGCTGCCTGCTCGGATGAGGCCTGGCTCAGGGACTGGGCAGTGGCCGATACCTCTTCCGATGCCGAGGACAGGTTGTCGGCGGCGGAACGCACGTCGGTGATGATTTGCGACAGCCGCTCCACCATGTTCTTCATGGCGCCAAGCAACATGCCGGTCTCGTCGCGGGACGTCACTTCGATCCTGGCGTTCAGGTCCCCCTCGGCCAGTTGATTGGCCACACCCACGGCTTCGTTGATTGGCTTGGTGATGGAGCGGGTGACCCAGAAGGCAATGCCGGCCGCGAGAAGAATCGCGGCGATCGCCAACGCAATCATCAGGCTGCGTGCGCTGTTGTACGACTCCGTTGCCAGCTTGCCGGACTCATCCATCAACTCACCCTGAAACGTGAGCAAATCGCTGACTGCATTGAAGTAGGTCAGTTGCTTTGCGCGCACCTCGGTAAGCAGAAGCACTTTCGCTTCGCCCTGCTTGCCTTCAGAAACAAGCTTCAGAAATTGATCCTGGCCAGCGACATACGCCCCACGCGCATCGACAACCACCTTGAGCAGTGCCTTGCCTTTTTCGGTCGTGATGACTGCATCCAGTTTTTCCAGACGGTCCTTGATGGTCTTGCGCGCCTCCTGGATGGTATTGAGTTCCTTCTCGATCTCATCCCGCTTGTCCATGATGACGGTGTTGCGCATGGAGCGGGCGATCTGGTTGATGCTACCGATAATGTCATTGGCCATGACGGTTTTCGGATATTTGTCTTTCACCAAATCTTCAATTTGCGTATTCAGATTGGAGAGGCGCGTAATGCCAATAAAGGCGATGACCGACAACAGCACCAGCACCAGGCCAAATCCCAGGCCCAGGCGCACCCCAATTTTCATGTTCTTGAACATTTGTAACTCTCCTTAACTTTTAAAGTGTGATGTCTTGAATCATTGAACAGACGCAGTTGCCCGGTCCGCCGGGCCGGATTGCCCGGCTTCCCTGTTTAACCCGGCTTCCCGGGCCGCCGCCTGCTGCACTAAAGACGGCACATCCAGAATCAAGGCCACGTCGCCGGTCCCCAGAATGGTGGAACCGCTGATGCCCTTGACCTTCGAGAACATTTTCCCCAGCGGCTTGATCACCGTCTGGAACTCCCCCATCAACTGGTCGACCACGAGACCGGCCTTGTGCCCGGCGTAGTGGACGACCACGATGTTTTCGCGGCGCGTCCCATGACCATCGACCTCGAAGTGGTCGCGCAGCCGCACGAACGGCAGCACTTCGCCGCGCAGGTTGACGTAGGCACGGAGGGCCAGCGCCTGGCGGTCCACGTCGGACAGCTCCACGCACTCCAACACCATTTCCAGCGGCACCACGTAGGCAGAATCGCCCACGCCGACCAGGAAGCCGTCGATGATGGCCAGGGTCAGCGGCAGGCGGATGCGCACGGTGGTGCCCTCACCCGGCGTGCTGTCCAGCTCCACCGTGCCGCGCAGGGCCTCGATGTTGCGCCGCACCACGTCCATGCCCACGCCGCGGCCGGACAGGTTGCTCACCTGATCGGCGGTGGAGAAGCCTGCCTCGAAGATGAGGTTGTAGATTTCGCGGTCGCTGAGGCTCTGATTGGCACCGACGATGCCCCGCTCGATGGCCTTGCCGAGAATCCTGTCCCTGTTCAGGCCGCCGCCGTCATCGCCGACTTCAATGACGATGCTGCCGGAGTCGTGATAGGCGTTGAGCCTCAGTTTTCCTTTGGCCGGCTTGCCGCGCGAGGCACGCACTTCGGCCGACTCGATGCCGTGGTCCATGGAATTGCGCACCAAGTGGGTGAGCGGATCGCCGATCTTTTCAACAACACTCTTGTCCAGTTCCGTTTCGGCACCGGTGACGACCAGCTCGATGTCCTTGCCCAACTCCTTGCTCACGTCGCGCACCACACGCTGGAAGCGGCTGAAGGTTTCGCCGATCGGCACCATGCGCAGTCGCAGCGCGCCGCCGCGGATTTCCTCGACCAGGCGCGACACAAGTGCGCTGGCTTCTTGCATGGCGCCGTTGCCCTGTCGTTGTGCCAGCAGGGTGGCGCCGGCGCCGGCGATGACCAACTCGCCAACCAGGTTGATGAGTTCGTCCAGCTTGTCGGCATGAACCCTAATGAAGCGGGCTTCCTGAGTCTGGCGAAGGCGCACTTCCTTTTGCTTGGTGAGCGCCGCGTCGACCAGTTCCGGCTGGACGATCTGGCGCCCGACCAGGATCTCGCCCAGGGGCTGGGGCGCTTCCTCGCGGGCGTTTTCGCAAGCCTGGAGGGCAAGCGACTCGTCCAGTTCGCGCTGGGTCACCGCCCCGCACGCCACCAGGATCTCTCCTAGGCGGCTGTTGTTCTCCGGCAGCATCTCGATCAACTCGATGTAATCCGCCACCCGGCTGCCGGGCGGCAGGATGTGGAGCTGGCAGTCGTCGCGCACGAATTCGAACACGCCCTCGATGCGGGCTTTGTCCGCCTCGCTGCGCAGCCGGATCTCGAAGCCCAGGTAGCAGCACTCGGGATCCATTGCGGCGGCGGCCGGCAGGGCATCGTCGAGCGTGGTGAGATGGGCGATTTCACCGAGGGTGCCGAGGTAACGGATGAATGACAGCGGATCCATGCCATTCTTCAGTACGTCCCGACCGAAGCGCAGCGAGATGTGCCAGGTATCGCCCGCCATCCGGCCGCCGCCCAGGCTTTGCAGCGGTGCTTCCGTCTCGGCGGGAAGCGCGGCCGGCCCCATGCACTGGCCCAACTGGGCCGCCAGTGCCTCGCCCTGGTGACGGGTGTCGGCGTCCATTTCCGTGCCGTCTGCGGTGATGTCCAACAGCCGTTCGATATGGTCGCGGCAGCCCAGGAACAGGCCGATCAGCCCCTCGTTCAGAGCCAGTTCGCCGTTGCGCACCCGGTCCAGCACGCTCTCGGCCTTGTGGGTGAAGGCAACGATGTCGTCCAGGCCGAACAGGCCGGAAGAGCCCTTGATGGTGTGGGCGGCGCGAAACACGGCGTTGACCGCTTCAGCATCGTCGGGGGCGGTCTCCAGGCGCAACAGGCCTTCCTCCATCTCCTGAAGCAGGCTGCGGCTTTCCGCGAAAAAGGTTTGCAGGGCGTCGCCCAGATCCAAACTCATGCTACCCTCCTTGCCACGCCCGCCGGCAACACCTGGGGGTCACCGAACCAGCTGCCCAGTCCGAGCAGTTCGAACACTTCCAGCACCGCCGGGCTGTGCCCGGACAACGTCAGCCCCTTGCCGGCCGCCAGCGCCTCGCGCTTCATGAGCATGAGCAATTGCACGCCGCTGGTATCCACTTCGCTGACCTCCGAGAGATCGATGTCGACTTCGTCGCTCTGTTCAAGCGCCGCCAGGATGGTAGGCTTAAGCTCGGCGGCACTATAGATGGTCATCTCGCCGGCGGCATGCAGGCACAGACGGTTTTCGTGGCGTTCGCTGTCAAGTTCCATGGACGTCTCCGGGTGCTTACGGCAGAATCAGCTTCGACACCGCATCCAGCATCTGGGCGGGCTGGAACGGCTTGACCACCCAGGCCTTGGCGCCGGCCATCTGGCCGTCGCGTTTCTTGGCCTCGCTGCCTTCGGTGGTGAGCATGATGACGGGGATGAATTTATAGGCGGGCTTGGCCTTCATTTCCTTGACGAAGGAAATGCCATCCATGTTTGGCATGTTCACGTCGCTGATGACCAGATGCAGCTTGCGTCCGTCGAGCTTGCTCAGCGCATCCTTGCCGTCGACCGCATCGACGACGTCATAGCCTGCCCCTTTCAGGGTCAACCCCACGACCTGGCGAACGGATGCCGAGTCGTCAACGATCAAAATGGTCTTGGCCATGTTTTCTCCTAAAAGAAGGTAATTTCGTTTGCGTTGCCAGGCGCATTGCTTTGCGTGCCCTGGTGGTTGTCCACTTGCTCAAGCGTCGTGTAGGTACGGGAGAGCTGATCAAGCCAGGCCGCCACGTCGATAGGCGGGGCGGGCTCTCCACGGGCGCCACGCTCCCTGTTCTCGGACAGGACACCTTCCAGGCGGGCCATGTCATCCATGGTCTGGCGCAAGATCTGACTGACCCGATCCTGAAACTGGAGGGAGACAATGACGCCGGAAACTGTCTCCTGCACCGCCTGGCCTTCATGCTGGAATTGAGTTGCGACGTGAGTCAGATGCTCCACTGCCCCACGAAACACATTGAGCACGCCTTCGATAAGCTGCTCGGAATCCCGCATGGCGCGGGCGTCCTGCTCTGCATAGCGCTCTGCAATCTGCACGGCGCTTTGGATCGCCTCGGTCACGCTGTCCACACGGGAGGTGATTTGCTTACCGGTATCCCCGGACAGGGTGGACAGCTTGCGCACCTCATCGGCGATCACCGCGAACCCGCGGCCGGCCTCGCCTGCCCACGCAGCCTCGATGGCAGCATTGAGCGACACCAGCTTGGTCTGATTGGCAAGGTCGGAAACCAACCCCGCCATAGCCTTGAGTTCACCCGAAAAACGGGCCATTTCATGGATGCGTTCGAGCATCTCTTCCTTGGCCACGAGACCGGCACGCAGCGTCGAGAGCATGGCCGACAGGTCGTTCTGTCCCTTTTCCAGCATGTCCGTGACGTCGGCGCTGCTGCCGACTGACATCCCGTCTGAACTGTTGCGGTACAGCCCCAGCGCCGCATCAAGGCGCTGATGAATGTCGCCAAAACATATGGCCAGATCGACCAGGGACGTTTCGGTCTGGCTGCGGGCGGTTTCAATCTGGCGATTCCAGATGGGCAACACCTCGCCGCACAATGTGTCCAGACCGTCGGCGCTGGGAGCTAGCGGCAACTGGGTCGAACTGGCTTCCCCTGCTGCGCCCCGGGCCACGGCGAGTGCGCTGTGGACCCGGGCGGCAAGAAAGCCACCCGCGAGCACACTCGTCAGTCCAGCCCCTGCGGCCCAGAGCGCACTGGCTGCAGCAGCGGCAAAAGCGGCGGCAGCGCCGAGCAAGCCGACTCCAGTGCAAACCGCCCACACCAATCCGGCGACACGACGATCATGTGCCACGGCCGCATTCATTGCCCGCCTCCCGACCCGGAATGGGTGACGCCGCTCAGCAAGTGCGCAACCAGCGCTTCGAATTCCAGGGATTTGTCAAAGAATCCATCCGCGCCAGCGCGTCGGGCCTTGTCCCGGAACTCGATCTCGTTGGTGAATATGTACACGCGCGTGTCTGGGGAGTCCTGCTTGATCCGGGACAGCGCGTCCAGGCCGCTGCCGTCGGGCAGGCGCACGTCGAGCACGACGGCATCCGGACAGAACTGGCGGCCTTTTTCCACCGCCTCGTGCAGGGAACGCGCGATGGAGAGTGCGGTAAGGTGCTCCACCCCTCCCAGCATCTCCAGCAAGCGGCCATATACGGCCGACGAATCATCCACGATCAGCAATTTCATCGCAGTCCACCCCGCACAAACATGGGAGAGGTAACGGCGCGATGATCAGACGTCCGTATCGGTGGAAGCCGTTGCCATGCAGTCAGTGAAGTCCGAATCCCGTGTAGGAATATTCCTATACCGAGAGGGCTTCAGGGAAACACAGTGCTGTGCAGCAGTCAGGCCAGGTCGCGGTTCAACGCATAACGCACCAGGTCGCTGATATTGTCCACGCCCAGTTTTTTCATCAGGCGCGCTTTGTGGGTGCTGACGGTCTTGGCGGAAAGATGGAGTTCCTCGCCGATCTCCGTCACGCCGCGTCCCTGGGCGAGCCTCAGGAATATCTGATATTCGCGGTCGGACAGGGTGAGGTGCGGCGCAGCGGCTTCCCCGGGCGAGGGCTGAAACAACAGGCGCTCGGCGACCGCAGGTTCGACATAGTGAGCCCCGCTGGCCACCTGACGGATGGCAAGAATCAGGGTTTCCGGCTCGCTATCCTTGGTCAGGTAGCCGGTAGCGCCGGCCTTGATGGCACGCCCGGCAATCTGACTCTCTCCATGCATGGAGAGCACCAGGATGGGCAGCCGCGGAGCTTCCTCGCGCACCCGCTTGATCAGTTCCACCCCGCTCGGACCGGGCATGTTCATGTCCAGCAGCAGCAGATCGGGGGCGCAGGTGCGGACCTGCTCGATCACTTCCCAGCCGTTTTTCGCCTCGCCCGCCAGTTCCAGTTCCGACATCAGGGCGAGCACCTGGCGCAGACCCTGGCGGACGATGGCGTGATCATCACCAATAAGGATGCGGATCATCAAGCGTCTCCCTTGTACATGGAATGCGGATTCGCACGATAGTCCCGGAACCCGGTGCGGAGTCTATATTGGACTCGCCGCCAAACTGCAATGCCCGCTCGCGCATCCCCAACAGGCCGAAGGTCTTGCGGCTTCGCACCTCCATAGGGTCGAAGCCGACGCCGTCGTCGCGGATATCCATTTCCAGGACACCGTCGGCCAGTTCGATGCGCACGTTCACCTCTGCCGCATTGGCGTAACGGGCGACGTTGGTGAGGGATTCCTGCAGGATGCGGAAGGCGGCGGTGCTGCGCTCATCGTCCAGGCCCAAGGATTCCTGGGGCGCATACAGATGGCAACGAATCCGGGTGCGCTCCTCAAATCCGGAGAGCAGCCATTCCGCGGCCGAAACCAGGCCCATATCCAAGGCCCCGGGGCGCAACGTAGTCGCCAGGTTGCGTACCACGCCTATGGTGGTGTCGATGGTCTTTTTCATGCCATCGACCTGACGCTCCAGCTCAGGATTGTCCGCACCAAAGCGGATTCCCAGCATGGACGCATCCATCCGCAGCGCAGTGAGGTACTGCCCGAGTTCGTCGTGAATTTCGCGTGCGATACGGGTGCGCTCGGCCTCCCGGACAGCCTCGTGATGCGCAGCGAGTTCTCGCAGGCTTTTCCGCGAACGCAGCAACTCATTCTCGTGCTGCTTAAGTTCAGTAATGTCCTGTACTGTACCGACGCCTCGAACCAAGGTGCCGTCTTCGGCAACCTCGAGATCGGCACGTTCGCGCACCCACTTTATCTTGCCTGCGGAGACGATACGATGCTGGATGTCATAGGCAGCCCCCCCCGCTACCGCGGTACGCCAGGAGTGATCCACATAATCGCGGTCGTCTGGATGCACGCAATCCAGGAAAGTTTGGAAATTGAGCGGGGTGTCCGGAGACAGGGCAAAGATGCGGTAGCACTCCGCAGACCATTCCAGCACGTCATTGGAGATGTCCAGCCACCAACTCCCAAGCTTGCCCTGCGCCTGGGCACGGGCCAGATGCGCTTCGCTCTCGCGCAGGATATCTTCGGCCCGACGACGCTCCGTGATGTCCTGCACGTTGACGATACGATAAAGGACCTGACCTGCGTCATCCTTGACTGCCGTGGCATCGATCTGGACCGGAAAGCGGCTACCGTCCTTGCGCATGTGCCACGCCTCCCAGATGTGATGGCCCGTCTCGTGAGTCTTCTGAATATGGCGCGGAAGATCCGCCCTGCTCTCTTCCACGAAGAATTCGGCCACCGACCAGCCGGAGAGTTCCTCCACGCTGTAGCCGTGCATCCGGGCGAAAGCAGGATTGATGAGTTCGATTTGCCCTGCCTCGACACTGTAGACAATCACGCCCCATTCGGCATGGTCGAAAATCTGCTGCCATCTGGCGAGGATGGCCTCGTTCTGCTTGCGTGCCGTGTTGTCGCTGAAAACCACCACTGCACCAGTGATCTGCCCCGCTTCCAGAATCGGGGCACTGATGTATTGCACATCGAGGGGACGCCCATCCTTGCGCCAGAAAATCGCGTCATCACAATGCTGCAGGGCGCCATCGCGGCAGGCTGCAAGTATCGAGCATTCTTCGATGGGCAGTGAACAGCCGACGCAATTTTCACGATGAGTGATGTGATTGACGAGGTCCTTGCCCATATCCGCCTGGGTGTAACCCAGCATCCGCTCAGCCGCGGGGTTGACGAAAGTCATTCTCCCCTGGTTGTCCAACCCATAAATCCCTTCCCCCGCATGCTTCAGGATCAGCTCATTCTTGTGCAAGGCCTCGGTCAAAATGCTCTGAGACTCCCTGAGCTTCCGGGCAAGGGGCAGGAAATAAATGTAAAAAAGAAGGGCACCGAACATGGCCAGAAGCAAGTGCGGCACATGGTCTGACCACGAACCATCTGGTCCGAATATCCCCGGTGCATAATTCTCGGCAATAAGTCTGTCGATCAACTGGTCAAGTACGAGCAAGACCAGCATGACCAAGAACGTGACGGCCAGGATATGGCGATCCGGGTAATGCTTGGAATTAAGGGGGTTCACTGATAAAGGTTCGGCGGCGATATAAGGGCCGCAGTATAAAACCTGTCAGTTAGAGTGGGCATTCAAAATTAAGCTGGACGTGCCGCCGTCCAGGCTACATGGCCGCCGGGGCGCCCTCGACAACATGCCTAACTGAGAAGAAGTTTATGCAACGCGCGCACGACCCGGCTTCACAAAACGGGGCGCCTCGCTTATACTCGCCTGCCTTTGCAAACAGGCGGGATTTTTTCTTACGTTTGCAACGACGGACAGGTGCGGTCGACTGCGATGCTTGCGGCGAAGTGCTTGTTTTTAACCGTATTGCATATTAGGCCAGTTAGCTCAGTTGGTAGAGCAGCGGATTGAAAATCCGCGTGTCCTTGGTTCGATTCCGAGACTGGCCACCACCTTATTCAGCGGCCCGCGACTTTTGCGGGCCGCTTTCGCTTTGGCTTCCCAATAAGCCTTCTTCTCAGCGTCTTTCTCTCTTTCGGCGTTCGCCTGAGCAATCAATTCCATTTGATCGATACCAAGCATGTCCGCAATCTTGGATGCTGTGTAGTCATCCATGATTCTGTGGCCAGTTTGATAATTTGTGATCGCGGCCCTGTGAACGCCTAGCATTCGAGCGAGTTCGGCGTTGGCGCCTCTACCCTTCTGTTTGACCAGTAAGTCCAAGTACTCGGAAGTTTTCATTTTCTGGCTCTCCTTTCAACGTTCACATTAGAGATGTTTTCTCGTGTTGACAATCAATGTTATCCCCGGAGAACATTGATTGCCTACTTCTTAGGCACTCTTCCCAACCGACAAGGAAACTACCATGAAAATGCAAGTTCTCGGCGTAAAGGTTCTCAAGGGCATCAAGGATGGCAACCCCTGGGACATGTCCGCAGCCCTCATCCAGACCAAGATCGAATCCTTCCAGAACGAAAAAGTGACCGCCATGGGTTATGGCTTCGAAGTCACCGAAATGCCCCTCGACTCTGCCTGCATCGAGCAATTCAACAAGATCCAATTCCCCGCTGTCGTCGATCTCGAAATCGGCCAGCGTGCGCGCATGGGCAAATTCGAAAGTTACGTGGTCGGACTGGTCCCGGCTTTGTCGGTTGCCAAGTCGGCTTGAGGGGTGGAACGGCTAGTAACACTAGTCCGTTCACTGCCAATTTGTCAGTGACAAGGGAGAACAGGGGTGTCGAATGGCTCGCTCTTCATTGATTGGATCACCGCTTCTCAACATCATCCGGACGGGGGTTTACCCATCCTCACAGGGGGTGTCACCGTCCACTATTCCGCCGATGGTGCGCCAGTTTTTGAACGCAACCAGTCCACGCGCTTTAACGGAAGCCATGACACAAGCGTTCGTGTTGGATGTGATGGTTTCCGTGTTTCCCTCAGTGGCAACGCGGGGCGGTTTTCTCGCAAAGACAACGTTTTTAACTTCGGACTACAAGGGACGATCGAGGCTTGTAACCGAATACTGGTGGAGCTTGGCCTCCCACCATTCACAGCTGCAACTTCTGACCGGTCAACGCCTGGCCCCTTCGCGCTTCCACACTCCCGGCGGGGTTGCGTCATATCGCGTTTGGACATTACCCGGAATTACAAAACAGGCTCGGAAAGTTCAGCCCGCGCTTTCATCCGATGGCTTGGTGCTCGAAGCATCGCACGCATGAAACGCGGACAGTCAGGCGACGAATCGGTCTGGTGGGCCAACACGCGCCACATGCTGAAAGCCTACATCAAGCACCTGGAAATGATTAAGCACGGTGCCGATTCAAACGACGAGCTGGTGTCGTGGCTCAAGGATCAAGGAGTAGTACGCGTGGAAATCGAACTTAAAAAACGCTTGCTTTCGGAGCTCGGCTTGAATGACCTGGCCAACATCACCGATGCAAAACTGGAAGAGCTGTACGAACAGCAGATCGAGCCATTCAAACGTGCGGATCGTTCCTGCGATGAGGACATTCTTGACGCCGTGCCGAAGAAAAGCCGCGTCTATGCGGCGGCGTGGTTAGCCGGCCAGGACATGAAGCAGATGGCTTCCGAGCGCACCTTGTACCGCCATGCAAAGGTACTGCGCGAATGCGGGATCGATATTCTCGCGTCTCGTAACATCGAGCGTTTCCCGGTCAAGGTTCGCTTCATCGAACTCGAACCGCTTGCAGTGCCAGACTGGTACGACCTTGAAGCGAGGGCCGCGTGATGCGTGACTTTCACGAGGTGCGATTTTTGTTCTGGCCTTTTGGCTGTCGCTCGTTCTATACGGAGTTTTGTGAACTCGGATCGCGACGGGTTCGGTCTTTTGTGGTTATGGATCGTTCTTGATGTACGGCCACCCCCTTTACGTCCGCAAATGGGCCAAGGCCATGAAGCCCAAAGCCTCACCGCGCCTCATCGAGCAAGCGCGCCTCATGCGCCTGGCCAAAGTGCAGAAGCGTGACTATCTGACGCGCCAAAAAGACCTGTTCGGGGTGCACGCATGACCATCGGTTTTTTCTCTGAAGGTCGTTGTTGGCCAACTCAGCAAGCGGCAGTGGACGCCCATTTCAACGCCGCGCCACCCATATATGCGGGTGCATACGGTAGCGATGGGAGCGTTCCCTATCAGCTTGTCAGCGTGAATATGAAAGCGGGCTCCTCCTGGTATTTGACCCGGAAAGTGTGTGGAGTCTCGACGTGTACCGACTATGCGCCTGTCGAGTTGCCCAACCCCACTTTCGATTTCAATACCTGCACGGTTGAGACGGCTCCTGCACCTGGTTCAACAACCCAAACCGGCCTTCCTGCCGACTTCGATTACACCGTACTGGGTGCGCTCTGGGCTTTCTCTTTTTCGGTTGTTGTTGCGCTGTATCTCTTCGGCCGTAGCGCCGGTTCAATCATAGATATTTTCCGGCCTCGTAAGTAATTCGGCATGTTGCCGCATCCGCTGCCTGACGGTTTCAGGCTTATTTAAAAGGGGTATTTACCATGAAAATTTCGATCAACTCCGCAGTTCAGACCGTCAAGAAAATCGGCCGCGACGCCTATGCCGTTTTCGACAACGCGACCGGCAAGATCGTTGCCGTCGCTACCGGCGTGATGGTCGCCACAGGTGAAGCGATGGCCGTTCCGCCGGACTTCACGTCTCTGACCACCGCAATCGACCTTTCGACCGTGCAAGCAGCCGCGCTGGTAGCTTTGGCTGCGCTGATGGGCCTTTACCTGCTGATCAGCGGCGGCAAAACGATCGTTGGTTTCTTCCGGGGTCGTTAATTAATTATGGCCGGGGGGGACGCCCCCCGACTGGAGTTGCCATGCTTGACGCTGAGACCTTTCTCTACCTCCTGTTTTTCTTTTTCGGCATCGTCGGTGCCTGGGCTTTTGTATTGGGAGTGAACGGATGAATCGCATTCTTGCTGTGTTCTTTCTTCTCGCCTCGGTATCGGCCCTTGTGTATGTCGAAACAGAAGCGCAGGCACAAGTGGCGCAATTAGTCCGCCCCTTCAATGGCTACGTAAACAAAGCTGTTGCATCGAGCATTGCCGCGAAGCTCGGCAAGCTCGGTCTACAGCCTTCCGACCCGCTCTACGCATACACGCTTGCAGGATCGCAAGCCGTTGTTGGCGGTGCTATCGTTGCCGGATCGGTTGCCTCGACTGTAGCCGCCATCGGCACCGCCCCTGTCTGGCTCTCCGTGGCTCTCGGCCTCGGTGCAGCTTATGAAATCTATGACTTCACGATGGGCTCGAAGACCTGGAAGGCCCAACCGAATTCACAGATCACGCTTGCGCCTGCCGGCACCTACGTCACTGCCTCTCCGGCGCCGCCCACTCAACCGCAAACCGAAGTTGTCGCGCTGCCTGAGCTTCCGAATGACTATTCGAATCCGGGTGTAGGGAATGCAATTATGTATCCCTCGGATATGCCGATTTGCGCGTCGGTTTCGATGTCGTTTCAGTATCCGGCCCCGATGACAAGCCTCGATGCGTCTCTGGCCTCCTACAAAACCGCTACGGTGTGCGGCGCATCGCAGCAAGCCGTCCGCGACATGGCCTACAACCAATATGCCTATGTCGTCATCCGCGATTACAACGGAACCGATGCGTATGCCACGTACACCCTGCAATCGATCGTCAACTTCGGCGCTTCAGGACCGACCAAGATTTCGTGCAGCATCAACCCGTACACCTGCCCCCAAGGGCTTCAGTATTCATACGCCGAACAAAAGACGGTGAACTATAAAAAGGATTCCACCGCGTCCGGCGGCTCTATCGTTTATCCGACTAACGTTGTCACCTTCACGTATACGATTTTCAACAACCCGGCTTTCGTCGATCCGGCCAAGGCCTACCAGGTCAATGACGCTGCTGCCACGTTGACGAATTCCGATCTGTCGTCTCGTGCCGATCCCGAACTACTCGCAGCGATCGCAAACAAGATCTGGCAGCAGGCCGCGCAACAGCCCGACTACCAGGGCGCACCCTATGACGTGAACAACCCTGTCACGGCACAAGACGTGATGAACGACATCGCAGCAGGCCTCTACCCGTGGCCGACCGTCGCCGATCTGCTAACGCTCACGGTTGCATCAGGCCAGACCGTCCCTCAACTCGATCCTGCAGCGCAGCCTGTGGAACAACCGGCAGACCAGCCCTCGACAACTGTTGTCGATCTCGGCCCCAATCCCGTAACGCCGGCACCCGACCTTGAGGCAGCGCCAACCGGGTCGACCATTGTTTCACACGTGATGGGCTTGATGCCTTCGTTCTCGGCCTTCCAGATTCCGAGTCATGCGGCCGAGTGCTCGATGCCTTCATTCGATTTCTTCGGGACTCAAGTCACGATGACGAGCGCGTGTGATCTGATTGAGGGTAAGCGTGCGCTGTTGTCGACGCTCTTTACGGCAATTTGGGGCGTCTCTGCCCTTGTCTTCGTGTTGAGGGCTTGAGATGTTTGGAATCCTGCTCTCTGCTGTCAATGTCGCTCTGGGATTCGCTTTTCGGGGCATCATCGTCAAGTTCGGAATCATGTTCGCGGCGTGGTACCTGGCGCTTGAACTCATTACCGCGCTGGTGGCTTATGTCCCGAGTACATCCGCTGTGTCGTCTGCGATGGGGCAATTCCCGCCGCTGCTGTGGTACTTCCTCGATCTGGCTCGTATCGATATCGGCATACCGTTGATGCTCGGCGCCATGACGACGCGTTTCCTGATTCGCCGCCTTCCGTTCGTCGGCTGATATGGCGATCAACGCCTATACCGGCCTGATGGGATCGGGCAAAACCTACGAAGTCGTTTTGAACGTCGTCCTCCCGGCGATCAAATCCGGCCGGGATGTTGTGACGAACGTTCGCGGCCTGAATTACGACCTGATCTGCCAGCACTTGAAGAAGCCTGACGAGGGCCGCGAGTTCGGAAAAATTCGCACGGTCAAGAATGACGAGATCGAGTCTGACGACTTCTTTCCGAAGTTCGTCGATCAGAAATTCGTCGTCACAGAAAAAACGATCGTTCAGCCGGGAAACCTTGTCGCAATCGACGAGGCTTGGCGTCCGTGGGGCACCGACAGCAAATGCGTTAAGTCGCACATGTCTTTTTTTCGTGAGCATCGCCAGTGCGTGAACGACAAAGGCGCATCGTGTGATTTGGTCATCATGACGCAGGACATCACCGACATTCACAAGCTGCTCAAGAACGTGATTGAAATGTCTTTGCTGTTCACGAAGCTAAAAACCTTGGGGCTCTCCAAGCGTTACCGCATCGAGGTCTATGAAGGCGGGAAGCTCTACAAAACGAAGCTCACCAGCTGGTCAACTCGTAACTACGACAAGCGCATCTTTCCGCTCTACAAGTCCTATGCGAGCGATTCCGGCACCGGCATAGAAAAGGTTGTCGATCAGCGTCAGAACGTTTTCAAGTCAGGGGCTTTCGTCCTGCCGTTGGTGGTGGCGGTGTTATTCATCGGTTTGGCGGTTTGGCAGCTGTCGGACTTTTTCAACCCTGAGCGGGTAGCACCGAAAGGGGCAAAGAATGCCTCGGCCGCAACCACGGCACCCACCGCACCAGGTGCACCGGCTGCCGTGTCATCAGTCGCACCTGGTGCAGCTCCCGCGCCTACCTCGATGCCTTCCTCCGGCGTGTCGATCGCCGGATCGGTCACGATCGGGAATGACAAATGGGTCGTTCTGAGCGGCCCGGAAGGGCTGCGCATCGTCAGTCCTTCCATGGTGCGTTCGCGTGGCGTCTCAGCGGTCACACAGGACGAATACAAGGCTTTCCCTGCCTATCTCAGCAAATGAAAAATACCTTCCTGCTCTTCCTCTTCCTCCTTACCGTCAACATCGCTTCGCAGGCCTTGGCCGAGAGCATCAAACTCGACAACGCCCCGATCTCGAACGTCGTGCGCCTCTACTTCGCCGAAATCAACCAGGCGGCCTATAGCCTGCCTGACGAGTTGATCAAGGACGAACGTCGCGTCAGCCTGTCGATCGCAGGCACGCCTGACCAGCTGCGTACGAACTTGACCGAGATCCTGCGCGGCTACGGTTACGAGCTGGTCAGAGAAGAAGGCCTGTACACCGTCCGCAAGCTCGCCGGCACGGCTGCGGCTGTTAAACAGGACGTGTTTGTCTATCGACCCAAGTCGCGTACCTCGCAGTACCTGGTAGACGAGATCCGCCACCTTTACCCTGGTGTCACCCAGGCCGCCCAGGGCCTGCCCAACGTCGCCCCGGTCACCGGCGAATACGCGCCGACCAGCGCAACGGCCCGCCTCGAAAACCGCACCGATCGCATCATCTTCAAAGGCACTGAATCCGAGATCAAGGATCTGCGCCGGTTGCTTGCCGTCCTCGATGTGCCGACGCCCTCGATCGAACTGCAGGTGTTTCTAATCGAGTACTCGAAGAGCAAGAATCACAAGACCGGCTTTTCGGCTCTGATCGACAAGCTCGGCCCCTTCTCGCTGGCAATGGGTGCACTACCTGGTGCGGGCGACGTGCTGCGCTTCGCCTCTGGATCTGTCCAGCTGGCCATATCCGCCCTCAAGTCCGACAACGAATTCAGCATCTACACCTCGCCGCGGCTGCTCCTGGTCGATGGCAAGAAATCGCGCCTGGTCGTCGGCCAGGACGTCCCCGTCCTCACCAGCACCACCAGCACCGTCCAGGGCGTTACCCAAAGCATCGAGTACCGATCTTCCGGCGTCATCATGGAAGCCCTGGCCAACATCCTCGACGATGCGATCGAAGTAGACACCTCCATCGAGGTCAGCAGCTTCGCTGAGACAACGACCGGCGTGTCGTCGTCTCCCACCCTCACCAAACGCAGCCTGCAAAGCTCCACGATCCTCTCAGACGGCACCGCCGTCCTCTTCGGCGGCCTGAGGTCGTCCAGCCAAAACGAAGGCTCCAGCGGCCTTTCCTTCCTGCCGAAACTCCTACGGCAGAACAACAGCGCCAACGACGACAGCGAACTATTCGTCCTGATGTCCGCCAAGCGCATTTGATCGGGCGGCGGGCGCTGCCGGCGCATGCGCCGCGCAAGCCCGTTGCACGATCGAACCGGCAGACCATGCCTGTAGACAAGCTTGGCCCAAGCACACCGCGTTGCAGTCACCACCGGCCAGCCAGTCCGCCCAGATCGTTCAGGCACCATCGAGCAAAGTTTTCAGCGGTAGTCAGCCTGATGTCCCTGAATTCAGCGCTTCTGATGCACATGATGTGAAAAATTAATTCTTTGCGTAGCTTGATGTCGTCAGGAGAGGCGTTGGCCCCTCTAGCCAAGCGGCGATGAGCGTCTGGGTTTTTTAAAGAGTGGTTCATGGGTTTTCCCTTTCGATGGGGTAAAAAAATCGCGCCGCCCCCTCGCTGTTCTTGGGGGGCGGTGTGGTTTTTTTATCGAAAGGGAAAAGACAGGAACTACAAAAAAGCTAGACGCCTATGCATCTTGGAGGTGGTAGCAGGAAAAATCAGCGCCTGGCGTGACAGCGTGTCTTTTGCTGGCGCGACGGGTGCTTTTCCTGCGGGCTGGGGCTTGCTGGCGTGAGAGTATCCGGCGCAGCACCGGCTTGAACACCCATGGCTTTTTCTGGAGTGAGGAGGCAGATGGCAAGTACCAGGGACACGCAATAATTCTTGACCTTCATTTCTAAACACCTCCATTACGCTGAATTGCCTGGGAGTGTCCCTATATCCACAAGCGGTTTCACGGGGGGCGTTTGTGCAGGCTTTTACAGTTCTTTAGCGTTTGTGAAGTTTTTCTTGCAGCTTTTTACTACTAATCGAAATTTTTCCATGTGCAAAAGCCAGGTCGCCGGCCAATAAATAGATGCGAACCGCCGACAAGTGGCATTGATGCACGGCTCCTCGTAAAGCCTTTATCCATAAGGCGCGCATTTTTGCTTTTGTGAAATTTCAGAGCTTGATATCTCATCAGACTGTGCTAAAACTGCTTCAGCAGTTGAATAAGACCATCAATCGGCGGAGATTTGAATGCATAGAATGTCTTGGGCTGTGTATCTATACAACGCACTTGAAGAACGTTTTGAAGAGCATGAGTATTACCAGCAGCTTGAAGACGCTGTCACAGCTCAAAGGGATTACGCCAAGTGGGGCATTCTTTCTACCGTCGCGCCGATTGGCGAAGAATTCACGTCATCCAATTGAAGACCCACAAGTACCAATAAAAAAGCCCCGCTGGATCCAACAGGGCTTTTTCGTCTTTGTTCGGTGTGTCATTTCCTCGGCCTCCGTCACTCCCCCGCACACCACGTCGCAGTCATCGCCGGGCAACTTAGCCCGGGGTTTCGATGACGGAACCAAGCCGGATGTGCCTCGAAGCCCCGCAGGGATCGCTGCCGTCCGGCGTGAGGGTATCCGGCGCAGCACCGGCCTAAATAATCTATCTGATATAGCCGTATCTATCGAGGTATGCACTATCGGAGATCTGTATCGTGAATCTGTTGTTCGTTGGTATCGTCTTGTTGGTTCTGGTCTTCTTCGTGCTCGCTTTTCTCAAAAAGCAAGGGCGTGTTGGTGATGGTGGTGAATGGCCTTTCTACGCCAAGAAGCTTCTCACGCAGCCCGAACAGGTTCTGTATCATCGCCTCGTTTCCACGCTGCCTGAGTGCATCGTTCTCGCCCAGGTGCAACTATCCCGCGTCCTCGGCGTCAAGAAGGGCGCGAACTTCAATCAGTGGAATAACCGCATCAACCGCATGAGCCTTGATTACGTCGTCTGTCTCAAGGATTCCACCATCGTCGCAGCCATCGAGCTTGACGACAGAAGCCACCTCAAGGCCTCGCGCATCGAGGCTGACGCAAAGAAAGAGAAAGCCCTCTCGGCCGCTGGCATTTCGCTTCTTCGATGGAATGTCAGCGCGTTACCTGACGAAGGAACAATTCGGCAAGCATTCACAAAGTGAAAGCCGGCTTACCCCACTGCCTCACATACCCAACTCACTGTGCGAACCGATGCGCACCAGCTGCAACACCTCATCGTCCGGCTTTCGGTAAATCAACACCAGGTCAGGTTTGACATGACAATCCCGATGGTCCTTCCATTCGCCGGTTAATGCGTGGTCGCGATACTTTTCGGCCAAGACCTCATCGCTGGCCAACATCCGCACGATCTCAGTGAAATCCTTTTTCAACGTGGCGCGGTGTGGGCCTTTGGCTTCGCGTTTCAGATCACGTTTGAATTGACTCGATTGCTTAATCGTCCGCATCGAGCACCGCTTGGAGATCGTCGAGAGTCACGGATTCCAGCTTGCCCCGGCGCGCTTCCTTCATCGCCTTGATCGTATCGGCATTCGGTACGAGCGGCTCAAAAGGAAGTGCCTTCTCGCGTGCGACACGGGTCAGCATGATGCGGAAGGCATCCGACACAGTCAGCCCCATGGCTGCCAGCACCGTGGTCGCCTCTTCCTTGATGTGCTCGTCGATACGGGCACGCACTACAGCGTTTGCGGACATGATTCGTTCTCCTGAGGTGTGAGCTACATTGTAGCCCAATTATGCGTAAACGCATAAGCCCGCCATACGAATGACGCTCCTCCGGCCAAGCCCAAAACCATCCCAAAGAAAATAAGAAATTTCGCATATAGCATGCGTCGACCTTACCATCCGTCCATGCACACCTGGAACGACGCAACCTCCTTGTGGCTCATCGAAATGGACCACAAACGCACCATCGATCACGACCGCAGAAAACTCGAATGGCTGAAGCCCCTGCTCGGCCATAAGCGCCTTGCCGACATCGATCGCTTCGTCATCGCCGACATCGGCAAACTCAAGGCTGAACAGGCCTCGCCCACCACCGCCAACCGTTACCTGGCCCTGATCCGCTCCATCATGCGGCGCGCCGTCTTCGAATGGGAATGGCTCGCCAAACCGCCCAAGGTTCGCCTCTACAAAGAACCTAGCCGGCGCGTGCGCTGGCTTACACCCGACCAGGTGCGCACGCTGCTGGACGAACTCCTTCCCCACCAGCGTGATGCCTGCCTCTTCGCCCTGGCTACCGGCTTGCGTCATTCCAACGTCACCGGCCTGCGCTGGGAGCAAGTGGATTTTCGGAGAAAAACCGCCTGGCTCTATGCCGATCAAACCAAGAACAATGAGGATTTGCACGTCAGTTTGAACGATACCGCCCTAGATGTCCTCAAGCGCCGTCAGGGTAAGCACGCGGAGTACGTTTTCACCTACAGGAACCGCCCAATTAAGCGATTTACGACCCGCGCTTGGTACAAGGCTCTAGAGCGCGCACAAATTACAAACTTCCGCTGGCATGACCTGCGCCATACGTGGGCTAGTTGGCTAGTTCAGGAGGGGGTGCCGCTCTACTCGTTACAGGAAATGGGCGGCTGGAAAACCGCCATAATGGTGCGCCGATACGCCCATCTTTCGCCAAGCGTGAATCTCGAAAATGCCCGCAAGATCGACGCAATTCTTAGCAAGATGCCAGACGATCTTTGAAAATCCGCGTGTCCTTGGTTCGATTCCGAGACTGGCCACCACTTCCAACGGCTCGCGCTTTTCGCGGGCCGTTTTCATTGCAAATCATCCTGTGTCATCCCGCCAGATACGCTGGATATCATCAGCGGATTTACATGCGCTACGAATCGGTACGGGACGGATTGAATTCGCGGCCCCAAGCAACACCGCGTGCAATCAAACCTTGCGTTTGCTGACGCCAGTCAGCGGGAACGGGGCGGGCGGAAGGCATAGAGAAGCCGGCCCGATGGATAGCGGGGATGGCACCACGACGGGCGGCGGCACCCTCCCCGCTTGTGTTACATCACTTCTTCTTCGCGGCTTTCTTGCCTGCGACGGCGGTCTTGAAGCCGGCGCCTGCGGTGAAGCGCGGCACCGTCGACGCGGCGATCTTGATCTCGGCGCCGGTTTGCGGGTTGCGGCCAGTACGCGCAGCGCGCTTGGACGACTTGAAGGTGCCGAAGCCGACGAGGGTCACGGTGTCCCCTTTCGCCACGGCCTTGACGACTGCATCAAGGATTGCGTCGAGTGCTCTGCCAGCTGCGGCCTTGCTGATGTCTGCCTCGGTTGCGGCGACTTCGATCAATTCGGATTTGTTCATAAATATCCCTTCGTTGGTTGAGAGAACTAAATACTACAAGCATTCAGGCTTCCTTGGCTTATCTGCACACAACTTCCCCTTCATCAGCCACACAAAGGGTCAGGTTCTAACCACACCATTCCTGAAGAACGGACAATAGGCGGTATTCGAAAGCAATGCTAGGGGTAGAGCCCGGCCAATCCCGGCGTGGCCGCAGTTCTTCCTTTTGTGTTTCCGTCCAGACGCGTGAGCGTTTCGGCCAGCGGTTTTCCCGTCCACGTCCCGCCGGCATAACAGACCCGGTCGAGTTGTTTCAACAAGCTTGTCGATTCGGCATCGCCAAGTCGGTCCGACAAGGCCTGGAGACCCAGCGGCGGATCGAGTGGCCAGGTGGCACGCGCCCAGTCGAGCAGCGTCCGTCGCGCCGCGTGCGGATCGTCGTCGTGGCAGGCCTGCCGGAAGGCCTTGCGCGCATCCCCGACGGCAACCATCGGTGTCGGCCTGCCTGCGTCCGGGCTGGATGGCGGGCGACGACGCCGGCTGACCCCCCATGCTGTCAGTGTCCCCAGCCAGAGCACACCCAGAACCAGGCTGAGCCAGTAGCCGTGGGCGCTTGCCGGCGTCCGGATCCGTTCGGCGATCGACTTGGACGGACTGGCCGGCAGCAGCGGCGTGCCGGCAGTCGGGCCTGCGGACGTGGCAGCGACGCCGCCGGAACCGGGCAGGACAAACAAGGTGCGCGCCGGCAGCTCGACTTCACGCTGCTGGTTGCGAGTGGTATCCCACCAGTACAGATGCAACGCGGGGATCTGATAACGACCCGAACGGCTGGCGATCAGCGCAATGTCCTGGTCGCGGGTGCCGACGACGCCGTCGCCCTGGACGCCGGTATCCAGTTTGGCCTGGTCGGGGTAGGCCCGCAGGCCGTCCGGCAGCGGCATCAGCACACTCAGGTCGGGCAGTTGCGAGGCGGTGAGGCCGAGCGCGCTGAGATGCAGGTGGCGGGTGATGGGGTCGCCGACATGGAGCGGCCCGTTGTCGGGCTGCCAGGTTTCCGCCAGCGTCACTTTTTGCGCAGGCAGCCAGTCGTGGCCGGTGCCGCTCGCGGGACGCGGGCGCACGTCGAGGACCAGCGGGTCGGCCCGGACCCGTAGCGGCTTGGTGGCATTCATCATGCCGGCGAACGGGTTGCGGCCGAATACGTTGCCGAAGAAGGCGTTCGTGCCGAACGGGTCGTTGCCGCCGCGGTCGTCCTGCACCTCGGCATTCAACACCGGGCCGTCGAGGTGGATCTTGCCGCTGCGCTGCGGGAACAGCAGGTATTTGCGCTCGACCACCCGATAGCTGCGACCGTCGCGCGTGGCGCTGGTCTGGCTGTCCTGGTCCAGCTGCTGCACCAGCACGTCATTGCTCGGTTGCAATTCGAGGCTGGCCTGATAAAGCGGCTGGTCGGTATAGAGCCGCACCGTCAGGATGTCGGCGGCCTGGACGTAGGGCTGTTTCTGGTCGAGCGTCGCGGTGAGGAAGACGTGCGCGGAGCCGCTGGCAGGGACGTTGCCCGGCTGGGCGGCGGCCGCGTTTCCGCTTACGGTCAGGGTGAGGGCGGGCGTCGTCTCGCCGTCCCACTGCAGGGCCGGCACCTGCAGCGTGCCGCCGTGTTTCGGCATCAGCGTCAGATTGATTTCGGTCTGCGCCGACATCGTGCCGTTGACGATCTGGATGCTGGAACCCGTACTGCGACCAAGCACGTCGAAGTCCTGCTTGAGCGGGCCGAGGTCGGGTTGCTTTCCCGTCTGGCCGTCGTGTTTGAGTATGAGTTGTACCGCTTCGCCCGGGCCGGCCTGGGTCGGGTCGAGCCAGGCGCTCACCGCCGCGGCAGCGGTCAGGCTGAGGGTGCTGAGTACGGCGAAAACGAAGAGCGGCATGGGGTGTTCATGGTTGCGTCCCTTGCTGTCGGATGAGATGTTCGATCATGAATTTGCGTCGCAACAGGCCGCCCGGATCGTCCGGAATGCGGCGCAGCCATTGTTCCTCGGCAAGCTGGCGTTCGCTGGGTGGGCGGGTCGCGGCCTGTGGCGCCTGGACCGCTTGCGGCTTGGCCAGTCCGGCGGCGGCATCGTTGCGGGCCTGGGCGGCGTCGTTCGCTGCCTGATCCTGTTGTGAACCGTTTGCGTCCGTGTTGCGACGATCGGGCGTCGGGCTGGCTTGGCCGGTTTGCTGCTGACCAAGCTGGGACTGTCCTTGCTGCGGCTGACCTTGCCCGGCCGGCTGGGTCTGGCTGCTGTCAGCCGGGTTCTGCCGCGGCTTGCCCGCTTGCGCCGTATTGTTCGAAGACGGCTTCGACGCCTCGCCGTTCTGCGAGCCGGAATTCTGTTTCTGCTGGCCCTGGTCGCCCGGTTTCTGGCTGTTCTGGCTCTTGTTGCCCTGCCGGCCCTGGCCCGAGGCGGATGGCGGCTTGGACAGCTGTTTCTGCAGGGCCTTGGCCACCAGCTCGCGGTTGTGCCGCGCATCGCGATTGTCCGGATCGCGCGCCAGCGCCGCGTCGTAGGCCCGGATCGCTTCCTGCAAACGGCCTGCACGCGCCAGGGCATTGCCCCGGTTGTACTGGCCGTCGCTGTCATTGAACGCATTGAAATCCTGCGCTGCCTGCTGGAAATTGCCGGCCTGCAGTTCGGCATAGGCCTTGCGGCGCGGGTCCCGGAACAACCGGGACGCTTCGGCCGGCTTGCCTTGATGCAGGAGTTGCTGGGCGCGCTGGTCGGACGTACGCCACAGGCTGTCCCAGGTCGGGCTTGCCTGCACGGCAGCGGCCCACAGCAGCAGCCCGGCCAACCACAGGCCGCGCATCACAGCCACCCCCGTCGCGCCAGCAGGCCGGCAAACAGCAGCAAAAACGGCAACAGCCAGATACCGCCGTCCAGCCAATGCGCCACGCGGATATCCTGCGCGGCCCGTGTCATGCCAGCACGACTGGCGCGGGCCTGGAGGTCGCCGATCAAAGCGGGCAGACCGGCCACATCGGCATAGTGTCCGCCGCCCGAGGCGGCCAGTTGCCGCAGCCGGTCGACGTCGGGCGGCCTGGCACTCAACTGGCCCGTCCGGACGAAACCGCCGCCGTGGGCACCGACCGCCACGACGCTGACGGCGATGCCGTGCGACCGCAGCTTCCCAGCGGCCTTAAAGGCGGCGGCCGGGTCGGCGAAGCCGTCGGTCAGCACCACTACCTGGCCTGACTGGCTCCCGCCGTGTGTCAGCAGTTTGCCGGCCTGTTCGAGCGCCGGTGCCAGGTCGTCGCCGCGCGTCGGCATGATGCCCGGGTCGAGGGGCGGCAGCAGGGCGCGTACGGTGGCGACATCGTCGGTCAACGGCGCAACGGTATAGGACTCGTCGCTGAACACCACCAGGCCGACACGGGCATCGTGTGCGGCGTCGAGCAAATCGTCGAGGGCGTAGCGGGCGCGGATGACCCGATTCGGCGGCACGTCGGCCGCGTTCATCGAAGGAGACAGGTCGAGCACCAGCACCCAGGCTGCATTGCCGCGGTAAGCGGGCGAAGGTGCGCGTTGCCAGCTGGGACCGGCCAGCGCCAGCGCCGCCAGGGTCCAGGCCAGCGCCAGCCAGGGCCACGGCGAGCGCCCGGGTGTGCCACCGCCGGCCAGGCGCAGCGCCGGCAGCAGGTCGGGGTCGATGAGCCGGGTCCAGTCGCCATCGCGGCCGCGACGTCGGGCGAGCCAGACACTAAGCCCCCAGAGCACGGGCAAGGCCAGCAGCCAGAACGGCCGCAAGAAGTGAAATTGCTGCATCAGCGCCATCGTCCGCTCCACAACACGGCCGGCAGGCTCAACAACAGCGCCAGCCCCAGCGGCCACGCAAACCATTCGTCGCGCGGTCGATACCACTGCTGGCGCGCAGCGCTCGGCTCCAGCTGGTCGATACGGTCATAGACCTGTTCGAGGGCGGCGGCATCGGTGGCGCGAAAGTATTCGCCGCCGGTTGTCTTCGCAATGCTTTTCAGCGTGTCCTCGTCGAGGTCGCTGTTGCCGCTGATGCCGAAGAAGCCATCCTGCGCGGCGGCACCGACGCCGATGGTGTAGATGCGCAACCCGGCTTGTGCGGCCATTCTGGCCGCTTCGAGCGGCGGCATGGCGCCGGCGTTGCTGCTGCCGTCGGTCAGCAGGATCAGTACGGTATCGCCCGGGTGGCCCGATCGGGCCGGGTCCTGCTTGAGCCGCTTGATGGCGAGGCCGATGGCGTCGCCGATCGCTGTCTGCGTGCCTGCCACGCCGATCATGGCCTCGTCGAGAAACTGATCCACCGTGTTGAGATCGGGGGTGAGCGGCGCCTGCAGATAGGGCCGGGTGCCGAACAGGATGAGGCCGACCTGGTCGCCGTGACGGCGGCGGATGAAATCGCCGGCCACTTTCTGCACCACCTGCAGGCGGGTGGCGCCGCCCGCCATGTCCTGGTTGGCCATGGAACCGGACACGTCGACCGCCAGCAGCAGACGCCGCCCGGTGGCGGCGACCGCTTCGGGATCGCCCAGCCACTGCGGCCGGATGGCGGCGAGAACCAGCAGCAGCCAGACCAGGGCGAACAGCAGTTTGCGCGGCCGCGACGCCGGGCGCCCAGCCGGCAGCGCCGCGTCCGCGACAGTGGCGGCGAAGGGCAGGAACAGCGCCGCGCCCTGCGGCTGGGCAGGTGGCAGCCAGCGCGCCAGCAGCCAGGGCAACGGCAGGCTCAGCAGCATCCAGGGCCAGGCAACGTGGATCACCGGCGCGTCCCCAGGAAGCCGCGCACCCCCTTCAACCAGCGGGTGCGATCGGCTGGGACCGGACTCCCATAGGCGGCACGCAGCAGCGCCTGGCCCGCGTCGCCCGCCAGGTCCTTGCCGCCGTGCACGACGACGAAGTCCAGCCAGGCCGATTCGCTCAGATGCGCCACGGTCTCACGGCCGTAGACGGCCACGGCATAGCGGCGCATCAAGTGTTCCAGTTCGCTGGCCAGGCGGGCATCGTCGTTCGTGTCCTCTTCCAGGCGCTTGAGCTCGCGCAGGGCGGTACGGCGCAGGCGGACGGGCGGGCGGCGGACTACGTAGACCAGGCCGGCAGCGATCAGCCCGAGCAGCAGTGCCAATCCCCACCAGCCGGGTGCCGGTGGCCACCAGCCCGGCGGGGGTGGCGCATGGGCTGGCGCCAGTTGGGACAGCCAGTCGGCATTCATGCCGCCCATGCCGTTTCCCTGAGTAGCGGCGGCAGCGACTCGGCCACGGCATCCGCGGTATCCAGGTGGGTCAGGGGCAAGGCGAGCCGGCGGGCCAGGGCGTCCAGCCGCTGCTGGCGTGCCACCCATTTTTCCTGCCAGGCGTCCCGGCTGCGCGCGCCATCGAGCCACCAGAGCCGGCCGGGCAGGCCGGCACGATACAGGCCGGCGGGCAGGCCATTGCGTTCCAGCGGATCGCTCAGTCCCAACAGCCGGCAGTCGCTGTGCGCGCTCAGCGCGGCCAGGGCAGATTCGGTGCGCTCGTCCAGCGCGCTGAAGTCGCTCAGCACCAGCACCAGACTGCCGGGCTGCAGCAACGGTCGCAACCCGGCCAGCAGGGCATTCAGGCTGTCGACATCGGGCACGCCGGGCGCCTGCGGCTGCGCCTCGACCAGCGCTTCGAGCACCGGCAGCACGCCGGCCTCACGGCCGCGCGGCGGGAAGATGCGTGGCTGATCATGACCGCTGGCGATCAGGGCGCCGAGGCGGTCCCCGCCCAGCACCGCGACCCAGGCCAGCAGCGCCGCCGACCGCAACAGCAGGGCTGACTTGAGCTGGCGGCGGCTGCCGAAGTAGAGGCCGGGATGCAGGTCCGCCAGCAGCCAGACCGGCCGCTCGCGTTCCTCGCGGAACAGTTTGGTGTGCGGCCGGCCGCGCCGGGCGGTGACGCGCCAGTCGATGTTGCGGGCGTCGTCGCCGGGCGCATAGGGCCGCACCTCCTCGAACTCCAGGCCGCGCCCGCGCTGGGCGCTGCGGTGCGAGCCCTGCAGCAGCGCCAGGGCAGGACGGTGCGCGTGCAGGCTGAGACCGCGAGCGGGGCCGCGCAACGCGACCAGTTCAGCCAGATCGGGCAGGCTCACGGGGCGGGCACCTGCTGCAACAATTCGGCCACGCATTGCTGCGCGGTGACGCCGCGAGCCTGCGCAGTGTAGTCGAGCAGCAGCCGGTGGCGCAGCGCGTCCGGGGCGATGGCCTGGACGTCGTCGGGGCTGACGTAATCGCGTCCATCCAGCCAGGCCAGCGCGCGGGCACCGCGCTCGATGGCGATCGCCGCGCGCGGACTGGCACCCCAGCGCAACCATTCGGCCAGGCCGGCGCTGTACTTCTCGGGGCTGCGCGTGGCCTCGACCAGGGCAGCGATGTATTCCGCCACCGAATCGGCCAGCGCGAGATCGAGCACCTCGCGGCGCGCGACGAGGATCGTTTCCTGGCTCAGGCGGCTCGGCGGCGGCGGCAGTTCGCGCGCTTCCCGGGCCTCGCGGCGGGCGAGTTCCATGATGTGCAGGGTGGTGGCCCGGTCCGGGTAGTCGACGCGGGTGTGCAGCATGAAGCGGTCGAGCTGGGCCTCGGGCAGGGGATAGGTGCCTTCGTGCTCGATCGGGTTCTGCGTGGCCATCACCAGGAACAGGCGCGGCAGCGGATAGGTCGCGGCGCCGACGCTGATCTGCCGTTCGGCCATGGCCTCGAGCAGCGCGGATTGCACCTTGGCGGGCGCGCGGTTGACCTCGTCCGCCAGGATCAGGTTGTGGAACAGCGGACCGCGCTGGAAATGGAAGCCGCCTTCCTCAGGCCGGTAGATGTCGGAGCCGGTAAGGTCGGACGGCAGCATGTCGGGGGTGAACTGCAGGCGCTGGAAATCGCCTTCGAGGCCGTGCGCCAGCGCCTTGATGGCGCGGGTCTTGGCGAGGCCAGGCGGGCCTTCGACCAGCAGGTGGCCGTCGGCCAGCAAGGCCACCAGCAGGCGTTCCACCAGGCTTTCTTGGCCGAGGATCTGGTCGTTGAGATAGGTGCGCAGGCCATTGAGGGCAGCGAGCGCGGGGGGAGTGACTGAGGCAGTTGCGGCGTCCACGGCATCCTTCCGATCAGGCGTGTTGTTGAGTTGCCTGATAGAGAAGCGCGGCATGGCCATGAAGTTCCCGAACGCCTGCTCGGCCCCCCACCGCCACGTCCGCGCGATCTGCCCTATCATGCCTAGCGAACCAGGCAGACCGGTCGACCCGCTCGAAGGACGTACCATGAAAATTAAAATCATCCTGATCATCGTCGCAGTCGTCGCCGTGCTTGTCGGCGTCGGCTGGTTCTGCAACGAGGGGCCGACGCCGCAGAACGAACTGACCCTGCACGGCAACGTGGACATCCGTCAGGTCGAACTGGCTTTCAACGCCAGCGGCCGCATCGCGCAGGTCCTGGCGCAGGAAGGGACGCGTGTGAAAGCCGGGCAATTGCTGGCCAGTCTGGACACCGAGCGGCTGCGCCTCTCGCGCCAGCAGGCCGAGGCGCAAGTAGCCGTCCAGCGCCAGGTGGTGGCGCGCTACCTGGCGGGTTCCCGTCCGGAGGAAATCCGCCAGGCGCGCGCGCAGCGCGACGCGGCCCGGGTAGCGGTGGCGGACGCCCAGGCCTATTACCAGCGCCAGGCTGACCTGGTGGCCCGCAAATTCATCTCGCAGCAGCAGGCGGACAGCGCCCGCTTCGCCCTCGACAAGGCGCGCGACCAGTTGAAGGCGGCCGAGGAAACGCTGCGCCTGGCCGAACTCGGTCCGCGCAAGGAGGACATCGCGGCGGCGAAGGCGACCCTGGCTGCCGACGAGGCAACCGTGGCCGTGCTCCAGCGCGACCTTGACGAAGGCGAACTGCACGCGCCGTCCGACGGCGTGATCGAGAACCGCATCCTGGAGCCGGGCGACATGGCCTCGCCGCAGAAACCGGTATTCACCCTGGCGCTGACCGATCCGGTCTGGGTGCGCACCTGGCTGGCCGAACCGCAACTGGGTCGCGTGCCCGTGGGCGCCCGCGCCTGGGTGCAGACCGACAGCCACCCGGACAAGCGCTACCGCGCCTGGGTCGGCTATGTCTCGCCGAGCGCCGAGTTCACCCCCAAATCGGTGGAAACCGCGGAAATCCGTTCCAGCCTGGTCTACCAGGCCCGCGTGTTCGTCTGCGAAGGACAAGGCGAGTTGCGCCTGGGCATGCCTGCCACGGTGACCATTCCGCTCGACCAGACACCGCCGGCGCAGGGCACGGCCCCCTGCACGGACGGCAAATAGGCGCGCCGTCATGGACGATGCGCCGATCCTGGAGGCGGTTGACCTGGCCAGGTCCTTCGCTTCCGGCCACCAGCGCACCCAGGCGCTGGATGGCGTGAGCTTCGCCATCCGCCCCGGCGTGGTGACCGGGCTGATCGGGCCGGACGGGGCGGGCAAGACCACCCTGATGCGCCTGGCGGCCGGGTTGCTGGTCCCCGACACCGGCAGCATCCGCGCGCTCGGCATGGATTCCACCCGCGAGTCCCTCGCGGTGCAGGCTGCCCTCGGCTACATGCCACAGCGCTTCGGCCTGTACGAGGATCTCAGCGTGCAGGAAAATCTCGACCTCTACGCCGATCTGCAGGGCGTGCCCCAGGCGGCGCGGGCCGAACGTTACGGCGAGCTGATGCACATGACCGGGCTCGGCCCCTTCACCCGGCGGCTGGCCGGGCGGCTGTCCGGCGGCATGAAACAAAAACTCGGCCTCGCCTGCACCCTGGTGCGGGCACCGCGCCTGCTGCTGCTCGACGAGCCCACCGTCGGCGTGGACCCGGTATCGCGCCGCGAACTATGGGCCATCGTCGACCGTCTGGTGAAGAACGAGGGTATGAGCGTGCTGCTGTCCACCGCCTACCTGGACGAGGCGGAACGCTGCCAGGCCGTGATCCTGCTCGACCGCGGCAAAATCCTCGATCAGGGCCCGCCGGCGACGATCAGCGCGCGCATGGCGGGCCGGACCTGGGCCGTCACTGCTTCCGGCGAACGCCCGCGTGATCTGCAGGCCAATCTGACCGGCCAGCCCGGGGTGGTGGATGCCCTGGTCCAGGGCGACCACGTTCGGCTGGTCACGCAGGCAGCGGGTGACCCGGCGCAGCTGACCCGGCTGCCCGGCCTGCAAGACGTGCGCATCAAGGCCGTGCCCCCGCGTTTCGAGGACGGCTTTATCGACCTGCTGCGCGCCCGCACCGGCGCGGCGGCACCCACGCATGGCGACTCCCTTGTCGACGGCCTGCAGCGGCACCCAGACGAGAATGACGCGCCGGTCATCCAGGTCGAAGGCCTGCGCCGCCGTTTCGGCGATTTCTGGGCGGTGGACGGCGTGAGCTTCCAGGTCCGCCGGGGCGAAATTTTTGGCCTGCTGGGGGCCAACGGCGCCGGCAAGTCGACCACCTTCCGCATGCTCTGCGGCCTCCTGCCCGCCAGCGCCGGCACCCTGCGCGTGGCCGGCCTGGACCTGCGTCACGCGGCGTCGACGGCGCGCGGGCGCATCGGCTACATGTCGCAGAAATTCTCCCTCTACGGCAATTTGAGCGTGGCGCAGAATCTCGACTTCTTCGCCAGCGCCTACGGCCTGGCGGGCGATGCGCGCGACGCGCGGCGGCAGTGGGCACTGGCGGAATTCGAGCTGGCGCCCTATGCCGAACAGCTTTCCGCCGATCTCTCGCTCGGCTACAAGCAGCGCCTGGCGATGGCCTGCGCGCTGATGCACCAGCCGGAGATCCTGTTCCTCGATGAACCGACCTCGGGCGTCGACCCGCTGGCCCGGCGCGAGTTCTGGCTGCGCATCAACGCGCTCGCCCGCGCCGGGGTGACGGTGCTGGTGACCACCCATTTCATGGAGGAGGCGGAATACTGCGACCGCCTGGCCATCATGGCCGCCGGCCGCATCCTCGCGATGGACGAACCTACCGCCATCAAGGCCGGCGCCCGCACGCCCGAGCAGCCCGAGCCCAGCATGGAAGACGCCTTCATCCGGCTGGTGGAAGCCGCCTATGCGGCGAAGGAAGCGGCATGAGCGCCGCGCAGAAACCGTCCTTGCGCGGCGGCGGCCTGATGCGGCTCAAGGGTCTGGTACGCAAGGAGTTCCTGCAGATCGTACGCGACCCGAGCAGCATCGCCATCGCCTTCGTCATGCCGATTTTCCTGCTGGTGCTATTCGGCTACGGCGTCTCGCTCGATGCCGACCACGTCCCGGTGGCGCTGGTGGCGGAGGCCCCTTCGCCGGATACGGCAGATTTCTTCGCCAGCCTGGAGAGCAGCCATTATTTCGCGCCATTGCATGCCCGCACGCTTGCCGCGGCGGAACAAGCGCTGCGTGAAGGCCGGGTGAACGCCATCGTGCATCTGCGCGCCAACTTCGCCGAGCAACTGCGGCGGTCCGACGGCGCCCCCATCCAGGTCATCGTCAACGGCGTCGACGCCAATACCGCGCGGCTCACCCAGGGCTATATCGAGGGCGCCTGGGGCAACTGGCTGGCGCGCCGTGCCACGAGCCAGGGACAGGAACTGGCCACGCCGGTGCAGCTGGAACAGCGGGTGTGGTTCAACAGCGAACTGCGCAGCCGCAACTACCTGGTGCCGGGCCTGGTGGCCATCATCATGACCCTGATCGGCACCCTGCTCACCGCCCTGGTGATGGCCCGGGAATGGGAACGCGGCACCCTGGAAGCGCTGCTGGTGACGCCGGCCAGCATGAGCGAGATCCTGCTGGGCAAGATCATCGCCTACTTCGTGCTGGGCACCGGCGGCATGCTGCTGACGGTGGGTCTCGCGGTGGGGCTGTTCGGCGTGCCGCTGCGCGGCTCCTTCTGGCTGCTGTGGGCGTGCGCCTCGTTGTTCCTGCTGGCGGCGCTGGGCATGGGCCTGGCCATCTCCGCGGTGGCGCGCAACCAGTTCGTGGCGGGGCAGGTCGCCATCATCGGCACCTTCCTCCCCGCCTTCCTGCTGTCCGGCTTCATCTTCGACATCGACAGCATGCCGGCCGTGGTCCAGGGCATCACCCACCTCATCGTCGCGCGCTATTTCGTGTCCATCGTGCAGACCCTGTTCCTCGCCGGCGACGTGTGGTCGGTCGTGCTGCCCAACGCGCTGGCCCTGCTGCTGATGGCGGCGGTCTTCCTCGGCATCACCTGGCGCAAGTCGCGGAAGCGGCTCGAATGACGGAGGAGTCCGCATGCTGATCCGCCTGCTGGCGCTTATCCGCAAGGAGTTCCTGGCCCTGCTCAAGGATCCCCGCAGCCGCATGGTGCTCATCGTGCCGCCGATGATCCAGCTGCTGGTGTTCGGTTACGCCGCCACCTTCGACCTGAAGGACATTTCCTACGCCCTCTACAACGAGGATCGCGGCACGGCTTCGCGTGAGCTGGTGGCAGCATTCGACGGCGCACCCGCTTTCCACCGTGTGGCCACCCTGCATGCCGAAGGCGAGATCGCGCCGCTGGTGGACAAGCGGGCAGTGCTGGTGGTGCTCCACATCGGTCCGCGCTTCAGCGCCGATCTGCAATCGCGCGGCAGCGCCCCGGTGCAGGTCATCGTCGACGGCCGCAACTCCAATACCGCCATGATCGCCCTGAACTACGTACGCGCCATCGTGGACGACTTCAACCGGGCATGGATCACCGCGCACGGCCTGCCAGCCCCGCCGGCCCGCCTGGAAACGCGGGCCTGGTTCAACCCCAACCTGGAAAGCGGCTGGTTCTTCATCCCCGGCATCATCGGCATGCTCACCCTGGTGACGACCATGCTGGTGACCGCGCTGACCGTGGCACGCGAGCGGGAACAGGGCACCTTCGACCAGCTGCTGGTGACGCCGCTGCGGCCCGGCGAGATCCTTCTGGGCAAGGCGCTGCCGGGGTTCATTATCGGCATGGTGCAGGGCACGGCGATCCTGCTGATCGCCACGCTGTGGTTCAAGGTTCCGCTGCTGGGCAGCCTGTCCGCGCTCTACGCCGGGCTGGCGCTGTTCCTGCTATCCGGAGTGGGAGCCGGACTCCTCATTTCCTCGCTGGCGGTGACGCAGCAGCAAGGTCTGCTGGGCGCCTTCCTGTTCATGGTGCCGGCGGTGATCCTGTCCGGCTTCGCGACGCCCATCGCCAACATGCCGGCGGTCGTGCAGACGATCACGCTGATCGACCCGCTGCGTTATTTTCTGGTGATCCTGCGCAAGGTGTTCCTGGAGGGCGCAGGCTTCGACGTGCTGACCGGCCAGCTATGGCCCATGGCGGTGATTGGCCTGGTGTCGCTGAGTCTCGCGAGTTGGCTGTTCCGGCACCGCCTGTATTAGGTCCGCATCCCGGAATCAACCCGCGATTTGATGCTGCGCCTGCGCGAAGCCCCGCGCATGCCGGCCCAGCAGGGTGGTGGCTTCATGGCTGGACATGGCGGCACTGTAGTAATACCCCTGCACTTCGTGGCATTGCATCTGCTGCAGGCTGGCACGCTGGGCCTCGGTTTCGACCCCCTCGGCGACGACGTTGAGATTCATGCCGCGCCCCATGGCGATCATGGCGTTGACGATGGACATATTCTCTTCGCGCTCGAGGTCCTGCACGAAGGACTGGTCGATCTTCAGGGTGTGGATGGGGAAACGCGAAAGATACTTGAACGAACTGTAGCCGGTGCCGAAGTCGTCGATGGCCAGTCGGATGCCGGAGGCGGAAAGGCGGCCGAGCTTGATCGCGTTGGCCTCGAAGTCGCGCATCAGCAGGCTCTCGGTGATTTCCAGTTCCATCTGGTGGCCGTCCAGCGAATACACCTGGATCGCGCGCATGACGCTGTCGACGAAATCGGGATTCTCGAGCTGGCGCGCCGAGATGTTCACCGACAGGCGCACCGGCGGCAGCCCGGCCTTGCGCCAGTCGGCCATCTGCGCGCTGGCCTGGCGCAGCACCCAGTCGCCGATCGGCACGATGACGCCGGACTCCTCGGCCACCGGGATGAAGTCGGCGGGCGTCAGCAGGCCGCGCTGTGGATGCCACCAGCGCAGCAGGGCTTCGAACCCGCGCACCTCGCCGGTCGTGGTGTCGACCTGCGGCTGGTAGAACAGCACGAATTCGTTGCGCGCCAGCGCGCGGCGCAGGTCGGCCTCGATCTGCATGCGCTCGGAGTAGGGCGCCTGCATGCCTGATTCCCAGAATTGCAGCCGGCTGCGGCCCTGCGATTTGGCCTGGTACATGGCGATCTCCGCCTGCCGGATGAGGCTGTCGATCATGTCGCCGTCCTCGGGCGCGACGCAGGCGCCGATGCTGACCGAGATGTAGATCTCGTGGCCCTTGACGTAGACCGGCTTGGACAGCACCTGGATGATCTTGCGACAGATGTGCTCGACGTCGCTGCGCGACACCAGTGTCGGTAGCAGCACGGCGAATTCGTCGCCACCCAGGCGTGCCAGCGTGTCGCCCTCGCGCAGGCACTGGCGCAGGCGCGCGCCGACCGCAAGCAGCAGTTCGTCGCCGATGGTGTGGCCGAGCGAATCGTTGATCACCTTGAAATGGTCGAGGTCGAGGCTCAGCACCGCCAGCGGTTTCTGGTTGCGCTTGGCCTGCGCCAGCATGAGCCCGAGGTGGTCGCGGAACAGCGCGCGGTTGGGCAGGCCGGTGAGCAGGTCATGGTAGGCCTGGTAGTGCACGGTCTCCTCGGCCTGCTTGCGCTCGGTGACGTCCTTGGCGACGCCGTAGCTGCCGATGAAGCGCTTCTCGAACGGGCTGGCCTCCTCGTCGTACATGCCGGTCGCAGTCAGCTCGACCGACTTGCAGCGGCCATTCATCAGGCGCGGACGGCGCATCCCGGGATTGCACTTGAGGCGGATTTCGGTGTTGCGCGCGCTGCGGTCGCCAGCCCGGCGCTCGTTGAACACGTGCTCGGCGCGCGCGATGTCGTCCTCGTGGATGACCAGACTGTAATGCTGGCCCAGCAGTTCCTCGCTGCGATAGCCGAGCAGGCTTTCGACGCGGTCGTTGACGAAGGTGAAGCGGCCATCGCAATCCAGCGTGTAGATGAAGTCGGGCGAACTGTTGACCAGGAAGCGGTGCCACTTCTCCGACTGTTGCAGACGCTGCAAGATGTGGTTGTTTTCCTTTTCCAGTCGTCGTCGCGTCAGCGTGTTGTCGATGCGCCGCAGCAGTTCCTCGGGCTCGTAGGGCTTGCGCACAAAATCGGCGGCGCCGCCGCGCAGCGCGCGGATCGCCGCGTCGATGGTGCTGTCGCCCGACACCACGATCACCGGCGTATCGGCGCTGCGGTCGGCGACGAAGCGCAGCACTTCGTTGCCGTTGAGGTCCGGCATGCCGAGGTCGAGCAGGATGGCGTCGAACTGCTGCTTGCCGATGGCGATCAGCGCGTCGCACCCACCGTTGGCGGTCACCACGTCGTAATCGCGGGTGGCCAGCAAGCGCGTCAACCCCTCCAGAATCAGCGGCTCGTCGTCCACCACCAGAAGGCGCGGGCGCACCGGAAACGTGCTGACCGTACTGCGTGGCGGGGAGGATTCGATGGGATCGTCTGACACGTGTGTTCTCCTTGAGCGCGGGTTACATAGACCCGTAGCGTGTTGTTGTGAGCGGGGCCTGGCCGTTTTGCAAAGTCGGCAGGCGGATCAGGAAACGGGTTCCCTGCGGTGTACTGGTGCAGCTGAGCTGGCCGTTCAGACGCTCGACCAGGCTGCGGCTGATGGTCAGTCCGAGGCCGGCATGGTCGCCGCCCTTTTCGCTGATCACCGGTTCGAACAAATGCGACGCGACGGCGGCAGGCAGGCCGGGGCCGGTATCGGCCACTTCGATTTCGATCTGACGCTGGCCGTCGGCCGCAACCAGCCGCGTGATGAATTTGAGATGGCCGCCCGCATGCATGGCCTCGACCGCATTCTTGGCAAGGTTGAACAACACCTGCTTCAGCAGGTCCTTTTGCAGCGGCATCGGCGGCACGTCGGGGTTGAGGTCGATCTGCACGTTGACCTTGTTCGGCGCGAACAGGGTGCCGAGGGCCATGCGCACCAGTTCGGAGACCACGCTGTTGACCGACACCAGTTCGAGCGACGCGGCGGGCACCGCGATTTCCTCGGCCAGCGTAATGCCGCGCACGATGCGCGCCACCCGCTCGATTTCGTCGCTGATGATGCCCAGGTCGCGCTGCACGGCCGAATCCGCACCCAGGCGCTCGGACAACAGGTTGACGTAATTGCGCATGATGGTGAGCGGATTGGCCACCTCATGAACGGCCCGTCGTACCCGGTCGCGCGGAATATCGTCGCTCTGTGCGGCGGGCGCCACGGACGGCGGGGCGGCGGGCGGCGCGGCAGCCGGCACGACGGCCGGCCGCAACATTTCGCTGCATTCAGTCAGGGTGAACCGCCACAGCGGCGACAGTCCCAGGCCGGGCAGGGCATCGCCTGCCACCAGCACGCCCATCTGACCATCGTGCAATGCCAGCGGTTGGCACAGAAAGCGCGTCACGCCCAGCAAACGGGCGATCTGTTCGTCGACCAGCGCGGCATCTGCCTCGCCGCGTTCGAACTGCTGGGGCGCGCTGCGTGCCAGCGCGCGAGACAGCGCGGAGTGGCCGTCATCCGGAGGGATCGCCAGCGCCCGCAAACCGGCTCCCGCCGGAATCAGCGTGGTCAATCGCAGGGTGCCGTCGACCCCGGGGGCGAAGAGACAGGTATGTTCGATCCCGAACAGGGCGCGCAGGCTGTCCTGCAACAGCCCGAAAGTCTGACTGGACGACCCGTTCGACTGGCGGAAGTGTCCGTGCAGCGCGGATTGGGCCGCCTGGGCGGCATACAGGCGGGCGAGGCGGTCGAATCCGCCGCTGGCCGACTGCGCCACGGCATCGACCAGTCCGAAGCGCTGCGCCAGCTGGCGTACCTGAACCTGGCTGTCGGCCAGCAGTTGAGCGGCTTCGCCCGCGCCCATCTGCAAGGCGGCGAGCGCAGCCCGCACATCGACGCTGTCCACCGCGTCGGCACGCGTCGCCAGCTGATAGGCCAGCTGGACGATGCGCACCAGCGGGTGAGCGGCGCGCCCGCGCGCCAGCGGTTCGGCGTGATAGCGCACCGCATCGGCCAGCCAGCCGTCGGTGTCGAGCGCCTCCAGCCAGTCGGCCGCATGGGCCGGCGGCATGATGTCCGTGTCGAGATAGTCCGCCAGATTGTGAGCGAGGCCGGCAGTCCAGGCGGCCTCGGCATCCACCGCGCCCGACCGCACGCCCAAGGCCTGCGCCAGATGCGCCACCCCGATCGATTGCCGCCAGCGGCCCACATAGCTCACCTGCGCCGCGCCCGCCGCAACTGGCGCGGCCAATAGCAGTGCGCGCAGCAGGTCCGGCTGCGCGCAGAAATCGACGGGCAGCAATTGCAATCGCAGCGCCAATACGGGATCACAGCGCACGCAGGCGGCGAACTCCGCCTGCGCGGCCTCGCCTCGCATCAGGAGCTCCAGCGCCTCGGCCACCACGCCGGGGGCGCACTGACATGCTGTTAGCCCCGATTTCTTTAGTAAATTATTCGGAAGTTCTCCCATGTCATTGCTATATATAATAAATTTTGTTACACCGTCAATCTAGGGCTTAAAATATTTGGGCGGATGCCATGAACTGTTGTTTTCAAGTTTTGGCCAGCATGTCCGTATTCGTCAGAGCTGTTATATTTTCGTCACCCTCTTTGGAAGCTGAATGCACATGAAAGCTGTTCTGACCGGATTGATTTTGCTGTGCGTCCATACCGGCGCTGCCGCGCTCGACGGCAATACCTCACTCGAAGTGGACAAGCCGATTGTCGCCTCGCAATCGCAGCCCGAACCTGCGTCCATGCCCGAGCTGAATGCGCAGTCCGTACTGGTGTACGACCAGGCCAGCGGCCGGCCGCTTCTGGCCAAGAACGCCACCATGCAGACGCCGATCGCGTCGATCACCAAGCTGATGACGGCGATGCTGGTGATCAATGCCGGCCAGCCTTTGGACGAGCGCATCACCATCACGTCCGATGACCGCGACACCATCAAGGGCACCGGTTCGCGCCTGGCGATCGGCGCCCACTACACCCGCGAACAGCTGCTGCATCTTGCCCTGATCGCCTCTGACAACCGCGCGGCACACGCGCTGGCCCGCTCCTATCCGGGCGGCCTCGACCGCTTCATCGCCACCATGAACCGCACGGCGCGCGTGCTGGGCATGCACGACACCGTGTACGTCGAACCCACCGGCCTGTCGAGCAGCAACCGCTCGACCGCGCTCGATCTCGCCAAGCTTGCAGATTACGCCTATCAGAACTATCCCGAAATCCGCCAGATCACTGCGACCGGCCAGTACACGCTGGGGACCCAGCGCGTGGTGCTGAAGAAGAAGCGCCACCAGCAAGCGAAGGTGTACTACCGCACCGTTGCCTTCAACAACACCAACCGCCTGACGCGTATGGACGACTGGCATATCGGCCTGTCGAAAACCGGCTTCATCAATGAAGCCGGGCACTGCCTGGTGATGCAGGCCGAGGTGGCGCAGCGTGACGTCATCATCGTGCTGCTCGACTCCAGCGGCAACAACAGCCGCGCCAAAGATGCCGCGCGCATCAAGGCCTGGCTGGAAGAAGCCCATCTTCCGCGCAACACTGGAACCCACTACACCGCCGCGTCCCGTACCTGACGCTTCCCGGCACCCGCCCAACGGGCTTTCACGGGTTATCGTCCCGTGGAAGCCCGTTTCATTTGAAGGGCCACACCGCGGGGCCGGATCCCGCCGGAACCGGGGCGACACGCGTTATGATGGCCGCCCCGTCCGCCCGACGTCTCGTTTCATGTCCGCCGATCTCGCCCAGCAACTGCTGCTGAAAACGCTGCTGCCCCTGTCCCTGCTGATCGCTGCGGGCGGCATCTGGCCGCGCTGGCAAAGCGGCATTTCCATCGTCGGCCTGCGCGGCGAGATCAACCGGCTGGTGCTGAATTTCTTCGCGCCCGTGCTGTTCTTTTCGGCCGGCGCGGCGGCCACGGTCGACCTGAACCTGTTGCAGGTGCCCCTGATTCTGGGCGTCGCCACGCTGGCCGGCCTGGGGCTCGCCGCACTGGCGCTGTTCGCCACCCCGCTCGGCCACAGCCTGTCGCGGCCGCAACGCGGCGCGGTCATACTGGCCGCCGGGTTTGGCAATGTCCTGTTCTTCGGCTATCCCTTCCTCACCACGGTCTTCGGCGAACGCGGCGCGCGCTATCCCTTCTTCGCCGACATGCTCGCGACCACGCCACTGGTGTGGTCGCTCGGCGTGTGGATCGCCTTCCGCTGCGGCAAGCACACCGAACACGCCTCGTTTCTGCGAATGTGGCTGAAACTGCCGCCGGTATGGGGATTCGCCGCGGGCATCGCGGTCAACCTCTCCGGCGCGCACCTCGACCCGTTGGTGGAGGCCGCGCGCTGGGCCGGCAGCCCGACCATTCCGCTGATGCTGTTCGTACTCGGCCTGACCATCCCCTGGCATGATCTGCGCCCGCAAAAAGCCGTCGCCGTGGCCTTGCTCATCAAGCTGGCGCTGATGCCCCTGCTCGCGCTCGGCGTCGCGCTGGTGTGGCCCGGCCCGCTCACCGAACCCGGCGAAGCCGGCGTACTGGAAGCCGCCATGCCGACCATGGTGATGGTCATCGCACTGGCCGACCGCTTCGGGCTCGACACCCGTCTGGCCGGCCTCATCATGGGCTGGTCAACGCTGACGGGATTGGTTACGCTGCCATTCTGGTTATGGCTGCTGAAGGGACTTGCATCATGAAAATCGGATTTATCGGCAGCGGCATCATGGGCCGCCCCATGGCGGAAAATCTCCTGCGTGCCGGGCACCAGCTCTACGTCTACGGCCGCCGTTTCGACCGTATCGAACCCATGCTGGTCGCCGGCGCGCTCGGCAAGGGCACGCCTGCCGAAGTGGCCGCCGAGGCCGACATCAGCTTCACCGTCGTCTCCGACACCACCGACGTCGAGCAGATCATCCTCGGCGACCGCGGCCTGGTCCACGGCGCCAAGCCCGGCCACACCATCGTCGACATGAGCACCGTGTCGCCTGCCGCCACCCGCCGCATCGCCGCCGCCCTGGCAGAACGCGGCGTTCACATGCTCGACGCCCCGGTATCGGGCGGCGAGACCGGAGCCAAGGAAGGCACGCTGTCGATCATGGTCGGCGGCGAAGCGCCCATCTTCGAGAAGGTGCGCCCGCTGTTCGAAGCGCTCGGCAAGAACGTCGTCCACGTCGGCGGCCACGGTGCGGGCCAGGTCGTCAAATGCTGCAACCAGATCGTCGTCGGCCTCACCTTCGAAGGCGTCGCCGAGGCCATCCTGCTCGCGCGCCGCAACGGTGTCGACCCGGTCAAGATGCGCGAGGCGCTGCTGGGCGGCTTCGCCGGCAGCCGCATCCTCGAAGTCCACGGCCAACGCATGCTCGACTCCAACTACAAGCCAGGCTTCAAGGTGAAGCTGCACCACAAGGACATGGCCATCGTCATGGACAACGCGCAGGAAACCGCCACCCCGCTACCCGGCGCCGCGCTCATCGCGCAGCAGATGAATGCGCTCATGGGGGCCGGCGACAGCGAACTCGATTCCTCGGCGCTGATGCGCGCGCTGGAGCGGCTGACCGGCGAAAACCACGGCAACGGCAAGTGAGCGCGAAAGAACGCGTCGTTTTCCTCGATCGCGCCGCCTTCACCGCGGACGAACTGCCGATCCCGAACTTCGAGCACAACTGGAGCGAGTACCCGGACACCGAAGCGGCCGACATCGTTCCGCGGCTGTTCTGGGCGACGACGGCAATCACCCATGCATGTCCGATCGATGCCGAGGCTATCGGGCAGCTGCACAAACTTACCCGCATCGTCGTCACCGGACCTGCCCGGGTCGATACCGAAGCGTGCGAAATGCGCGGAATCGCACTGCAGCCACTGACGGCGAGCGATGGGTCGGGACGGGCACTGGTCAGTCTACTCGAAGCAATGGTTGAGGCCGCATCCAGCAGCGCCCAATCCTGAATTCACAGGCGATCTGCACACGCTCACGGGATGATGCTCGGCGATTCCACACTGTTCCGGCAACAGGCACTGATCGACGGTGAATGGCAAGACGCCGCTAGCGACGCGCGCTTTGCCGTTCATAACCCGGCCACTGCGGAGCTCGTCGGTCACGCGCCGAGTTGCAGTACCGCCGACACCGAACGTGCCATTGAAGCCGCCCACACCGCATTTCCCACCTGGCGGGATCAGACCGCCAAGACGCGTTCACAGTTGTTGCGCCGCTGGTTCGACCTGATCCTCGCCCACCGCGACGATCTCGCCGCGATCATGGTGTCCGAGCAGGGCAAACCTTTGAGCGAAGCACGTGGCGAGATCGACTACGCGGCAAGCTTCATCGAGTGGTTCGCCGAGGAGGCGCGGCGCGTCTACGGCGACGTGGTGCCGTCGCCGTGGGCGGATCGTCGCATGTTCACGCTGAAGCAGCCCTTAGGCGTGGCCGCGCTGATCACGCCGTGGAATTTTCCTGCCGCGATGCTCACGCGCAAGGCGGGCGCGGCGCTTGCTGCCGGTTGCACGGTGGTGGCGAAGCCGGCTTCGCAGACACCGTTCACTGCGCTGGCACTGGCCGAGCTGGCGCAGCGCGCGGGCCTGCCTCCGGGGGTGCTGAACGTGGTCACCGGCGACGCGGCGACCATCGGCGGCGTGCTGACGTCGCATCCGCGGGTGCGCAAGGTCTCGTTCACCGGCTCGACGGCAGTGGGCAAGCAGCTGCTGGTGCAGAGCGCGGGCACCCTGAAGCACGTGTCGCTCGAACTCGGCGGCAACGCGCCCTTCATCGTGTTCGACGACGCCGACCTCGACGCCGCAGTGGCTGGCGCGCTCGCCAGCAAGTACCGCAATAGCGGGCAGACCTGCGTATGCGCCAACCGGGTGTTCGTGCAGGACGCGATCCACGATGCCTTCGTTGAAAAATTCACCGCTGCAGTGGCGCAGCTGAAAGTGGGCGAGGGCTTCACGCCGGACGTGGAAACCGGCCCGCTGATCAGCGCCGCCGCACTGCAGAAAGTCGAAGCCCACATCGCCGACGCCCTCGCCCACGGCGCGACACTGCTGGCCGGCGGCCATCGCCACACGCTCGGTGGGCTGTTCTTCCAGCCGACGGTGCTGGGCCAGTGCACACCCGACATGCAGATCTGCCGCGACGAGACCTTCGGCCCGGTGGCGCCGCTGATCCGCTTCGCCGACGAAGCCGAGGTGATCCGCATGGCCAACGATACCGAGTACGGCCTCGCTGCCTATGCCTACACGCGCGACCTCGGGCGCGCCTGGCGACTCGCGGAACGGCTCGACTACGGCATGGTCGGCATCAACGCCGGGCTGATTTCCACTGCCGAGGTGGCGTTCGGCGGCGTCAAGCAATCGGGACTGGGACGCGAGGGCGGACGTTCCGGTATCGACGAATACCTGGAAAGCAAGTACGTGAATCTGGGCGGGCTGGGATAAGCCGTTGCACCTGCTAGGCTGACGGCATGAACCCGGCCTCCGTTTCTTCCTCGCGCAACATCATCGTCATCGGCGCCGCCAGCGGCGCCGGCGCGCCCGATGCGGCTACCGCCGAGGGACCGGATACGCTGCGCCATTACCGCGTCTTTCACGACACGCCGCTACAGCATGTGGAATGGAATGCGATCCTGCGCGTGCCGCGCGAAGCGCTGGACACGCCGCTGCACACGGTGAGGGCGCTCGGCGAACGGCTGGCTGCCGAAGTGGAAAGGGTACTGCAGGGGGGAAACTTTCCGCTGGTGGTCGGTGGCGACCATTCCTGCGCGATCGGGACCTGGAGCGGCGTGCATCGCATGCTGGCCGACCGGGGTCCCATCGGCCTGATCTGGATCGACGCCCATATGGACAGCCATACTTTCGCCACCACGCCGAGCGGCCAGATCCACGGCATGCCGCTGGCCGCCCTGCTCGGCCACGGCGACGCCGCACTCACCAGGATCGCGGGCATGGAAGCCAAGCTGCGCCCCGAGCACGTGTGCCTGATCGGCGTGCGCAGCTACGAGGCGGGCGAGGCGGCGCTGCTACAGCGGCTGGGCGTGCGCGTGTTCGAGATGGACGAGGTGCGCGGGCGCGGACTCGCCACGGTATTCGATGAGGCGCTCGCCATCGTGCGGCACGGCACCTCCGGTTTCGGCGTGAGCGTGGATCTCGACGCGCTCGACCCCGAGGAGGAACCGGGCGTCGGCACGCCGGTGCCCGGCGGCTTGTGCCGTGCCGAGCTTGCCGATGCGCTATCGCATCTGCGCGGCGATCCGGGCTTCGTGGCGATGGAGATCGTCGAGTACAACCCACGCCGCGACCGCGGACATGCCACGGCCGACGCCGCCGGCGCGCTGGTCCGCGCCATCACCCCGCTGTAAGTCTCACCCCTCCCGACAGGAAAGCTACTCGATCGGCAGGCCGGCGCGCCTCCAGTTGACGAAGCCGTCGCGGTAGTTCTTCACGTTCGTGTAGCCGAGCTTGATCAGCGTGTCGGCCGCAAGCGGGCTGCGCTGGCTGACGCCGCAATAGACGACGATGGGCGTGGCCTTGTCCGGCACCGCGGCTTCGATCCTGAATTCCAGCAGACCGCGCGTGATATTGAAAAAATGCGCTGCCGCGATGTGGCCCGAGTAGTCGACTTCGGCCGGCGTGCGCACGTCGAGTACCACCGTTTGCGGCTGTGTCTTCAGCTGCGTCAGCAGGCCGGCCGTGTCGAGTTGCGGCACGCGCGCGTTGGCCGCGTCGACCAGCGCTTGCGCGGCCTGCGTGAGCGCGGGCGCTTCGGGCGGCGGAACGACGATGACGGAGAGGTCCTGCGCCTGCGCCGTGGCCATCAGCAGCAGCACGACTGGAAGGGCGGCCCGTGACAAGCAGGAAGGTTTCATGTCGGCTCCTCGTTTCCTGAGAGGCTCGCAGGCCTGATGTCAGTCTGACTCCAGACCGACGAAGGGGTTCTCGCGCCGCTCGTGGCCGAACGTCGACATCGCGCCATGTCCCGGCACGAAATGCACGTCGTCGCCGAGCGGGAACAGCTTTTCGCGGATGGCCGCGATCAGCGCCGCGTGGTCGCCGCGCGGAAAATCGGTACGGCCGATCGAGCCCTTGAACAGCACGTCGCCGACGAAGGCGAGCCGCGCATCCGGCTGGTAGAACACGATATGGCCGGGCGTGTGGCCGGGACAATGCAGCACGTCGAAACGGATGGCTCCCACGTCCACCCGATCGCCGTCGCTCAACCATTGGTCGGGCGTGAACGCCACCGCAGGCGGAAACCCGAACAGCTCGGCCTGCTGCGGCAACAGGTCGAGCCAGAACTGCTCCTCGCGCTGCGGGCCGACGATGGGGATGCCGAGGGTTTCGCGCAGTTCGACCGCTGCGCCGACGTGGTCGAGGTGGCCGTGGGTAAGCAGGATTTTTTCCAGCGCGAGGCCGCGCGATTGCACCTCGCCCAGCAGGCGCGCGGCCTCGCCGCCCGGCTCGATCAAGGCCGCCCGGCCGTCGGCATCCCATACCCGCGAGCAGGTTTGTTGATACGGGGGG
>JAIBEL010000045.1 GCA_019459285.1 Rhizobium sp. | reverse complement strand
ATCAGCGGCAGCGTGACCACAATCAGCGTGACCAGAATCATAAGGGACCGAAAGACAAGGGCCGGGTAAACCAACATTAAGAGCGCGTACTGTATCGCCGTTATTGGCATATTAACTAATGGCGGCCGCGAAGCGGCCGTTGTCTGTCATGCCGTCCGTGCCATTCAAGGCGGGTGTGGTTCAACCTTCTTGAACGTTTTCCCTTACAGACTTGTTTGGCTCTACTTGGAAGGGATTGAAATGAACGCAGTCAAAATCGTGGCAATCGCACTGATCGTGGCCGGGAGCCTGGGACTGATCTACGGCGGATTCACCTATACGAAAAAAACGGATGAGGTGAAGCTGGGACCGCTTGAACTGTCGATCAAGGACAGGGAGACGGTCAATATTCCGGTCTGGGCAGGTGTGGCGGCTATCGTGGCAGGAGCCGCGCTGCTGCTTGTTCGCAAGTAAAACAGCCAACGGAAAAAAGATCATTGACAACAAATCTGTGAGCGCCCAGAGAGTAGCGACACCATGGCGAACACGCAACGGGTCATGCCCGGTAGCTGGGCGATGGCCCGGAATTAAGTAAAGAGCTGAAAATGAAAAAGACCTACCTGATCATTGCGATATCGATAGTCCTTGTCCAGGGGTGCTATACCGCTCCTCCCTACCCACCATCCAGCCATGTCTCGGTCGGAGTCGGATATCCGGGTGTCAACATTGGCATCAATTTTTCGACGTACCCGGATCTTGTCCAGATACCGGGCTACCCCGTCTACTACGACCCCCGCGTGGATTCGAATTACTTCTTTTACGACGGCCTCTACTGGGTGTTCCAGGGCGACAACTGGTATGCGAGCAGCTGGTACAACGGGCCGTGGGATAGGGTGGGTTATTACGATGTCCCGGCTTATGTGCTGCGCGTGCCGGTACGCTACTACCGCCAGCCCCCGTCGTATTTCCGTGGCTGGCGTGCCGACGCGCCGCCACGTTGGGGAGATCACTGGGGCCGCGACTGGGAACAGCGTCGAAGCGGGTGGGACCGTTGGGATCGCGGCTCCGCCCCGGCTCCCGCGCCGTTGCCGACCTACCAGCGGAATTATTCCGGCGACCGTTATCCTCGCGCAGTAGAACAGCAGCATACGATCCGATCCGAGTATTACCGCTACCAGCCGCGTGAGCCTGTCGCGCAGCAGTATTTCAAACCGCGTGTGCAGCAAGAGCAACAGCGACAGCAAGACCAGCAGCGACAGCAAGACCAGCAACGACAGCAAGAGCAGCAACGACAGCAAGAGCAGCAGCGGCAGCAAGGCCAACGTCAGCAGGAGCAACAGCGGCAGCAAGCGCAGCAGATCAAGCAAGAACAGCAGCGCCAGCAACAACAGAAGCAGCAACAAGATCTGGAGCGGAAGCGCGCTCAGCCCGAAGCGCAAGGGCAGGATCAAAGGCGCAAGGCTACTCAGCAAGAGCTGAATAGGAAGAAGAAAGCCACACAGGAGGAGTCGGATCGGAAGAAGAAGGAGGAAGACGCCCGCGATCGGTATCGCCAGTAATTTTGGCGATCCGGTGGCCAACGCACTGACGACGATTCCCTGCCGGCCGAAGGCGACAAGGACTCCCCGCTCGGCATGCTGCCGGGGCACTATGGTGTGGCCAAGGACCGGGCTGAGCGCTATCGGGAGAATCTCGGACACTGACTTGTCCCGGTTGCGCGGAGCGCTTGGGACTCGATTCCCGATTGTGATCAGGGACGTGCCATGAGGAATCGCGTGCTTGATAGGGCGGCTGATCCAATGTGCCGGGCCCCGGTAGTATGTGCATGGCAAGGTAGAAAGACGGCTCCTTCGCCGTCACACGCCAGACGCCGATCCTGACGCACGGCGCATGGGGGGATCGCACTGGGACGGAAGGGGTGCAGCGAGGTGCGCAAGCACCCTGTCGAGAGGCTACTTTGGCAACTCGTTATCTCGACCGCACCAGCGATGCGCATGAAAATGGCCCATCTGGCGCATCACGATTTCCTGACGGATCTGCCGCCGCGTACTGCTGAACGGCCGCATCATGCAAGCGATTGCTTTGGCGAAAAGGCGCGGCACGCATGTTGCCTGTGCTGCTGGCAACATGAATTCACGAGGCGGCCTTCCGATGCAGTGAAATGCCCTGGCTGTAAGCGGGGCCGCCCTTGATTTAGGAGACGGAAATGCTGGTGACGTTTACATGTAAGGCCTATGCCGACATCACGATGTTTGGTGACGTCGCGCTCGGCATGCTGAAAATGATGGGGCATAGCGAAACGGTGCCCGGCGCCATCCTGGCCGAGGATGTGCCTGCCGCGCTGGACCGGTTGAAGCGCGCGATCGAGGCGGCGCCGGCCCGGAACGAATCCAGGCAAGCCGAAGGCGGGGACCCGGACGAGCCACCCGTCAGCCTGGCGCACCGGGCCTTGCCCCTGATCGAATTGCTTGCGGCTGCCGCGCAGCAAAAGGCCGACGTGATGTGGAAATGAGGCTAACGACGGTAGCCGCCGCCTTGATCCGATCAATGCTCGGTTCCAGGTTTCAATCCACGCAGTTTCTTGGTCTCCCCCCGCCGCTGCTTGCTGTCCAGACGCCGTTTTTTTGACGCCAGCGTGGGCCGGGTCGGGCGGCGCGGCGTCTCCACTTCGCAGGCTTCGCGTATCAGTTCAATCAGCCGTTCCAGCGCATCGTCGCGGTTGCGCCGCTGGCTGCGATAGCGTTCGGCTTCGATGATCAGCACGTCATCCTGAGTCATGCGGCGGCCTGCCAGTGCCATCAGGCGGGCGCGCACCGGCTCGGGCAGAGAAGGGGAATGGGCGACGTCGAAACGCAGTTGCACGGCGGTCGACACCTTGTTGACGTTCTGCCCGCCGGGTCCCGAGGCGCGCACGAAGTCCTCCTGGATTTCGCGCTCGTCGAGTTCGATCTGGGCGTTGACGCGGATCATGGCCGCGGTTTTGCGATCACCACTTCACCACATGCACGTTGTTCAAGGTGCGTCCCAGGAACCGTTCGCCGATGGTCTGGAAGCGCAGCGGCACGTCGGTGACGTAGAAGTCGTAGCGCGGCTGGGCGTGGCTGGGGTTGGCGAGATGTTTCTCGGCCAGGACCGCGGCGACCTGTTCGGCCATGGCTTCGGCGGAATCGACCAATGCGACTTCGTCGCCGACCACCTGGCGCAGCAGCGGCTTCAGCAGCGGGTAATGGGTGCAGCCGAGCACCAGGGTGTCGATGTGTTCGGCCATGAGCGGTTTCAGGTAATCCTGCGCGGTGAGCCGGGTGACTTCGTGGTCGAGCCAGCCTTCCTCCACCAGCGGCACGAACAGCGCGCAGGCCTGCGAATGGATGCGCGAGTCGGGCGCATAGTCGTGGATGGCGCGCGCGTAGGCGTTGCTGTTGATGGTGGTGGGGGTGCCGATGACGCCGATTTTCTTGCCGCCGCGCGCCGACACCGCGCCGGCGTCGATCACGTCGAGCACCGGCACCGGCGACAGGTCCTTGACCACCTGCGCCGCCACCGCCGCCATGGTGTTGCAGGCGATGACCAGCAGCTTGACGTCCTTTTCCAGCAGGAACTGCGCGATCTGGGTGGTGAAGTGGGCGATGGTCTCGACCGATTTCACGCCGTAGGGCACGCGTGCGGTGTCGCCGAAATAGACGATGTTCTCGTAGGGCAGGCGCTCCATCAGCGCGCGCACCACGGTGAGTCCGCCGATGCCGGAATCGAATACGCCAATGGGGGAGCTTGCATTCGTGGACATGGGTGGCAGGATGGCGGGATGACAAAGCCAGTATTTTACCTTCAGGGCCGCCTGTGGCGGCATCCGGCATGAGCGGCTGCGGCTGCGATTCGGTGTGCAAGACGGCGCCGCCCGACCCGGGCTACCGGCGCGCGCTGTGGATTGCGCTGGTGCTGAACGCGCTGATGTTCGGCGTCGAGATCGTTGCCAGCTTGGCGGCGCAATCGGTGTCGCTGCTGGCTGACGCGGTCGATTTCCTTGGCGACGCCGGCAATTACGGCGTGGCGCTGTTTGTCCTCGGCCTGGCGCCGGTGTGGCGCTCGCGCACTGCATTGTGGAAAGGCTGGCTGATGGTCGGCTATGGCGTGTTGGTGCTCGGCAAGTCGGCCTGGCAGTGGTCATCGGGCGTGGTGCCGGAGCCGTTCATCATGGGCTGGGTGAGCCTGCTGGCGCTGGCGGTCAACGTCGGGGTCGCCGCGCTGCTGTATGCGCATCGCCAGGGCGACGCACAGGCGCGGTCGGTGTGGTTATGCTCGCGCAACGATGCGCTGGGCAATCTGGCGGTGATGGCGGCGGCGGCCGGTGTGTGGGCAACTTCGCAAGGCTGGCCTGACATTGCGGTGGCGCTGGTACTGGCGGGGCTGGCGTTGAGTTCGGGCACGTCAGTGATCCAGCATGCGCAGCGTGAGTTGCGCGTGAATTAAAACAGCGCCAAGCAGGAATTAAAGGCGGTCTAAACGATTTCCTGGCGCGCCAGCGCCCACGTCACGTGCTCGCGTACCAGCGCAGACGGGTGATCCCGACGTGCATTGAGCGCGGCTTTGATATCGGACGAAGGCTGTGCGTTACCCAGCGCGACCGCGATATTGCGCAGCCAGCGCTCATGCCCGATGCGGCGGATCGCCGAACCTGCCAGGCGTTCGTTGAAGTCGACTTCGCTCCAGGCGAACAGGTCCACCAGCTGCGCGCTGTCGAGCCCGTTCCGAACTTCAAAATCGGGCAGCGCGGCGGTCTGCGCAAAGCGGTTCCACGGGCACACCAGCTGGCAGTCGTCGCAGCCGTAAATCCGATTTCCAAGTAGCGGGCGCAGTTCGAGTGGGATGCTGCCCTTGAGTTCGATGGTGAGGTAGGAAATGCAGCGCCGCGCGTCTAGCGAGTAGGGCGCGACGATGGCCTGGGTGGGGCAGACGTCGATGCAGGCCTGGCAGGTACCGCAGTGACCGGCTTCGGGCGCGTCCACGGGCAGCGGCAGATCGGTATAGATTTCGCCGAGGAAGAACCACGAGCCGTGCTGCCGGTTCAGCAGCAAGGTGTGCTTGCCGCGCCAGCCCAGTCCGGATTTCGTGGCGAGTTCCACTTCGAGAACGGGCGCGCTGTCGGTGAAGACCCGGAAATGATGGTCGCCGATTTCTGCGCTGATTTTTTCGGCCAGGCTTTGCAGACGGTTGCGCAGTACCTTGTGATAATCGCGGCCCAGTGCATAGCGGGAGACATAGGCAGCGTCCGTGTCGGCCAGCACCACATGCGGGTCGGCCGCCGCCGGCGGCAAATAGTCCAGCCGCGCGCTGATGACGCGGACGGTTCCCGGCACCAGTTCGGCCGGCCGGCTGCGCTTCGTGCCGTGTGCCGCCATATAATCCATTTCGCCATGAAAGCCCCGATCCAGCCACGCCTGCAAGCCTGCCTCGGCGGCGCTCAGCTCGCCGTCCGCGATGCCCACTGCGGCAAAGCCGAGCTCGCGCCCCCATTGCTTGATTTGCTGCGCCAGTCGAGTTAAATCCTGATCATGCATAAGATTGATGATACCGTGCGCTGCCGTCGCCATCTGGCCGACGAGGCCGCGACGCTGGCATTCGGCGCGCAGCTGGCGCAGGGGATGACGGCGGGGCTGACTTTTTATCTGGAAGGCGATCTCGGCGCGGGCAAGACGACGCTGGTGCGCGGGGTGTTGCGCGCGCTGGGTTATGGCGGTCGGGTGAAGAGTCCGACCTATACGCTGGTAGAAAGCTACAGCCTGCCCGCATTTGAACTGTATCATTTTGATCTATATCGTATGCATGATCCGCGCGAGTGGATCGATGCCGGATTTCGCGACGTGAACGATGGCTGGGTGGTCAGCTTGATCGAATGGCCGGACAAGGCGGCGGGTTGGCTGCCAGCCCCGGATGTGGTCGTCCGGTTGACAATCGCGGACGATGCGCGCGAAATTGAATGTGAAGCGGCGAGCCCGCGCGGCGCCCAATATCTGGAGACATGTTGCACGCCTTGTTGAGAATTTTCCTGCTGTGCAGTTTGCTTGCGTCGGGCTGGGCCCAGGCGCTGCAACTCAGCGCCACTCGTCTGTGGCCGTCGTCCGACTACACGCGGATCACCCTGGAGGCGCCACAGCCGGTCGCGTACAAATACTTCATGCTGTCGAATCCGCAGCGGCTGGTGATCGACCTCGAGGGCGTGGAAGCGGGCGCGGCGCTTGAGGCGCTGGCCGGGCAACTCAGCCCGGACGATCCCTACATCGGCGCGATCCGCGTGGGATTCAACCGCCCGGGGGTGATGCGCCTGGTGCTGGACCTGAAAACAGCCGTCAAGCCTTCCGTGTTCCAGCTGCAACCGCTGGGACAGTATGCGCATCGTCTGGTGGTGGATCTCTATCCGGCCCAGGCGGGCGATACGGCGGCAAGCGGCCCGGCCGCGACCTCGCAGCCTGCAGTGGCCACGCTGGCCAAGCCCGAGACGCCGCAGTACACCCGGCTGATTACGGTGGCGATCGATGCCGGCCATGGCGGCGAGGATCCCGGTGCCAGCGGGGCGAACGGCTCGCACGAGAAGGACATCACGCTGGCGCTGGCCAGGAAGCTTAAGCAGAAAATCGACGCCCAGGAAAACATGCATGCCGTCCTGATCCGCGACGGCGATTATTTCGTGCCGCTCGGGCAGCGGGTCGTCAAGGCGCGTGCGCTGAAGGCCGACCTGTTCATGTCGATCCATGCCGATGCCTTCATCAAGCCGCACGCGCGTGGCTCGTCGGTGTTTGCCCTGTCCGAGAACGGCGCGACCTCGGTTGCCGCGCGCTGGCTGGCCAAGCGCGAAAACGACGCCGACCTGATCGGCGGCGTCAACGTGGACGTCAAGGATCCCTTCCTCAAACGCACGCTCATCGATCTGTCGCAGACCGCCACCATCAACGACAGTCTGAAGCTGGGGCAGGCAGTGCTGAAGGAAATCGGCGGCGTCAATACGTTGCACAAGGGCGAGGTGGAGCAGGCGGGCTTTGCCGTGCTGAAGGCGCCCGACATTCCTTCGATCCTGATCGAGACCGCATTCATTTCCAACCCTGAAGAAGAAAAACGCCTCAACGACCCCGGCTACCAGGACAAGCTGGTGAATGCCATCGTCGATGGCGTCAAGGATTACTTTGCCAAGCATCCGTTGACTGCACCGTCGCGGCTGACGCGCAACCCATGACCGTGAGCCTGCTCGGTGCGGCGGCCCCTGGATTCGACCGGCCGCTCGATGTGCTGGAAGCCTGTCACGGCCGCATTGCCCGGCAATGCGATACCCTCGGCAAACTGCTGGCGCATCTGCCGGCGCATGGTGCGGATGCCCAGGCACAGCAGGCGGCGCGCGCGGTCCTGACCTATTTCGATACGGCTGCGGTGCACCACCACGACGACGAGGAACGCAACCTGTTTCCGCTGCTCGAACAGGCCGGCGCGCCGGGTGCCTGCGATCTGGTCGAAACCCTGACCCTGGAACACGACGAACTGGCGCTGTTGTGGCGACGGCTGCGCGGACAGCTGCAGCAGATCGAAGCCGGCTCGGCCGCCGTGCTGGGTGAGGCGTTGACGCATCGCTTCGTCGCGCTCAATCGCAGCCATCTCGAATTCGAGAACACCCATGTGCTGCCGCTGGCGCGGCAGGTTCTGGACGCTGCCGCCATCGAGCGCCTGGGGCGCGCCATGGCCGCCCGGCGGGATGTCGCGTTCACAGGTTCGCTGTGACCATCCGCGTTCTGCCCGATGTGCTGATTTCGCAGATCGCAGCCGGCGAGGTGGTCGAACGTCCCGCCGCGGCGCTCAAGGAGATCCTGGAAAACAGCCTCGACGCCGGCGCCACCGGCATCCAGATCGATCTGGAACAGGGTGGCATCAAGCGCATTCGTGTCGGCGACAACGGCAGCGGCATCGCGCGCGACGAATTGGCGCTGGCCTTGACCCGTCATGCCACCAGCAAGATTGCCAGCCTGGCCGACCTCGAGCAGGTGGCGAGTCTGGGGTTTCGCGGCGAGGCCCTGGCATCGATTGCCGCCATCGCGCGGGTTCAGCTCACCAGCCGCAGTGCAGATGCCGAGCACGCCTGGGCGGTACAGGCCGAAGGCGGTCGCCTGGATGCGCCGGCGCCCGCCGCGCGCGCCGCAGGCACCACGATCGACATCCAGGACCTGTTTTTCAGTACCCCCGCGCGGCGCAAGTTCCTCAAGACCGAAGCCACCGAATACGCCCACTGTGCCGAGACCGTGCGGCGCCTGGCCTTGGCGAACCCGCAGGTGTCGTTCACGTTGAGCCACAACGGCCGGACGCAACTGCGCCTCAACGCCGAACCCGCCTATGCGCGAATACGCCAGGTGCTGGGCGAGGCGTTCGAGCAGAACAGCGTCGCAGTCGAGGCCGCTGCCGGCGTGCTGCGGGTGTCCGGCTGGGTGATCCGTCCCAGCGCCGCCACGGGCAGCCGCGACAACCAGCATGTGTTCGTCAATGGCCGCTATGTGCGCGACAAGCTGATCGTCCATGCCCTGAAGGAGGCCTACCGCGACGTCCTGCATCACCAAGTGAATCCGGCGTATTGCCTGTTCATCGAGCTGCCGCCGGATCTGGTCGACGTCAACGTGCATCCGGCCAAGACCGAGATCCGGTTCCGCGACAGCCGCGGCGTGCACCAGTTCCTGTTCCATGCGGTCGAGCGCCTGCTGTCGGCGCCGGTGGCGGCGGATGTCGCCGTGGCCGCATCGGGGGCGTCGCAGCCTTCCCCGCAACCGGCCTGGGTCGCGCCCCGGCAAACGGCGATGCCGTTGCAGGTAAATGAAGCGATGGCGTTCTATGCGCCTCTTCAGGGGACAGGGGTCAGGGGGCAGGATTCAGGGGAGCTTGTTGCGCCTGTGCCGCAGTCTTTGCCTGAAGCGGGGCAGGGCGACGCGCCGCCGCTCGGCTACGCGCTGGCGCAGTTGCACGGTGTCTACGTGCTGGCGCAGAACATGCAGGGGCTGGTGCTGGTCGACATGCACGCCGCGCATGAACGCGTCGTCTACGAAAAGCTGAAGACTGCGCTGGATGCGCGCGCAGTGCCGGCGCAAACCCTGCTGATCCCCGTCGCGCTGACGGTCGACGCCCGCGATGTGGCAGAGATCAGCCCGCACCTGGATCAGCTGGCCGGGATCGGGTTCGAGTTGTCGGTGACATCGCCCACCTCGGTGGCGGTGCGTTCGGTGCCGTGGCTGCTGAAGGACGCCGACCCGGTCGAGTTGACCCGCGCCGTGCTGGCCGAAATTGCCGAATTTGGCGTGGCGCGTCTGCTCGCCGAACGGCGCAACGAGTTGCTGGCGACACTCGCCTGCCACGGTGCGGTGCGCGCCAACCGCCGCCTGACGCTGCCCGAGATGAATGCGCTGCTGCGCGAAATGGAGGCCACCGAGCGGGCCGGGCAGTGCAACCACGGCCGCCCGACCTGGTTCCAGGTCAGCCTCGGGGAACTCGACGCCATGTTCATGCGCGGTCGTTGATTTTGCGACTGGCGCGTTTATATATAAGCTTTAGCTAATTAATTTGGCGAGGCGAGCCGATCATGAACGAACGTACTGAACGCAAAACCATTCCCATCCAGGAGGTCAACGAGGCCAGCAACTGTGCCAGCGCCGAACCCTACGCGTTGATGGTGCTGGGCGATTCGATGATGCCGGAATTCGAGGAAGGCGAGATCATCGTGGTCGAGCCGTCCGGCCTGGTCAGGGACGGTTCCTATGTGGTGGCCTACGTGAACGAGGAATACATCTTCCGCCAGATCGTGAAGCGGGATGACGGCTGGATGCTGAAGCCGCTCAATCCCCTGTACGAGAACATTCCGGTTGCCGATATCGATGTCGCCAAGGGCGTGGTGATCATGAAGAAGCGGCCCGGCAGACGGAAAGAGCAGAAAAGATACATATGATTTCTTGATCCGTGGGCTCAATGCGGCCGGGCACCATTATTAGAAATAATGATCCATGCATTCAAAAATTAAATAAATTAGTTGACTAATTTACTCGGGTATATAGACTGGGGGTGTAGTTCAACCCTTCTGAAAGGAGAAAACCATGAGTGGATTGATCGCTAATTTTCCGACCGACGGTATCGTGACAGTCAACCGGGTGGTCCTGAAACCGGAATACACGGTGGACGACCTGCAGGAACGGGTGGCGTTTCTGTGTGAGAACGTCAAAACCTACCATTCCGATACCGGTTTCGTCGGCGGCTTCGTCGCCTTGAATTCCGGCCAGGTGTCGAACGAAGGCTCGACCATCGGCCAGGCTGTCGAAAGTCCGATGAAAGGCAAGGAAGCCTTGATCGTGACGTTCTGGACCGATTTCGAGAACCACGAGAGATCGCATCGTTCCGAAACCTTCCAGCCGCTGTTCCAGAAAGTGCTGGATCTCTGTGAAAACGGCAATGAGGAGATCGCCTACGAAATGCTGTGGTCCGGCAAGGCCTACGGCCCCGGGGAAATCGAGGCGGCCCGCAAGGCCAAGACGCAGTACGCGCACGCGGCCTGACGTCTCGGGCACCGGCAGTCGAAGCGGCAGGGGAAACCCTGTCGCTTTTTTTATGGCCGTTCCACCGTGCAGGTATGGACGGCCAAGGGATCGGGATCAGGCCGCGCTTTCCATGGCGCGCGCGTATTGTCCGTCGCGCGCCAGGCCGTTGAGATTGCAACGCCTGAGCAGCGCCTGCTGGGCGGCGGCGACCCGGTCTTCCCGGCCTTGCCAGGCGGCCAGTACCGGCGCCTGCAGTGCCCGTCCATAGGAGAAGCTGACCTGCCACGGCTGCGGGCCCAGCGCGTTCATGGCATTGAGATGGTCGGTCGCGTCTTCCGCGCTCTGCCCGCCGGAGAGGAACACGATTCCCGGCACCGCGGCCGGTACATAGCGCCTGAGGCAGCGCAGCGTGGCTTCGGCCACCGCCTCTACGCCGGCCTGGTGTGCGCACTTCTTGCCGGCGATCACCATGTTCGGTTTCAGCAACATGCCTTCGAACAGCACGCCATGGGCGTCGAGTTCGGCGAACACGGCCTGCAGCACCTGTGCCGTCACCGCCTCGCAGCGTTCGATGCCGTGGGTGCCGTCCATCAGCACTTCCGGTTCGACGATCGGCACCAGTCCGGCCTCCTGGCACAGCGCAGCGTAACGCGCCAGCGCGTGGGCATTGGCGCGGATGCCGAAGGCCGAGGGGATGGCACGTTCATCGATTTCGATCACGGCCCGCCACTTCGCGAACTGCGCACCCAGTTGCCTGTATTCGGCGAGTCGGTCGCGCAGCCCGTCCAGTCCCTCGGTCACCTTCTCGCCGGGGTGGCCTGCCAGCGCCTTGGCACCCTGGTCGACCTTGATGCCCGGGACGATGCTGCGGTCTGCCAGCAGTCTGGGGAAAGGAATGCCGTCGCGGGTGCACTGGCGCAGGGTTTCATCGAACAGGATGACGCCGCCGAGGGTGCGTTCGATCCCTTCGGCGGTGAACAGGATCTCACGGTAGCGGCGGCGATTCTCCTCGGTGGACTCCACCTGGATCGAATCGAAGCGCTTCTTGATGGTGGGGTTGCTTTCGTCTGCTGCCAGCACGCCTTTCTGCCGCGCGACGATGGCATTCGCCACGGATCTGAGTTCGTCGGTATTCATGGACTACGGCCCTCCGGATTGGATAAGCGCATCGGATTTCAGGCAGGCATTCTGCCTGCCGTCTCTCACTCTAGACCTTAAATGGCTGCGCTCCATGGGGCTTTCCGCATACACGGGAACCGGCCGCGACGGCAAGCTGGGGGATAATCGCCCTCCATGCCTGTATCCAGCCATCCGCCCGCCATTTTTCTCATGGGTCCGACCGCCTCGGGCAAGACTGCGCTGGCAGTTGGCCTGGTCGAGCGTTTTCCGGTCGAGATCATCAGCGTCGATTCGGCGCTGGTGTATCGCGACATGGCTATCGGCACCGCCAAGCCCGATGCCGCCACGCTCGCCCGCGCGCCGCACCATCTGCTCGATATCCGCGACCCCACCGAGACGTATTCCGCCGCAGCGTTTTGCGACGACGCGCGGCGGCTGATGGCCGACATCGCCGCGCGCGGCAGGGTGCCGCTGCTGGTCGGCGGCACCATGCTGTACTTTCGCGCGCTGTTGCAGGGGCTGGACGACTTGCCGCGCGCCGATGCGGCGCTGCGCAAGGAGCTGGAGGGGGAGGCGGCCGCGCGCGGCTGGCCGGCGCTGCACGCCGAGCTGGCTACGGTCGATCCGGCGACCGCCGCGCGGCTGGCGCCGAACGATTCGCAGCGCATCGGCCGCGCGCTGGAGATTTTCCGGCTCACCGGCACCCCGATGTCGGCGCTGCTCGACCGTGTGCAATCCGAACTGCCGTATCGCGTCTTGCAACTGGCCCTGATTCCATCCCACCGCGTGGTGCTGCACCAGCGCATCGCCACGCGCTTCGATGCCATGCTCGCCGAAGGCCTGATCGACGAAGTGGAAAGCCTGCGCCGCCGTTACGTGCTCAATGCCGATCTGCCGTCCATGCGTGCGGTCGGCTACCGCCAGGCCTGGGCCTATCTCGACGGCGACATCGATCTGAAGGGCCTGCGCGAGCAGGGCATCGCCGCCACCCGCCAGCTCGCCAAGCGGCAGCTGACCTGGCTGCGCTCGTGGCCTGGCGCGGTGGAGCTGGATTGTCTGGCGGACGATCTGGACGCGCAGGCAACGGACCTCGTGGCCCGTCATTTAAGGCCGTAAGCGGCCGGCCTCAATCCTTGCGGGTGGAGTCGACCGTGGCGCGAACCTGCCCGCGGTGCAGGCGGATGCCGATTTTCTCGCCGGCATCGAGCATCGTGGCATCCTGTACCACGCTGCCGTTTTCCCGCTGGACGATGCTGTAGCCACGCGCCAGCACGCCTTCGGGGTTGAGGTGGGCGAGGCTGCTGGCCAGCCGTGCCAGATTGAGCCGGTGCTGCCCGAAACCGCCCCGAACTGCGCGTTGCGCGCGCAGATCCAGCGTGCCCAGGCGCTGCTGTTCGCGCTGGATGACGTGACGCGGCGTCACCAGCCGCTGACTCAGGCGCGCGATGCGCAATTGTTCGCGCGTCAGGCGCGTGCCGCTGGCGTGGTGGAGACGCTGCGCCAGCTGGTTCAATTCGGTCTGGCGGCGGCGTAGCTGCTCGGCCGGGTGGACCAGCCGCCGCGCCAGGTAATCCAGCCGTTGCATCTCGCTGTGTTGCCTGCGCGCATGGTGGTGATGGAGCTGGCGGGCCAGATGGCCCAGTTGCTGCAGCAGTTCGGCGCGCACCGGGCTGGCGAGCTCGGCCGCCGCCGTCGGCGTCGGCGCGCGCAGGTCGGCGGCAAAGTCGGCCAGGCTGAAATCGGTTTCGTGGCCGACCCCGGAGACCACCGGCATCGGGCTCGCCGCGATCGCGCGGGCCACCGCCTCGTCGTTGAACGCCCACAAGTCTTCCAGCGAACCGCCGCCGCGACATACCAGCAGCACGTCGCACTCGGCGCGCGCGCCGGCGGTGCGGATCGCCGCGGCGATCTGCGCGCCGGCGCCCGTGCCCTGCACCGGGGTGGGGTAGAGGATCACCGGCAGGCCCGGCATGCGGCGCGCCAGCGCAGTCAGCACGTCGTGCAGCGCGGCCGCCTGCGGCGTGGTGACGATGCCGAGGACGCGCGGAAAGCGCGGCAGGGCGCGCTTCTTCATCGGGTCGAACAGGCCTTCGGCGTCCAGCTTGGCCTTCAGCTTGAGGAAGGCTTCGTACAGCCGCCCGGCACCGGCGCGGCGGATCGCTTCGGCGCCCAGCTGGAACTCGCCGCGCGCTTCGTACAGCGAGGGCAGGGCGCGGATCTCGACGTGGTCGCCGTTGGCCGGGGTGAAATCGGCAAACTGGTTGCGCCCGCGGAACATCACGCAGCGCACCTGCGCGGTGGCATCCTTGAGCGAAAAGTACCAGTGGCCGGAGGCGGCACGGGTGAAGTTGGAGACTTCGCCTTCCACCCAGAGCAGCGGGAGTTGCGACTCCAGCGCGCGGCGCGCCATGCGATTGAGCTCGCTGACGGTGAGCACAGGCAGGGGGGGCGCACTGTCGGGAAAGTCATCCGGGAAATCCATGGCGTGCAGGATAACGGGTTCGTCTCGGCACGGTTCATGCACAGTCATCAAACGCTCATAAAAAAAATTGGATAACCCTATTGACGATAGTTATCTTTTTGTAACTGCTTGATATTAAAAGGATAAGGCCATTGTCTACTTTTTGGGCCAAACCACTTTTCCCTTTGTGGGCAGGCGCTTAGGGAATCCGGCAGGGCGTTCTTCACAGACTTATCCACATCAATTGTGGAGAACTCCGGCCCGACCGAAAAATGCGACCGGTCTAAAATTGGTGCTTGCCGAAACCCGCGCGTGAGCGCTACATTTCGCCTGGTTGTTTTATTGTGGAGTGGTATTCAGTGCTTGCCATCATCGAGGCGGCCGGTTGGCCGGTCTGGCCGTTGATATTGGCGTCGGTTCTTGCCGTGGCCATCATCATCGAACGTGCTTACAGCTTGCGCAGCCAGGAAGTCGCCCCTGCGGGCCTGCTGCTGGAAACGATCAAGATTTATCAGGAACGCGGCGTGACGCAGGAACTGGTCACGCATCTGGCCGATGGCTCGCCGCTGGGACGGATCTTCGCCACCGCGCTGAAGAACGCCCACAACTCACGCGAGATCATGAAGGAGTCCATCGAGGAATCCGGCCGTGCCGTGACCCATGAACTCGATCGCTTCCTGACCTCGCTTGGTACCGTCGCCAGCATGGCGCCGCTGCTCGGTCTGCTCGGCACGGTGATCGGCATGATCGAGATCTTCGGCGCGCAGACCGGCGGCGGCACCAATCCCGGGCAGCTGGCGCACGGCATTTCGATCGCGCTCTACAACACCGCGTTCGGCCTGATCGTGGCGATCCCGGCGATGATTTTCTATCGCTACTTCCGGGCCAAGGTGGAATCGCTGGTGGTCGACATGGAGCAGCAGGCGATCAAGCTGGTGGAAATCGTCCACGGCGACCGGAAGTAAATGCAGCTATGGATTTCAGAAAAGGCCGCCGCGAGGACTACCCGGAAATCAACCTGATTCCGTTCATCGACATCCTGCTCGTCATCGTGATCTTTCTTGCGGTGACCACGACCTACGCGCGTTTCGCCGAACTCAAGATCAACCTGCCGACCAGCAGCGCTGCCCAGACGCCCAACCCGCCCAAACAGATCGAGGTGGCCGTCTCCGAAGACGGCCGCTACGAGATCGACAGCACGGTCGTGGGCGATGCGTCGATCGATGGCCTGGCTACCGCACTGAAGAAAGCCGCCGCCAACGAGAACGAGCCGGTCGTGGTGATCAACGCCGATGCGCGGGCCACTCATCAATCCGTGGTGAACGTGATGGAAGCGGCGCGCCGCGAGGGCCTGACCCGCATTACCTTCGCCACGCAAACCAACCCCTAAGCGGGTCCATGTCCTCTCTACAGCATGTCTGGGCACGCACGGGCGTGCTTGCCGTGCTGCTCCTGCCGCTCGCCATGCTGTTCGCCGTCGTGTCCGGATGGCGGCGCCTGGCGTATCGGCGCGGCTGGCTGCATGCGGTATCGGTCGGTGTGCCGGTGATCGTGGTCGGCAACATCACCGCCGGCGGCAGCGGCAAGACCCCGCTGGTGATCTGGCTGGTGAACTGGCTGCGCAGCCAGGGCTATCGTCCAGGAGTCATCAGCCGCGGCTATGGCGGAACGGCGCGCGGCTGCGTCGAGGTGCAGGCCGACAGCCCGCCGGCGCAGGTGGGCGACGAACCCGTGCTGATCCGGCTCAAGACGGACGCGCCGGTCGTGGTCGGACGCGACCGGGTGGCGGCGGCGCGCACGCTGCTTGAATATCATCCGGACGTGGACGTGATCGTGTCCGACGACGGCCTGCAGCATTACCGCCTCCGTCGCGACATCGAACTGGCCGTCATCGATGCGACGACCGGGCTGGGCAACGGCTGGCTGTTGCCGGCGGGCCCGCTGCGCGAACCCGCCGCCCGGCTGGCCAGCGTCGACGCGATCGTCCAGGTGGTACGAGGTACCGCCGAGCCGCGTATGTATCGCTCGGTCACAGGCTGGCGGGCCGACTACAGTGCGGGACACGCCTATCGGTTGTGCGCCCCGCAGGAAAAGCTGGCGCTGCGCGACCTGCCGCCGCACGACTGGCTTGCCGCGACCGGGATTGGCCGGCCGCAGGGATTCTTCGCCATGCTCGACCGACACGGCCTGCACTATCGCCCGCAAGCCTTCCCCGATCACCACGTTTTCCGACCAACGGACCTGCCCGTGGGCGGGGCGGTGCTGATGACCGAAAAAGACGCGGTAAAATGCCGGGAATTCGCAGGGCCGGACTGGTGGGCGGTGGAGCTGGAGGTCACCCTGGAAAATGGATTTGTTCGCTGGCTGGGCGCACGCCTCAAACAATAATTGCGCTCGCCCGTGCGTGCGCATCTGAGGGAGGGATGTATGGGCATGAAAAGTTCGGACTGGAGCGATCGCCGCCATCCCTGCCATTGGGAAGCCGAAAGCGATGACGCCGGCTTCTGGGTGCCCGACCGTTCCGAAATCGTCACCCAGTTTTTCACCCGCTACCTGTTTTTCTCGCTGGCGGTCATCTATTTCTCCACGCTGGAAAGCGTTCACCCGGTACTGTTCAGCATCGAGCAGGTACTGGTTGCCCTGGGCGTTTATTTCTTCATCAACAGCTGGTTCTTCCGGCAGGCGCTGCAAGGCGTCACGCTGCTGAAGATCCGCAGCGCCATGAGCGCCGACCTGATCATCGTCACCCTGTGCGTGATCCACGATCCCAATCCGATTCCGCCTTCCGCGCTGGCCTTTCTGATGGTGCTGCTGGGCAACGGCATGCGTTACGGCATGCGGCTGTTCGCCGAAGTGCTGGGCGGCGCCTTCCTCGGCATGGCAATCGCCTTTGCCCTCCGGTATCGCGTGGGCGGGTTCGAGGTCAATGCGGGCGACGTGTTCTTCGGCGTGTTCTGGGTCACCCTGGCCCTGTATGCCTACATCCTGATGGGGCACATCGAGGCGCAGCGCCGCCAGCTCGATTACCGCAGCCGCTTCGACACGCTGACCGGACTGCTCAACCGGCACGGCCTGCTGGCCGCGGCAGACACCATTTTCGACAAGACGAATACAGGTACGCCGGCCACGGTGCTATTTGCCGACCTGAACCAGTTCAAGGCCGTCAACGACCGCTATGGTCATGGCGTGGGCGACCGCGTGCTGGCTGAATTTGCGCAGATATTCAACGAGTCGGCCGAAATGGGCGTGTGCGGACGCTGGGGAGGCGACGAGTTCGTCGCGCTCCTGCCGCAGCGCGACGAGGCCGCTATCCACCAGATTTTCGAGCGCATCGAGGCCCGTACTGAAGCCTGGAGCGCCAGCAACGGCTTGCCGATGGCGGTGAGCCTGGGCGTCAGCCATGCTCCGCGCGACGGCCACGACCTGATGACCTTGCTGTCGGTCGCCGACATCCATCTCTACCAAAGCAAGCCGAAGCAGCCCGAGCCGTCTGCTTTGTCCCCATTCAACAGGATACTGATCGATGAACCCAAAGCTTCTTGAAATTCTCGTCTGCCCGGTCTGCAAAGGCCCGCTCGACTGGAAAAAACCGGCGAGCGAACTGGTGTGCCGCGCCTGCCGCCTGGCCTATCCCATCCGCGACGACATTCCGGTGATGCTGCCGGAAGAGGCGCGTGCACTGTCGCCCGACGAAATCCACGGCAAGGCTTGAGGCTGGCGTGCATTTCCGCGTCGTCATCCCCGCCCGTTACGCGTCGAGCCGCCTGCCGGGCAAGCCGCTGGCGGACATCGGCGGGCGGCCCATGGTGCTGCATGTGCTGGAACGCGCCCTGCAGGCAGGCGCCGAATCGGTGGTGGTCGCCACCGACGACGTGCGGGTGCGGCAGGCCGTCGAAGCTGCCGGCCACCAGGCCCTGATGACATCGCCGGATCATCAGTCCGGTACCGAGCGCCTGGTGGAAGTCGCCGAAACCCTGGGATGGCCGGACGGCACGCTGGTGGTGAACGTACAGGGCGACGAGCCGCTGATCGACCCGGCTTTGATCCGCGAAGCCGCGCGCCAGCTCGTGCTGCACGACGATGCGGTGATGGCCACGCTGGCGCATCCGATCCACGACCATGCCGATTTCGTCAATCCCAACGTCGTCAAGGTGGTGGCCGACGAGGCCGGCTACGCGCTGTATTTCAGCCGCGCGCCCATTCCCTGGCCGCGCGATGCATTCGCTGCGCTGCAAGCGAATTCAGAAAGAGTTGGCGCCACCCAGCAGCCGATGCCGCACGAATTCGGCGCCCTGCGCCACATCGGCCTGTATGCCTATCGCGTCGGCTTCCTGCGCACTTACGCCAGCCTGGCCAGTTCGCCGCTGGAACGCTACGAGATGCTCGAACAATTGCGGGTGTTGTGGCACGGCCACCGCATCAGCCTCGGCGTGACGCCGATCGCGCCCGCCCCGGGCGTGGATACGCCGGAAGACCTGGCGCGGGTGCGCGCCCTGTTTCAGGCTGCCTAGCAGCCTCTTGAATCCCGCAATAAAAATTTTTAAGTGTTGCTCGAACCGCGCTTGCCTTAGGCTAATGCGGTTTGATATATCCATAAATCGAGGAGACACGCAATGCGTTTGATTTTATTGGGCGGTCCGGGTGCGGGCAAAGGTACGCAGGCCAATTACATCAAGGAAAAATACGGTATCCCCCAGATTTCCACCGGCGACATGCTGCGTGCGCAGATCAAGGCCGGCACCGAGCTCGGCATGAAGGCCAAGGCCATCATGGATGCGGGCGGTCTCGTTTCCGACGACATCATCATCGGCATGGTCAAGGCCCGCCTGACCGAAGCCGACTGCAAGAATGGCTACCTGTTCGACGGCTTCCCGCGCACCATTCCGCAGGCCGAGGCCATGAAGGCCGCCGGCGTGCCGATCGACTATGTGGTCGAGATCGACGTGGCGGACGAAGAGATCGTCAAGCGCATGTCGGGCCGCCGCGTCCACGTGGCGTCGGGCCGCACTTACCATGTCGTGTTCAACCCGCCCAAGGTGGCCGGCAAGGACGACGTCACCGGTGAAGACCTGATTCAGCGCGACGACGACCAGGAAGACACCGTCAAGAAGCGCCTCGACGTCTACCATGCGCAGACCGAGCCGCTGGTGAAGTACTACGGCGACTGGGCCGCGCGCGGTGAAGCCGGCGCACCCAAATACGTGAAGGTTGCCGGTGTCGGCAAGGTCGAAGGCATCCGCGATTCGATCTTCGCCGCCCTGGGCTGATTGAGGCCACGCTGACCCGAACAGGCCGACCGTCCGATGCCGCAGCAGATTCATCCGATGACCGACACCGAGCGCTGGATCGTTTCCAGCGCGGTGAAGGAGCGTTATGGCCGCGACGTCGTGATCCAGGATGTCGAAACCGAGATCCGGCTGCACATCGACGACCGCGAACTGACGTTGTGCCCGGGTTTCTACTGGAACGAGCGCGGCTGCCACTTCGTGTTGTCGAAAACGGGCGATTCGCGCTATCGCAGCATGTTCTTCTATCGTATCCGCGACCGCTTCAGTACCGGGCGCGAGGAATACGACGACATCGGCGACTGCGTCACCACGCTGCTGAAAATGCAGGCTGATGAAGAAGCGAAGCGCCTGGCCGAGGGCGAGGCGTCCGGCAATAGTTGATTTCAAAGCCAGCCTTGCGCTGGCTTTTTGTTTTGCAAATGACCACCAGAAATAACGAGGAGAAGCACCCATCATGGCGAAAAAAATGAACGCCTTTTACGCACAGTCCGGCGGCGTCACCGCGGTCATCAACGCGTCGGCCTGCGGCGTGATTGAAACCGCGCGCAAGCACAAGGACAAGATCGGCAAGGTCTACGCCGGCCGCAATGGCATCATCGGGGCACTGACCGAAGACCTGATCGACACCACCAAGGAAAGCGCCACCGCGATCGCCGCGCTGCGCAACACGCCGTCGGGCGCGTTCGGCTCCTGCCGCTTCAAGCTGAAGTCGCTGGAAGCCAACAAGCGTGAATACGAGCGCCTGATCGAAGTCTTCAAGGCGCACAACATCGGCTACTTCTTCTACAACGGCGGCGGCGACTCGGCCGACACCTGCTTCAAGGTCAGCCAGCTGTCCGAGCAGATGGGCTATCCGATCCAGGCTATCCATGTGCCGAAGACGGTCGACAACGACCTGCCCATCACCGACTGCTGCCCCGGCTTCGGCTCGGTCGCCAAGTACATCGCCGTCTCCACGCTGGAAGCCAGCTACGACGTGCGCTCGATGGCCAAGACCTCGACCAAGGTGTTCGTGATCGAAGTCATGGGTCGCCACGCCGGCTGGATCGCCGCTGCCGGCGGTCTGGTCGAGGACCACGGCATTCCGGTCGTGATCCTCTTCCCCGAAATTGAATTCGACCAGAAGAAGTTCCTCGCCCGCGTCGACAAGCTGGTGAAAGAACACGGCTACTGCACCGTGGTGGTCTCCGAAGGCTGCCACTATCCGGACGGCCGCTTCCTCGCCGAGCAGGGCACGCGCGACGCCTTCGGCCACGCCCAGCTGGGCGGCGCCGCCCCGGTGGTCGCCAACATGATCAAGGACGCGCTCGGCCACAAGTTCCACTGGGCCGTCGCCGACTACCTGCAGCGTGCCGCACGCCACATCGCCTCCAAGACCGACGTCAAGCAGGCCTATGAACTCGGCCAGAAAGCCGTCGAACTCGCGATCAAGGGCCACAACTCGGTGATGCCGACGGTCGATCGCCTGTCCGACTCGCCCTACAAGTACAAGATCGGCATGGCGCCGCTGTCCAAGGTCGCCAACGTCGAGAAGTTCATGCCGCGCGACTTCATCACCAAGGATGGCTTCGGCATCACGCCCAAGTGCAAGCGCTATCTGACGCCGCTGATCCAGGGCGAGGACTATCCGAAATACAAGGATGGCCTGCCGGTGTACGTGACGCTGAAGAACATCGCGGTGGCGAAGAAGCTGCCCACGTTCAAACTCTGATAGGCGGTGAGGAGGGAGGGGTGAGGAGCAAAGCCAGCGTTGCCGCGGTATGCGCCTCACACCTAACCCCTCACCCACCAACATGACACTCGACCGCGCCAAGCAACTATTGAAAGTCCAGGCCGATTTCGGCGGCTTCTACAACGGCAATTCAGCCAAGCTGATCTTGTCCGAGGTGCAGCGCGAACATGGGCAGGAGGCGGTCGATCAGCTCATCCGGGACCTCGAGCTTGACCGGATCTTCGGATTCGAGCCCGGCACACGGTTCGAGGGTGGGCTGGCAATGGGTAAATAGGTCGACGGCAGCGCAAGCTGCCGTTTTGTTTTGGTGCGTAGTAAAACGATAAGGAGTGATGATGGAGACGCAGTTGATGTGGATCTTGGCCAGCGCAGTGCTGGCTTTGGTATATGGCGTGATATCGATCGGATGGATTCTGAAAAAGCCGGCCGGGAATGCACGCATGCAGGAAATCTCGTTGGCGATACAACAGGGCGCGCAGGCGTATCTCAATCGTCAGTACACAACCATTGCCATGGTCGGCGCAGTGCTGTTCGTCGCGCTGTGGCTGGCGCTGGGGGCTCATACCGCGATCGGTTTCCTGATCGGCGCGGTATTGTCGGGTGCGGCGGGCTTCATCGGCATGAACGTGTCGGTGCGTGCCAACGTCCGTACCGCCGAAGCGGCTTCGCACGGCCTGAATGCGGCGCTCAACGTCGCGTTCAAGGGCGGCGCCATCACCGGCATGCTGGTGGTCGGACTGGGCCTCTTGGGCGTGGCCGGCTACTACGCCGTGCTGACCATGATGGGCGCGACCTCTGAAGGCGCGATCCACTCGTTGGTCGGCCTCGGCTTCGGCGGCTCGCTGATCTCCATCTTCGCGCGTCTCGGCGGCGGCATCTTCACCAAGGGCGCGGACGTCGGCGCCGACCTGGTGGGCAAGGTCGAAGCCGGCATTCCCGAGGACGATCCGCGCAACCCGGCGGTGATTGCCGACAACGTCGGCGACAACGTCGGCGACTGTGCCGGCATGGCGGCCGACCTGTTCGAGACCTACGCGGTGACCCTGATCGCCACCATGCTGCTGGGCGTGCTGATGGCGAGCCAGGCCGGCACCGGCGCGGTGATCTATCCGCTGGCGCTGGGCGCGGTGTCGATCATCGCCTCCATCGTCGGCTCGTTCTTCGTCACCGCGCGCGAAGGCGGCAAGATCATGAACGCGCTGTATCGCGGCCTCGCGGTGGCGGGCGGCCTGAGCCTGATCGCCTTCTACCCGGTGACGCAGATGTTGATCGGCGATGGCCTGCAGATGAACGATGGCTCGGTGATCCCGGCGATGAACCTGTATTACGCCGCGCTGGTCGGCCTGGGCCTCACCGCTGCGATGGTCGTCATCACCGAGTACTACACCGCAACAGAGTACGCGCCGGTGCGTCACATCGCACAAGCGTCGACGACTGGCCACGGTACCAACATCATCGCCGGCCTCGGCGTGTCGATGAAGTCCACCGCAGCACCGGTGCTGGCCGTGTGCCTGGCGATCTATGGCGCCTATGCGCTGGCCGGCCTGTACGGCATTGCCATCGCCGCCACCGCCATGCTGTCGATGACCGGCATCATCGTCGCGCTCGACGCCTACGGCCCGATCACCGACAACGCCGGCGGCATTGCCGAAATGGCCGGCTTGCCGGAGAGTATCCGCAACATCACCGATCCGCTCGACGCCGTGGGCAATACCACCAAGGCCGTCACCAAGGGGTACGCCATCGGCTCGGCCGGTCTTGCCGCACTGGTGCTGTTCGCCGACTACACCCACGCGCTGCAGGCCAAGACGGGCGGCGTCACGCTGTTCGACCTGTCTGACCACATGGTCATCATCGGCCTCTTCATCGGCGGCATGGTGCCCTATCTGTTCGGTGCGATGGGCATGGAAGCGGTCGGCCGCGCGGCCGGTTCGGTGGTGGTCGAAGTGCGCCGCCAGTTCAAGGAAATCCCCGGCATCATGGCGGGCACGGCCAAGCCCGATTATTCGCGTGCGGTCGACATGCTGACCAAAGCGGCGATCAAGGAAATGATCGTGCCGTCGCTGCTGCCGGTGCTGGTTCCGGTGCTGGTCGGCCTGATCCTCGGTCCCAAGGCGCTCGGCGGCGTGCTGCTCGGCACCATCATCACCGGTATCTTCGTCGCGATTTCGATGACCACCGGCGGCGGTGCATGGGACAACGCCAAGAAATACATCGAGGAAGGCAACTTCGGCGGCAAAGGTTCGGAAGCACACAAGGCCGCCGTCACCGGCGATACCGTGGGCGATCCCTACAAGGACACCGCCGGTCCGGCCGTCAACCCGCTGATCAAGATCATCAACATCGTTGCGTTGCTGATCGTGCCGCTGATCGGGTGAATTACGTTAAGCTTCGCCCTGCGTGTCTGTCCCATGCCTATACGGCATGGCAGGGCGAGCAATCGCACACGTTCAATCAATCAAAAGGAGGAAGCATGGCAAAAAACGTCGGTGGAGTGGATCGTATTGTCCGCGCAGTGGTCGGGATCGCGCTCATTGGGTATGCGATGTCGAATTTGCCGGGCGCCGAGAACTGGATGGTTCCAGCGGGCATCGTGGGCTTTATCGTCCTGTTGACCGCCATCTTCGGATTTTGCCCGGCCTACCTGCCGTTCGGCATCAAAACCTGCAAGACGAAATAAACTTTCGTCATCCTGCAGAGTCATGCAAAGTGCGCCCTTGTGGCGCACTTTCTTTTGGAGCCTTCATGCGTTTATTGTTTCTGCTGTTTGCGCTGGTCGCCAGCGCAGCCCATGCCGGCGGCGTCGACCGTCTGAAAGCCTTCATTGCCGGCGCCAGGACCGCCCAGGCCGATTTCGTCCAGACCGTCTCCGACAAGAACGGCCGCATCACCCAGCAGGCCAGCGGCCAGATGGCGTTTGCCCGGCCCGGCAAGTTCCGCTGGGACTACAACGCGCCCTACGAGCAGGTGATCGTCGGCGACGGCGCCAAACTCTGGCTGTACGATGTCGACCTCGACCAGGTCACCGTCAAGCCGCTCGGCGACGTCATCGCCGGCACGCCCGCCGCCCTGCTGGCCGGCGACAACGCCATCGAGAAATACTTCAGCCTGAAAAACGCGGGCGAGAGCGACGGCCTCGAGTGGCTGGACGCCACGCCCAAAAACCGCGACACCACCTTCGAGCGCATCCGCATGGGCTTCAAGGGCGACGCCCTGGTGCAGATGGAGTTGTTCGACCAGTTCGGCCAGCACACCACGCTCAAGCTGACGCACTTCGTGCGCAATCCGTCCCTCGCGCCATCGCGCTTCAAGTTCACGCCGCCGAAGGGGGCGGATGTGATTGGGGAGTAGGGAGCAGGGAGTAGGGAGCAGGGAGCAGGGAGCAGGGAGCAGCGGACCGCTTCCCGCTTCCCGCTTCCCGCTCACCGCTCACCGCTCACCATGTGATAATTTGGGACAAATGAGCTCCCAGGACCTTTTCCAGACCGACACCCCCGGGCCCGCGCGCGACGACCCGAACGCGCCGCTGGCCGAGCGCCTGCGGCCGCATACCCTGGCCGACGTCGTCGGGCAAACGCACTTATTGGGCCCCGGCAAGCCGCTGCGGCTCGCCTTCGATTCCGGCAAGCTGCATTCGATGATCCTGTGGGGGCCGCCGGGGGTGGGCAAGACCACGCTGGCGCGGCTCACCGCGCAGGCCTTCGGCGCCGACTTCATCGCGATTTCGGCCGTACTGTCGGGCGTCAAGGACATCCGCGAAGCGGTCGAGCGCGCGCGCATGAACCAGACCATGGCCCGCACGACCATCCTGTTCGTCGACGAAGTCCATCGCTTCAACAAGGCGCAGCAGGACGCCTTCCTGCCGCACGTCGAATCGGGGCTCTTCACCTTCATCGGCGCCACCACCGAGAACCCTTCGTTCGAAGTCGTCGGCGCGCTGTTGTCGCGCGCCCAGGTCTACGTGCTGAAGTCGCTCACGCCCGAGGAGCTCGGCCAGTTGATGCAGCGCGCCCTCAAAGAACTGCCCGACCTGAAGCTGGGCGAGGGCGTCGACAAGTTGCTGGCCGCCTACGCCGACGGCGACGCCCGCAAGCTGTTGAACCTGCTGGAACAGCTCGACACCGCCGCGCGCAGCTCGCAGGTGAAGGAAGTCGATGCCGCCTTCGTCGAGAACGCGCTGGCGCAGTCGCTGCGCCGCTTCGACAAGGGCGGCGAGAATTTCTACGACCAGATTTCCGCGCTGCATAAAAGCGTGCGCGGCAGCGACCCCGACGCTTCGCTCTACTGGTTCGTGCGCATGCTCGACGGCGGCGCCGACCCGCGCTACCTCGGCCGGCGGCTGATCCGCATGGCGAGCGAGGACATCGGCCTGGCCGACCCGCGCGCGCTGCGCCTGGCGCTCGACGCCGTCGAAACCTACGAGCGGCTGGGCACCCCCGAAGGCGAGCTCGCGCTGGCCGAAGCCTGCCTCTACATGGCCTGCGCGCCCAAGAGCAACGCCGTCTACGTGGCCTACAACGCCGCGCGCGCCTTCGTGCAGTCCAACCCTTCCAACGACGTTCCCATCCACCTGCGCAATGCGCCCACCAAGCTGATGAAGGAACTCGGCTACGGCCGTGCCTACCGCTACGCCCACGACGAGCCCGAAGCCTACGCCGCCGGCGAACGCTACTTCCCCGACGATATCGAAGAGCAGGCCTGGTACCATCCCACCCCGCGCGGGCTCGAAGGCAAGATTGCCGAGAAGCTGGCGCATTTGAGAAAGCTGGACGAGGAGGCAGGGAAGGACTAAGCCCTGCACCCGTGCCGGCTTCCCGTGATTGCCAATAGTCCATTTATGGACTAGTCTTGTGTTGTGAGTTCGGAAAGATACTGACGCGAGGCTGAGATGCAACACACGGCAACGGCCATCCAGGCCCAACCCAAACCAAGCAACCGCGACCTGTCGGCCGCCGGCCTGCGCGCCTTCTTCAACATCGCGCGCGACTGGGGGCTGAGCACCGACGAGCAGATGGTGCTGCTGGGCGCGCCGGGCCGTTCGACCTTCTTCAAGTGGAAATCCGCCCCTGAATCCACCGACCTCAAGCGCGACACCCTCGAGCGCCTGTCCTACCTGCTGGGCATCTACAAGGCGCTGCAGATCCTGCTGCCCGACACGACCGCGGCCGATGCCTGGGTGAAGAAGCCCAACAGCGCGCCGCTCTTCGGCGGCAGGAGCGCGCTCGACCGCATGCTGGGCGGCAACGTCGCCGACCTGATCGCGGTGCGCCAGTACCTGGATGCCCGCCGTGATGGTTGGGCCTAGGCGCGGCTGGGCTTGAGCTACCCGACCGCGCGCCTGAAGTGGACCCCGGCCTGGCGGGTGATCCCCAGCCGCTTTCCGTCCGTCGGCCTGTTCGAGCGCGTGGCGAGTCCCGAGGATTTCGACGCCCTCTACGCGCTGGAAGCCATGACCAACGACCGCATCCGCGACGAAGTCGGCGAGATCAGCCTGGTTCCTGCGGAGGAGCGGCTGTTCGGCCCCGGCAGCACCTGCATCATGGCCGCCTTCACCCACCTCAACCCGCAGGGCAGCCGTTTCAGCGACGGCCGCTACGGCGTGTTCTATTGCGCCCGCACTCGCGACACCGCCATCGCCGAAACCCGCCATCATTCGGCCCGCTTCATGGCGGCCACCCAGGAACCGTCGATGCGGCTGCAGATGAGGCTCTACAGCGTGGACGCCCAGGGCAGGGCGGTCGACCTGCGCAAGGCCAGCCGGGCCGATCCCGGCATCGTCGATCCCGACGACTACGGCCCCGCCCAGGGCATCGGGCGGCAGCTGCGGGCCGACGGGGCGCTCGGCATCCTGTATCCCTCGGTACGCCACCCCGGCGGCGAATGCCTGGCAGCCTTGCGCACGGGTATCGTCAAAAACTGCCAGCACGCCGCCTACCTGGAATACAACTGGAACGGCCGGAGCATCGATGCCGTATTCGAAGTCGCCCAGCTGCTATGACGGCGGCGCGCAACCGATCCCGCATCCCCTGTAAGGAATCGGTCGCATCCCGGACCAAGCTTGCAAGCACACATCCTCATCCCACCTGGAGACCCTCATGCTCAAACGCATCCTCGTCATCGCCGCACTCGCCTTCAGCCTGCCTGTCCTCGCCGACAGCAACGCCCCCTGGGGCAGCGCCAGGGATCTGGACATCCACTATGCAAAACAAAAGGTCGTCTTCGATACCACCACCGGCTCGGTGGAAGGGCTGACCAGCGTGCTCGACCGCACCAGCTACCTGAGCGTGCTCAACGGCGCCGATCCCTTCGACAACAAGATCGTCATCGTCCTGCACGGCAACGTCATCCCTTTCTTCGCCATCAAGAACTACGCCAAATACAAAGCGCTGATGGATCGCGCGCAAAGCCTCTCCGTAGGCGGCATCATCGAATTCAGGATGTGCAAGCTCGCCGCCCAGAGCCAGGGCTTCATGCCCAAGGACATCCATGGCTTCGTCTCCATGGTGCCGATGGGCGATGCCGAGATCGTCCGGCTGCAGCAGGAAGGCTATGCCTACATGCGCTGACGCGCCTGCAGGTCCGGATGGTCGGGCAGCCGCCCGGGTAGCGCGTCGCGAATCTGTTCCGGCGTCATGTCGTGGGCCGAGGTGTTGATCAGGGGCGAGAACAGCGGCGCAAACACCTTGAGCCCGATGTGCCGCCCCAGCTTGCGATAGCTCTCGAACTGGTTTTCGTCGAAGAACTGGTCGCTCGTCGATTCGTGGGGAAAGCTGCGGTGGCAGTCGGCATATTCGCGCACGTCGCTTGATTCGTCGCCGCTCTGCGAAGCCTTGATGTAAATCAAAATGCCCGGCTGCGCCGCGTCCGGATAGCGGATGCAGCCGACCGCGAAATGCGACTGGCACTGCTTGCGCTTGCCCTTGGGCGGCCGTAGTGCCGCCAGGTCGATTTCGATTCCCACCCCGAAATCCGCCGAGCATTTGCGGATGGCATTGGCCAGGTCCTCGAACTGATACTCCGGATCGCAGGCGGCATCCACCGCCACCACGACATGGCAGCGCCGACGCACCAGCTCATAGATGCCCAGGTTCTCGAAGTGGCCGCCGTCCGACACGTTGAGGAAGCTGGCACGGCTGTCCAGCATGCCGAACACTTCCTTGAGCAGCGCCAGGCCGCCGAAACGCGGGCTGGCCTTGCGCCAGGCCTTGGGATGGCGCGGATTGCCGCACCAGCGTCCCAGTCGAACGTTGAACACGCTCAGCAACGCCGACAGCGCCGCCGACGTGTGATAGCCCATGTTGGGATTGGCCGCCGCGCCCGAAGTGGCGATCACATTGCCCAGCAGGATGCCGCCGGGCGGATTGAAAAAGGAAAACTGGTTGGCCGCGTAGTCCTCGGTGAGGCGGTAGGCGCCGATGCGGTCGCCTTCCGAATCCCAGAACTCGAATCCGGTGTGGAAGGGCGTGAAGGCGAAGGCGGCGGCCCGGCGCGTCTGCCAGGCCAGGTCCTCGCCGCCGTTCAGGTTCATCGCCGCGTTGACGATGGGGAAGGGCCGCTGGTTGCCCAGCACCGACAAGGGCAGGTCGTCGCCGGGATCGAAGCCGGTGAACGGATGGGGCTTGCGCACGATCTTGGTCGGCAGCGTTTGCCCCACGCGCGTGGCGCCCAGATAGCAGCGGGTCAGGCGGTTGCGGTAAAAGCCGTTGAGCGAGAACAGGTTGATGTCCACCCGCCAGCCCAGCAGGCCGAACACCGCCGCGCAGACGCCGCCCACCCACAGCACGTCGATCAGGTCCACCTTTTCCAGGTTGAACAACGACGCATGCAGGATGGGTCCGAACGGTCCTGCCGCCGCGATCGGCACGCAGGCGTCGCACAGCCGCGCGGGGCTGGCCAGCACCGCGTTCAGCACACTGGCCAGCCCGATCGCCAGGCCGACGATGAACACATACGGTGCCGCCACGACCACACGATTCAACACGTCCGTGCCCTTGCCCGACTTGCTGCGGCTTCCGGTGAGCGAGCTCTTGCCCAGCAGCACCCCGCCGATGCTGGTGGCCGCCCAGGTCAGACCGCCGGCCAGCGCCAGCCCCGCCAGCCATGTCACCAGCGGCGCCGCATACAGCGTGACCGCAAACAGGCTCAGCCAGCCCAGCCCCGCCAGCAGGACGAAACCTCCCAGGCGCGCCCACCATTCGCGGTTCTGGTCCGTGTACAGCCGCTTCATCATCCCGATGTGCAGCATCACCACCGCCGAAAAACTCAGCAGCACCAGCGGCGTGCCGAACGTGGTCGCGTAGGCCACGCCGCCCACCTCGGGAAGATCCGCGGCGCCCCTGCGCAGGCCGTAGAACAGCACCCCGCCCAGCGCGCCCGCCAGCAGCGTCCAGGGAAGCTGCCAGGCGAAACGGGCCAGCCCCGCGCCCCATTCGACCAGGTCGTCCAGCGCCTCGCGCAGACGCGCGGGGTCGTTGCGCGCCGCCCACAGCGCCATCAGCTTGTTCAGCGCGGTCAGCGCGATATTGCTTCCCCCGCTCTTGATCCAGAACACCACCAGCCAGGGCGCCAGATACCCCAGCATCGTCCAAGTCACCCAGTCCCGCAGCGAGTAGTCGGCGGCGGCGGCATGCGCCTTCAGCCCCAGCGCAAACAGCCACGCCGAAACCAGCGACGGCACCACGATCAGGCCGATGATGAAGCCCGGCCCGGTCGAATTGAAACGGTCGCCCTTGTTGAAGCGCATCAGGCTCAGCGCGCAGGCCCCGATCGCAACCAGCAGCGGGCCGATCGCCAGGCCGAACAGCACCGGCAGCCCGGTGTCGGCCAGCGGCGTCGCCAGCGCGAACTTCAATGGATCGGCCAGCGCGCGGCTCCAGTTCAGCAACACATAAGGCAGCGTCAGCAGCACGCCGAAGAAGGCCACCAGGATCAGCTGGTTCAGCAGCAGATTGCGCAGATAAGTGGAAATCGCCGCCAGCGAATCGCCCGAAAACACCCCCAGCCTGGGCGTCAGGTAATTGCTGTAGCGGCGCAGAAAGCGCAGCGACGGATGCTCGGGCGGGCAGTCCGTAGCCGGCGTGCCCGCCACGCACCACGGCCGCGATTCGCCGGACAGTTCGAGTTCCACCGTCGCCAGCGCATCCGCCACCGACTGGCCCGGCTTGCGGCTGCGAAAAATCAGCATCGACAGCCAGGCCCCGATATAGCCGCCGCCCGACACCGTCGACACATAGTCGAACGCGCGCAACAGCCGCAGCCGCGCCAGCGCCTGGACCACCCCCAGGCAAAACGTCGCGCTGCGTATTCCCCCGCCGGAAAAGGCCAGCCCCACCAGTTGCGCCCGATCCGCGCACGCCTCGACGCTTTGCTGCGGATCGCTCGCCTGCGGCCGCAACTGCGCGATCTCGTCGCGCAACACCTCGGAAAATTCGGCGCTGACCGTATTCGTATTCGAATCCATGCTTCCCCCTTATGCGAATAGCCGGCTCCGCTCCCGGTGTTCTTGTATTGATTTTTCGGTATTAGAGCAGGTTGGCGAGTCCCGTGGGAACCGGGGCGAGGGGGGCATGTGTCGAAGGAAGGTTCGTCTGCCTGGCGGGATATGCGAAGATTCGGCTGATAACAAATAAGGGGATGTCTTGGCGCCACAGCCGGAACAACAAGCGAGGGGAAATATCGACAGGCTGCTGGAGGCGGCAGGCTGGCACGTCTGCGATGCGTCCGCCGCCAACATCCACGCCGCGCGCGGCGTCGCCATCCGCGAATTTCCGCTGCCCGGTTACGGCTTCGCCGACTATCTCTTATATGTGGACGGCAAGGCGGCCGGGGTGATCGAGGCCAAGAAGGAGGGCGTCACCCTCACCGGCGTCGAAACCCAGTCCGACAAATACACCAAGGGCCTGCCCGCCGGACTGCCTCGCTGGAGCAACCCGCTACCGTTTTCCTACCAGACCACCGGCGTTGAAACCCGCTTCACCAACGGCCTTGACCCCACGCCGCGCTCGCGCCCGGTGTTCGCCTTCCATAAGCCCGAGCTGCTGGCAGGTTGGCTGAACTACGCGCCTGCCGCGCAACCGGGAGAGGGCAGCGCGGGAGAAACCGCCGCCACCTTCCTCGCCAAGCTGCAAGCCATGCCGCCGCTCAAGGAAGAAGGCCTCTGGCCCGCCCAGATCACGGCGATCCACAACCTGGAAAAATCCCTCAAGGAAAACCGCCCGCGCGCCCTGATCCAGATGGCCACCGGCTCGGGCAAGACCTTCACCTCGATTTCCTTCATCTACCGCCTGATCAAGTTTGCCGGGGCGCGGCGCATCCTGTTCCTGGTTGATCGCGGCAACCTCGCCGACCAGACCCTCAAGGAATTTCAGCAATACGTCTCGCCCTACAACAACTTCAAGTTCAGCGAGGAATACATCGTCCAGCGCCTGCAGGGCAATCAGATCGACACCACCGCCCGCGTCTGCATCTGCACCCTCCAGCGCATGTATTCCATGCTCAAGGGCCGCGACCTGCCGGCCGACCTGGAAGAGGAGTCCGTGGACCAGCTGGGCAAGCTGTTCAAGGAACCCGAGCCCATCGAATACAACCCGGCCATCCCCATCGAGACCTTCGACATCATCGTCACCGATGAGGCCCACCGTTCCATCTACAACCTGTGGGCGCAGGTGCTGGAATACTTCGACGCCTACCTTGTCGGCCTCACCGCCACGCCGGGCAAGCAGACCTTCGGCTTCTTCCACCAGAACCTGATGATGGAATATAACCACGAAATGGCCGTGGCCGACGGCGTCAACGTCAACTACGACGTCTACCGCATCAAGACCGCCATCACAGAGGGCGGCTCCAAGGTCGAAGCCGGCTACTACGTGGAAAAGCAGGAACGCGACACCCGCAAAACCCGCTGGGAAGAACTCGACGACGACTTCGCCTACGACCCCAACCAGCTCGACCGCGACGTCGTCACCCCCGATCAGATCCGCACCATCGTGCGCACCTTCAAAGACAAGCTGTTCAGCGAAATCTTCCCCGGCCGCACCGAAGTGCCCAAGACCCTCATCTTCGCCAAGGACGACAACCTCAAGCGCTACAAAGCCGCCGTCCTCAAAGCCGCCGTCGAAGGCCGCCTCGTCGAAACCGAGGCCGAACGCGCCCGCCGCGAAGGCCGCAGCTACGAAACCGGCGCCCAACTCCTGCAACGCATCCTCGAAGCCCGCCGCAGCCAGTGGCAAGGCAAGGGCAAATACAAAGAACCCGCCGCGCCCGACACCACCGACCTGCCAGAATTGCCGGAGGGGTGGGTGTGGGCGTCAGCCCCGCAATTAGCGGAAGTACGACTCGGCAAGATGCTGGACAAGCAAAAACACAAGACAGGCACTGAGCTACCTTACTTGCGAAACATCAATGTGCGTTGGGGTTCAGTTGAGACTGGCGATCTGCTGACTATGTATTTCAAAGATGATGAAGTTGATAGGTATGCCCTCAGATGCGGTGATGTCTTGGTTTGTGAAGGGGGTGAGCCGGGCAGGGCTGCTGTATGGGATGGTCGAATGCCAACAATGAAATATCAAAAGGCGCTGCACCGCGTGCGTTTCTTTCCTGGATACGACGGGAGGCTGCTTGTCGTCTATCTCGAATACTTGGCGAAGAGCGGTCAACTTGAACGTTGGTTTACGGGAAGCACGATCAAGCATTTCACTGGTGAGTCTTTTGCGTCACTTCCAATTCCGATGCCGCCAATCTTGGAGCAGGGTTTAATCATCGCGGAAATCGAACGCCGATTGTCCCTTGTGGATGAGGCTGAAACCCAGGTCAATGCCAATCTCCAGCGCACAGAACGCATGCGCCAGTCGATTCTGCAAACGGTATTTTCTGTAAGCCCATGTCCCTAAGACGTCGGCGAATCCCCCGACGTCACTATGCCATCTAAAGAAAACTAACTATGCCCCCTGAAAATCAACCAATTCACCCGACGTTGAAGAAGAGGAAGAGACCGATAAAGAGTCGGTCAGGGAGTCGATGCAGATACAAGCTTTGATCGCCAAAATCGGGACGATGATGGGCTATTCGATCTGGTTGCCGAAAGCGGATCGTGGGCGTGTGCTCAGAGCCTGGAAAGCGGAGCCGGGCGAACTGCTGGACCAGCTGCCGCTTGGATACGATTCCACGACGATGAAGACGGTCGAGCAGATCGATGTGATCTGGTTGAGAAAGCGCTCGATCGTTCGTGCCTTCGAAGTCGAACATACGACCTCGGTATATTCTGGCCTCCTGCGGATGGCGGATCTGGTTGCATTGCAGCCGGATATCAACATCAAGCTGCATATCGTGGCACCTGCCGAAAAACAGGAAAAGGTTCTCCAGGAAATCCGGCGCCCTGTTTTCTCGTTGCTGGAGGGGCGCGCCTTGTCGGAAATGTGCAGCTATTTGTCGTATGACAACATCAAGGACATTGCGGATTTGAAACACCTGGGCCATCTGTCGGACAAGGTGATTGAGGATTATGAGGAAAGGGCTGAACAGGCCTGATTCAGTATGAGCGAATCAACTAAATCCCCAATCAAAGACAAGCCGTTGCGCTTTCCCGGACAGTCGCTTGAGGAAGAACGACGCAAGCTATTCGAGGACAAGCTTGAGACGCCATTAATGCTTGCCGTGTTTTTTGTGGCACTTGCGGCAATGGAGTGGTGGCGCTTTCTCTGGAAGCAGCCGCCAAGCCCAATTGTGTTTACGGTATTTGCTTTCCTGTTTGTTGGATTCGCAATTTGGCGGATATGGAAGATGCGTCCTCTTGTGCGTGCAATCAAGCAAGGCATCGAAGGGGAAAAAGCGGTCGGGCAATATCTCGAACGTATGCGTGAAAGCGGTTATCAGGTCTTCCATGACCTGATCGGAACAGGGTTTAACGTCGATCATGTACTGATCGGGCCGGCGGGTGTTTTTACGATCGAAACCAAAACTTGGAGCAAACCCTCCCGAGGCGAAGCCAAGATCAGGTTTGACGGCGAGCAACTTCTAACGGGGGGCCGTGAGCCCGAGCGAAATCCGGTGGTGCAGGCAAGGGCGCAGTCTTCATGGCTCAAGGGGCTGCTGGCTGAAAGCACAGGCCGTAATTACGACGTGTTTCCTGTGGTGGTCTTCCCCGGCTGGTTTATCGAGCAGAGCAATGACTGTCTGCGAAATATCTGGGTACTCGAACCCAAAGCGCTGACGAAGTTTTTGGCGAATGCGCCTCAAAAACTGGAGCCTGATGAGGTGAAGCTGGCCAGCTTCCACTTATCGCGTTTCATCCGCAGCAACGAGCAAGGCCGCAGCACCTGAACTGCAACTAGCGATTAATAGCTGGGGTCAGTTCAAATCCTCCGCGCATATCCAGATGAACCAAGACACCCGCATGCATGAATCACTTTTCGCCAGCACCGAAGGCCGCATGCTGGGCGTCGGCCTGGCGCTGACCGGCCTGATGCTGCTGGCGTTCGGGATCGGCTGGCACCTGTATCCGGACCGCATTCTTCCCTACGTGATCATGACCGGGCTGAACCTGATCATCGGCCGCGAAGCGGGGATGTCCTTCGGCTATGCGAGCGGCTTCGGTCATGCCCAGGTGGTGCCCCTCAACATCCTGATCGAGACCATCCAGGTGCTGGTGATCTATCCGCTGTTCGTGCAGAGCACGCGGCACCTGATCCGGCTGCGCGCGCTGGAGCCTTTCATCACACGCATCCACCACGCGGCGGCGTCGCGCGGGGGCGTGGTGCGCAAGTTCGGCGTCGCCGGCCTGTTCGTTTTCGTGTTTGCGCCGTTCTGGATGACGGGCCCGGTGGTGGGGGCGATCATCGGATTTCTGATCGGCCTGCGCCCGTGGGTGAATCTGGCCGTGGTGCTGGCATCGACCTATATCGCGATTGGCGTGTGGGCGCTGTTGCTGAACGAGCTCAATGTCTGGGCGTCGGCCGTCAACCAGTACGCACCCTACGCGCTGTTCCTCGCGATCGTGCTGATCGCTGCCGCGATGGAGTGGGTGGGCCGGCACCGCGAACGATCTGCTCAAAGCGAACGCGATTGAACATGAGCCGCTGCCTGCTGTCGGGTTGCGCTCGGCGGGGCGGCGCTGGATGTTTTCCGGGCATGGCCTTCGCTATTCGAGAATGGCGAAGCCTTCCACCTTCTTGACCTGCAGGTCTAGGAGCTTGCCCTGTTTTTCTTGATTCTTGAAATAAGAATATTGACTTAATAGCTGATCACATATTATTGTTGGCATTAATTTTCTCATTTCATGAATAGAGAATATGCCTAAGATAAGCAACCGACAGGTGGTGCTGAAGCCGCAGGATCTTTATGTGTTGCTGGCATTGCTGAGCCGTGGCGATGGAAGCGCGGGTTATATGGAGCTGGCGGAGCAGACCGGGCTGGCCGTCTCGGCGGTGCACGGTGCACTCAAGCGGGCGGCGACGGCGCGGCTTGCGATGTTCGAGGAACGTCGTCCGGTGGTGCTGAAACCGCAGCTGCGGGAGTTTGTGCTGCATGGTGCCAAGTATGCGTTTGCGCCGGTGTGGGGCACGCTCACGCGCGGCATTCCCACGGCGTATGGCGCTGCGCCGTTGAACGGCGTGATTGCACCGTCCAGCGACCCGGTGCCGGTGTGGCCGCACCCCAAGGGCACGGTGCGCGGGCTGAGCCTGGCGCCGCTTTATCCTTCGGTACCTGATGCCGCGCTCAAGGATGAACGCCTGTATGCGGTGCTTGCGCTGTTCGACGCGATCCGTAGTGGCCAGGCCCGCGAGCGTGAGTCCGCGCAGAAGTTACTGGAACCATTCTTTCAATGAAGCGGCAGCATCCAAATGTAGCCAAGCTTGAACTGGTCGCGCATGCGCTCGGGGCGCTGCGGGAGCAGTTGGTATTTGTGGGCGGTTGTGCGGTGGATTTGTTGCTGACCGACCCGGCTGCCGCGCCGGCCAGGGTGACTTACGATGTCGATCTGGTGGCACGGGTGGAGGCGCTGGCCGGGTACCACGCACTGGAAAAGCAGTTTTCCAAGCTCGGGTTCAAGCGGGACATGGCTCAGGACGCGCCCATTTGCCGCTGGCGTTACAACAATCTCGAAGTGGATCTGATGCCGATGGACTCGGGCGTGCTCGGTTTTGCCAATCGTTGGTATCCGTTGGCGGTGCAAACGTCGCAGGAAGTTGTACTGTCTACGGGAATGACCATTCGCCTGATCAGCGCGCCTGCCTTTATGGCGACAAAATTCGAGGCGTTTTTTGATCGGGGGCGGGGTGATGTGCTGGGCAGCCACGATCTGGAGGATATCGTCAACGTAGTGGATGGGCGGCCGGAGCTTGCCGCCGAAGTTGCCACGGCGGTACCGGAGTTGCGGCAGTATCTGGCGGGGCAATGCAGGGCGCTTCTGGCAATCCCCGGCTTTATGAATGCCTTGCCCGGCATGGTGTTTCCGGATGAATCGCTCGCCGAGCGTGTCAAGCTGCTGGCGCTGCGGTTCGAACAAATTGGAAAATCGGATCAAGCATGAACGCCGCAACCATCGTCCAGAGACTCTGGAACGACTGCAACGTCGTGCGCGACGACGGCATGAGCTACGGGCGACTACCTTTCGGCTTCGCTCTGGGCAGCCCACCTATCAGCTGTTCCTGAAGATGCTCAACCCCCCCCCCTGCGGATCGCAGGCTGCAAGTCTGCTGTATCCGTGAAGACAAAGGCGCAGGCAAAAGCGCTGATGGAACAGCAAGGTGTCCAGGTATCGCTGTTCTGCCTTGCCGTGTGGTCTCGCTCCGCAGATCAATGGCTGACGCTGGGCTCGCCCTCGAGCGAGCGCTACGAGGGGTTCAGCCCGAACGATGGTAAGCCTGGACTTGAATATACCCAAAAAGGGTATTAACATGCCCGAAATGGGTATGCCAAAGACCTCCAAATCACAGAAGCCGGGCGCGACGGAAACACGAGCGCCTGCTTCGTCGCGAACCAGCATCGCCGATGCGCTGTTTTCGGCGACGCAGCAACGCGTCCTGGCGCTGCTGTTCGGCCAACCCGAACGCAGTTTCTTCACCAATGAGCTGATCGGCTTGGTGGGCGCCGGGTCGGGTGCGGTGCAGCGCGAGGTGCGGCGGCTGGTGGAAAGCGGGCTGGTGACGGTGACGCGGCTCGGCAGCCAGAAGCATTACCAGGCCAATCCGGCGGCGCCGATTTTCGGGGAGCTGTGTGGCATCGTGACCAAGACGCTGGGGCCGGCGGAAGTGCTGCGCGCGGCGCTGGCGGCGCTCGGCGAGGCGGTGCGGCTGGCGCTGGTTTACGGTTCGGTGGCCAAGGGCCGCGATACGGCCCTGAGCGATATCGACCTGCTGATCGTGTCGGACGCGCTGACGCTGGAACAGGTCTATGAGGCGTTGGCGCCGGTGGAGCAGCAGCTCGGCCGCCGCGTCAGCCCGACCTTATACACCGTGGCGGAATTCCGCCGCCGCCGGGCAAACGGCAACCCGTTTCTCACCAAGGTGCTGACCGGCGAAACCATTCGGCTGACGGAAGATCACGATGACCTCCTCGCCGCTGGATAACCTGGTCAAGATCGGCAAGCTCAAGGCCGAGCCGCCAGCACAGGCGGAGTTCGACGGTCTGGTCCGTTCGGGCCTGGTGCGTCTGCGTGATGCGGAGAACGCCGTGCTTTCGCTGGAGAGCCGCTTCGATCTGGCTTATAACGCGGCGCATGCCTTGTCGCTGGCGGCGCTGCGCTGGCACGGCTACCGTTCCGAGAACCGCTATCTGGTATTCCAGAGCCTGACGCATACGCTCGCGCTCGAAGCCGCGCAATGGCGGGTGCTCGATCAGGCGCACAACAAGCGCAACCTCGCCGAGTACGAAGGCGATCTGGATGTGGACGATGCGCTGGTGGAGGCCTTGGTCCGCGCTGCACGGACAGTTGCCGAGCGGGTCGAGGCGCTTGGGCCGGTGGCGCGGGGCTGATCCGGTTTTTCGCGAGACAGTGCGCGCCAATTGACCCTTGTCTGATTACGCTCGCATCTTCCTGTTGAGCCACATGCGCGCCTACACCAGTCTGGCGGGGCATATTCTCGGCTCGCATCCGCAGATCAACGGCTATTACGAAATGCACCTCAGCTATGAGGACGCCGCCGCGCTGGATCGGCAGCTGGAGGCGTTCCGGCATGACGAAGTGCCGAAGCCGGGGAGCCGCTACCTGTTCGACAAGCTGTTGCACAACGACTATGTGTTGACGCCCGGGCGGCTGGGCGTGGCCGATATCAGGGTGTTGGTCGCGCTGGCGGAGCCGGCGCACACGATCAGGAGCATCGTGCACCTGTTCCGGCAGAAGCCGGATCCGGACCTGTATGCCTCGCCGGTCGAGGCGGCACGCTACTACGTCGAGCGGGTGCGGGCGCTGGACGCCTTCTGCCAGACGAGCGATTGGCCTTATTTCTATTTCGACGCGGAATTGCTGCAACGCGCGCCGGAGAAATTGCTGCCCCGGCTGACGGACTGGCTCGCGCTGGATTCGCCCCTGAGCGAGCAGTACGAGGTGTTCAGCCAGACGGGTAAGCCGCGCCGGGGGGATACGTCGGCGCGGGTGCGGAGCGGGAGTATCGACCAGACCCGAACGGATTATTCGCATGTCGTGATTCCCGAGGAGGCGCTGAGCCTGGCGCAGGCGGCCTACCGGGAATGCCGGGCGCGGATCATCGCGCGGGCGGCGGATTCGGTGACGCTTTAAGACAGCCCAACCCAGGAAGGCCTGGCACATCTATTTTCGTCATCCCGGCGAAAGCCCAGTGCGCAACATTGCGCAACGTGTGCATTGCGCGATATCGCGCAATCTGGCGCAAAGGCACCCTCAAAACAGGCTGTCCCAGGCGTCGCGCTCGGCGCGGTAGTTCATCAAGGCCTCGACGATCTGCCGCTTGCGCTGGGCGCGATGTCCGGCGGACTGGATCTGGCGCCAGGCCAGCGCCTGCTCGCCAAAATTGCGGTCGATGTTGTCGATGAAGGCGCGCACCTGCCACAGCGCCTGGGCGACGGTGGGGGCATGCTCGGCGGACTGTAGCCACCAATGGCCGGCGTGGAAGACGAGGTCGTCCAGCTGCCGGTTGCGCTCGGCGATGGCGTCGTGCTTCTGCTGGTACAGCGCGAGCAGTTCGGCTTCCTTCTGCGCGACGAAGGCTTCGATCGCGTCCTGGGCAAAGGGCCGGGTCACGTCGGCCTGTTTGACCAGCGCTTCGGTGGAAAACAGCATCAGGTCGCCGAAGAACTGGCGCTCGAATTCGTTGGAGACGTCCACGCTGGCCTCGCCCAGTTCCACGCCGGGGCGGAAGTCGTCGCCGGGGCCCGCCTCGGTGGTGCGGCGGTGCAGGTTGGGCATGTTGAAGGAGGCGAAGCGGTGGCCGATTTCGGCGGCGATCAGCCGTCCGGCGGTGGGGCCGGACATGCGCAGGCGCAGGTGGCCGAAGGGGATGACGTATTTCAGCCCGGCGTAGTTGACGATGTAGTTGCCGGGATAGACCGTACGCGCAGGCGCAAGCTGCGTGAAGCCGCTGCCATAGGCAAACCCGGTCTTGCGCGTGAGGTGCTCGCCGAAGAAGAAGGCGTTGAGCCGCCGGGCAAAATCCGCCAGGCACGCGGTGTGGTCGTGCGCGCCGGCCAGCCGGCAGGCATAGGGGAAGGTCGCCGGCTGGTTGTCGAAGCCGAACAGCTTCGCCATGTCGTGATAGGCGGCGTCGCCCACCGGCTGCGTGGGCAGGTCGTGGAACTGGCAGGCCTGGTCGGCGGGCAGGGTGGCCAGGCGGGTGAAGAAGGCGGTCACGTCATCGAGGAAATTCGCGGCCATCACCGCCGGCGATACCGGCGGGTCGCCCACCATCTTGCCGGTGAGCATGAGGGTGTCGGTGGTGCGAAAGATCGTGTCGATGGCATGGAAGTAGTTCAGCGCGAAGACCGCCTCCTCGCCGGCGGCGGTCTGCCGGTTCACGCACAGCGACTGGTCGCTGTCGATCAGGTAATACAGCGTGTTGCGCCTGTCTTCGGTGAGTTGCAGGCACTTGAGGTAGCTGAGGTTGCGGTTGGCGGCCTGGCCCTTGAGCCAGAACCGGTCGCGCGGCTGGGTGGTGAGCAGCGTGCCCAGCCGTTCGCGCTGCTGTAAAGGCAGCGCATGCAGCAGGTCGTATTGCTCGGCGAGGCCAAAGTGAACCACCTGCAGGCCTTTCTGCCGGTATTCGTCGACCAGTTCGATATGCCGGCGGACGTTGGCTTCGTCGCGGCTGTCCTCGCTGACGACGACCTGGATCTTGTCCCACCTGCCGGACGCGTGGCCGCCGTAGTCGAACAGCGTGCAGACCTGGTAGATGCTCTCCAGGCAGGCGCGCAGGTGCGACGGGCGATCCGCCACCGGGATGCTGAGGATGAAATGGTGGCGATCGTCGGTATGGCCATGCTGGCCGCGCTGCCGGATCAGCGCCTCCTGTTCGCGGAACAGGGCCTGGTAGCTCGCCAGCAGCGGGTGGAAGTCCGCGCCGTCGGCCCATATGGCTTTTTCCAGCAGCGGGGTGCACTGTTCGTAGAGGTCGATCAGCGCGTCGGCGTCACGGGTGGCGGCAAGACGCTTGCCGAGTTCGGCCAGGGCGGGAATCGAGCCGGAATAACGCGCGATGCAATCCTGCAGGGCCGGCGTGGCGGGCGTGAGGTCGGGAGACGACATGGAGCGGGATCGGCGTTCCTGAAGCGGTCGGTTCATCGGCACGGGGGCGTTGCGAGCGCGGGCCCGCTGCGAGGCAGAAGTGTAATAGTACCTGCCTGCGCATCAAATCCGGGTGGATAGGGTGGAGTCAACAAGCGGGGGCGTCCTGGTCCAACCCCCGGAATAACAAGCGAGGGTAAATATCGATGCGCCGCTTACAGGGCCCAGGGATTGAATACCTGCGGGAGCAGGCCGAAATCCTGTACGTTGCGCGTGACCACGGTGAGGCCGTGGCACTGGGCGGTGGCCATGATCAGGCCATCCATCACCGGCAGGGGGCGCCCAGCCAGTTCGGACTGGGCGGCGAGTGGCGCCCAGCCGTGCAAGGCAGCGGCGTCGAGGGGCAGGATGCGGCCGGCGAAGCGCTGTTCCACCTTGCCCAGCCATGCGGTGAGTTTCTGGCTGCGGCGAGGATCGGTGGTGCGCAGCTTGAGGACGCCCTTCTCGATTTCGCCCAGGGTGATGACGCTGAGATGGAGGCTGGTTTCGTCCTGCTCGTCCAGCCAGGCGATGACCTGCGGCGCGGGCGATTTCCTGATGTATTCGGAGAGGACGCAGGTGTCCAGCAGCCAGCTCATAGCTCGACGTTGCGACCGGTGTCCGGGCTGCGAGTGAAGTCCAAGTCCTTGCCTGCGAGGTCGGGCTGCAACAGCGCGGCGGAGAGCTTGCCCCGACGCGGGCGGGTGAACTTTGCGTAGGCTTCCGCCGACACCACCACAGCCGTCGGCTTGCCGTGCACGGTGACGACCTGGGCGTCACCGCTTGCGGCATCCTTGATGAGCTGGCTCAGGTTGTTTTTCGCTTCCTGCAATTGCCATTCGCTGTTCATGATGAACTCCTGCTTATTCTGGCTAGTCTAGCTAGAATATAGCACGGTGCCGGCGGATTGACCATCTCCCGCTTCATTAGGCGATCGGCTCATGCCCGTATCCGCACCCGCTTTTCCACCGTCAGCACTTCGCCCGCCGCATCCACCACCGCATACAGCCTGGGCGTTGGGCGGCCGGCCCAGGACGGGCCGGGGGTGGGGCTGTCCAGGTAAATGACCTGCGCGCCGTCGAACTGCTTTTCGACCTGTCCGTTGGCGAGCAGGTCGTTGAGGACGTCGATGGAAATCCCGCGCCGCTTCATGTGGCTGAAGGCGAGGGAGCTGATCTTTCCGAGTTTCATCATGAGGGTTCTCCTGCTTCCTGCACGGGGATAGGGCCCGCGCATTGGCGTTTTACGAGTTCAGTCTTTATACTGTACAAGCGTACAGTACCTATACTGTACATGCATACAGTATCTGGAGGAAGCCCCATGCGAGATCTGACCCGTCGCCAGGAAGAAATCCTGAATCTGATTCGTGAGTGGATGGAGACCACCGGCCTGCCGCCGACGCGCGCCGAGATCGCGCAGCACTTCGGTTTCAGTTCGCCGAACGCGGCCGAACAGCATCTCAAGGTGCTGGCGAAGAAAGGCGTGCTGGACCTGGTGCCGGGGATGTCGCGCGGCATCCGGCTCAAAGGCGATGGCGGGGTGCCGCTCGTGGGCCAGGTGGCGGCGGGCAGCCCGATCCTGGCGCAGGAAAACATCGAGCGGCACTACCAGTTCGATGCCGCGATGTTCAATCCGCGCGCGGACTACCTGCTCAAGGTGCGCGGCATGAGCATGAAGGATGCCGGCATCCTGGACGGCGACCTGCTCGCGGTGCATCGCGACACCGAGCCCAAGGCCGGGCAGGTCGTGGTGGCGCGGATCGGCGACGAGGTCACGGTGAAGCGCTTCCAGAAACGGGGCAATACGGTGCGGCTGCTGCCGGAAAACCCCGATTTCGAGCCGATCGTCGTCGACCTCACACGCCAGGAACTGGTCATCGAAGGCATCGCGGTCGGCGTGATCCGCAATGGCAAGGGCTTGTGATCGCGATCCATGGCGTGAACGGCGAAGGCAGCCTGTCGTCGTTCACGCCGTATGCCGTCGCGCCCGGTATACCGAGCTTGAATAAGCGCTGGTAATCTCTCGCACTACACGATAAAAATCGCTCGTTTCCGGGCCAGGAATACAGTCGGCGGATTCGCGTTGTATGGATCCATGGTCCGTTACACCCCTAATAAAAATCATGGCGCGTCGCAAACAAAGCCCCGTTGAAGACCTGATCGAGATCACCGGCAAGCTCCCCTGGTGGGTGGGCGTGGCGCTCGCGCTGGCGGCGTATGTCGGACTGCACAGCCTCGCGATCCGCGAGGTGACGGCAGTCGTCCAGCCCGGAAAGATGGGTGATTTCGTCAACCAGACGGTGTTCAGGACGCTGGCCGGCGTGGGCCAGTATCTGCTGCCCGCCGTGTTCCTGGTGGGGGCGGGCCTGTCCGCCTATGGCCGCTACACGCGCCGTACCTTGCACCAGACGGTGGCCGCGAGTCCGGATCACGCCGCGCTGAACGAGATGAGCTGGAAGAAGTTCGAGGCGCTGGTGGGCGAGGCGTTTCGGCGCAAGGGCTATTCGGTGACGGCGACCGGCGGAGGCGGCCCCGATGGCGGGGTCGACCTGGCCTTGAAGAAGGACGGCGAGCTCTTCCTGGTGCAATGCAAGCAATGGCGGGCGATCCGCGTGGGTGTGCGCATCGTGCGCGAACTCTACGGGGTGATGGCGGCCCGGGGTGCGGCCGGCGGCTTCGTGGTGACGTCCGGCGTGTTCACGGATGAGGCGCTTGCGTTTGCCAAGGGCAAGAACATCGAACTGATGGACGGCAAGGCGCTGCACGCGCTGATCAGCGGCGTGACCGCGCCACCCCGGTTTTTCCGGGACCCGCTCAGCATCACGACGAACGGCGCGCCGTTCTGCCCCGAATGCCAGAGCCGGATGGTGAAGCGCAAGGCCAAGCGGGGCAGCCGGGCGGGTCAGGCGTTCTGGGGCTGTATCCGCTATCCGGATTGCAGGGGCTCGCGGCCGATCTGAGTGAGGCCGGGCAGGAAGGGGCACAGGCTGGACGACATAAACGGTCTAGAGTGAAAGAAGCCCCTCTCAGCAAGGGTGCAATCACGACGAGGTGGGGACGATGAGCACGATGGAAGCGGGACAGGTACAGGAAACCGGCGCGATCAGGCTGCCTCCGCCCGAAAAGGTGGGCGGCATCCCCTTGATGCAGGCGCTGAAAGCGCGGCATTCGGCGCGGGAATTCGATGGCAGGGTGTTGCCGTTGCAGGTGCTGTCGAACCTGCTGTGGGCGGCGAACGGCGTGAACCGGGCGGGCACGGGGCAGCGCACGGCGCCGTCGGCACGCGACTGGCGCGAGACCGATGTGCTCGTGATCACCGCAGAGGGCACGTATCGCTACGATCCGCCGACGCATGCCTTGTCCCGCATGGTGGCCGGCGATCTCCGCCCGCTGGCGGGCGTGCAGGATTTCGTGGCGACCGCGCCGGTGAACCTGGTGTACGTCGCGGACCTCGACCGGACGGGCGAAGCCAGCGCGGAAGAAGCGGCGTTCTACAGCGCAACCGATGCCGGTTTCATCGCCCAGAATGTGTATCTCTATTGCGCATCGGCCGGCCTCGCCGGGGTGGTGCGCGGCCAGCTCGATCGCGAGGCGCTGGGCGCTGCCCTGGGGCTGGGGCCGAATCAGCGCATCACGCTTGCGCAAACGGTGGGTTATCCGGCCGGCAGCGACAAGTAGCGCATCGGAACGCGACCCTTGCCCATGCCCCGATTCGTCAAGATCCTGTTGGCCTGCCTGATTTGCCTGAGTGTGGTGGGCGGTCTGGCGTGGTGGGCCCAGCGGTTGCTGGCATGAGTTCGGAACCGGACCGGCAGACGACGATCCCGGACGAAGCCGGCCTGCGCGACCTGACGACCCGCTTTGCCCGTCCGGGCCGGATCGAGGCGATTTATATTCGGCCCGAGCGCCGTGGCGAAGTGGTTGCGGCCGATGCCGTACAAGCGATCGCTGCCTGTGGGATCGAGGGTGATCACTACGCGCAACCATCGCGCAGCCGGGTGGCGGGCGGCAAAAGGCAGGTGACGCTGATCCAGGCGGAGCATCTGCCGGTGATCGCGGCACTCACCGGGCAGACGCAGGTCGAGGCGGCATGGCTACGGCGCAATCTGGTGGTATCGGGACTGAACCTGCTGGCGGCGTATGCGCTGTTTCGCGACCGGCCGCTGGTGCTGCGCATCGGCGCCGGGGTGGTGCTGGAAGTGACGGGGCCTTGCGATCCCTGTTCGCGTATGGAGGTGGTGCTGGGACCGGGCGGCTACAACGCGATGCGCGGACATGGCGGGGTGAATACCCGTATCCTGGCGGGCGGCACGATCCGGGTGGGCGATGCGGTGACGGGCGAAGTGGGCGTCGATCGTCCGGGCGGCATCCCCGGCTTGGCGTAGGCGCGGGCGCCTGCGGGTTCACGAATCATGAGAGGAGATCGTATGAAAACGAAAATCGGATTGATGACACTGCCGCTGCTGTGCGCGGCCAATTTTGCCCTGGCGCAGGACGTTATGCCGCCCGCTGCGGCTGCACCGGGCGACACCGCTGAAGCGCCGGCCATGGCCCAGGCGTCGACGCAGATGGCGCCGCGCAAGCCGATGCAGCGACAGGGACGCGATATGCGCCGCTGTCTGAAACTGAAGACCAACGAGGCGATCATCCGCTGCGCCGAACCTGGGCGTAAGCCGTAATCCACTGGCACCGGCATGCCTGCGGCGAACCCCGTCCAGTTTTGGATGGGATCGGCACCCGCATCGTGGTCGATGCCATCGACGACCTCGGCGGCATGTAAGCGGGTCGCGCATCGCGAACAGGGGCCAGGCATTGCCTGGCCCCTGTTTTTTTTGGACACCCGCGTGAGTCCGCTACCGTTCGAGCCGGTCGAGGAATGTTTGCAGGCCCGCCCGGGCGCCGCCGATCCAGGGTGCGCCGTGGGCGAACAACAGATGATCGAATTCGCGTTCGCCCAGGTGTTTGAGGAAGGCCTTGCGCAGGCCGCGCTTGACGCCTTCCGGGTCGTCGCCCATGTAGGCGTCCGGCACGAAACCTAGCCGGCCCCGTTCGCGCACGATGGCGTCGCCGAGGCTCAGGATGCCGCCGTGCAAGGGCAGATGGAGCGCGGTTTCCTCGGGACACAGCGCCGCGACCTTGAGGGCGAGCACGCCGCCGGGCAGGGTCTTACCATGGCTGAAGCCGCGCACCTTTTCGCCGTGGGTGAATTCGTGCAGGCCATCCTTGTGGCACCAGACCTGCGCGCCGTAGCGTTCGGCGAAGTGGCTGCTGTGGCGATAGTGGTGGCGGTTGGTCAGGTAGATGTGCTGCGGCGCGCCGTGCGAGGCGAACCACTCGATGCCCTGCGCGGGCACGCGCGGATCGATCAACACGGGCGGGTCGGTGGCGTGGAGGTAATAGGAATGGACGTAGGCCTGGATGCCTTCGTGGAAGGTCTTCCAGTGAAACACGCCGGGCAGGATTTCCTTCATGGCTGAGCCGCTTTCTTCCGAACCGCATCGTTCCAGTAAAGCCGACGAAAGGCGCAAAGGAAAGCGCCCGTGCGGGGCAGTTGCCGTCTATACAAAAGAGGACAGGTCTGGAGAATCATCCGATGAACACGCTCCCCGGCATACTGATCACCGGCGCCAACCGCGGCCTCGGACTGGAATGGGCGCGACAGTACGCCGAGGCCGGCTGGCAGGTGATCGCCAGCTGCCGCCATCCGGAGGCGGCCGACGAACTCAAGGTCCTGGCCGGCCGGCATCCACGCCTCAGCGTGCATCGGCTCGACGTGACCGACGGCGAGCAGCTGCGCACGCTGCAGCTCGACCTGGAGGATGCCCGCATCGACGTGCTGCTCAACAACGCGGGCGTGTACCTGGACAAGTTCATGGGAGCCTTCGGCGGCATCGACTATGACGTCTGGCTGCGTACGTTCGCCGTCAATACGCTGGGGGCGGTGCGGGTGAGCGAGGCCTTTGCCGGGCACTTGGCCCGCAGCGAGAAGAAACTGGTGGTGGCGATCAGCAGCCACATGGGCTCCATCGCCGAGATCGGCGCGCCGGGAAACTATGCCTACCGTTCCAGCAAGGCGGCGCTGAATGCCGCCATGAAGGGGCTGACGCATGCCCTGGCGCAATATGGCATCGGCGTCCTGCTGCTGCATCCAGGCTGGGTGGGCACCCGCATGGGCGGCCCGGATGCGATGCTCACCCCGGCACAGAGCGTGCGCGGCATGCGCGCCCTGGTGGACAATTTCCAGATGGCGCTGAACGGGCGTTTCTTCCGCTACAACGGCACCGAGATTCCCTGGTGATCGATGCGGCGGGTGCCGGCCGGTCTGCTCATTTTTCGGGATTGGGTGTCCAGCCCTTGCGCCAATAATCGCGCAGCTTTTCCTGTTGTTCCTTGGTGAGGACGGCCTCCATGCGTTTGTGTGCCGCCACCGCGGAATCGTACATTTTCTGCTGGAGCTTGCCGAATTCCTTGTAGGCTGCGTCGATGGCGGTATTGTCCCGCTTCGGCGCCAGGTTCAGATCGCGCAGCTTGGCCTGCTGGTCCATCATCTCGCCCATCATGGCCCAGTGCGCCTTGCGGGTCTCGTCCTGGATTTTGTTGATCTTGGCTTGTTGGTCCGGGGTGAGGTCGAGCCCGCTGCCCCAATACGGTCCCATCATGCCGCCGCCCATCATGCCTGGGCCCATGCCATAGCCACCGCCCATCATGCCGGGTCCCATGCCGTATCCGCCATAGCCGCCCATCATGCCTGGGCCCATGCCGTAGCCGCCGCCCATCATGCCGGGTCCCATGCCGTATCCGCCATAGCCGTTCATCATGCCGGGCCCATATTGCGGGGGCGGCGGGGAATCGGCCGCCAGAAGGGCCGGAGCGGTTCCGCTCAAAAGGGCGGCAAGCCCGAAGGCGGCAAGCCGGCTGGCAGGTCGTGTGGTGTTCATGGCAATCTCCTTTCAAGAGAGGGGCCGAGGAAGCGGTCGGACATTCACGCGTGCTGCCTATTTTTCCAGGAGGTCGTCGCGTTTCTGCAGATACTCGTCGCGGCTGAGGTCGCCGCGCGCGTAGCTTTCCTTGAGGATGTCGAGGGGTGTTTTCCGTTCCGGCCGGATGTCGGGGCCGCCCTTGTCGTGCGGCCTGAAAAACAGATATTTCAGCAGGGCGATGACGAGGAGAAGGGGAATGCCCCACATCAGGAGCATCCACAAGCCGCCGAACAGCAGGCCGAATCCGCCATCGAACATCCAACTATGATTGTATGGGCCGTACATGGCGTCCTTGGTCGTTTGGGTTGCAGAGAGAGCGGGGGATTCTGATCAAACAGATGGCTTCAGCGGCCAGTTGCCAACTCAATATAGCCACGCAGGGCTCGAATACAAACGGTGCGGCGTCCCCGGCACGCCCGCTAGCGAGGTGCATCTGCTTCGTCGGTGCGCCGTCCCAGCCGATAGGCGATCGGCAGCACGACCGCCGCTGCCAACGTCGGCACCCAGTAGATCAAATCGTCCGTGTAGCCGTCGTAGCGGATATAGCGTTCGGATGCGACCAGCACCAGGTTGGCAGCGAGCAGGAGCAGGCCGGTGGCGAGCAGCCAGGGACCGCGCAGGCTTTCGATGAACAGGCCATAGAGCAGGAAAGGCATCAGCACGGCCAGCAGGATGCCGGGTTCGAGCAGATAGGCGACATGGTAGAAGGGAACGAGGGCGGCGGCGGCGGCGAGCCCGAGTCCGAGCAGAATGATGAGATAGGCCGCCGGACGGGGATCCTGGGTGAGGGTCATGACATGCCTCCTTGGCATGCTAGTGGGATCGGTTCGACCCGTTGGACCAGGGCAGGGTTTCACCCTGTTGCAGAGAAATATGGCTGGGCACCATCGGTGCCCCAGGAGGCAGGCCTTCATTTGCCGGCCGCACGTCGAACGACTGCGGCCGGCGAGGCGGGTCGTGCGGTCTAGCCGCCCCAGGTCCGCACGCGTCCGACGTCCAGGTGCACGAAGTCGGATGCGGGATAGTAGCCGACGCCGCCGCCTTGCAGCGCGAGCCCGGTCTTGCGCAGATCGGCCAGCGCCACGCCGGGAATGCGGATGTCGATGGCTTTGCCTTCCATGTGCAGGCTGTGCTTGGCGACGCCGGAGGAGCGTTCCGACAGCATGTGGTTGGTAGCGGGGGAGCGATAGCCGGAAATGACCTGGAAGGGCTGGGCAGTGCCGAGCTGGGCCTTGACGCGGTCGAGCAGGTCCAGCAAGCGGGTGTCGATGGCGGCGACCTGGTCGGTGCGGTAGTCGCGCAGAACATGGTTGATCTCGGCGAGTGCGTCCGGAACGTAGTCGCCCTGCACCCAGTACGGCAGGTCGAGGTTTTCGCCGGTGTGCAGGTTGTGGAAGCTCAGTCGGCGCTCGGGCGCAACCAGCCATGCGCTGGCGGAGGCCGGCAGCGGCATCGCGGCGGCCAGCAGGCCCAGTTTGAGAAATTTGCGTCGGCTGACGTGCTTCATGGTTGTCCTTTCGATCCGTTGCCTGGCAGGTGGCCCACTTCGTCGGCCAATCCATCCTGAGCGGCAATTACGGCGTCCACTTTAGGCCAATCGATGGACTGGCTCAAGCCGTTGGCTTCAGTCAGATCGCGCACGGTTCGCGCGGGGTCGATTCCCTTCTTGTAGATGTCGCGATGGACTTCGAGCAGGATGCGGCCGTCTTCGATCACCGCCAGCAAAACCGGCTGGTAAATGAGACGTCCCTGCGTTGCGACCCGCACCTGGTCGAAAAGTTCCGCAATATCATCGGGATGCAGACGAATGCAGCCATGGCTCTGGAAATGGTAGACGCTCGCCGGCGCGATGGTGCCGTGGATGCCGTAGCCCCACAGGTTCAAGCCGAGCCAGTGTTTGCCCAAGGGATTGTCGGGACCGGGGGGCACTTCCTCCTGCACGATTTTCCCTTCGCGACGCATTTCTTCCTGGATCGATTTGGGCACCAGCCAAGGCTTGTTCGCCTGCCGATTGACGATCCTGAATTCGCCCTGCGGGGTGGGCCAGCTGGGCTTGCCCAGGCCGACGGGATAGGCGGAAACCAGCTTGCCCTGGCTGAAGTTGAACAGCATGCGCTGCGGAAGGTTGACGAGGATGCCGTCGTCGAGCGAGGCCGGCACGATGTGGGGATTGTGGATGTGAAGGCGTTGGCCGGGCTTGATCCTGGCGGTGTTGAAGCGGAGGTCATTCTGTTGCGCCACGAGCCTGGGCGGCACGCCCAAACGGGCACCGATGGCGGTCAGGGAATCCCCCTGCTGGACGGTGTATTCGGTGTCACCGCCCGTCACCCGGTGGGAAAGTGGCGGTAGATCCTGCGCCAGGGCCGCAAGGCTGGAGACGGCAAGGAGGCATACGAAGAAAATGCGGCGCGCTAAAGAGATCATCAGTGTGTTTTTTGGGTGTGTGTGCCGAGGTCGGCGGTTCGGCCCTGCATGCCGGGGATTGCCAGGCTTCCGGTTCATCGCGCAACCGGTGCGGCGGTTTTTCGCTCGGAGGCATGGGTAACCCCCGGCAACCCGTCTCATTCCAGTCCTTCAGGTTGCCAGGTTATCGATGCATTTCGGGCTGGATCATGATGCGCACGTCGACCGTGTGATTCTGGCGATCGTCGATCAGCGGGATGGTCCGGTCGGGACGTTCTATCCCATCCACCGTCACGTGCATCGCGCCGCGTTGCGAAGCATCGTCGGTCTGCGTTTGCGACACGGCGATATGGTAGACGGTTTCCCGATAACGGTAATGCAGCTTGAATGCCTGCCAGTCGGCAGGCAGACACGGGGCGAAATGCAGCTTGTCCACGTCCAGCCTGAGGCCGAGCAGTGATTCCACGATCAGCCGGTACATCCAGCCGGCGGAACCGGTGTACCAGCTCCATCCGCCCCGGCCGGCATGCGGTGAAACCGCATACACGTCGGCGGCGACGACATAGGGCTCGACCTTGTAGACCGCCACGCTCTCCGCCGATTTGCCATGATTCACCGGATTGATCATGGCCAGCAATTCCCACGCGCGCTGGCTGTCGCCCAGGGCGGCAAACGCCATGACGGTCCAGATCGCGGCATGGGTGTATTGTCCGCCGTTCTCGCGCACGCCGGGAACGTAGCCCTTGATGTAGCCCGGGTCCATGTCAGCGGTGTCGAATGGCGGGTCGAGGAGCTGGATCAGCGCATGGTCGCGCCGCACCAGGTGCGCATAGACGGCATCCATCCCCATGCGCGAACGTTTGGCGTCGCCGGCGCCGGACAGGACGGACCAGCTTTGCGAGATCGAGTCGATCCGGCATTCGACGTTGCCCGCCGAACCTAGCGGTGTGCCGTCGTCGAAATATGCGCGGCGGTACCAGGCGCCATCCCAGGCGTTCTGCTCGATGCGCTGGCGCAGCTGTTCGGCTTCGGTCCGGCACTGAGCGGCAAAGGCTCCGTCGCCCTTCCGTTCTGCCAGTTCGGTGAAGCGCGTCAGAACGTCGTACAGGAAGAAAGCGAGCCAGACGCTTTCGCCCTTGCCGTGCAGGCCCACCAGGTTCATGCCGTCGTTCCAGTCGCCGGAGCCGATCAGCGGCAGGCCATGTTCGCCAAAAGTCAGGCCGTGCCGGATGGCGCGCACGCAGTGCTCGTACAGGCTGGCCGACTCGGCGGCGTGACCCGGCAGATCGTAATACGAGTCGTCCTCGGGGCTGACCGGGCGGCCTTCGAGGAAGCCAACGGATTCGTCCAGTACGCCGGTATCGCCGGTACTCAGCACGTAGCGGCACACCGCCAGCGGCAGCCACAGGTAATCGTCGGAACAATGGGTACGCACACCGCGGCTCGACGGCGGATGCCACCAATGCTGCACATCCCCTTCGACAAACTGGTGCGCGGCGGCGAGCAGCAATTGCTCGCGTACGCGTTGCGGCTCGGCGTGGATCAGCGCCATCACGTCCTGCAGCTGGTCACGGAAACCGAAGGCGCCGCCCGACTGATAGTAGCCGCTGCGTGCCCACAGGCGACAGGCTAGCGTCTGGTAGACCAGCCAGCCGTTGGTCAGCACGTTGAGCGCCGGGTCCGGGGTTTCCACCTGGACTGCGCCGAGGCTGTGGTTCCAGTACTGCCACACCGCTTCGAGCGCCGCGTGCGCGGCGGCCGATCCGCGGAATTGACGCACCAGCTTGCGCGCATCGTCGCCGCCGCGCCTGCCGGCCTGGCCCAGGCGGAAAACGATTTCGCGCTCTTCGCCATCGGCCAGATCGAATCCCACCTGGATCGCGGCGCAGGGGTCGAGTGCCGCGCCCGTCTTGCCGGAAAGCCGCACGCGCCCCATCGCAGCCGGATTCCTGAGCGAGCCGTTTCGCCCGATGAAATCGGCACGGTCACAGCTGATCGTACGGCGGTTTGACTCATCCGCATCGAAGAACGCAATGCGGTCGGCGAATTCCGTGTTGTAGGGGTTGCGCGCAAACAGCGCACCGCTGTCGGCATCCATTTCGGTGGTCACGTGCATGGTCGATTTCGGTCGCAAATCGCCCAGCACCCACTCCACGTAGCCCGTTGCGGAAAGTTGCCGCGGACGGCCCGAGACGTTGCGGACTTTCAACATCGAGAACTTGACCGCTGCATCCAGGGCCACGTAAACCCACAGTTCGGAGACGATGCCATCTTCGGTATGCTCGAACACGCTGTAGCCGAATCCGTGGCGGCTGACATACGCATTGACGCCGCGGGCCGGCAGCGGCGTGGGCGACCAGAAATGACCGGTTTCCTCGTCGCGCAGATAAAACGCTTCGCCGCCGGCATCGGACACCGGATCGTTGTGCCAGGGCGTGAGACGATACTCGTGTGCATTCTCGCTCCAGGTATACGCCTGGCCGTTCTCGGAAATGACCGTGCCGAAATGCGGATTCGCCAGCACATTCACCCATGGCGCGGGGGTCACCTGCTCGGCCGTGGTGGTCACGACGTACTCGTGCCCGTCCGGGGTGAATCCGCCCAACCCGTTGTACAGGATGAGGTCGCGCGACGGCAACGGATTGTCGGATGGCGACTCGGCGCGGTACGTGCGGGTCGGCTGCAGGCGCGGCATGCGCACATCCCTCAGGCTGCGGCGGTTGATCTGTTCTGCCAGCGTGCCGCGGCTGTCGCTGAGGATGACGCGTGCGACCGACTGGAACAGGATGCGATCTTCGTTCGATATCTGTTCCGCAGATCGCACGAAGATGCCACCCGGCCGGTCGATGACATGCGCTTCGACCCCTGCCGCAATCAAACCGATAATCTGGTCCTGCAGCACTTGGCGGTAACCGGCCCGGTCTTCGTTCCAGATCACCAGATCCACTGCCAGACCTTTCAGGCGCCAGTAGGCGTGCGCCTGCACCAGTTGCCGCACCAGTTCGATATGGGCGCCGTCTCCGATCTGCAACAGCACGATGGGCAAGTCCCCGGAAATGGCGTAGCCCCACAAGCCGGATTGACCGCGGCGATTCTGCAACAGAATGCTGGCGTCGGCGCGCAGCGAGGCGTGGGCATAGATCACGGAATTGGCCAGGCGTCCGTAGAGTTGCGCGTCGGCTTCGCTGGCATTGAGCTGGCGCAATACCACCTGGGCGTGCGTCCAGGCCAGATCGAAGACGCGGTCCGCGAGCCGCCGATCCTGATATTTTTCGACCAGGCCCAATGCAGCATCGCGGGTGTCTGCCATGCCGCTCACCATATCGATGGCGATCGTCTGATCCGGATCGAGCGTGACGGTGTAGCGGATGGCGACAATCGGATCCAGCACCGATCCCTGGCTGCCTGACAGCACGCCCGATGGCCTGTTGCCCAGTGCTTGCGGGTCGGCGACGGTGTGGCCGCGGCCAATGAATTGCATGCGATCCGTCTCATAGGACACGGTATCGATGTCTGCGCCGTGCGCTGCCATCAGGTGGAACATCCACGGCGTGGGCTCGGTTCGCGAGCGCGGCCGGCGCGTGCAGAGTATCGCGTGGCGCTGTTCGACGATTTCGGTCTGCACGAACAGATTGCTGAAGGCCGGGTGCAGCGCATCAGCGGCAGGTACGGACAGCACCACTTCCGCGTAACTCGTCACCGTGATGGTGCGGCGTGTGGGGGCGCGGTTGGTAATGTGCACGCGGCGTAGTTCGATGTCGTCTTCCGGCGATACCACGATATCGGTATGCGTCTCGAAGTCTTCGTCGCGGCGGCGGAATTCTGCACGGCCTTCGGAGAAAATCACTTCGTAATGCTGTGGCTGTTTCAGCGTCGGTTGATACGCGGTCGACCAGACTTCGCCGCTGCGCTCGTCGCGCAGATAACAGAACGTGCCCCAGGCATCGCATGTCGTGTCCTCGCGCCAGCGGGTGACGGCGAGATCCTTCCAGCGGCTGTAGCCGCCGCCGGCGTTGGTGATCATGACGTGGTAGCGGCCATTGGACAACAGCTGTACTTCCGGTGTCGGCGTATTAGCGCTGCTGAACACGCGTATCGGCGCTTCCACAGCAGCGGCAGTCGGGCGGATGTCGGATAGCTGGGCGGTCTGCGGGAACAGCGCCGTGGCCCTGGGAACCCGCTCCTGGAGCAGCAGCAGGGTTGCCTGGAACAGCGGGTCCGACTCGAAGCGTTTCTGCATCGGGCGATCCAGCAGCAGATAGGCAAGCGAGAGCAGGCTCATTCCCTGGTGATGCGCCATATAGGACCGCACCACCGCTTTCGATTCGCCGCGCCGCTGCCGTGACGGGGTGTAGTCGACGGCTTCATAGAAACCGAATTTTCCTTCCAGTCCTTCTGCGCTGAGCCGCTGCAGGTTCAGGCACGCGGCTTCGGGCGCCACCATCAGCGCCAGCACTGTGGCATAGGGTGCGATGACCAGATCGTCGGCGAGCCCGCGTTTGAGTCCCAGGCCGGGCACGCCAAACGCCCGGTACTGGTAGTTGAAATGGACATCGACCAGGTTGTAGCCGGATTCCGACATGCCCCACGGAACGCCGAGCTGCCGCCCGTAGTCGATCTGTCGCGCCACCGCCGCCTTGTAGGTCTGGTCGAGCAGGGTATTGTCAAAGTTGGGCATCACCAGGAGCGGCATCAGATACTCGAACATCGAGCCGCTCCACGATAAAAGTACCGGTTCACCGCCAGCGGTTGTGAGCAGGCGCCCCAGGGCAAACCAGCTCTCCTGCGGGACTTGCCCCTGCGCAATCGCGACGAAGTTGATCAATCGCGCTTCCGAAGCCAGCAGGTCGTAGTAGCTCGTGTCGCGCCGCAGTTCGTCTACGTTGTACCCGATCGCCAGCAGGCGTGACGTCTTGTCGTACAGGAAGTCATACGCCATGTTCGCAAACGTGCCTGCTTGCTGCGCAAGATGTTCGATTGTCGCAATCCGTTCGGATGCGCGCTGGCCAGCCAGCGTAATGCATTGTCGAAAAGCATGCAGCCACTCGCGTTCGGCCGGCGTCGGGGACGCGCCGAGTCGCCGCTCGATGGTCGGCATGCATCTGTCCTCGATGCGTGCCAATTCCCGCAGGGTCGGGATGGCACCGAGTCCGAGATCCTCGCCGAGTTCGTCCGGTGCGGCCGGCAGTAACAGCCAGGGTGCGAGAAACGACAAGTCGTCGAGGGCGGCATGGCATTGCCTCGCCAGCGCCCGCGCCCACCAGCCCGTATCGCTTTCGGAGGTGATCTCGGAGACGACGGCGCTGGCGTGATCCAGGGTAGGGTGATGCGCGGAATCCTCATCTGCCTCCAGGTACAGCGCGGTGTCCGCATGCCGTCTTTCCTCGGCCGGCCCGCGTGCACGCCCGGTTTGAGTCGGCTTCCGCAAGACGGCCTCGGGGCTGTCGGCAAACTCCGACGCGCGCTTCGCCAGCTGGTCGAGGTACTGCCATGCCAGCGCGAGCGTGGTGGGACCCGATTGGCTTGCTGCCTCGATATCCGCCTGCAATCGGGCAAGCAGTCCAGTTGGGTGACTTCCGGCAGCGTCCACCAAAACCCTCAGCGTGTCGTGCAATCCGTCGAGCCAGGGTGCGCCCCCGATCCTGTCATCGGCAAGTGCGAGCAGGCCCACCCGCAAGGTCAGCAGGTGGCCTGCAAGGTTGCCGCTGTCCACCGTCGAAACATAAGACGGATGCAGGGGTTGGAGCGTTTGCGTGTCGTACCAGTTGAAGAAGTGGTTGCGATACCGTGCCAGATTGTTCATGGTGTCGAGCGTATGTGCCGTGCGCTCGACAAGTTGTCCGGCCGGGATATAGCCGAAGTCGTAGGCCGTCAAATTCGCGAGCAGCGCCATCCCTATGTTGGTTGGCGAGGTGCGATGCGCCACGGCGGCGCCGCGATATTCCTGATAGTTGTCGGGTGGCAGCCAATGATCTTCCGGGCCGACAAACGTCTCGAAGAATGCCCAGGTCTTGCGCGACACTTTCCGCAGGAAGACGGTCTGCTCGGGTGTCAGCTGCGCTTCGCGGCGCGCGAGCGGCTGCCCGGTCCACCAGACGATCGCAGGCGAGGCCAGCCACAGCAGCAGGATTGGGGCAGCCGCCAACAGCACCATGGGCTTGAACAGCAGGAGAACGAGCAGGGTGACAAGGGCGATCGACGGGGCGATCCACATTGCGCGCAAAGCGGCGGCGAAGTCGGTGCGATTGCTGCGGGCTGCCTCGCCTGATGGATTCCATTCGAGGAGCCGGCGGCGACTGAACAGCATGCGTCTGATCGTGCGCACGATCGCGTCGAGGCTGAACCAGGCTTCGAAGGGCAGGCAGGCCAGGGTGAAGGCCGCCTGCGTCAGACGCTGGCTGGCCGCGTCGAGCATGGTGGCCAGATGCTGGCCCGGTCGCACCTCCTGCGGCTTGTGGAAGAGTTCCATCACCGAGGCAATCAGAGGCGGGATCAGGAAGATGCCGATTACTGCCAGGGTCCATAATCCGGGCGAGTCGAGCATCGTCCAGCCCAACAGCAGCAGCAGCGTCACTGCCATGGGCACGAGGCTGCGCCGCAGATTGTCGAACAGTTTCCATTGCGATAGCCACGACAGCGGGTTCTTCAGCCGGCGCTTGCCGGGCCCCGGGACGCGCGGCAACAGCCATCCTGGCAATTGCCAGTCGCCGCGTATCCACCGATGACGGCGGCTCACGTCCGTGCTGTAATGCGCCGGGTAATCCTCATACAGATGCACGTCGCTCAACAAGCCGGCACGCACATAACAGCCTTCCAGCAGATCGTGGCTGAGAATGCGATTCTCGGGAAAGCGATCGTTCAGCACCCGCTCGAATGTGTCCACCTCATAGATGCCCTTGCCGATAAACGAGCCTTCACCGAACACGTCCTGGTAGACGTCCGAGATGGCGCGGGTGTAGGGGTCGATGCCTGGCTCGCCCCCGTTCAGGCGCGCGTAGCGCGAGCGGTTTGCGCCTGCCAGGCTCACGCTGACGCGCGGCTGGAGAATGCCGTACCCCTCGCTGACGCGCTGCAGTTCTTCGTCGTAGCGGGGACGATTCAGCGGATGCGCCATGGCCCCCACCAATTCGCGTGCAACGTCGCGCGGGAGTTGCGTGTCCGTGTCCAGGGTGATGACGTACTTTACGTCCAGAAGGCAGGTTGTATCGCCGACGATGCGCGAGAACCGTTCGCCGGCTTTATCGTGGGTGTCGCCGCGCAGCAAGGCATTCAAGTCGGACAGCTTGCCGCGTTTGCGTTCGTAGCCCATCCAGACACGCGCCTGCGGATTCCAGCGGCGCGGACGGTGAAAGAGAAAAAACAGGCTCGTTTCCCCGCCATATTTTTCGTTCAGCGCCTCGATGCGTGCCTGGGCCAGCTGCAACAGCGGCTCATCCCCCGCCAGCATTTCTTCGTTCGCATCGCGAAAGTCGGTCAGCAGGCCGAAATGCAGATTGCTGTCCCGATTCGCCAGAAAGCGCACTTCCAGCGCCTCGACCAGGTCGTCGACGTTCTGGGGATCGGTGAGCATAGTCGGCACGACGACCAGCGTCCGAGATTGCGCGGGAATTCCTGCGGAAAAATCCATACGCGGCAGCGGATGCGGCGGCACCCATAAGGTTGCCACCCAATTCACCAGGGCGTGCGCCAGCTGGCTGGTGGACAGCAGTGCCAGCAGACCGATCGGCAACAGCCAGTCGGGGGATACGCCCCGGGCATGCGCCATTGCCAGCAGGCCTGCGCTGAAGAGCAGCGTGAGCAGCGCGATTGCACCGAGATACACGGCCAATGGACGCGGCTTCACCAGATTTGCGAGCATGCCCGCAGCAGAATGGCGCATCTGCGACCGCGCTTCGAGTGTGTTCACGCCCCGGCCAACCAGGTAATAGCCGACATGCGTCATGCGCGCGTCGGTTTCCGGCTGCGCGGCCTGCGCTTCCTGGGCGAGCTGGATCGCGCGCCGGGCCACCTCGGCCTCCGGGAGTGGGCTCCGCTTCGCGATTTTTTCGATCGCATGGCGATAGCGGTCGCGGCTGGCAAAGTCCATCCCCGCGTAGGCACCGGCGGGATCGTCGCGCAGGGTTTGCTCGACAATACTCATGGTTTCGACGAACTCGCGCCAATCCATCGAGCCCAGGAAGCGCAGGCTGCCGATGCTGTTGCTGATGGAAACCTGGTCGGCGGCCTGCTGCTGGTTTCCCGATTGCACCAATTGCTCGATGGTCTGTCCCGACTCGGCCAGAACCTGCTCGATCCAGGTCAGCGGCAATGCAAGGGCAAGGCCCTGCCCTTGCAGCCGGCGCGTGAATTCCGATACGAATGGGGTCGACATCGGCGGATGCGAGCGCGCCATGTCCGCGATCACGAGCACCAGGCTTTTCGGATCTTTCTCCGCGGTGGCCGTCATCAGTTCTGCCCAGCTGCTTGCGATATCGCGGTCGACCCGGCCGGCGGCGATACGAACGGCAACGCGACGCAGATTCTCGATCAAGGCCAGCCGCAGCATGATGGGGATGGCCCACAACTCGCCCAGCTTGAGCGGGCTGACCGTCTGGTAGGCGGCGACGAAACGGCTGAGACTTTCTGCGTCCACCCGGCCGTCGCCGTGCGAAATGACTTCCAGCGCGATGTCATACACCCGCGGCAATCCAGCCGAAGGGCCGTTCCTCAACCGCGGCAATTCGCGGCTGTAGCCCTTGGGGAAGTGGCGCCGGGCGGTGCGGATCTGCTCCTCGACCAGATAGAAGTTGTCGAGCAGCCATTCGCTGGCCGGCGTGATCTGCTGGTTGGCTTTCACCGCTGCCGTGAGCCGGCCGCAGACGCCGATCAGGATCGCTTCATTCGCAGCCAGACGCGGCAGGATCTGATCGTGCGGGCGTTCCTGCGTCAACGTGTGCATGGCAGCGAGCCGCTTGCCCCGCTGCTCCATCTGGTCGGCATTGAATAATTCCGCGCGTAGCGGCGGCTCATCGAAGGACTGCTGGATGGGGATGCCGCCGTCGCGCAGGCTTGCTCTGAGTTGGAGAATACAACGGGAGAAACGACTGTCGCTGGTTTTCAAGTGATGGAGCATTCTCTTACCGGTAAGCCGATTGCTGGATGGACCGGGCAGCGGCCCCATGGGGGAAACGGCTGCCCGGGTTCGTACCTTCTCGACTGCGATGTAAACTCGCCGTCCCCCGAATACGCGGCCGCGCGGGCCGAGCAGATGGGCGAATTGGTCAGGAGGATCGATCCTCCTGTATCAGCATAGTGCAATGCGCACCCCGCACCCACCCCTTCCTCGTATGGCGCACCGTCCCAACAAGCACCGCCGCCCGACGGCCATGCCGGGATGCCGCGAACCACTCACGGCCGGATAAGGAGAAACTGGGGTGGAGAGGGGTTGCCCGGGAGCCCGACGCTGTAATCGGCGGGTTCGATTGTGCGCAGTGTCAAAGACTCCACGGTTTGGCCAGGTTCCAGCCGATGCCACGGCAGTAGGTACAGGGGACGGTGTCGCGTTTTCCGATGCCGTTGCAGCTCGTACATTGTTTCCAGCAGGCGTCGCGCGTGGCGACGGCAACGATGCCGCTGCAGCGCGCCCCGCGCCGGATGCGGATGCAGCGCTGGCCGACGGATTCCTTGCGGTAGGTGATGGCGCCGCAGGCCTTGCAGACGCCGACAGGATGCGGCTTGGCGACTTCGCGCACAGGAGCGGTAGGCGAATCGGTTTCATGCATGGCCGCCTGCCCTTGCATCAGTTGAATTTTCTGAACGTGGCCGGCCGTGGCGCCTGGACGTGGGTGTCCTTGTGGCGGAAATTGATGCGGCCCTTGGTGAGGTCGTAGGGCGACATTTCGATGGTGACCTTGTCGCCGGCCAGGATGCGAATGCGGTGCTTGCGCATTTTGCCGGAGGCGTAGGCGGTGATTTCAAAGCCGTTGTCCAGCGTGACGCGGAAGCGGGTTTGCGGGAGGACTTCGTTGACGACGCCTTCCATTTCTACAAGTTCTTCTTTTGCCATGGCGTGATTCCTCATGATGACCGGGGCACGATGAAGCCGTGCGCTGGCATGGGTGGATAGGCGAAAGATCGCAGTGGAACTGCGGCAGCCGCGCCCGGGCGCGCGGTAATGATGCCAATGAGGAAAGCCGACAGAGTGCCCGCTGGGGGCAGGAGGAGACTGACCAAAAGACCAATTCGTCAGGCCAGTATGAGGAGCAGGGCACATCTTGGCAAGGCGGGCGACCAGCCTCCGCGGCTGGACTGGGCTGCAGGCGAGCATGTGGTCCGCGCCGCCCGTAAAAGCCGCCGCGAGCGACGCGTGCCGCTAGTCGGCCGCGGCTTCTGCGGCGGCCGATTCGAGATGCACGGTGCGGGTGGGGAAGGCGATCTCCGCGCCATGCGTCTGGATGATGGCCGCGATTTTCAGCAGCACGTCCTGCTTGACCTCGTGGTAGTGCACCCACTCGACGGTTTTGGTGAAGGTGTAGATGAAGAAATCCAGCGACGACGCAGCAAACTGGTTGAAGTTGACGATGAGCGTGGCACCGGTGTCGATCTCGGGGTGGCCCTGCAACATGGCCTTCACATCGGCGACGATGGGGGCCATCTTGTCGAGGTCGGCATAGCGGATACCGATGGTTTCCTTGATGCGCCGGTTGGTCATGCGGGTAGGATTTTCCACCACGATGGTGGTGAACAGCGCGTTGGGCACGTAGATCGGGTTCTTGTTGAAGGCGCGTACGCGGGTGTGGCGCCAGCCGATGTATTCCACCGTGCCCTCGATCTGGTGGTCGGGCGAGCGGATCCATTCGCCCACCGTGAACGGCCGGTCCAGGTAGATGGTGAGGCCGCCGAAGAAATTGGCCAGCATGTCCTTGGCGGCGAAGCCCACCGCGATGCCGCCGATGCCGCCAAACGCCAGCACGCCGGAGATGCTGAATCCGAGGGTTTGCAGAATGACCAGGGCTGCGAGGACGACAACCGAGAAACGACCCAGTTTGGAGAGGGCATCGACCGTGGTGTAGTCCATCCCGGTTTCCATCGCCGCGCTGCGGGCAAGGGCGTTGTGGGAAGCATGTCGGATCAGCCGCAGCAGGAACCAGGCTAGCGCGATGATGACAAGCGTGTTGCGGGCCGGCAGCACGAAGTCGTGGACGGGGGTACCGAGATGCTGATGCACGATCTGGATGGCGTAGGTTGCGCCGGTCACCCACAGAATGAGCGTGAGGGGTTTGCGCGTGGCCTTGATCAACGCGTCGTCCCAGACGGTTGCGGTGCGTGCGGCGATTGTTTCGATGCGACGCAGCAGGTAATGGGCGCCGATGTTGACCAGGGCGACGGCGCCGAGGATCGTCAGTACCTGAGGGAGCCAGGACGAGGCAAGGAAGTCGAGACCGATTCGTTGGATCAGATCGTTCATGAAGGGTGAAGTAAGGATAGGAATGTCTCTCGGGATTCTATTGGAAAGCGGCGCATCAATCTTCCCGAACCACGCGCGGGCGTGCGGCGGTTTCCTATAGTGGACTCTTAGGGAAAATTTGAGGAGTCGAACATGAACCAGAGGAATGTATTGCCGGTGTTGTTGTCGCTCGCCTTGATCGGGGGCTGTGCGGAGATGGGCAGCCTGGGCGGAACGAAATACGGAGAGACCGGCGGCACGAGCGCGAGCCAGTCGGACCGTAACGGGACCATTGCCCAGCTGGAAAACATCCAGGTGGACGACAAATACAAGCTGGGGGTGGGTACGGCCGTGGGCGCGGTGGCGGGCGGTCTGCTTGGCTCGGGAATGGGCGACAGTACCACGGCCACGGTGGCGGGTGCGGTGTTGGGCGGTGCGGCAGGTACCTATGCCCAGAGCAAAATCGCTAAAAAGGAGGCACAGCGGGTCACCGTTGACATGGTAACCGGAGGGCGCGTCACGATTACGCAGCCGGCGGATGGCCGCCTGCGGGAAGGCATGCGCGTGCGCGTTGAGGGCAGCGGCGAGAACGCCCGGGTGGTGCCGCGATAAAATGTGTACCCGAGGCGGTCCTTGAGGTGGCCTCGTCAAAGGAGCGGGTTGCCATCCACACGATACGCCCGGCACGGAGTGAGGCGGCGGAAGGCTGCGTGTGCAAACCGCCGCCGTCCGCTGCTGCTATCGCGCCCGGCCTGCCGCAGTGGCGGCCGGTACCTCGACCAGCTTGCCGCTCTTCACGTCGTAGATGTAGCCGTAGATGGGGATGTTTCCGGGTACCAGCGGATGGTTGCGGATGTGCTGCACGTCCTCGAGCACGCTCTGCTCCTGGTTGGGGATAGTGAGCCAGCTGATGTGCTCGCCTCCGGGCGAACCGCCGCCGCCACCCGCATCGTGCCAGCCGCTGGCGTCGACGCTGGCGGTCTTGAGGCTGCTGCGCAGCAGCTTGCGCATGACGTCGTCGGTGAAGGTTCCATGCCGCAGTCGGTGTGGTGGACGACGAACCACTCGCGGGTACCCATAGCTTGTAGAAAACGGGCAAGCGGGCGGATCAACAGGCGGGCTGGTCGATGTTGCAAAACCCTGTATCCCTGTATGGAAATGCTGTAATTCGTACCGCCTGCCATGAATGTTTTTGACGGTACACCTGACGGCATCTGTCGGTATGATGGCAACGTCACGTAATCATCCTGGTCCGTCATGGCCCGTACCGCTATACCTCTTACTGACCGCCGTATCCGCCAGACGCGTCCAGCGGCCAAACCGCTCAAGCTGGCAGACGGCGGCGGCATGTATCTGCTACTGAATCCCGATGGTTCACGTTACTGGCGGCTGGATTACCGTTTTGGCGGCAAACGCAAGACCCTGGCCCTGGGGGTATATCCGGAGGTGACGCTGGGCGAGGCGAGGCGGCGTCGCTGTGCCGCGCGGGCGGTGCTGGCGGAAGGGCGTGATCCCGCCGCCGAGAGGAAGGCGGGCAAGGCCGGCAAACCACAACCTGCCGGGAGCGAACAGGCCTATGCCGTGGCGCTCCTTGGCGAAGGAGTGTGGGACTGGAATTTGCGTAGCGGGCGGGTGCGGCACAACCCGCAGTGGGCGCGCCTGATGGGTTTGGACGTGCAGCAGTCGGAGCATACCTGGCAGGAGGCCATTGCATGCCTGCAGGAGCAGGATCGGGCAGGCGTGATGACGGCAATTCGGGCCTGTCTCGATGGCAAGGCAGTGTTCGATCGCGAACATCGAATCCGGCACGCCGACGGTACCTCGATCTGGCTACATAACCGGGGCGAGGTCGTGGAGCGCGATGCCGAGGGCACTCCGCTGCGCATGGTGGGCAGCCTGCGCGAGGTGACCGAACAGCGGCGCGAGGCGCTGGTCATGCGGCAGCGCAATCTGTTGCTGCAGATCATCGCGGCGGTGAACGAAATGCTGGTGGCGGAGCGGCCCGAGCACGAACTGATGGCACGCATCTGTCAGGAACTGGTGCGGGACGATCTGTTCCGCATGGCCTGGGTCGGCCTGGTGAACAAGGATGGCGTCACGGTCGATTCGGTGGCGGAGGCGGGCTTCGAGAATACGTATCTGCCCAAGGCGGAAATCCGCTGCGATGATTCTCCCCTGGGCCAGGGGCCCACCGGGACCGCCATACGCCTGGGCATCACGGCGATCAACGACGACACCGAGACCAATCTGCAGTTTGCGCCGTGGCGGGAACGTGCGCTCATCCATGGTTATCGATCTTCGGCTGCGACGCCGTTGCGGGCGTATGGACGGGTTATCGGCGCCCTGACGGTTTATAGCGAAGAGCCCCATGCGTTCGGGCCGGAAAAGGTGATCCTGCTGGAGAAGCTGGCCGCCGACCTCGGCGTGGCCATGGGCCATCGTGCGGCCCTGGCCGCGCTGCGCGAGAGCGAAGAGCGTTTTCGGCTGCTGCTGGACGCATCCCCCGAGGCGATTTTCGGGGTCGACAACCAGGGCATCTGCACGTTCGTGAATCCGGCCTGTCTCGACATGCTGGGCTACACGCACGCGGAAGTCCTCGGCAAGGGTATCCATGCCCTGATCCACCACAGCTATCCTGACGGGCGCCCCTATCCGAAGGAGCAGTGTCACATTCGCAGTTCCACCCTGGAGGGCAAGCCCACCCATGTGGACAGCGAAGTGCACTGGCGCAAGGATGGCACCAGCTTCCCGGTCGAATACTGGTCTCATCCCATGTACCGCAACGGCCAGCTGGTGGGGGCAGTGGTCAACTTCATCGACATCAGCAAACGCAAGCGGATGGAGCAGGCGCTGCGCGAGAGCGAGGAGCGCTATCGTCTGATTTCCAGCGTGTCGACCGACCTGCTGTATTCCTGCATGCAGACGGCGAAAGGGGACCTGATCATCGACTGGGCGACGACTTCCGCGGATCAGGTCTTCGGTTATTCGCTGGATGAAATCATGGCGAAAGGCTGCTGGCGCCATCTCGTTCACCCGGATGATTTCGCCGAATTCGATCGCAATATTGCCCATCTCGCGCCGGGGCAGCGTAGCGAATGCGAACTGCGCATCCTCGCAAAGGACGACGCCATCCATTACATCCGGGCGTATACGCTGGCCGTGGAGGCGGACGACGACCAGGCCGGAAACCGCCTGTACGGTGCCTGCCAGGATATTACCGAGCGCAGACAGGCGGAAGCGCGCATCGAATTTCTCGCCCATCACGATGTCCTGACCGGCCTGCCCAACCGCGTGCTGCTGCGCGACCGTTTCGAGCAGGCGCTGGCCAGGGCGCAACGGTCGCAGACTCGGGTGGCGATGCTGTTCCTCGACCTCGACAATTTCAAGCGGGTGAACGATACCCTGGGACATGTTGCAGGCGACCAGCTCTTGCTGGAGGCCGTCCAGCGGCTGATGCACAGCACGCGCGACAGTGATACCATCAGCCGCCAGGGCGGCGACGAATTCATCCTGCTGCTCAACGAAATCCCGGACATGGAAACGGTGGAGCGCGTCGCGGCAGACATCCTCAGGTTGCTGGCCGAGCCGGTGGAGATCAACGGCCACGCGATGAACGCATCCTGCAGTATCGGCATCGCCATGTATCCGCAGGACGGCAGCGACTTCGACAGCCTGCTGCAGAAGGCCGATACGGCCATGTACAACGCCAAGGACGCGGGCCGCAATACCTACCGCTTCTTCGACGACCGCATGAACCGGCAGGCCCGCGAGCATCTGATGCTGCAGAACCGTCTGCACCAGGCGCTCTACCGGGCCGAACTGCAGTTGCATTACCAGCCGCAGCTGGATGCCGGCAGCGGCAAGGTGACCGGCGTGGAGGCGCTGCTGCGCTGGCACAACCCGGAACTGGGCGACATATCGCCGGCCCGTTTCATCCCGGTGGCGGAAGACAGCGGCCTGATCGTGCCCATCGGCGCCTGGGTGATCGAACAATCCTGCCGGCAGGCCCAGACGTGGCGACAGGCGGGATTGCCCGATATCACCATGTCGGTCAACCTGTCGGCCCTGCAGTTTCGTCGTGCCGGCCTGATCGAGACCGTGGCGGGTGCGCTGGCGCGCAGCGGGCTGCCGCCGCAGCTGCTGGAACTGGAACTGACCGAATCCATCCTGCTGCAGGATGTGGAGAACACCCTGGACACGGTTCGGCAGCTGAAAGCCCTGGGCATCCGGCTGGCGATCGACGACTTCGGCACGGGCTATTCCTCGCTCAGCTATCTCAAGCGTTTCGCCGTCGACCGGCTCAAGATCGACCAGTCTTTCGTGCGCGACATCCACACCGACCCGGATGATGCCGCCATCGTCAGCGCCATCATCCAGTTGGCGCGCAGCCTGCGGCTGGGCATCATCGCCGAAGGCGTGGAAACGGCGGAGCAACTGGCGTTCCTGCGCGAGGCCGGGTGCAGCGAAGTGCAAGGTTATCTGTTTAGCCGGCCGCTGGCGCCATCGGCGATGGATGCGTTTCTGCGCATGCCCTGACGGGTCCCGGCGCCATTTCCCCTTCACGTCGGGCGTTGGCAGTTCTATGCTGGGGAAATGTTGAATGTCGCGAGTCACTGTTCATGAGTCACAAGCACGAGAATTTGTTGCGGGCGATCTTCGAGGGGCCGGTCAGCGGCAACGTCCATTGGCGCGAGGTGGAAGCGATGCTGGCGCATCTGGGTGCCAACGTGGAACCGCACCATGGTGCGAGTTTTCGCGTGGTGCTGAACGGTGTGGAAGGTTTTCTGCACCGCCCGCACAACAGCAATACCTGCAGCAAACAGGAGTTGCGGCACGTGCGCGATTATCTGGTGTCGGCAGGTGTGGGCCTGCCGCAGGGCAAGGCATGAGCGCCGCCCTGCGTAATGGGCTGGCCTCCGCCCTGCTGGCCGCGGCCCTCGGCCTGATGCCGGTCACCGTGCTTGCCCAGCAGGATGACACGGTCAGCGGCGACAAGACCACCGACATGGTGGTGGACGCGCTGGTCATGCGGCCGCTGGGACTGGCGGCCACGGTGGTGGGGACGGTGCTGACCGTGGTGGCGCTGCCTTTCACCATCCCCAGCGGCAGCGTGGAAACGTCGGCACGGCAACTGATCCTCCGGCCGGCGGACTATACGTTCAAGCGGCCGCTGGGCGATTTCAGCGACAGCGGCGAGGACGGGCGCTAGCACCCTGCTGCTGCCCCGCAATCGGATCGGCGGCATTTCGCCGCGGGACGGGTGCTGAACATCCAGGAAGCTGAACATCCAGGAATCAGGGGCTCATGACGCCGCCGGGCGATGGGCAGGCGGGTTCCTGCCCATCGCTGGAACGTTTTTTATGGCGGTGATCGATAAATAATATTTGTAAGGGGATGTTTTGTTTCTATAGTTTTTCCATGCGTGCCTGAATTTACGAGAATGGAGGACCGAGATGCAAGTGACCCGGAGACAGTTTTTCAAGATATGCGCAGCGGGGGTCGGCAGCTCCAGCCTCGTTGCGCTGGGATTCGCGCCCGGCGAGGCCCTGGCGGAAGTACGGGCGTTCAAGCTGGCACGCACCACCGAAACCCGCAACACCTGCCCCTATTGCTCGGTAGGCTGCGGCGTTTTGATCTACAGCCTGGGCGACAAGGCCAAAAACGCACCCGGCGAAATCATGCATATCGAAGGCGATCCGGATCATCCGGTGAACCGTGGCACGCTCTGCCCGAAAGGGGCGGGTCTACTGGATTTCGTACACAGCCCGGGCCGGCTCACGCAGCCCGAATACCGTGCGCCCGGCAGCAAGGAATGGACGCCCATTTCCTGGGACGACGCCTTCACGCGTATCGCCAAGCTGATGAAGGACGACCGCGACAAGAACTTCATCGCCAAGAACGACAAGGGTGAAACGGTGAACCGCTGGGTGTCCACCGGCATGCTCGCCGCTTCCGCTTCCAGCAACGAAACTGGCTACCTGACGCAGAAGATCGCGCGCAGCCTGGGGATGCTCGCATTCGATAACCAGGCGCGTGTCTGACACGGTCCGACGGTGGCAAGTCTTGCCCCGACGTTTGGCCGCGGTGCGATGACCAACCATTGGGTTGACATCAAGAACACGGACCTGGTTTTGATCATGGGCGGCAATGCTGCCGAGGCGCACCCATGCGGCTTCAAATGGGTGACCGAAGCGAAGGCGCATCGCAAGGCCAGGCTTATCGTGGTCGATCCGCGCTTCACGCGCTCGGCCGCGGTGTCGGATTATTACGCGCCGATCCGCGCCGGCACGGATATCGCCTTCCTCGGCGGAGTCATCAACTATCTGCTGAGCAACGACAAGATCCATCACGAATATGTGAAGACCTACACCGATTTCAGTTTCCTGGTGAAGGACGAATTCGCGTTCAATGACGGCATTTTTTCCGGCTACAACCCGGAGAAACGCAGCTACGACAAGTCCACCTGGGGCTACCAGATGGGCGCCGACGGCTATGTCGTCACCGATCCGACGCTGCAAAACCCGCGCTGCGTGTATCAGATGATGAAGGCGCACTACGCACGCTACACGCCGGACGTAGTGTCGTCCATCTGCGGCACACCCAAGGAGGCCTTCCTCAAGGTGTGCGAGATGATCGCCGGGACCGCCGCGCCCAACAAGACCATGACCATCATGTACGCTCTGGGCTGGACGCAGCACTCGCAGGGCTCGCAGAACATCCGTACAGGCGCGATGGTGCAATTGCTGCTGGGGAACATCGGCGTGGCAGGCGGCGGCATGAACGCGCTACGTGGCCATTCCAACATCCAGGGGCTGACCGATCTGGGGCTGCTGTCCAACCTGCTCCCGGGTTACATGAGCTTGCCCAATGATGCCGAGCAGGACTACACCGCCTACGTCGAGAAGCGTGCCTCCAAGCCGCTGCGCCCGGGCCAGCTCTCCTACTGGCAGAACTACAACAAGTTCTTCGTCAGCAACATGAAGGCATGGTGGGGCGATGCCGCCACCGCGGAAAACAACTGGTGCTACGACTGGCTGCCCAAGCTCGACAAGGGCTACGACCTGCTGCAGGTGTTCGAGAACATGAACCAGGGCAAGGTCAACGGCTACATCTGCCAGGGCTTCAATCCACTGGCCTCGGCACCCTGCAAGGTGAAAGTATCCGGCTCGCTCGCCAAGCTCAAATATCTGGTGATCATCGATCCGCTGGCCACCGAGACCTCGGAGTTCTGGCAGAACCACGGCGAATACAACGACGTGGATCCGGCCAAGATCCAGACCGAGGTGTTCCGCCTGCCGTCCACCTGCTTCGCGGAGGAGGACGGTTCGCTGGTCAGTTCCAGCCGTGTGCTGCAGTGGCACTGGAAGGCTGCAGAACCGCCGGGTGATGCCAAGGGGGATCAGGAAATCATGGCTGGCATCTTCCTTAGGGTGCGCGACCTGTACAAGAAGGGCGGCGGCGCCTTCCCCGATCCCATCCTCAACCTGACCTGGAAGCATCGCCAGCCCGAAGCACCGTCGCCCGAGGAACTGGCCAAGGAATTCTCCGGCAAGGCGCTGAAGGATGTCACCGACCCGAAGGATACGGCCAAGGTCCTGGTGAAGGCCGGCGAGCAGTTGAACGGCTTCGCCGAATTGCGCGACGACGGCTCGACTTCCTGCGGCTGCTGGATCTTCTCCGGTGCCTGGTCGGAGAAAGGCAACCTCATGGCGCGGCGCGACAACAGCGATCCCTATGGTATCGGGCAGACGCTGAACTGGGCTTTCGCCTGGCCGGCCAACCGGCGTGTGCTGTACAACCGCGCCTCGTGCGACCCGAGCGGCAAGCCCTACGATCCGACGCGCAAGCTGATTGCCTGGGATGCTGCCAGCGGCAAGTGGGGGGGCGCCGACATTCCGGACTTCAAGCCAGACTCTCCACCGGAAGACGGGATGAATCCCTTCATCATGAACCCTGAAGGCGTGGCGCGCTTCTTCGCGGTGGACAAGATGGCGGAGGGCCCCTTCCCCGAACACTACGAGCCGATGGAATCGCCGCTGGCGAACAATCCCATGCATCCAAAGAACGAGATGGCACGGGCAAACCCTGCCGCGCGGGTGTTCAAGGAGGATTGGGCAAGTTTCGGCAAGCCGGATCAGTTCCCCTATGTGGGCACCACTTATCGGCTCACCGAACATTTCCACTTCTGGACCAAGCATGCACGGCTCAACGCCATCATCCAGCCGGAGCAGTTCGTGGAAATCGGCGAAGACCTGGCCAAGGAGAAGGGCATCAAGGATGGCGATCATGTCCGGGTAAGGTCCAAGCGCGGTTTCATCGTCGCGGTGGCGGTGGTGACCAAGCGCGTGCGTACGCTCGACGTCGAGGGACGGAAAGTGCATACCGTGGGCATGCCGATTCACTGGGGGTTCATGGGGCTGACCAAGAATGGCTACATCACCAACACGCTCACACCCTTCGTGGGCGATGCCAACACCCAGACGCCGGAATTCAAGGCGTTCCTCGTGAACATCGAGAAGGTTTAGGAGGCGGCCATGGCACTGCAATCACTCGACATCAAGGCCCGCTCCGCCACCACCACCCCTTCGCCCCATGTGCGCATCGAGGGGGCGATCCCTGTTGCAAAATTGATCGACATCTCGAAATGCATCGGCTGCAAGGCGTGCCAGGTGGCGTGCATGGAGTGGAACGACCTGCGCGACGAGGTCGGCACCAACGTCGGCGTCTACGACAATCCCCGCGACCTCACGGATCAATCGTGGACCGTGATGCGCTTTTCCGAAGTGGAGGTGGAACAGGGCCGGCTGGAATGGCTGATCCGCAAGGATGGCTGCATGCATTGCGCCGACCCGGGCTGCCTCAAGGCCTGTCCGTCGCCGGGCGCGATCGTCCAGTACTCGAACGGCATCGTGGATTTCCACGAGGAAAACTGCATCGGCTGCGGCTACTGCATCACCGGCTGCCCCTTCAATATTCCGCGCATTTCGAAGAAGGACAACAAGGCGTACAAGTGCACGCTCTGTTCCGACCGCGTGGGGGTGGGGCTGGAGCCGGCCTGCGTGAAGACCTGTCCGACCGGGGCGATCGTGTTCGGCTCCAAGATCGACATGATCCACCACGCCGAGGGCCGCATCGCCGACCTCAAGGAACGCGGCTACAGCAATGCGGGACTGTACGATCCGCAGGGCGTCGGCGGCACGCACGTGATGTATGTCCTGCAGCACGGTGACAAGCCCGAGCTGTATGCCAATCTTCCCAAGGACCCGAGCATCAGCCCGCTGGTCAGCCTGTGGAAAGGCATCACCAAGCCTTTGATGAACTTTGGCATCGGCCTGGCTGTCTTTGCCGGTTTCTTCCACTTCGTGACGGTCGGTCCCAAGCTGGTTCCGGACGAGGAGGCCGATGCGGACGATCCGCCGCCGCCGGCCGACCCGAGCCGCGCGTATGACCCGGCCCGGCCCCTCTCTACAAGGAGCGATCATGAGTAGATGGATCCATCGCTACAGCGCAGGCGAACGCAGCAATCACTGGGCCGTGGCGATCAGCTTCGTGCTGGCCGCGCTGTCGGGCATCGCGCTGTTTCATCCGGCCTTTTTCTTCCTGTCGCACCTGTTCGGAGGCGGGACCTGGGACCGCATCCTGCATCCCTATATAGGCGTGTTCCTGGCCCTGGTCTTCATCCTGCTCGCGCTTCGTTTCTGGCGCCGAAATGTCATCCGCCCGCGCGACCGCGAATGGATGCGTCACATGGGCGACGAATTGCACAACCGTGACGAGCGCATGCCCGAAACCGGCAAGTACAACGGCGGACAGAAAGTCCTGTTCTGGACCGTGGTGATGCTCATCCCGATACTCCTGTTGACGGGCATCGTCATCTGGCGGCCGTGGTTTGCACCGGCGTTTCCGCTTGTCGTGTTGCGCATCGCCGTGCTGATCCACGCCGTCGTCGCCTGGCTCATGATCCTCGCGATCATTGTGCACGTCTACGCCGCGCTCTGGGTCAAGGGTTCGGTGCGGGCGATGACGCGTGGCACGGTGTCGCCTGCGTGGGCCAAACACCATCACCGTGCCTGGTATCGCGAACTGACCGGCAAATGATTCCCGACAATTCATGACAAGGATCGATTAGCGCATGACGACCACACTCCTGCAGCCCGGCGAAATCGAACCCGCGGCCGGCGACATTCCCGAATTGCGGCTGCCGCCTGCCGATCTGTTTCTCACGCGCGCGCACCGGCTGGATCAGCTCGCCGCGGGCCACCCCCTCCGCGACTATTTGCGGTTTGTCGCGCGTCTCGCCCACGCCCAGCAGGCGGCGCTGGACGCCGGTCCGCCGGGAGAGCCGCCTGCGGCCGACAGGCTTGCGCAGTGCCGCGAGTATCAGATGCCGCCGCTGGCGCCTGCCGGCCTCGGCTTGCCGGCAGGCTGGCGCGATACGGCCCGACTCCTGGCCCAGGCGGTCAAGCCGGGTTTGCCGGCGCCAGGCCAGGCGGCACTGGAATCGATTCCGGGCAGCGACGATGCCTGGCTGGATGCGCAGGCCACGCGACTGCTCGAGGGGAATACGCAGGACCTCGATGCCGCCATCGCGCCGGTGATCGGCGCGGCCCTGCAGGTACATTGGACGCACCTTGCGCGCCAGCTCCATCCCGGGCACGTGGCGCGGCCCGAGCATCCCAATCTGTGTCCCGTATGCGGCTCGCATCCGGTCAGTTCGGTGGTGCGCATCGGCGGGGGCGCGAATGGCCTGCGCTATCTGCATTGTGTGCTGTGCAGTTCGGAATGGCATGTGGTCCGCGCCAAATGCAGCAACTGCGACAACACCCGCAGCATCACCTACTATCATCTGGAAGGGAAGGACCGGATCGTACAGGCCGAAAGCTGCCCGGCGTGCCAGACCTATCTGAAAGTCGTCCAGCAGGAGAAAGATCCGCTGGCCGACCCGGTGGCCGATGACCTCGCCACCCTGACGCTGGACCTGCTCATGGACGAGGCGGGCTTTACCCGCAGCGGAATAAACTGGTACCTGATCCACGGCCCCGTCTGACCACTCACCGCTCACCACTTACCGCTTACTGCTCACCACTCGCCACTCACCACTCACCACTCACCACTAAGGGATTGTCTATCGTGCATAGCGCCCCCCATCCGCCCTCGATCGATCGCGTCCTCAACTGGACGGCTGTTTCTCCACTGATTGCCGAATACGGCCGCGATCCGGTGCTTGCCGGCGTGCGCAGCGTGCTCGACCGCGCACGCCAGGCAGCGCGCAGCGGCGACCGGGTCGATTACACCGAGCCTGCGGTGACGGCCCAGCTTGCAATGCATTTGTCGCAGCACAATGCATCCCGCCTGAAACGGGTATTCAATCTCACCGGCACGGTGCTGCATACCAACCTGGGGCGCGCACCGCTGCCGGAAGAGGCGGTGGAGGCGCTGCTGCTGGCGGCACGCCATCCCTGTGCGCTGGAATACGACCTCGAGACCGGTGGCCGCGGCGACCGCGACGACGTCGTCGAGTCGGTGCTGTGCGAGCTCACCGGGGCCGAGGCGGCAACCGTGGTGAACAACAATGCAGCGGCGGTCTTCCTGCTGCTCAACACGCTCGCCCTGCGCAAGCAGGTGATCGTCTCGCGCGGCGAACTGGTGGAAATCGGCGGGGCCTTCCGGGTGCCGGACATCATGAGCCGCGCGGGCGCCAAGCTGGTCGAGGTGGGCACCACCAATCGCACGCACCTGCCCGACTTCGAGGCCGCCATCGGCCCGCGCAGCGCCATGCTGATGAAGGTGCACGCCAGCAACTATGCCATCCAGGGGTTTACCGCCAGTGTGCCGGAGACGGACCTGGCGCAGCTTGCGCATGCCCACGAACTGCCGTTCGTGATCGATCTGGGCAGCGGCATGCTCGTCGACCTGGCGCGCTTCGGCCTGCCGCACGAGCCGACGCCGCAGGAGTCGATTGCAGCCGGGGCCGATCTCGTGAGCTTTAGCGGCGACAAGCTGCTGGGCGGACCGCAGGCCGGCATTCTGGTGGGCCGCGGCGCGCTGATCCAGCGCATCAAGAAGAACCCGCTCAAGCGCGCGCTGCGCGTCGGCAAGCTGACCCTGGCGGCGCTGGAAGCGGTGCTGCGGTTGTACCGCGATCCCGACCGTCTGGCCGATCGGCTGACGGCCCTGCGTCTGCTGACCCGGCCATTCGACGACATCCAGGCCCAGGCCGAGCGCCTGCTGCCTCGCATGCAACAGGCGCTTGCCAACTGGCCGTTGAGCGTGTCTGCCGAACCGGCCCTGTCGCAGATCGGTAGCGGCTCGCTACCGATCGACCGCCTGCCGAGCCATGCGCTGGTCGTGCGGCCCCGCACCCGGAAAAGCGGCGTGCTGCATGAGATCGAAGCGGCGCTGCGCGGTCTGCCCGTACCGGTGATCGGCCGAATCGCAGACGGCGCCTTGCGGCTGGATGTGCGTTGTCTGTCTGCGGCAGACGAAGCGGATTTCATCGGCCAGCTCGCGAAGCTGGCCGCCTGATCACGTGAGAGAGAAGGAGCAGTGCATGCAACGACGCGATTTCCTGATGACCTCTGCTGCAATGGCTGCAGGGGTGGTGTGGCCAGCCAGCCAGGCCATGGCGGCATTCGATCCGTCGCCAGACGCTGGCTGGCGAACGTTCGAGGTGACACACCGGGTGGAGGTGCTCAAGCCGCACGGTGCAACCCGTGTCTGGTTGCCGCTTCCCTCCATGCAGGAACAGGACTGGATCCGGCCCATGGGCAATCTGTGGCAAGGCGATGCCGACCGCGCGCAACTGCTGCGCGACCGGGAGCGTGGCGTCGATATGCTCTATGGCGAATGGGCGCCGGAGAAGAGGCCGGTACTGGAAGTGACCAGCCGATTCGCCACACGCGACCGCGCCATCGATCTGGCCCGCGCCGGGCAGGCGGCGCCGCTGTCTGCTTCGATGCACCGCCGCTATACCCGGGCCACGAAGCTGCTGCCCACCGACGGCATCGTCAGAAAGACTGCACGCGACATCACCCGCAGGGCGAAAACCGACCAGGACAAGGCGCGGGCCATCTACGAGTGGGTGGTCGACAACACGGCGCGCAACCCGAAGACCCGCGGCTGCGGCCTCGGCGATATCCGCTTCATGCTGGGAACCGGCGACCTGACGGGCAAATGCGCCGATCTCAATTCCCTCTACGTCGGCCTGGCACGCGCCGCAGGTCTGCCGGCGCGCGATGTCTACGGCATCCGCGTGGCGGATTCGCGCTTCGGCTACAAGAGCCTGGGCAAGAGCGGGGACATCAGCAAGGCCCAGCACTGCCGTGCCGAGGTATGGCTCTCCGGACACGGCTGGGTGCCGGTCGATCCCGCCGACGTGCGCAAGGTGATGCTGGAGGAACAGCCCGGCGGCCGCAGCCTCACCGACGAAATGGTGGTCGATGCGAGGAAGCGCCTGTTCGGTTCCTGGGAGATGAACTGGCTGGCCTACAACACCGCGCACGACCTGCCGCTGCCCGGCTCCCGCGACGTCACGCTGCCTTTCCTCATGTATCCGCAGGCCGAAACCGCGGACGGCATGCTGGACAGCCTGGACGCGTCGAGCTTCAGCTACCGCATCACCTCCAGGGAAATCACGGCGCCATCATGATCGTCGGTACGGCCGGGCACATCGATCACGGCAAGACGACGCTGGTGCATGCGCTCACCGGTGTCGACACCGACCGGCTCGCCGCCGAGAAGCTGCGCGGAATTTCCATCGAACTGGGTTACGCCTACCAGCCCTTGCCCGGCGGCGGGGTGCTGGGTTTTGTCGACGTACCCGGTCATGAGCGTTTCATCCACACCATGCTCGCCGGCGCGGCGGGGATCGACTTTGCCCTGCTGGTCGTGGCCGCGGACGACGGCGTGATGCCGCAAACGCGCGAGCATCTCAACATCCTCCACCTGCTCGGCATCGAACGCGGCGCCGTGGCGCTGACCAAGATCGACCGGGTCGAGCCCGGGCGCCTGGCCGAAGTCGAGCGCGACCTGCATCGACTGCTGGCCGAAACGGCGCTCGCAGGCATACCAGTATTTCCGGTTGTCGCACCGGACGGGCAGGGTATCGATGCCCTGCGCACGCATCTGCACGAAGCCGCGCAGGCCATGCCTTCGGCGACAGCCGACGGCGGTTTCCGGCTTGCGGTCGACCGCAGTTTCACCTTGAAAGGCGCGGGCACCGTTGTCACCGGCACCGTATTCGCCGGCAGCGTCCAGGTGGGCGACGATCTGATGGTGACGCCATCCGGTCGGCCAGTTCGCCTGCGCAGCCTGCATGTGATGAACCGCCCATCACAGTGGGGGCAGGCCGGACAGCGCTGCGCCCTGAACCTTCACGGCGCGGGCAAGGACGAGATCGCGCGTGGCGACTGGATCGTGGCACCGCGTCTGCACGCGCCGACCGCACGGTTCGACGTGCGGCTGACGCTGTCGCTGCAGGCGCCTGCGGCCCTCGTGCACTGGGCGCCGGTCCATCTGCATCTGGGCGCGGCGCATGTCAGGGCGCGCGTGGCGCTGCTGGAAGGCGAAAGCCTGTCTCCGGGCGGCAGCGCGCTGGCGCAGTTGGTCACGGACCGCCCGCTCGGCGCGCTCCATGGCGACCGCTTCATTCTGCGCGACGCCGATGCCCGCCACACGATCGGCGGCGGCAAGGTGCTCGATCCCGATGCGCCCGCACGCAAGCGCAAGACGCCGCAGCGGCTGGCGGAACTCGCCGCGCTGGATATCCCCGACACCTCGCAGCGGTTGCATCGGTTGCTCACTCTCCGTGGGCTCGACCTGGGCCGGCTCGCCATCCACTGGAACGACAAGGACCCGGCTGCGCGCCTGCCGATCGACTGCACGCTGGTGCGTGCCGGTCACGCCACCTGGGCGTTTTCCGCCGCGCACTGGACGAGCCTGCAAGACAATCTGCGCACCGGTCTCGCGGCGTTTCACGAACGTTTCCCCGACGAGCTGGGTCCCGATGCCACGCGCGCCAGGCGCATGTTTCTGCCGGCGCTCCCGGCTGCCGTGTTCACCGCGTTGACGGACACATTGCTGACGGCGGGCGTTTTGCAGCGTAGCGGTCCCTGGCTGCATGTGCCGACGCATAGCGTTGCGCTCAGCCGCGAAGAGGATGCACTCTATCAGCACATCCTCCCCTGGCTGGAAGAGGGTGCCTTCGACCCGCCCTGGGTGCGCGATCTGGCCCGACGCGCGGGGCGCGACGAGGCGTCGATGCGGCGTTTGATGCAAAAGCAGGCGCGCCAGGGAAAGCTGTACCAAGTGGTGCGCGATCTGTTTTACCTGCCCGAAAGCGTGGCGCAACTGGCCGCCCTGGTGCAGGAACTGGAGCACGTGAGCGGCGAGACGCGTGCCGCCGAATTCCGCGACCGCAGCGGCCTGAGCCGCAAGCGCGCGGTGCAGGTGCTGGAATTTTTCGACAGGGTGGGCTACACACGCCGCGTGCGCGAAGCGCATCGATTGCGCAATGCCGATCTGTTCGGCAGGATGGATCATGCTGCCTGAAGCGATCGACTGGAGAATCGGGTTTCAATTGGAAGGGAAGCGTGCCTGGTGGTGCGGCCGGACTTCAAATTCGGTTGGGGGTGTCAGTCGCTCCCGGGTGGGTTCGACTCCCACTTCCTTCCGCCAATTCACATCCGGGGAGTTCCATTAATGCCAGGAGTATCTTGAAATAAATGGTAAATACGCCGTTTCACTGCCCAAGGTGTTCCGGTAATGTCCATTGACATCCGGGGGTAGGTGGGGGTAACGTTGGGGGTAATTTGAGTTACCCCTCCTGGAGATACCCCCAGATGGCCCTGACCGACTCAGCTATCCGAAGTGCCAAGCCCACCGACAAGCCACGCAAGATGGCCGATGAAAAAGGCCTGTTCCTGCTGGTGACCCCTGCCGGGGGTAAGTGGTGGCGACTCAAGTACCGATTCGGGGGTAAGGAAAAGCTCCTGTCCCTCGGCGTCTATCCTGATGTCGGCCTGAAGGATGCCCGGGAACGGCGCGATGAAGCCCGGAAACTGCTTGCAGATGGGATCGACCCCAGCGAGCATCGCAAGGCGCAGGAGCGCCAGAAGAAGCTAAGCGCCGAGAACTCCTTCGAAGCGGTTGCACGGGAATGGCTGGAGAACATCCGCCACAAATGGACGCCCCGGCATTACGCCGACACCCTCAAGCGACTCGAAATCTACATATTCCCCGAATTGGGAGCACGGCCAGTTGTCGAGGTGGACGCAGCCGAACTGCTGGCAGCGCTGCGGAAGGTCGAGAAAAAGGGAGCCGACGAAACAGCCAGAAAGGTGTATCGCGCTTGCGGGCAGGTATTCCGCTACGCCATCGCCACCGCACGCTGCAAGAGCAATCCTGCGGCCGACCTGCGCGGAGCGCTGAGGGCCAAGGCCAAGGTAGAACACCGAGCGGCGGTGACTATCAATGAGCTTCCCGATCTACTGCGGAAGATCGAGGCCTATGACAGCGAAGGTGGGGGGGACCTGCAAACCAAGCTGGCGCTCAAGCTGCTGGCTTTCACCTTTGTCCGAACCGGAGAACTGCGGGAAGCCGAATGGGGGGAGTTTGACCTAGACCGCGCCGAATGGCGGATTCCTGCTGAGCGCATGAAGATGAAAGAAGCGCACTTCGTCCCCCTTTCACAGCAGGCGGTTGATGTTCTGCGCCAGTTGAAGGAAATCAATGGCGGCTACCGCTTTGTATTCCCCGGGCGTAATCCATCCAGGCCCATGAGCAAGAACACGGCACTTTTTGCGCTGTACCGCATGGGCTATCACTCACGGATGACCGGGCATGGATTCCGGGCGGTGGCCAGCACCGCATTGAACGAAATGGGCTTCAAGCCGGATGTCATCGAGCGTCAGCTTGCCCACGCTGAGCGGAACAAGGTGCGGGCTGCTTACCATCGTTCAGAGTATCTGGCTGAGCGCAGGAAGATGATGCAGGCATGGGCGGACTATCTGGATGGGCTGCAGGCCGGGGCAGAAGTAATACCGCTGCACGGGAAAACCGCCGCCTGACGGTCTCAGGCAAAAGCGGTAGCCGGGATGCGTCAACATCCCCGGCTACCTAACCACAAAGCAACCCGTCTAGGAGATTGCATCATGGCTGGAATCAAGAGTAGCACTGTGGGCGTTAAACGCCGGATTAGAAACGCGCCAATAGAACGGACTAACGTTCATAGCCTGAAATTGGTTAAAAATTACATTTGCCAAGACACGATAGATGCACTCGAGTACCTGTTGTACGAGGCGCGAAAAGGCGAACTCATCGGACTCGTGTACGGCGGGATGCATAAACACCATTCCTGCATCGTTGACGCCGTTGGGGCTGGGTATCGTGATCCGCTGTTCGCTCTGGGGGTGGCGAATTTGCTGACAGATGTTATTGCTACGCGTGCCAGAAATGACGAATCGCATGATTGATGAAGCGATACCTTAGCAACAGGCAAAGCGGGCCAGTGGGGTGTTACAGCACCTGACCGGCCCTGACCACAACGTGAACAGGAGTCACATCATGGCTGGCAGCAATTCTACGCAAACCCAACCCAGCGATCGCACAATCGATTTCGCGTTTTCGATTTCGACCCCGCTCTATCAGCTTCATCCTGATGCAACGCCCGTTGACATCAAAACTCAATTGAGCACCAGGCTTTCGCAGTTGTACGCTATGTTGGTGACAACAACCGGTGATGGTTTCGAGTCTTTTGATAACTGGTCTGACGAAATCAAAGGGAACTATCTCTGGGCGTGCTCGATGCTGGCCAAAGAGTGCAACGAACTAGCTCTGCACATTTGAACGATCCCGCCCCGCCTGACAGGCAAATGGGGCGGCTGGGGAAAATCATGCAAGAAGAAACCTACGGCACTCGGGATCGCGCTTATTCAGCTTGGCATAGGCGGATGTCTACCCGCCGTTTCATTGGTATCGATCGAGCTCAGTTGCTCGCCATGATTGATCTGGATGCGGCGCTGTATGTTGAGTACGACAACGGCAGTAAAGAGCCATTGGCACTCATCGAAACTGCGTTGGACGTGGGGCAGGGGTACAAGTCGGCTACTGTGACGAAGAGACTGGCCAAGCGTGCTGGCGTGCCTTGTTACTGCCTGCTGTATGCGCTGACCAACGATGCGAATCCGGCTGACGCTCGATGGCGGGATATTCGGCAGTTCAGAGTCCGTAGGATGTGGCCTAGCCCGGAAAGGTCTTGGCGAGTGCTGACGCCCCAGGAGTGGGCTGACGCTTTGATCAAGATTAGGGCATGGTCGGCAAGGCGGCTGGATGTGGAAGCGGCGAACGATGCAACATATTAGCGAAAGGAGATTGCACCATGACTGTAACGAATCTTAAACCACCCAGCGTGCTTGAATACGATCAGCGCCCATGGGGTGACCTCATCTATGGCACGAAGGAGCAGTTACAGAGTATCGGAATCGCTGCCGGAATGGCGTTTCCTGGCGAGCCAGACGGGCCGAAGCGCAGCCTTCGAGTTACAGACCCGCGCGGCTTCATCACAAAGGTAGAGGACTCTAGCTACAAGGGAGAGGGAATCTTCAGTGCGAGTATTTCATTCCCGGGGCGCGATTGCCCTGAGTACGGGCCTGTTACTGATTTTGCTCCTGGAGTCAGCAAGCGTGAAACCCCATGGGGTGACATCTTTACTGGCTCCGCTGAATCACTTAGTTCTGCCGGACTTGTGCGACGCAACCAATTACCAGGCCAGCCGGGGATGCGCAAGGTGACCGTTACGATATTGCCGGATGGCTCGTTACCTAAGGGAGCACCAACCGCTAACCATCGCGAGTATCGAGAACCAGGAACAATAAGAGTTTCCAGAAAATCAAAGGCGCTGTACGAAGTATGTGTTCGGGTATCGGATGAAGAGGAGCAGCGCCGCTGTGATGAGCATTCTCGTGCCGAAAGAGAGTGGGAAAACCGGATGATGTCTTTGCCACGGCCGGCACCACTGTGCCGCACCAACCAGGAACGTAAGGAAATTGAGGCCGCAAAAAAACTAGTGGCCTCCTGGTACAAGTCATCCACGGCATTCCGTGAGTCGGCCACTACTACAGCCGATCTTTGTTTCGGCATGCTGGAAGCCAAACTATTCGATGGCGAGAGCGGCGGATGGCGGTACAACGACGCCACGACGCACAAGATAGAGCGCTTGGTTGATCAAATCATCGGACTGATCAAGGCCGGTGCCATCGTGGAAGATATTGCGCTCAAAGAAAAGCACACCCCGGCTTGCATCGCGGACGAACTGCTCGCGGCTAGATCCTCCTACGGCGGAAACGTAGTTCCATTCCGACCAGCGCAGACCGCGTAAACAGTTACGCCACGCCTAGCCCGACGGGGCGAAAACCGGGACACCCTTACCCGGCTGGCGTGGCACCCAATCAAGGGCGGCGCGAAAGGGCGCGGCAATGGCGACGAAAACGAATAAATGGGGTGATTTACCCATACAAGATTTCACCCAGTTTATCGCTCTAGTGTCGGACATGACTTTGGACAAAGTCTTTTATCCGGTGTCCGAGGAAAACCCCGATATGGGCCTAATGGGCAATCTATTGGGGCATAGTTCCCACCCACTACACCCAAATTTCAACCCACCTATGCAACAAGCAGGGGGCGGGCTTCTAGAAGGTGGGCCGCTCAGATTTGAGCCGCAGTTCATTGACTATGAGGGCGAACGAGTTAAACAAGCGGGACGTGTCGCCGAGCATTGGCAGGCGATCAAATCGAACATGCTTTTCAAATGGCTGAGCGCGGATGCCAACTTCAAAAAGGCCAAGGCTGTTTTCGAACAAAAGAGAGCCACCGCTAAGGATAGCGCTCTATACGCACATGCCTATGCTGAATTCCGATTCCTTGAAGCAGTTGCTTCGAACGCCTGTATTTTTCTTTTGACCGACGGCAAGGCCTTCGACTGGCCCACGCCGAACAAGAAGGACGTAGTCAAGGCCCAAGGGCACATATGGGAAGTGCTGGATGCTTTCGACAAGGGTGGAGTCAAGTTGCGCGATTATGGGAAGCAATCCCGGCTGCATGCCCTGCTTACCGAACTATCCGATCAACTCGATGTTCAGGTAAACGATCGCGCAGAACCCGGCGGCAAGAATCGCCGCTATCGAGTCTACATCGGACTTCTTGCTAAGGCGCTACGACGCCATTTCGGCGAAGTCTCTCCCGAAATCGTGATGTCGTTAGCGGGGATGGTGGGGTGCCCATATTCAAATAGAACGATCACCGAACAACTAAAAGGCTCGCGGCAAGAACATAGTCAAGCCTTGGCGAAAGCCTTATTAACCCAAGGAAATAATTCATCCAAATTCGGCTGATTTTTTGCTCATATCCGGGGCGACACCGGAACGACGATTGCACCTATCGGCCCGCGATGGCCACCACTGGATAGGAGCAATCTGCAATGAACAAACTTCCCGAAACCGGCTTCCTTCGTCTGCCGCAAATTATCGGCGACCCAAAAGCGGAACCGCCGATCCCCCCAATCATCCCTGTCAAAAAATCCTGCTGGTGGGGCGGCGTCAAATCCGGGCGCTTCCCCAAGCCGGTAAAACTTGGGCCGCGTGTGACGGCGTGGCCTGTTGAATCTATCCGTGCCCTGGTCGAGTCTTTGAAATAAGGGGCGCGACATGACCACAAAAACAACGGGCCGCGCTGGCTGGCACCAGGCGACCCAAGAAACTACACACAAGCAAGATATTACCGCACCGGCGCACCTGATTTCCATGCTGTCAGCGATCAAGCGGCGCATTTGGTTAATGGGCTATGAGTTTGAAGAGTCCCGCCAGCTTCATGCGGCCAGTGGGAATTTCTGGAAAGAGGCCGGGGCGTGCATCGCTTTGGCCTTGCTGCGGTTTGGGAGGCTGGTATGAGCGCCCGCATCCGGGAAGCGCTGCAATTCATCCCTGCCAGTGACCGCGGTACCTGGGTGAAGATGGGCATGGCGATCAAGTCCGAAGTCGGGGACGCGGGCTTTGACCTGTGGGAAGGTTGGAGCCAGCAAGCCGACACCTTCAACGCCAAAGATGCGCGGGACGTGTGGAAGAGTATCCGCATCAATGGCAAGGTGACGGCGGGAACGCTGTTCCATGAGGCCAAGGCGAACGGCTGGCGCGATGATGGAACGCACCAGAAGCCGACACCCGAAGAGATTGCGGAGCGTAAGCGAATTGAGCAATACGCGCACGCGCGCGAAGAGGCCCGGACTGCGCTGGAACGTGCCGAAGCCGCGAAGAAATCGGCGGCAGTTTGGAAGGCGGCGACCGAAGCGAAGCCCGATCATCCCTACCTTGTCCGCAAACAGGTTTCGCCGGTAGCAACCCTGCGCGAGATTGACGCGGGCGCGGCGGTTGCGATCCTGGGCTATGCGCCGAAGTCGAGCGGCGAATCCCTGGCCGGGCGCTTGCTGGTGGCACCCGTCAAAGTCGGTGACGGGCTTTCAACGCTGGAACTGATCGATGAAGCGGGACGCAAATCCGCCGTCTATGGCGGCGCGAAGGCTGGCGGATATTGGGCAGCGCAACAGCTAACCGAAGGCGACGGCCTGACCCTGCTAATCGGCGAAGGGGTGGCGACCATGCTAACGGCGAAGGAAGCCAGCGGACACCTAGCAATCGCGGCGCTGTCGGCGGGCAACCTGTCGGCGGTGGCGAAGGCGATGCGCGAACGCTACCCGTCGGCGGCGCTGGTGATTCTGGCCGATCTGGTGAAGGCGACAGGCGCACCTGATCCCCATGCAGTCGAGGCAGCGCAATCAGTCGGCGGCAAGCTGGCAATTCCAGACTTCGGTACCGACCGACCGGACAGAGCGACGGACTTCAACGACATGGCGGCGCTACTCGGCGCGGACGCCGTAAAACGCGCCATAGCGAACGCAAGCGAGCCGGATGGGACATCGCATCAACTAGTACAAGAAAACGCAACAGTGCCAATCCTGGCGGGGCAAGTTTGGCCGGAGCCGCAACCGTTGACCGCGAAGGCGGCACCAGAGCCTTACCCAATCGACGCCCTACCCAAAACCATCCGGGCGGCGGTGGAAGAGGTGGCGGGTTTCGTCAAAGCGCCGTTGCCGATGGTGGCATCGTCGGCACTGGCCGCGCTTTCACTGGCAACGCAAGCGCATATCGACGCGAAGCGGGCGGAACGGCTGCAAGGTCCAGTCGGATTATTCCTGCTGACCATCGCCGACAGTGGCGAACGCAAATCAACCTGCGACGGATTCTTTACGTCGGCAATCCGCCAGTATCAGGAAGAGCAAGCCGAGGCGATGAAACCGGCGATCAAGGAATATCGGGCCGCGATTGCCGCATGGGAAGCCGAACGCGACGGGATTCTGTCGGCGATCAAGGGCGCGGCCAAATTAGGAAAATCAACCGAAAACCTGCGGGCCGATCTTGCCGACCTTCAACGCGACAAGCCGGAAGCGCCGAGAGTGCCGAGGCTGTTGCTTGGCGACGAAACCCCGGAAAACCTGGCTTGGGGGTTGGCGAAGCATTGGCCGTCGGCGGGCGTGGTTTCTGCCGAGGCCGGGATTGTTTTCGGGGCGCACGGCATGAGCGGCGATTCAGTGATGCGAAATCTTGGGCTGTTGAACGTGCTATGGGATGGCGGTTCGCATTCAGTCGGGCGGCGGACTTCGGAATCCTTCACCGTCAAAGGGGCGCGGCTGACCGTGGCTTTGCAGATTCAGGAAATGACCCTGCGGAGTTTCTTCGACAAATCCGGCGGGCTGGCGCGTGGAACTGGATTCCTAGCCCGGTTTCTGGTGGCGTGGCCTGAATCGACGCAAGGCTTTCGACCCTTCACCGAAGCCCCGGAGAACTGGCCGCACCTGGCCACATTCCATAAACGCATTGCGGCGATCCTGGCGAACCCCGTTCCGATTGATGAGGATGGGGCGCTATCCCCCGCATTGATGATGCTGGCACCTGAAGCAAAGGCGGCATGGGTAGCCTTCCACGATGCAATCGAGAGCGAACTAGCCAGCGGTGGCGAGCTTTACGACGTGCGAGACGTGGCGAGCAAGTCCGCCGACAACGCGGCACGGCTGGCGGCGCTGTTCCAGATATTCGAGCAGGGAATGGGCGGCGCTGTCGGGCTGGAATGCTTCGAGTCGGCAAGCCGGATTGCAGCATGGCACCTGAACGAATCACGGCGATTCTTTGGCGAGCTTGCCCTACCTGCGGAACTGGCAGACGCGGCGCGTCTGGATACCTGGCTGGTCGATTACGGGCAGCGAGAGCAGAGGCATTCCATTAGCAAGAATCACGTCCGCCAGCATGGGCCATTGCGGGACGGGGCGCGACTTGATGCGGCGATCCGCGAGCTTGCCGAGCTTGAACGGCTGCGGCTGCTGAAGGAAGGAAAGCGGCTGACCATCCAACTCAATCCGGCGTTAGTGGGGGTGGCACCGTGAGCCTGTTATCGGCGCTGATCCAAAAACGTGAAACCCGGAAGGCTGCTACTGCTATTCCTGCTATTCCTGCTACTCAACCCAATGAGGGGGCGGCAACAGTAGCAAGAATAGCAACAGTAGCAGTAGCAAACCCCACGGAAGCGAAAACCGAAAATGATGCGGCTTCGTGGTGCTGGTGGCTCGCCTTCTCCGAAACCGAACACCTGATCGTTTATTTCCATCCCGATGCATCAAGGGGCGAAGTACTGGAACGCTATCCCGGCGTGCTGGTGGCTGAACCGTATGACCCGCCGAAGGCAAGTGCGGAGCCGGATTCCGAATGCATCGAAATGTGCGAGTTTTGAAAGGCTGACCAATGGCAAGCAAACCTAAGAAACCGGCGGCACCGAAAGCCGAGACATACCCGCGAAAAGCGATCCCCTGCGTATCAGGCCCAAGCAACGACGAGAAAGGGCGAAGCTTTGCGAACGTCATAACATCCCCCGAGCTTGCCGCGCATCGCGTCATAGCGATGATGCAACCGAAGAATATTGCGGATGAAATAGACACGCCAACAATGCTGGCGACCTTGCGCGATCAAGCGGCGGCGGTACGGCGTGGCGATATGGCCCATGCCGAGGCGATGCTTATCAATCAGGCATCATCGTTACAAGCCTTGTTTGTGCGGCTTTCAGAGCGGGCGATGGAGCAAACCCATATGCCAAACATTGAGGGATTCATGCGGCTGGCACTACGGTCGCAATCGCAATGCCGGGCAACACTGGAAACGCTGGCGACGATCAAGAATCCACCGATTGTTTATGCGAAGCAGGCGAACTTTGCGGCGGGACACCAGCAAGTTAACAACGGCATTCCTGCCCCTACGCAGGCGCGAGAAATTGAAACCGAGCAAACCCAACTATCAGGAGGAAGCCATGAGCTACTACCGGACACCCGAGCATCGGGCGAAACAGGCCGAACGAATCCGACGCTGGAAGCCTTGGGAGAAGGCGACCGGGCCGAAGTCCGAAGAGGGTAAGCGGCGATCCGCCATGCGCGGGTATAAGGGGGCAACCCGCGAACTGTTGCGCGAGCTGGCGCGGCTGCTGCGGGAGCAAGCCGAGGCATTGAAGCAAATCCGGTAAGTAGGGGGACAACGTCCTAGAGATGCTACTTGCGTAGTGGCTCTTCACTCGCCAAGTTCGATTTGAATTCGTCAATGCACATAGACAGTTGCTTGAGTTCCTCTTTTGACATCATTGGCACCCCAAAATAGATATATCCAACCCTATCACTTTTGCGTTTTATGCCTACTTGGATTGTTGTCTGGTCAAACACCGGTTGAAACAACTCGGCAACTAGGGGGAAGGATGCGACGTAAAGTAACGACGGTCCGTTTTCGCCCGAAACCACTTTGCCATTTATAGGGGTGGTGGCGCTATTCCCGGGCGACTTAATCCAGAATGATTCCAGCGGAACATACTTTAGGCTGAGCGGCTTTCCCGCTGCTTTAGCTTTCGCAACATCACGCATAGAAACGTCATCTAAAGCCAAGCCTTTTAGACCTGCGATGCCACTAGCGTAGAGAGCGAATGACACATCAAAGTTTGATACGCGCGCATCCATAGAAGTTGTTTCTTCCATGCCTATGATGCGGACGCCGCAACCGTCAACTTTGCCGTCCTTCATCATTATTTGAGGCTGCGCAGTAAGGATGCCCTTTAACGCGGTGTCGGCGAAAGCTTGGTGTGTAACAAGAAAGCCAACCAGCGTTGCAATAATTATGTTGCTCACTATTTCCTCCCTCTGATGCTGCCGACTAGCGATTATTCTTCCATGCCGCGCCATTCGCGCCGCAATTACGTTCTAGTCCGTTCATGGCCGAATTTGCGTCATACTCGCCGCTCCTGAAGCCATCTACGGATGCTTGAACGTAAGCTCTACAATTCACAGGCAGGTGAAGCTCTTCGCCGTAAACGGGTTCTTTATTGTCGTCAAAGAATGAACCCCAATAGGCAACAGCAAAAATGATTGCTGCGGCAATCCATCCAGTGCTGCAGTCGCTTTCCATTTCATCCCCCCTCCTTCTAGTTGCCGTTTTAGCAACCTGTAATTTTTTCTGTTATCGGGTTGATTCCGATCTGAAATACCAAGGTGGTATGGGGTTTGTGTCACTCCATAGCCCAAGCCTTCTAAGCTTTGCCATCAATTCCATGTTTTCATAGGCTGATTGGTCATCCGAGGATTGCTCTTTGGCGTACTTCCTGTACCACCAAGCCATGCCATCCTTAATTTGTTCCAGGCCAATATCAACAGCATTTACTGAGACCTTGCATATCTGCCGCCCCCAACGGTCAACCTTCGGACATTCTGCGACCGCCTCCTGATTGAAAGCCAGCCTGCTCAGGTTGGTTTTCGACTTCTCACCCCAGGCTTGTCGTTTCTCAGGGGCGTCGATCCCGGCAATCCGTACCTTGTAAGCCTGACGATCAACCAGGAGAGTCAAGGTGTCGCCATCTGTGACGCCAATCACGCTCCCGACTAGGGTTCCCGCTGTCGCAGCCATGCTGATCGATGCCAGCAGGATGCCAAGGAGCAGTCGTGCTCGGGTAAAGTCTGACTTCCACATTTTGATGCAGTGCCCTCATATGGCCGACCCATCGGAGTTCGAACAGTACTACAAGCTGGCTGATCTGCTAATCGAGCAGGCCACCAAGGAACAACTTGCCGAGTGTGCTCGGCTGCTGGCATTGAATCTGGCTCATTATCAAGGACTTTACGGCGAAGTGCCGCTTGGCAAAACTCTGGCTATCCTGGATGCTGCGGAGCCAAATAACGAGCAGCTTGAACTAATGGCGTCTGGGATGGAGACTCTGGTCGGCGTTCTGGGCAACGTACTCAGTGGGTTGGGGGAGGAGAAGCACTAGATGAACAACAAAAATATCGAAGATCATCCTGACAGGGCGCTCATGACTGTTAGGCAGTCGAAGCTCAAGGAATGGTTTGATGGCAAGCCGATGCCACGAAAAGAGAAGGGCTATCTCGGGCAACTTCTGCTCGGCAAGGAAGTATTTGGCTCACATGCAGCCCGTCGGATCGAACGGGAATATGGCATGCCATCTGGGTACCTGGACGGAATCGAAGTATTCGATGGCATGACCTTCCCTGAGCGGATCAAGACGCTCAGGCTCCGCCGTGGCCTTACTCAGGAACAACTCGCTATCTTTGTCGGTGTTTCGCAAACTGCTGTCGCCACCTGGGAGAATGGCAAAAGGGCAATCCCACGAGGAAATCATCTGATAAGGTTAGGCGAGGCTTTGGGTTTTGATGCCAAGGAGCTATTTGGCATGGTGCAAGGTGAGCAATGCGGCTCAGCCGCTGAAGTCAGACTACTTGCTGCGTTCAGAGCGTTGCCTGAGGACCATCAGCGGATAGCCATCAAATTGGTCGAAGCGCTTGCGCAATAGGGTTGAGTACGTGCTCGTGAGTGGGGATGATTTGCCTGAAACCACCCCATGCAATAGGGTGACATATGCCGTAGGGGGTAACTCTGGGGGTAACAGTATAGGGCGTATTTCATACACCCATTTAAACAAGACATTCTCAAGGTATTTTGTGACTCCCACTTCCTCCGCCACTATTCTGGGTACTCGCTACCCTTAAGCCTTGAACCGGGCCGGAAGGATTTGGCCGGGATCTGACGATCCCATTCAGCCTGTTCGGCGTCATGATGCCTTGGGCGTACGGACCATTTCCCCGACATCGTCGATCTTGTCATGCAGCATGTTGATCCTGTGGGCGAGTCCCTGGATTTCGGCATGCGCCCTGCGGTTGACGTCGAAATCGAGTTCGCTCCGTAGGCGATCTTTCTTGTCCTGGCGGTTCTGGCTCATCATGATGATGGGGGCCTGTATCGCGGCAAGCATCGAAAGAAAAAGGTTGAGCAGGATGAAGGGGTAGGGGTCCCATGCCTTGCTGCCCAGTTCGACGTTGATGGCGGAATACACGGCAAGGACCACGGCAAACGCCATGATGAACGTCCACGAGCCGCCGAAGGAGGCCACGACGTCGGCAATCCGCTCGCCCAGCGTCTCGGCCTCTTCGATCACATCATTCGGGTTGCGTGCGGCGCGGAGGCGGACCAGTCTTTCCGCGGCATGGAACTGCTTGCCCATGACGGTCATCAGGTCCAGACCGGCGTCCGGTTTCTTCCTCAGGAGAACGGTGATGTCATGGAGATCCACTTCGATGCATTCAGTCTCCTCGACGGCCGTGGCTTCGGTCTGGTGCGGTGTCTGCGCCAGCATCGAGGCGAAGCCGAATACATCGCCATGGCTGGGCATGTCGAGAAGCACGACCTGGTTGTCCTCGTCGATGGTCGTGACCTCGACGGAACCCGAGACCATGATGAACGCGCGTTCGCTCTGGTCGCCAATCTTGAAGATCCGCTGGCGCGGCGTGAATTTGCGCAGCTCGACCTGACTGGCGAGGACGGCGAGTTCTTCGTCGTCGAGCAATGAAAACAGTGGGACTTCTTTAAGAACGTCAACACTACAGGCCATGGTTTTTCCCCGTATTGCAAACACTGGGCCTCCCGCTGCGGCAGGCCGGAATGGACGACAATTTGCCGGCAGTTTAAGAGGGATCGGGTCTGAAGAAGTTCCTTTTTTCAGAGTGGCGGACACTGCCAAACAACGGCATCATTCAAAAACGCAGATGGACGCGTTCCATCTGCCGGTTGGCGTCCGGACTCAGGCGCCTTGCCCGTCCGCCGGCGTGTGATCGGCGCCACTACGCGGGATTTCATTGAAACAACTGGAGAGACTGCATGGCCAAGCCCATCATCAACATTGCTGATGTCGAACTTGAACCGCGCCCTTCTGCATTCGCACCCACGGGGACCGCCGCAGAGCGCTTTGATGCGAGGATGGGTTTTATCGGCCCGCGTGTCGGCGCGCAGAAGCTCGGATACAACATCACGGCCGTACCGCCCGGAAAACGGGCGTTTCCTTTCCACAATCACCAGGTAAACGAAGAGATGTTCTTCATTCTGCAAGGCACGGGGGAGGCCAGAATCGGGACACACACCTATCCCGTCCGCGAAGGTGACGTGATCGCATGTCCGGCTGGCGGCAAGGAAGTTGCACACCAGATCACCAATACCGGCACGGAGGAGCTGCGCTATCTGGCGGTGAGCACCAAGCTCTCGCCCGAAATCTGCGAGTATCCGGATTCGGGGAAATTTGGCGTCCTGGCCGAATTCGCTGCGGGTGCGGATGGCAAACCGCAACGATTCATCTTCGTCGGACGCGAGAGTGGCACCCTAGATTATTGGGAGGACGAGTGACTGCACATCGGGGTCTTGTAATAACACATTCTCTCCAAACCCGAGGGGTGATAGAGATGTTGTTTTGCAAGACCTGACCCCGAATGTGCTATGCGATTCTGCAGGTCTTTGGCGCACGTATGAAAGCGAACGGCCTGGCACCAAAGGCTGTTGTAGGCGCGGCGATGCGCAAACTCACCCATTTGATCTACGGGGTGGTGAAATCAGGAAAACCATTTGATGCGAATTTCGCTATGAAAGGGGTTGCAATTCAAGACGGTATCTGACCCCGGATGTGCCGGATGTGTGACCCCGGATGTGAGCCTGACCCCTGATGTGTAAGCCTGGCTCGTTAGATTGGGTGCGGACTAACGACTATCGGGTGTCGTGGGACGAGCCCTTTTCCCGAGCCACGAGAAAAACATGGCAACTAGGCTTGGCAGATAAAACCACCACAGAGTTCCACATATCCCATGAACAACATGAGGAAGGTATGTGCGCAAGAATGCACCAACAGGTACTGTATCGGGGATTCTCTCCAAGCCAAATATCACGGCATAGGAGATTGGAAAGTCAATAGGTAACCAGAGAGTCCAAAGCAAGCGTACCTGCCCATTCGTAGATGACTGTAGGTAGATCAAGAACACAACAAACACTGCAAGATGAATTCCGGCTAGTGCCAATCCAATTTTTCGCGAGAGTCTCATCTTATTTGTTCACTTTTATTTCGTTGAACAGGAACAATTAGAGGCATTAGAACCAGGGCCTGGGTCGGACTCTTTCATGTAGTCGGCAATACGTTTCTTGGCATTTCCAAAGAGCAATATCTGGCTGGACGCATCACCATGCGAATTCGTCGAACAACTGTTTAACGATCTATCCGCATTCTTGAAACACTGTTTTCTTGCCTCTGGGTCACAAGGAAATTGTTTACGACACGATGCGTATGTAATGTCATGAACTTGGCAGCACCGATCAAGATCGTCAACAGGCGGAAGCATTATCGACCGCTCGATATCATCTAGTTGGTCATATTGTTTCGAAAACCCACCAGTCCAATCGGGACCGCACCAACTTCCATAAAGTTTGACCAATCCCCGTGGGTCGGTGGCGTTTATAGGATTGCCACCAACATACGCATAGAGGTTTGTCCCCCCGGCCAACCCAATCGGATCCGCCTCAACATACCGTCCCGTCGTCGGATCGTAATCCCTGAAGTAGTTGTAATGCAGCCCTGTCTCGCGGTCGTAGTACTGGCCGGGCAGCCTGAGGTTGTTCTCGATCGTGTTGACTCTTAGGGTCGCACTGCCGAAAGGATCGTAGTAAGCCTTCCACACGACGGTTCCGGTTGCGTCCGTCATCGCCTGCGGCGTACCCAGTCGATCGACGTGGTAGTAGACAATCTGCGCGTCGTTGTCGATCCGGGCCAAGGGCCGTCCATAGAGCCAAACGTAGACCTTGCTGTTGCCGGCCTGATCCTTCTCCCACAGCAGTTCGCCGTCGGGGCCGTAGTGGAAGACGGTGGACAGACCATTCTGGTTGATCTTCTTCATCCGCTCGCCGAAGGCGTTGTAGCTGTAGGTGGTGGTCTCGCTTGCAGTCTGGCTGGTGGCGAGGCGGTTGTAGCCGTCGTAAGTAAAGGTGGCCGTGCTCGTGCTCAGGGTGTTGCCGTTGGCGGTGCGTGGCCGGGTCTCGCCGCCTTTCTGGTAGAGCCAGTTGGGCGGGCTGTAGGCGTAGGGCATGGTGCCAGCGTTGCGGGTTTCGCTCTGGCGGTTGCCGTTCTTGTCGTAGACCCAGGTGAGGCTGCCGTAGCCGCCGACACCGCTATCGAGGGCGGAGACGAGGCGGCCGGTGGCGTCGTAGGTGTAGGGAATGCTGAAGGTCTGGGTACCTCGGCGTGTGCCCAAACGGCTCAGCGTACCGTCGGGGTTCCAGTCGTGGCCGTTGAAGACGGGGCCATCGCCCAAGGAGTCGATGCGGTAGGCCAGGTTGAGCCCTAGCTGGAAATATTGGTTGTTGCCGTAGGTGAAGCTCCTGATGGGGCCGTAGGGGTAGTAGGTGATATTGCGGGCCAGCACGGTAACAGGGCTGCCGCTTGCAGGCTGGGTGGCCACCTGGCTGATACGGCCCTGGGCATCGTAGCTGTAGGTGACGCTGCGGCCGGTGGGATAGGTCAGCGTGGCAAGCTGGCCGCCGGGGTGGTAGGCGTAGTCGGAATATGCCCCGACGCCGCCGAAATCCAGCCGGTAGCTCAGTCGTCCCATCGCGTCGTAGTTGAAGTAGTTGTTGAGTGTGCTGTTACGCCAGGTCCAGCACAGGTAGCCGGCGCCGCAGTCGTCGTAGAAATACTGGTAGACAGGACTGCCGCTCTGGTTGCTTTGCTTCTGGGTAAGCCGGTTCAGTGCATCGTAGGTGTAGCTGACAGTGACATTGCGGGCGTCGGTCTCGGTCTTGAGGTTGCCGGCTTCGTCGTAGGTACGCGTGGTGGTGCCGGTGTCGGCACTGACGGTCCGGGTGACCTCGCCGAAGGCATCGACCGTTTGGGTGGTGGCTTGGTTGGCGGGGTCGACGACCTGGGTGACTTGGTCGAGGGCGTTGGGCTTGATTTGCTCGATGCCGCCGTCGGCGTTGAGGGTCTGGGTGAGGCGGTCGAGGGCGTCGTAGCTGTGGCTGGTGACGTCGGCAACGTCGGTACGGGCGCCGTCGACACCGGTAAGGTTGCCTTTGGCATCGTAGCTGTAGGTAATGGTGTCGTTGTAAACGCCGATGTCCTTCCATAGCCGGCCCAAGGCATCGAATGTGTGGCGTTGGATGTAGTGGCCACCCAGACCTGTGATCTCCTCCTGGATGCGGTTGCCCATGGCATCCAGGGTGTAGGTGAGGCGACCGCCGTCCTGCTGGACGATCGCGGTGAGTCGATGGGCGGGGTCGTATTCGAAGCTGACATAGCTGCCGTCGGGCCGGGTGAATTTGGTGAGCTGACCGACGCCGTCGTAGTCAAACGACGTGGTCTCGCTGCCGACGCTGCGGCTGGTGAGCCAGCCGCGCGGGCTGTAGCCGAAGGTGGTGACGAGGCCGTTGGGGTCGGTGGTCCGGAGGACGCGGCCGTTGGCGTCGTATTCGTTATAAGTGGTGATGTGGCCGAGGGCGTTGGTGATCTGCTTGACCTGGCCACGGCAGCCCAAGGGGTCGCCGACGCAGTTCTCGTCGGGGGCGTAGTAGTCGGTGGTGGTGATATCCGCCACGTCGGTGCGGGGGCCGTCTTCGACTGTCTGGACGAGGACGCCGGGGACGCTGGCGTGGTAGGTGTAGCTGGTGGTCCAGGTGCGGGTCTGGCCGCTGGCTGTGTCCTTGATGCTGAGGCTGGTGACGTTGCCGTGGCTGTCGTAGACGGTGGTGGTCTCGCGGCCGGCTTCGGTGACTTTGGTCGGCAGGCGGAAGCGGGTATCCCACTGGGTGAGGATCTTGCGCTCGGCAGTGTTGGCAGCCGGGGTGTAGGTGGCAGGATCGCTCGGGCAACTCGCACTGGAGGCCAGGCCTTCGACGCGGGCGGTTTCGAGGTTGCGAGCCAGATCATACGCGTAGCAGGTCTTATGACCGTTAAAGTCGGCGCGGCTGGCGACGTTGCCGTTGGGGTCGTAGGTGATGGCGGACGACGAAGCGCTGCAACCGGAGCCGCCGGGCTGGGAGACGCCGGTGCTCTTGACGACGCCGAGGATGGTCTGGAAGTTATAGGTGCGCTGGGTGCTGAGGGGGTCGGTGACGGTGGTGCTGACCGGGGTGCCTGAGGCGTCGGTAGTGTAGGCCAGATTGTAATGATCGACGGAGCCGCCGTGGTCTTCGTCATCGGCACGACCCTGGCTGTCGTAACGGTAGATGGCGTAGCGGTCGCCGTTCTCGTCAACGATGCCGGTCAGGGCATGGGGGAAGATGGGGTTCTCGTAGAGGTAGGTCTTGGTCTTGCCGTCGGGGTATTGGACGGAGATGAGATTGTTCTGGGCGTCGTAGCCGTAGGTGATGGTGCCGCCCGTAGGTGAGGGTTTGGGTGTGACCGGAACGTTCGGCAATGGTAAGCAGCTTGCCGGTAACATCGTAGGTCTCGACGGAGTCGTCAGCAGCGATAGTGTAGCGCCAGCCAGTGCGGACGTTGTTGGTGTCTTTGAGTTCGGTTAAATGATCGGGAATGTCACTATCTACCGCCCAGAGAGCACCCACCAACGTGAAGTAAAAACTCTTTCCGTTTGGTCGGGCAGCAACCACGGTTGCTGTAGTCCCTTGCCAATTTTTGATGATTAAACGGCCATCATAATTGTGACGCCAATAGTTACTCTCCAATTTGATTGGAATGAACTGACTTTGAATGTTGTTGTAGCTTCGCTCAAAACTCAAGCCTCCATATGAGATTGGATAGACATCTACCTCATTCTGATATTTCACACCCATGGCTGCATTGATGGGGTTCCCTATACAAAGTCCAGAACCTAGATTTTTATCTGGAACAGGATTCCCATTTGAAATGCACACTCCAGAACCCATGGAATAGCCTGCAGGGCATTTCGGTGTTTTATCCAATAAAACAGGCCAGTATCCATTGCACGGAGTGAAACTAGAATTGAATGGGGTGCAGTTGTTTTCTGCGTGCCATCCGCTTGAAAGAAACGGCCCAATTGCACTGGCCGTCGCATCGCAGCGCTCTACGACGGTGTAAGAGAAGCCGGAGGACAAATCAACCCCATATCCACCGACGGGAATAAGCGAGCAGCCGTTGTAAATATTCAGATCAGGGATAACTGGACTGTCTGTCGGTGCTGCAATAATCGGGTGGATCGCCAGCGATTCTGCTTGAACAATAGGGCAGAAAAAAATCGTAGTAAGGAATGTGTGGATCAGGCTTTGCTTTAATGTCCTTTTCAGCAAGCCGAGATTTCGTGAGGTGCGATCCTTAATTAAACACCTAACCCAACGCATGCCTTGAGCGCACGAACGCATCCCATTCGACATGGTTAACCCTCCCCTTCGGGCCTCGCTTTGAATTGTTTTGTTTTGTTCTTCCGCAGAGTCGGCTCGCGTGCGTTGCGCGGGCCGTGATGATGGCCGGACTTTATTCGAGCGTTTCGGGACTTGTCAAGCGCGACACTATTGCAGTGCGTAATTGAGGGTCTGCTCCAGCTCGTCCGGCCCCAGTGGTTCGTGGGTGTCGAGCTGATGTTGCAGCACGGACAGGTCGGCCTCCGACGCATCGCCGCCCGCGCGAGCGCGCTCGACGATGCGCTCGCGCAGGGTGGCGACGGGCACCGGAAAATCGAGAATATGAAATTCGGCACCGTGCGATTGCGCCGTCTCGCGCAGCAGGTCGCGCTGCCAGCTGGCAATGAAGGTGGCGTCGACGATGACGGGCCAGCCGGCGTCCAGGAGAGCGCCGGACAGGCGGGCGAGATACGCGTAGGTGCGTTGGGTGGCATCGGCGCCGTAGAGCTGCTGCCCGATGCCCGATCCGCTGCGGGCCAGGGCATCGAGCCCGGCGAGGCGCTTGCGTTCGACATCGGAGCGTAGGCGGATTGCGCCCGGGGCCTGCATCCGTTTGCGGGTGGCGGTGGTCTTGCCCGATCCAGACAGGCCGTGCGTGATATCGAGCCGGGCGGGCAGGGGGCGGGTCAGCGTCGTCGCCAGATGCAGCAGCGCGCGCATCTCGGCGAACGCGGCATCGCGTTCGGGGCCTGCGGTCTGGGCGGCGCGGATGGTGGCAATCTTGGCGCGCACGAGTGAACGATAGACGGCGTAGTAGCGCAGCAGGGCGAGCCCGGCATAGTCGCCGGTCTGCTCCAGCCAGGTATTGAGGAACAGCCAGGCCCACTCGGCATGGCCGCGCTGCAGCAGGTCCATGTAGCAGAACGCGACCTCGGACTGGATGTCGATCCAGCGCAACTCGGGGTTGAATTCGATGCAGTCGAACACGAGCAGCCGGCCATCGACCCAGGCGAGGTTGCCCAGATGCAGGTCGCCATGGCATTCGCGCACGAAGCCGTCGACCTTGCGGGCTGCCATCAGCGGGGCGAGCCGGGTGTGCTCGGTCTCGCTCCAGCGCCGCAGGGCGTCGAGTTGCGCGTGGTCGGCCGGGTCGTCGAGGTGGGCCGCGAGCGGGGCGAAGTTCTGGGCCACCGGGTTCCAGATGGCGTCCGGTCTGCCCCATGGACTGTCTTGCCCGGCACGTGCGCAGCCGTCCGTATGGAAGCGGGCGAGGACGGTGGCGATGGCTTCGACGTGTTGCGCCGACATTCGACCTGCCGCATCGACCCGGTCGAGCGTAGCATCGGGCGGGAACTGGCGCATCTTCACGGCGTACTCGAATGTCTCGCCGCTGCCGTTGAGGCGCGGGGCGGCCGGCGTGCCGGTGATGGGGACGACGTCGATATAGATGTCGGGCGCGAGCCGCCGGTTGAGCTGAACTTCGTCGCAGCAGGCGTGCAGGCGCTTGCCGAGGCTGCTGAAATCGAGAAAGCCGAGATCCAGCGGCTTCTTGATCTTGTAGGCGAACGTGCCCGTGAGCAGAACGTAGGAGATATGCGTTTCGATCACCTGCACCGGGCCGGCGGGGTGATCGTAGCAGGCCGGGTCGCGCAGGCTGCGGATCAGTTCGGTCAACTCCTGCATCGATCCAGAGGAATCATTCATGTCTGTGCGTCCGGACGGGGCAACTCACAACTGTCGTGCGTAGTCTTCCAGTTGCCGCTTGGCAGCGTCGAAGGCGTCGCGCAGAGCGACGTAAGCATCCTCGTTCTCCTGCCTGTCCACCACGATTTCCTTCCCGGGCACGCCCAGGTCGATATGGATGTTGAACGGCTTGCCCTGCTGCTGGTGTTTCGCAGGCTGCTCGACCACGACGCGGCAGCTGATGATGTCGGAAAAAATCTGTTCGAGTTTTTGCGCCTTCTCACGGATGTGCGCCTCCAGCGTGTCGGAGGGGGGCATGTCGCGGAAGGTGATTTGAAGCGGGGTTTTCATGGTGGCTCCATTAGGTTGGAATGGCGGCAGGGCAGTTCTGCCTTGCTTACATTTTGGGGTGGCCTTCCTGTCCGTACTGCTTTTCGCGCTGTTCCTGGCAGACGATGCAGCGCTTGGCGGTGGGATAGGCCTGCAGACGGGTGAAGCCGACCTCATTCCCGCAGTCGATGCACACGCCGTATTCACCATTCTTGATACGCTGCTCGGCGGACTCGATATCCCGCATTCCGTCGATATGACGATCCAGAACCGTGAGGTTGAAATCCGCCAGCGCATTCGCCATCGACTCGTCGCCGGCGTCGCCCGGCTCGCTGTTGAGCAGGTCGATGCGATGCTGGTTGCCCGAGTTTTCCAGTTCGTCACGCACCTCACGCAATAGTGTCTGGTAATCCTCTTTCAGTTTCCGGGTCAGCTGTTCAAGCTGGGGGTGGGTAAGTACGGTCATCAAACCTCCTGCGCATGTTGTGATTGGATCAGGACCCGCCTTTAATCTAAGGATAGCAATATCCTATTTCAAAGGCGACCGGATTTCGTGGAATGCATGCTTCCCGGCGCCCTAGCATTCGATCGTGGCAGCGTGAAAAGTCCCGACCACGATATCCTGCATTGCGAGCCAGCGGCGCCCGCCAGGCAATACATGCTTCTGATTGATTTCCAGTTCGATCCCGACATACAGGTCGGACGGGAACCGGCGGCGCAGGAAGGCGGTGAAGCCGTCCGACTTGCCCGTATAGGGGTAATTGCGGCGCACCTTCAATTCGAGTGCCTGTGACTTCAGCCGGGCCTGCCAGCGGCGGCACAGTTCGGCCTCGCCGGCACGTGCCGGATCGTAGAGCAGGCCGATATCGGCGTTGCGGACGATGCCGTCGAGTACCGGCGTGAAGCTGTGGGAGGCGAGGTGGATCACCCGGCTGCCGCGCGCGATCGCTGCGGCGACATGCGCCTCGACAGCGGTCCGGTAGGGCAGGTAATGCCTGTCCAGGATTTCGCGGCGGACAGCGGCGGGCGCGTCCCGGGTGGCCTCGGAATACAGCTTCGGATGGCCGATCGAGCGGTTGAGGTCGATCAGCAGGCGGCTGGTGGTGGAGACGAACAGGGGAGCGTCCAGCACCCGGGCCAGTTTCCGGGCCACAGCCAGCGCGCCGGGGTCGTAGCCGCGGTGGCTATGCAGCAGGGCCTCGAAGCCCGCAAACAGGGAGTGGTAGCGCGTTGGGATGCGGTTGCCGCCGTGCTCGCAGGTGATCAGGACGTGAACTGTGTGCGCCATGGCTTCAGACCACGAATATTCGGCCCGTTTCCAGGCAGTCGCATAGCGCACGGTAGACCGTCTGCAGATGCGCTTTCGAAGCGTCCGCCCCGATCGCCCGCAGAATGCGGCGGGCCAGCGGCCCCTGTTCCAGGATCACGCGCAGCGGCGCGTGCCAGGGTCCGTCATGGTCCAGCGCGGCCGTTTCGACGAGGTGCCGCCAGAGTTCGCCGGCCTGGCATGAACGGCCGGGAAAGCCCAGCAGCCGCAGGTAGGCGGCATCGTCGATCATCGCCTCGTCAGCGTCGCGGATGCAGGCGGACAGGATGTTCGCCAGGGCATCCGTGCCCAAAGCCTGCTGCATGGCGAGCGGCGACCATTTGCCGTCGTAGAGCGCCCGAATGACGGCCGTGGCGGCGGCGGCGATGGCAAGGTCGGCTTGCGGGCATTCCTGCACGTCGATCACCCGGATCTCGAGGGCGTTGCGGTCGAAGCGCGGGATCGCGCTGCGGGCGTTGAGCCATTCGTGCCGCAGCACGCCCTCGGGATCGAACGGTGCGATGTCGCGGTACATCGGCGCCAATACCTGCGCCTCGTAGTCGGCGCGGCTACCGGTGGTGTCCGGGATCACCTGGCCGATCACCGTGGGGATGCGCTGGACGGCCGTGCTGTAGGCCGCCATGCGGGTGTCCAGATAGCCGCTCGGGACGTTGTCGGAAACGGGCGAACTCGCGGCGAGCGCGGGCAGGATGGGCAGCACCAGTCGCACTGCGGCATGCAGGCGGGCGAACTCGTCATCGCCGGCGAAGGGCAGGTTGAGGTGCATGCTTTGCAGGTTGGCCTGGCCGTGCTGCCGGCAGCCGAAGATGCGGTCGTAAGCCTGGTAGATGGGTGCGTGGTCGTGGGGCCACAGGCGCGTGTCGGCAGCGGGGTCCATCCATGGATGCATGCCGCCCGGCATGAGGCGGGCACCGAGGGGCGCCAGCAGCCGGTCGATGACGCCGACCTCGGCCTGGAACCCCGTGGCAAGGGGTTCGAGCGCGGGCTCGGGGCGGATGTTCTTCAGCTCGACGAGATGCAGCACGATCTCGTTGGACCAGCCGAAGCGTCCGCGATCGACGTCCAGACCATTGCTTCCGGAGGCCGCCCGCAGCAGGGCGTCGGCGACCGGCATGACCGACAGCGTCTGGCGATCCACGATCATGTATTCCAGCTCGATGCCGTAGCCCGCAAAGGCGTGCAGCGCAGGGGGCGTACGCATCAGGCGCTCACCCGCTTGCGCGCTTCGATGCGGCGTACGAACGAGCCCATGATCTCGCGGTAGAGCGCATCCTTCAGCACGCCGTCCTCGTTGCCGGCATCGACGTTGGGATTGTCGTTGACCTCGATGATGTAGCAGCGGTTGCCCACCTGCTTGATGTCGACACCATAGAGGCCGTCGCCGATCAGGTTGGCCGCCTTGAGCGCAATCTTCACCACCTCTTCCGGCGCTTCGGCCACCGCCACGGCCTCGACCGGGCCTTCCTCGTAGCCCGTGCGCCCCGCCTCGCGCCTGACGATCTGCCAGTGTCCGGCGGACATGAAGTACTTGCACACGAACAGCGGCCGCCGGTCGAGGATGCCGACGCGCCAGTCGAATTCGGTGGGGAGAAATTCCTGGGCGACGATCAGCTCGGATTTCTGCAGCAGCGCGATGACCCGTTCGAACAGTTCCTGTTCCGACTCCACCTTGGCCACGCCGAGCGAGAACGAACTGTCCGGCTGCTTGAGCACGCACGGCAGCCCGAGGTTGGGGATGATCTGTTCGACGTTGTCGCGGTGCACCATCAGCGTCCGTGGCGCAGGAATGTGGTGTCGGGTGAGCAGCTCGGCGAGATAGACCTTGTTGTTGCATTTGAGGATGGAGTCCGGATCGTCGATGACCACCAGGCCTTCCGCGGTTGCCCGCCGCGAGAAGTGGTACGTGTAGTGATTGGCGAAGGTGGTGTCGCGGATGAACAGGGCGTCGAATTCGGGTAGCCGGGCAAGATCGGTGCGGGTGATGAATTCCACGTCGAGTCCGACGCCCTCCGCGGCCTTCTCGAATTTCTGCAGGGCACGCGCGTTGGAAGGCGATTCCGGATTGTCGGGGTCGTGCAGGATGGCCAGGTCGAAACGCGGTGCAGGACGCTTGTGCGTGCGCCGCCGGTGCCCCATGAAATACGCGGTGGCGGCCTCCACCACGAAATCCTGATGGTGTGGCGGGATGTCGCTGGTGGCGATGGCGCGCACGCTATGCAGGCGCCAATGCTCGCGGTGGCGCTCGAAATGCGCGCGCAACAGGGGCGCCTGCAGCAGGCTGAAAAGCCGATGGCTCAAGGCATCGTGGCGGATCGCCACGTTGCGGCCGAAATAGATGCTGAGCTCGAATGCATCCGACTTGATGGGCGCGAGCGACTTCTGCACCAGGTCGTCCAGGTTCTCGGTGAGCAGTCGCACCAGGTTCTGCGATTGCAGGTCTTCCATCGTGCTCACCCGGGGCAGCGGTTTGTGGCCGCGCGCCTCGGCCAGCAGGGAGACGTAGTAGCCCAGGCTTTGATAGCGATAGGAGCGGCACAGGTTGAACGCCTTGACGGAACGCCCCTCGCCATAGGCGGGATCGGTCAGGTAGGCGCGCGCCGACACGACGCTCACGCCGGGGATGTCGAGCGGCCAGTCGTCCGGGTTGTCGACGACGATGAGGATGCTCACAGATCGTCCCGGGGCACCGCCCGCGGCGGGTAGACCAGCAGCAGGTTGGCGTCGTGGGTCACGATGCCGAGCAGCACCGCCCCGATGAGGCGATCGATGTTGACCCAGTATTCGTGCGACGGGCTATAGGGGTGGCGCCAGTAGGGGTCGGCCACCAGCACGCTGCGCTTCTTGCGGTCGTAGCCCGCGAGCACGACGAAGTGGCCGGCTGGCAGACCGCGAATATCGTCCGCCACGTCGTCCGGCCCGAATTCCCGCGCCGCCCGATACAGGTAGGTGGAACTGAGGCCGGTGATGATGGGCAGATTGCGGCGCAGCAGGCCGCGGATCAGCGGGCGCGAGAGATCGGTCAGGCGCAGGCGTCCGCCCAGGCGCAGGAATTCCAGGTAGCCCTCGGTGACGCGCTGCAGCCTCGCATCATGCTTCTTCTCCACCTGCTGCTGCCGCAGGCGCTCGGCGATGTCCACCCCCGGCACAAACCAGGTGGGATCGAACACGGTCAGGTTGTAGGTGTAAAGGGTGGCCTCGTAGCCCTGGCGCAGGGCATCGCAGGCCAGAAAGATGGCGAAGGTGCCGCCGTGCTCCAGCTTGTGGGTGCGGGCGATCACGTCCGCAAGCGGAACGTCCGTGCCCCAGTAGTTGTAGACGGCCTGCAGGCAGGTGGGGCCGCAGGTCGTCTCGTCCGGCTGCGGCAGCATCGTGAGCGGCAGGCGCAGCGTGATGGGATGCATGAAACGATCCTCCCCAGGAAGAGTCTTGTGCCTTGTTCGGAAGACGGGGTCGGTGCAGGCCTAGCGCGCCCACACTACGCGCAACAGGTTCTCCTGCTCGTTGTAGTGATATGCCAGTTCACCCTGGTAGGCGTGATGAAGTGCCTCGCCGATGCCGCGGGCGAGATGGATGTCGGTGGTGGTGATCAGGAGGCCGTCATCCTCGTCCTCGATCTTCATGATCCGCTTCAGCGGATGCTCGGCCTTGGCGTGCGCTTCCTCGTTTCTGGCCAGGTGCAGCAATTCCTCGCGGTGGTCCTTGAAGAACGGGCCGTTCACACTCACATACCCGGCCGGGTAGTCGTCATGGATGCGGTGACACGCCGGGCACATTTCCTCGTGGGCTTGGGCAGGCCTTGCCAGCCATTGCCAGCGACCGTCGTGGAACACCGCGCCGCATTGCGGGCAAACCGTCGGTTCAGGCAGTTTGTGTTTGGTCTTGTAGGCGTCGTGTCGGGTTTCATCGATCAGGCGATCGCGACGGACGGGATGAAATTCAGTGAATTTGTTTTTCATGTTGCGCTCCTTCAGTGATGACAAACAGATCTGCTTACATCCACTCTTTTTCCGCGACAGGGCGCTGTTCGCCCCACAGTGCGCCCGGTGGCAGGTCGAGCAGGGAATAGGCGCCTGCCTGCAGCGACGGCAATGTGCGCGCGGCGGCCAGCATCATCCGCGCAGCCAGCCCCGCCTCGTCGTAGCGGGCTTCCAGCAGGAAGGACGCATGGCTGGCTTCACCTGCTGCAGCATGGCGTTCAAGCACCACGCCACGGTTGGTCTCTTCCAGCGCGGCAATGCTGGGTACGGGAAACACCAGCGTCTCCTCATCGCGAAAGAGGGAATCATTGACGAGGGCGTTCTCGACTTCGGCCGCATCGGCCGATGGCTCCAGTTCGACATAGACATAGCGCTGGGGGGTGTCCGTACGGGACAGGCGTTCTGTCGCCAGCGCCTGTTTCACCCCCTTGATGCCTGCCGCGGCCAGGGTGTGGTGCAGGCTGCTCCCGGTGTGCAGGCTGGTTTCTGTATGTCCGCGCGGCGCCAGCAGCGCGAACTGGCTGCGGAAGAGGGAGAGGGCGCCGGGATCGCAGCCTGCGCCGACGATGGCGGACACCTTGTGGCGCAGCGCGTCACGGTGGATCTCCGCCTTGTGGCCAAGGAAGGATTCGCCGTGAAGGCGGGCGCATTCGACCACTGGAATGCGGCTTCGCAGCAGGTCTTGCGCGACGCCCATGACCGCATCGACCGGAACGCAGATGAGCGCAGCATCCACGTTGTCGAGTTCGCTGACATGGGTCACGAGAGGGGCTTTCAGCCAGGGTTCCGTTGCGCTCTCCGGTCGCCGCACCACGCCTGCGAGTTCAGCGGTCTGATCGGCCGCGATGGCCTCGGCACATTTGCGCCCCAGACGCCCCAGCCCGATGATGGCAAGCCGAATTTTTTTCATGTTGTTGCGCCGGCATGATGGACGCGGTCCGTATGTAAAAAAACGCTCTCGTTATTCATATTAGGACGCGCGAATCACCGCGACGGCTTCAGCAGGCCCGGGCAAGGGAAGCGACGCCTGCCCCCGCCGTCGTGGCCGGCTAGGCCTTGTGTTCCAGTGCAATTCCGGCCAACTCGACGACCACGCCCAGTGCAAGCACCACCAGCCCCGCCCATATTTCGGGCGCCAGGGCCATCAATACGCCACCCAGCACCACCAGGGCTGCCGCCAGCACCCGTCTTGTTCGCCGCTTTCTCAACATGCAGATGTTCCTCCATCCTTGGCCGGACTACTCGTAGCGCAGAAATTCTTCGGCGAGCATATCGGCGCCAAATCGCTCGATCAGCGACTCGATCTCCGCCAACAGCGTATCGTCTTCGTCGTCTTCCAGTGGGTCATCGCCCGCCAACCGGGCACCCGACTCCCCAGAAGGGAATTCCGGACTGTCGCAAGCGTTGGCGGATTTTCGCTGTTCTCGTCGTTTACCAGCCGTTCGATCGCGCGCGAGAGCGGTTCGCTGGCGTTGACCTGCGCGAAATCGACGGCCAGTACGGTGGCGCCCAATTCCTCGATGACGTCGAAGTGATGCATGCGCTCGGCCTCGTTGAAATCGGCAGGCAGCAGGTCGCCGAGAAAGCGGCGCACCGCCATGAGCGTGACGGCCTGCTCGCACTCCGGATTGTTGATCCGGCTATTGAGCAGCGCCGACAGATGCGGGCTGACGCGACTGGCGACATCGATGGAATTACGGGGCATGGCTTTTCCTGTTTGTCTGCGGGGCAAAAGGCAGGATCATGAATTTTTCAACCCCGCTGCCTATATCAATGTATAGCAGATGGTTTTCCGGTCTCGCGCCATGCAGTGAATGTGATGCATGATTGAATCAAAGAACATCCAGCCAAAGGCAATGAACACCAACCACCCCCAGCACGTTTCAGCCCGGCCTGACGAGGTTGCTTCCCTCGAGGCCAAGCTCGCTCTCCTCGGACAGCCGGATGCCTATCCGGAGGCGACCGCGCGGGTGGACGCGGTGGAGACCCCCATGTCCCGGGTTTTTCTCACCGATACCCATGCCTACAAGTTGAAGAAGCCGGTGCGCTATCCCTATCTCGACTTCAGCACCGTCGAGGCGCGGCGCCTGGACTGCGAACGGGAGGCGAGGCTCAACCGCCGCCTGGCGCCCGAGGTCTACCTTGGGACGGTGCTGCTGGTACGCGATGCGGCGGTGCCTGCACCTGGGCGGGGATGGGGAGACAGTGGACTGGCTGGTGCGGATGCGGCGGCTGCCGGCGGATCGCATGCTCGATCACCTGCTTCGCAGCGGGACGGTCACGCAGCCCGAAATCACGCGGCTGGCCCGTCGGCTGGTCCGCTTCTACGCCACGGCCACGGTGGAGTCGATCACGCCCGAGGCCTATCGGCAGAGCCTCGCTGCGTGGCTCGGGGACAACCTGCGCGAACTGGCCAGCCCGGAATTCGGCCTCGATCCGCACGTGGGGGAGGCGCTGGCCCACTCCCAGTTAGGTTTCCTGCAAGACCACGCCGACCTGTTCGATGCTCGCGTGCGGCAGGGCCGCATCGTCGAGGGCCATGGTGACCTGCGGCCGGAGCATGTGTGCCTGCCTGCCCGAACCAGCTGTTATCGATTGCCTGGAGTTCAACCGCGCGTACCGTATCCTCTCCGGCCGACGAACTGGGCTATCTGGCGCTCCAATGCGCCGCGTCGACGCCGCGGCCAAGCACGACATCGCCGATCAGGGCCAGGGTGAACATGGCTACATGGTGCGCTTGAGCAGACACCGCAGCGCTGCCAGCGAGCGGGTGTTGAGGACGTCGTCCTTTTCCAGCCAGCCGCGCCGGGCCTGGCCGACGCCATACCGGAGATTAGCGAAATCGAAGCTGCTGTGTGCGTCGGAATTGACGCTGACCAGCACGCCTTCCTCCTTCGCCATCTGGCAATGGCTGTCGAGCAGATCCAGGCGATCCGGGTGGGCGTTGAGTTCGAGGAAGCAGCCGCGATCCCTTGCGTGGCGGATGATGCGCAGCATGTCGACGTCGTAGGGGGCGCGCTGCTCGATCAGGCGTCCGCTGGGGTGGGCCAGCAGCGTAAAGTAGGGGTGGTCCATCGCGCGCAGGATGCGCTCGGTCTGCTTGGCGCGTGATAGGTGGAACTGGCTGTGCACCGCCCCCACCACCAGGTCGAGCCGGCCCAGCACCTCGTCCGGCAGGTCGAGGCTGCCGTCCTCTAGGATGTCGACCTCGATGCCCTTCAGCAGGGTGATGCCGTCGAGTTCCGCGTTGAGACGGTCGATCTCGTCGCACTGGCGCGTCAGCCGCAATGGATCGAGGCCGTGCGCCACGGTGAGGCGGCGCGAGTGCTCGGTGATGGCGAGATAGTGCAGCCCCAATCCCTTCACGGCGAGTGCCATCTCGCGCAGGCTATCGTGGCCGTCGGTGGCCTTGGTGTGCGCGTGCAGGTCGCCGCGCAAGTCGGACAGCTCGACCAGCTTCGGCAGGCGGCCTTCGCGCGCTGCCTCGATTTCGCCGCGGTCTTCGCGCAGTTCCGGCGGGATGTAGGGCAGGCCGACACACTTATATACAGAGGCTTCGCTGTCGCTGGCAATGCGCTCGCTGCCGCGAAATACGCCGTATTCGTTGATCTTGAGGCCGAGCTTCTGCGCGAGGCGGCGGATCGCGATGTTGTGCGCCTTGGACCCCGTGAAGTAATGCAGCGCCGCGCCATAGGCCTGTTGCGCCACCACCCGCAGGTCGACCTGCAGGTCGCTCTTGAGCACGACGCTGGCGCGCGTGCTGCCGGCCGAAAGCACGTCGGCCACCTCATCGTAGGCGGTGAAATGCTGCATCACCGGGCTGTCTGCCGCAGCGGTGACCAGGATGTCGAGATCGCCCACCGTCTCGCGCATGCGGCGGAAGCTGCCGGCCACTGTCACCTGGTCGACGCCGGGTACGGCCTGCAGAAACGCGGTGAGCGTCCCGGCATACTGTGCCGCCACGGCCAGCTTGAAGCGGCGCGTCTGGCTGACGTGGGCTTCCACCGCCTGCAGGATGTTGAGTTCGGTCTTTTCGCCGAAGCCTGGCAGGGCGCGGATACGGCCATCGCGTGCCGCGCGGTACAGCTGCTCGACGGTCTGCACCTCGAGGTCGTGGTACAGCGCCTTGACGCGCTTCGGTCCCAGTCCGGGGATCTGCAGCAGTCCGGTGACGGCGGGCGGCAGCTCGCGCCGCAGGCGCTCGAGCAGGCTGCAGCGGCCGGTGTCCACGATTTCGCGGACCTTGGCAGCAAGGTCGTCGCCGATGCCCGGCAGCCGGGTCAGGTCCTCGCCTTTTTCCAGCAGCGCACGCGCCTCCTGCGGCAGTTCGCCCAGCGTGCGCGCGGCGTTGCGGTAGGCACGGATGCGGAACGGGTTGGCCCCCTGGATTTCCAGGTGGTCGGCGATTTCCTCGAAGACGGCGGCGATGTCGGCGTTGTGGATGGGCATGCGGGCCTTTCCTTCATGCTTTGGCGTATTGCAGGAACCGGGGCTGCCTGTGAATGATAGAAGCCGGAGCCCGGCTTCGCTCAGGCCGTAAGTCGTTCCCGGATGAAGGCCAGGACCGATTCCGCTGTCAAAGGCTTGCTGAACAGATAACCCTGCATAAAATCGCAGTGATGCGAGACCAGCAAATGGCGCTGTGCTTCGGTCTCCACGCCCTCGGCGGTCACGGCCAGGCCGAGGCTGTGCGCCAGCGCGATGGTGGCGGTGCAGATGGCGACGTCGTTGCTGTCGCTCTCGATGTCGCGTACGAAAGATTGATCGAGTTTCAGGGTGTGGATCGGCAGCAGCTTGAGATAGCTGAGCGAGGAGTAGCCCGTGCCGAAATCGTCGATCGACAGGCGTACGCCCAGGTTGCGCAACGCCTTGAGCTGGCTGATGCTGGCGGCCGGGTCGTGCATGGCAACCGATTCGGTGATTTCGAGCTCCAGGTCGGTGCCTTTCAGGCCATGCTTCTTCAATGCCTCTGCGACATGGGTCAGCAGGATGGCGGAGTGCAGTTGATGGGCGGACAGGTTCACGGCCATGCTGAAGTCGGCGATGCCGATATCGCGCCATGCGCGGAGCTGGCGGCAGGCTTCATCCAGTACCCATTCGCCCAGCGGCAGGATCAGGCCGGTTTCCTCGGCAATGGGGATGAATTCGGCTGGCGGCACCAGGCCCATGCGAGGGTGGCGCCAGCGTACCAGCGCCTCGAACCCGACGATGTTGCCGCTCCAGCTGTCGAACTGGGGCTGGTAATGCAGTTCGAACTCCTGGTTTTCCACGGCCACCCGCAAGTCATGGTCCATGGTCAGCCGCTTCATGGCGGCCTGGTTCATCTCGGCCGTGAAGAACTGGACATTGTTGCGCCCCAGCGATTTGGCGTGATACATGGCGGTGTCAGCGTTTTTCATCAGCGTTTCGCTGTCCTCCCCGTCGTCCGGGTAGAACGCGAGGCCGATGCTTGGCGTCGAATGCAACGCATCTTTCCCGATTCGATAGGGCTGGGACAGCGTGTGCAGGATCTTGTCGGCGACGCGGGCCGCGGTCGTGGCGCCATCCACTTCGGTCAGCACCACCACGAATTCATCGCCACCGAGACGGGATACGATGTCGCTGTCGCGCACGCTGTCGCGCAGGCGTTGCGCTACGTCCTTGAGCAAGGCATCGCCTACTGCATGCCCGAGCGTGTCGTTGATGGTCTTGAAGCGATCCAGATCCAGGAAGATCACCGCCAGCGCACGCTGTTCCCGGTGGGCCATGGCGAGTGCCTGCTCGAGTTGGCCCTGCAGACTGAAGCGGTTGACCAGGCCGGTAAGGGCGTCATGGTAGGCCAGCTGGCTGATTTGTGCTTCGGCCAGTTTGCGTGCGGTGATGTCCGTGAAACTGGTGATGTAATGGGAAAGGCGACCGTCGGGGTCCTGTACGACCGAGACCGACATCCACTTCGGATAGAGCGAGCCGTCTTTTCGCCGATCCAGCACCTCGCCTTGCCAGTAGCCTATCTGTTCGAGGGCGGCCGCCATCGCCTGGTGGGTGTCGTCGTGTGCTTGCCCGGTTGTCAGGATCTGCGGGTGCTCGCCTCGAATGTCGTCGATGGCGTAGCCCGTCAGGCGGGTGAAGGCCGGATTCACCGCCAGGATGCGGTTGTGGCTGTCACTGATGAGGATGGCTTCGCCGCTGTGTTCGAACACGTTGGCGTAGAGCCGCAATGCTTCCTCCGCCTGCTTGAGCTGGGTGATGTCCTGCACGGTGCCCGTGGAGCGGACCGCGTTGCCTTCGGTGTCGAAATGCATTTCGCATCGTTTGTTCACCCATTTGATGCGGCCGTCCGGCATGCAGATCCGATGACTGATCTCGTACGGCGTGCAGTTCGTCAATGAGTCGAGGTAGGCCTGGCCGACCCGTTCGCGGTCCTCGGGGTGCACCGCGTCCATGAACGCCTCGTACGATGCGCCGAAGGCATTCCGGTCCACCTCGAAAAGGCGGAAGGTCTCGTCCGAGCAGGCCAGCGTATTGCTGGCCACGTCGAACTCCCAGCTGCCGACCTGGGCGATGCGCTGCGCTTCGTTCAGACGCGTTTCGCTTTCCTTGAGGGCGGCTTCGGCCAGCTGTTTTTCCGTTATGTCGGTGCCGATGCTCACCATGAACTCCATCTCGCCCTGTTCGTCCGGCAATACGGAATTCGACCATTCGATCAGGCGCCGCGCCCCGTCCCGGGCGATCCAGTGGTTGGTGTGGGAACCCCTCATGGATTGAGGATTGCTGATGAGCGTACCGAACGCCTCCTGGTGCACCCGGTCGCGTTCCTCCGGCGGCAGCAGAAAATCCCAGACGAGCCGCCCCTCGACTTCGGCGAACGTGTAGCCGGATAATTCCTCGCAGGCGCGATTGAAGCGGCGGATGCGGCCTTCACGGTCGAGCACCACCACCAGCGCGCCAGCCTTATCGAGTATCGCGCCCTGCAGTAGGGAGAGCTTGCGCAGTTCGTGCGAGCGCGCTTCCACCTGAGCTTCGAGCGTATGGTGGATGTTTTCCAGCGCATCCGTCATATGGTTGAAGGCGTGGGCCAGACGGCCCAACTCGTCGGGACCGTCCTGCGGGGCGCGCTGCGACAGATCGCCGGCGGCGATGCTGTCGGCCACCCGGGTGAGGTTCCGGATGGGACGCGACAGACCGCGTCCCAGCAGATAGGCTGCGCCGCCTGAGAGGAGCAGGAACAGCGCCAGCGCGACATAGGTGACATGGCGCAGATGCGCGGCGGGCGCCAGCGCTTCTGCGCTGTCCATTTTCACCACCATTCCCCACCTCAACTCGGGGAGATAGCGCCATGCCGCCACGCTGTCGACCCCGGCGTAGTCGCGTACGAACCCATTGCCATGACCGCCGGCCAGCGCCTTCTGCATCGGCAGCGCGGCGGCCTCGAGCGGCACCCGGTAGCGATAGGCGGCGTCCCGGATATGGCGGAGTGGTCCCGTGTAAAAAGCCTCGGTGCCATCGCGTTGCGCCAGAACCGTTTCGCCTGTGCGGCCGAGACCGGTGCGATCGGCCGTGACCGACTCGAGCTTGTTCACATCCAGCCGCAGGGCCAGCACGCCGATGAGCGTGTCCTTGTCCAGCACGGGCGTGGTCAAGAAGGCTGTGGGCCGATTCCCGGAAGGCGCATACGGTGCGAACTCCGAGAGGCGGGTTTGCAAGCTTTGCAGAGTCAGGTTGAACCCTTTTGCCAACGGCGTGCCGCGGTATGCGCCGGACAGGAGATTGGTGCCGAGGTCGGGCTCGTGCCGCAGGGAAAAAATCACGTTGCCGGCCGTGTCCATCAGCAGGAAATCGTGGAAATTGCCGGCCTCGTAGGAAATGCTCAGGTCGTTTTGCAACGGGTGTGCGGCAGCCTGGTAGAGGGGAGAGTGCAGTCCACCCGTACGGTAAGCCTGCTCCAGCTGGGCCAGTCCATGACGGATCAGGTTTCTCTGGCTGAGCAAGCGGGCGTCCGCCCGCCGCTCCAGCATGTAACGATCGATCTGATCGGCTTTTTTGTCCGCGATGGTGACCATGGTCGCCAGCACGCTCTCATGTAGCGACGCTTCGAACGAGGCCAGATAGAACGCGGCCAACCCTGTCAGCGGCAGCACGGCTACCAGCAGGTAGCTCAGCAGCAGGCGCCTCGATATGGAAAGCGCCTTCATGGCCTGGCGGTTAGAGAATGTCCCAGCGCCGCACGCAGGGTAAAGAGGACAACAACCCGGTATCCACGATGGGGGCTCATGGCCGAATTGTAGCCGGATAAATATGCCGTCAACACATAAGGGATGATCCGGGCGAATTGAATCGTGATCAGGATCGGCCGGTGCGAGAGCCAGGGCCGAGTTCGAGCAGTCGGATTCCCGGCGACGGGATTTTACAGTTTGACGGAATAGGAAGGCCCTGCCGTCGAGCGGGCAAGATATTGATTTTTAGGCAGAGGGGGGTGTTCTCTGTACATGGCCAGTCCGTCTGGGCATTGGGCGGATCGACTGGTTCACCCTGGCTGGCACGAGACAAAACGTGTGCGATGCCGCCACGAGACGAAATCCGACCAAGGTGGTCAGGATACCGTCATCCAGTTCGCGATACGAAGGCAGGATCGTTTCCGGCCGACTAGGCCTTGCGCTCCAGGGCGATGCCCGCCAGTTCGATGCCGACGCCCAGTGCAAGGACGAGCACCCCCTCCCATATTTCGGGCGCCAGGGCCATCAAGAGGCCGCCCGCTATCATCAGGGATATCGCCACTACACGCCGGGCGCGCCGGTTTTTCAGCATGCGGGTGTCTCCCGGATTCCAGATGGGCGCTACTCATAGCGCAGGAAATCCTCGGCGAGCGTATCGGCGCCGGATTGTTCGATCAGCGCTTCGATCTCCGACAGCAAGGTCTCGCCCTCATCGTCTTCCAGTGTGCCGTCGCCCACCAGCCGGGCACCCAGACCGGCCAGGATGGCATCGCGGACGGCCGCCAGCGTGGGCGGGTTTTCGCGGTTCTCGTCGTTCACGACCGCCTCGATCGCGCGCGAGAGCGGTTCGCTGGCACTGGTCTGGATGAAATCCACGGCAAGTGCGGTTGCCCCGAATTCCTCGATCAGGGTATCCAGCTCGTCGAGCAGCGATTCGCTCACGTCGATGCGATGCAGCTGTTCGGCTTCCTTGAAGTCGGCGGGCAGCAGGTCGGCCAGGAAGCGGCGTACGGCCTTGAGCGTCACCGGCTGTTCGCATTCCGGGTTATTGACCCGGCTGTTGAGCAACGCCGACAGGGCGGGGCTGACGCGGCTGGCGATATCGATGGAATTGCGTGTCATGGCGTGTCCTGTCCTGTCCGGATGCAGACGGATCATGAAATGGGTGATCGCGCTGCCTATACCGATGTATAGCAGATGGTTTGGCCTGTCTCGCACCATGCGACGAATCGCTTCGATGCGCCGAAAAATCCGCGCCCTTGAACTTTGGACGACGGGGCGCTGTCTTCAATGGCAGTGAAAGACGGGCGCGCCGGCCAATCCGGATGGGAAGGAAGCGATGCGTGGCACAATGGGGCGACCGGGTTGTCGGTATGTCCGACGAGGACGCTGCGACAAAGCGGGCCGGCCGATTCCTGAACGAGATGTCCGCGCGGCTCGAGCGCGCCCAGGAAAGCCTGGACGATTCATGCGTCGTACAAGAGGTAAGCAATGGAAACAAGCCCACTTGCAGGGAAGCCCGCCCCGCCTGCCATTCTGGTCAACGTGCCCAGACTCGTCACGGCCTATTACAGCAACCGGCCCGACCCTGCGGTGCCCGCGCAACGCGTCGCATTCGGTACCTCGGGGCATCGCGGTTCCGCATTCGAGAACAGTTTCAACGAATGGCATGTGCTGGCCATCAGCCAGGCCATTTGCGATTACCGCGCGCAGCAGGGCATCGATGGCCCGCTGTTTCTGGGCATCGACACGCATGCGCTGTCGGAGCCGGCATTTGCCAGTGCGCTCGAAGTGCTGGCGGCCAATGGCGTGGAAGTCATGCTCGCGGACAAGGACGACTACACGCCCACGCCGGTGATTTCCCACGCGATCCTCACCTACAACCGCGGCCGCGACAAAGGATGGGCGGACGGGATCGTCATCACGCCATCACACAACCCGCCCGACAGCGGCGGCTTCAAGTACAACCCGCCCAACGGCGGGCCGGCGGACAAGGATGTCACGGGATGGATGGAAGCCCGTGCCAATGCGCTGCTGGAAAGCGGCCTGAAGGGTGTGAAACGAATCCCGCTCGAGCAGGCCCGGCGCGCGGCGACCACGCATCGACATGATTTTGTCACGGCCTATGTCGGCGACCTCGGCAGCGTGCTCGACATGGAGGCGATCCGCGGTGCGGGCATCAGCCTGGGCGTGGATCCGCTGGGTGGGGCCGGTGTGCATTACTGGGGCCCGATCGCCGAGCGCTATGGACTGAATCTCACGATCGTGAACGATGCCGTCGATCCGACCTTCCGTTTCATGACGGTCGACTGGGATGGCCGCATACGGATGGATCCATCCTCGTCCTATGCCATGCAGAGCCTGATCGGCCTGAAGGATCGCTTCGACATTGCCTTTGCCTGCGACACCGATCATGACCGGCATGGAATCGTCACCCGTCACGCGGGTCTGCTGCCGCCCAATCATTATCTTTCGGTGGCCATTCATTACCTGTTCCAGCACCGGCCGCACTGGCGCAGGGAGGCGGCAGTCGGCAAGACCGTCGTCAGCAGCCAGATGATCGATCGCGTCGCCGCGAAGCTCGGCCGTAGGCTCTACGAGGTGCCGGTCGGCTTCAAGTGGTTTGTGGAAGGTCTGTACGACGGCTCGCTGGGCTTCGGCGGAGAGGAGAGCGCGGGTGCCTCGTTTGTCCGGCAGGATGGCAGCGTCTGGACAACGGACAAGGACGGCATGGTGCCGGCCTTGCTGTCGGCGGAGATCACCGCCCGCATGGGGCGCGATCCCGGCGAACTCTACCGCGAACTGACGCGCGAGTTCGGCGAGCCGGTCTACGATCGCATCGAGGCGCCGGCGACACCGGAGCAGAAACAGAAGCTCGCCCAACTCTCGCCCCGGCAGGTTCGGTCTGCCGAACTGGCCGGCGAGACCATCCAGACCATCCTCACCCAGGCGCCGGGCAACGGTGCGTCGATCGGCGGCCTCAAGGTGATTGCCGAGAACGGGTGGTTCGCGGCGCGCCCCTCCGGTACCGAGGACATCTACAAGATCTATGCGGAAAGTTTTCGCGGCATGGATCATCTGCATCGCATCCAGGTCGAGGCCCAGGCCATCGTCAGCGATGCATTGGCCGCCGCTTCGCAACAATGAAGGGCCCCGCGGCCTGGGTGCGGATTGAACCAAATCCTGCGCGCACCGCTCCATCAGCCATTCCTGGCAGCGTCTTTCATCGAGGGATGAGAGGGAGTCGCGGTCCAGAGTGGCCCAGCCAATAAACCGGGTACGATCGATGCCGTCTTTCAACCTGTTGTCGCAGCGCTACGTCGGGTGGCTGGCCGCTACCGCGATGCTGGCGGGCTGTACTACGGTGGGACCCGATTTCAGGACGCCGGATGCCCCTGTGGTCGCCCGCTACACGCGAGAGGCGCCGCCGCAACGCGTCGTGATGGGCGAAGCCGTGGCACCCGAGTGGTGGACGGCCTTCGGCTCGCCCCGACTCGACGATCTGGTGAAGCAGGCGCTGCATGACAATTTCACCCTGGCCGCTGCCGAGGCCACGCTACGCCAGGCTCAGCAACTCCATGCGGCGCAGGCCGGCTCCACCCTGTATCCGACCGTCAACGCCAAGCTCGGCGCCAGCCGTAACCAGGCCAACGCGGCTGGCCGCGGCGAGAGCGGAAACCAGCAGACGCTCTACAACCTGTACAACGCCGGGGTCGCCGTCAACTACAACCTCGACCTGTTCGGCGGCAACCGCCGTGCGCTCGAAGCGCTGGCGGCGCAGGCCGACTATCAGACCTACCAGCTGGCGGGTGCGCGCCTAGCCCTGGCGGGCAACATCGTGACCACGGTCTTCGGACAGGCCCAGCTGGGCGAGCAGATCGCGGCCACCGAAGCCATCCTGCAGGCCCAGCAAGACCAGTTCGACATCGCCCGCAAGCGCTTCGAGCTGGGCGCTACCGCCAGGACGGATGTGCTGGCCCTGCAAACCCAGGTGGAACAGACCCGTGCCAGCCTGCCGGCGCTGCGCAACAAGCTGGAGCAGGCCGATCATCTGCTGGCCGTGCTGACGGCCCGGGCGCCGGGCGCGGCCGACATTCCGCGTTTCACCCTGGCCGATTTCACGCTACCGGGGCATTTGCCGGTGGTGGTGCCGTCGGATCTGGTGCGTCAGCGGCCTGACATCCAGGCGTCCACCGCCTTGCTGCATGCGGCCACGGCCCAGTATGGCGTGGCCGTGGCCAATCTCTATCCGCAGATCGATCTCAGCGCCAGCCTGGGCACGCAGGCCCTGACCACCGGCGCACTGTTCGGTCCCGGATCGATGATCTGGACGCTGGCCGGGCAACTCGCCCAGCCGCTGTTCAACGCCGGTCTGAAAGCCGGCGCGAACGCCGCCGAAGCCAGTTTGCAGGCGGCGGGCGCCAACTATCAGCAGACCGTGCTGGAGGCGTTGCGCAATGTGGCCGACACCTTGCGCCAGTTGGACAACGATGCCCAGGCCCTGCAGGCGCAGGCGGCGGCCGACACCTCGGCGCAGGCGTCACTCGATCTGGTACGGCAGCAATATCACCTGGGTGCGGCGAGTTACCTGCAGCTCCTCACGGCCCAGCAGCAGGCGCGACAGACCCGCATCGGCCTGATCGCCGCGCAGGCCGCGCGTCTGGCCGACAGTGCGGCCTTGTACCAGGCCATGGGGGGCGGGGTGCTCGACACGCCAAAGGCGGCAGCAGCGGCGACTCCTGCTGTGACCTCTGCCACGGTCCCTTGACGGCCGGCTACCTGCAAATCGATTCCTCTCAGGCAAACCGCACAACGGAGCACGCGATGACCCCAGGTACAACCAAGCGCATGATCATCATGCTCATTCTCGCCGGCGTGATCGTGGGCGGCGTGGTGGCGTTCCAGGGTTTCAAGAACACCATGATCGGCAAGGCGATCAAGGGCCAGGCCAACCCGCCGCAGACGGTTTCGACGACGGTCGCGCAGACGAGCACCTGGCAACCGACCGTCGAGGCATTGGGCAGTTTCAGCGCGAGCCAGCAGGCGGCACTGAGTGCCGAAGTCAGTGGGCAGGTCACGGCCATTCATTTCGATTCGGGCCAGAGGGTACGCACCGGCGAGCCTCTGGTTGAACTCAATCGTGAGCCCCTGATGGCACAGCTGGCCCAATTCGAAGCCCAGGCGGCGCTGGCCTCGACCACGCTCAAGCGCGACGAGGCGCAGCTTGCGGTGCAGGCCATCAGCCAGTCGGTGGTGGATACCGACAAGGCCACACTCAAGAGTGCACAAGCCCAGGTGGCGGCACAAAAAGCGTTGATCGCGCAGAAGACGATCAGCGCACCGTTCTCCGGCCAGCTCGGTATCCGCCAGGTGAACCTGGGCCAGTATCTGGCGCCGGGTACGGCCGTGGTCACACTGCAGAAACTTGACCCGATGGAAGTCGATTTCACCGTGCCGCAAAGCCAGATCGATCTGGTCCGCGTGGGCATGAAAGCCCAGGTCGAGTCCAGCGCGGTGCCGGGCCAGGCCTTCCATGGCATCGTGACCGCGATCGAGCCGCAGATCGACACCGCCACGCGCAATCTCAAGGTGCGCGCCCGCGTGCCCAATCCCCGCAATACCTTGCTGCCGGGCGCGTTCGCCACGGTGCGCATCGGCCAGGGCCAGCCTGCGCAATACGTCACCCTGCCCAACGCCGCCATCACCTACAACCCCTATGGCGCCACCGTGTTCATCGTGACGGATCATGGCAAGGGCGCGAACGGCAAGTCCGGGCTGACAGTGGAGCAGCGTTTCATCACGACCGGGCCGACGCGCGGCGACCAGGTCGCTATCCTCAAGGGCCTGAAGGCGGGTGAAACCGTGGTGACCGCCGGCCAGCTCAAGCTGCGTAACGGCTCTCCTGTCACGGTGAACAACAGCGTCCAGCCTTCGAACAATCCGAATCCGAACGTGCCCACCCCCTGAAGGTCGCCGCGATGAACACGAAATTCACGGATATCTTCATCAAGCGCCCAGTGCTGGCCACCGTGGTCAGCATGGTGATCCTGGTGCTCGGGCTGCGTTCGATCGGCCTGCTGCCGGTGCTGCAGTATCCCTACACGCAAAACGCCGTGGTCACGGTTACCACGGTCTATCCGGGGGCCGACGCCAACCTGGTGGCGAGCTTCATCGCCACGCCGCTGGAAAACGCCATCGCCCAGGCCAACGGCATCGACTACATGACGTCGAGCAGCGTGCAGGGCATGAGCACTATCACCGTCAACCTGCGGCTGAACTATGCGCCCGACAAGGCGCTCACCGAGATTACCGCCAAGGTCAACTCGGTGCTCAACCAGTTGCCGCCGCAATCCCAGACGCCCGTCCTGTCGGTGAGCATCGGCCAGACCATCGACGCGATGTACATCGGATTCAACAGCGACGTACTCAAGCCCAACCAGATCACCGACTACATCAACCGCTCGGTGCAGCCCCGGCTGCAGGCGGTGGACGGTGTGCAGACCGCCGAGATCCTGGGCGCGAAGAACTTCGCCCTGCGCGCCTGGCTCGACCCGCAGAAGCTCGCCGCCCACGGCCTGACCGCATCCGACGTGTATTCGGCCCTGGCCGCCAACAACTATCTCTCTTCCACGGGCAATGCCAAGGGCCAGATGGTGCAGGTCAATCTGGCCGCCAATACCAACCTGAGTTCGCTCGACGGGTTCAAGAACCTGATCGTGAAAACGGTCGGCGGACAGGTCGTCCGGCTGACGGACGTGGCCAATGTCTCCCTGGGCGCCGACGATTACGACACAGCGGTCGCCTTCGACGGCAAGTCGTCGGTGTTTGTCGGCATCCAGGTCGCGCCGGGCGCCAATCTGCTCGACGTCATTGCCCGCGTGCGCAAGGTCATGCCCGACATCCAGGCGCAACTGCCGACCGGCTTGCAGGGCGGCATCATCTACGACTCGACCAAGTTCGTGGATTCCTCGATCAACGAAGTGATCAAGACGCTGGTGGAGGCTGTGCTCATCGTCACGGCGGTTGTGTTCATCTTCCTCGGTTCGCTGCGCTCGGTGATCATTCCGCTGGTCGCCATCCCGCTGTCCATCGTCGGCACGTTCACCGTGATGCTGGCGCTGGGCTATTCCATCAACCTGCTCACGCTGCTGGCGATCGTGCTGGCCATCGGCCTGGTGGTCGACGACGCCATCATCGTCGTGGAAAACGTCAGCCGCCATCTCGAGAACGGCATGTCGCGAATGGACGCGGCATTGCGCGCGGCACGCGAACTGGCCAATCCCATCATCGCGATGACCATCGTACTGGTGGCGGTATACGTCCCCATCGGCTTCATGGGCGGGCTGACGGGTGCGCTGTTCACCGAGTTCGCCTTCACCCTGGTGGGGACGGTCGTCATGTCGGCGGTGATCGCGCTGACCTTGTCGCCGATGATGTGCTCGCGTCTGCTGAAAGCGCCCAATCCGCAGAGCCGCAACTGGCAGGACCGGCTGGTGCTGTTCCTCGACCGCAGCTTCGAGCGCCTGCACGCACGCTACGAACGCCTGCTGCAAGGCTCGCTCAATCACCTGCCGGTCACGGCGGTGATGTCGGTCATCATCCTCGGTTCCATCTATTACCTGTATTCGACCTCGATGTCGGAACTGGCGCCGCAGGAAGACCAGGGCGTGCTGATCAGCATCGCCTTCAACAATCCCACGGCCACCATCGATCAGCGGCAGCTCTACGCCAGCCAGATCTACGACGTGTTCAAGGGCTTTCCGGAAACCGACCATGTCTTCCAGGTCAATTCGCCCGCCCAGGTCATCGGCGGCATGGTGCTCAAACCCTGGGATGCGCGTACCCAGACCGCCACGGATTTGCAGCCTGCACTGCAGAAGAAACTGAGCCAGATCGCCGGCTCGCAGATCGCGGTGTTCCAGCCGCCGCCCCTGCCGGGCGCCCGCGGCGTGCCGATCCAGTTCGTCATCACCACCTCCGAGTCGTTCGACAAGCTCTACGCGGTATCGCAGCAGTTCCTGCAGGCGGCACAGAAGACCGGGCAGTTCATCTTCCTGCAGTCCGACCTGCGCCTCGACCTGCCGCAGACCCGCATCGAGATCGACCGCAACATGGCCGCGCAGCTGGGCCTGAACATGCAGGACATCGGCTCGGCGCTGTCGGCCATGCTGGGCGGCGGCTACGTGAATTTCTTCGAACTCGGCGGACGCGCCTACAAGGTTATCCCCCAGGTCGACCAGCGCTACCGCCTGAACCCGGACCAGCTCATGCATTACTACCTGCGTACCGCAAGCGGCAGCATGGTGCCGCTGTCCACCGTGGTGCATTTCAACACCGTGGTGCAGCCCGAAACGATCAGCCATTTCCAGCAGGCCAACGCGGCCACCATCCAGGGCGTGGCTCTGCCCTTCGTGGCCCAGGGGCAGGCGCTGGACAGCCTGAAGCAGCTGGCCCTGCGCACGCTGCCCGCCGGCTACAACTTCGACTACGCCGGCCCTTCCCGCCAGTTCGTCCAGGAATCGGGCGGCCTGGTGCTGACCTTCTTCTTCGCCCTGGTGATCATCTTCCTGGCGCTGGCCGCACAGTTCGAGAGCTTCCGCGATCCCATCATCATCCTGGTGTCGGTCCCCATGGCCATCTCGGGCGCACTCCTGTTCATCAATCTCGGCATCGGCCGTGCCACGCTGAACATCTACACTGAAGTGGGCCTGGTCACCCTGATCGGTCTGATCTCCAAGCACGGTATCCTGATCGTGGAGTTCGCCAACAACCTGCAGCGTGAAGGGCAGAGCAAGCTCGACGCCATCAAGCATGCCGCGGGCCTGCGCCTGCGGCCGATCCTGATGACCACCGCGGCCATGGTGTTCGGCGTGATGCCCTTGATCACTGCCAGCGGCGCGGGTGCGGTGAGCCGCTTCAACATGGGTCTGGTCATTGCGACCGGGCTGTCGATCGGCACGCTGTTCACCCTGTTCGTGGTGCCGGCCATGTACATGTTGCTGGGCGCCGATCAAGGCGGCACGTCGAAAAGACCTGAAGATCCGGCGTCTCCCGCCATGCAGGGCGAGGCGATATCGATTGACGAGGAGCGAGCATGAATGACCCCACCCCATCCGGCCATCCGAAGGAACTTCTGCTTCCCACGGATATCGAGGGGTTCGACTCCCTGGCCGAACTGGCCCTGGATATGCGTTCGTCGTGGAACCACGCCACCGACCCTGTCTGGCGAAAGCTGGATCCCGAACTCTGGGCGCTGACGCGGAATCCCTGGGTCGTGTTGCAGACGGTGTCGCGCGAGAAATTGCAGGGCGTGCTGGCCGATCCTGCTTTCCGCAAGAGTCTTGACGCGCTCGTGCAGACGCGACGGAATGCCGGCGAGGCACCGGCGTGGTTTCAGCAGACTCACCCGCACGCGCAACTCAACTGTGTCGCCTACTTCAGCATGGAATACATGTTGAGCGAAGCCTTGCCCATTTATTCGGGCGGGCTCGGCAACGTGGCGGGTGATCAGCTCAAGGCGGCCAGCGATCTGGGCATTCCGGTCATTGGAGTCGGGCTGCTCTACCAGCAAGGCTATTTTCGGCAGGAGATCGACAAGGACGGCATGCAGCAGGCGCGCTTTCCCTACAACGACCCCGGGCAACTGCCCATCACGCCCCTGCGCAAACCGGATGGAGAGTGGCTGCGGCTGGAGATCGCGCTGCCCGGATACTCGGTTTGGCTGCGGGCCTGGCAGGCCCAGGTCGGCCGCGTGAAGCTGTACCTGCTCGACAGCAACGACGCCGCGAACTATCCCGCGCATCGCGGCATTACCAGCGAGCTATATGGCGGCGGGCCCGAGTTGCGGCTCAAGCAGGAAATGCTGCTGGGAATCGGCGGGTGGCGATTGCTCCAGGCGCTCGGCATCCAGCCGGAAGTCTGTCATCTGAACGAAGGGCATGCGGCCTTTGCCGTACTGGAACGCGCCTGCAGCTTCATGCAGACGAACGGGCAAGCCTTCGACGTCGCGCTCGCCGTCACCCGCGCAGGGAATCTCTTCACCACCCACACGGCTGTCGCCGCCGGATTCGACCGTTTCGCGCCGGCCCTCATCGAGCAATATCTCGGCGGATACGCCGAACAGAAGCTCGGCATCACGCGCCATGACTTGCTGGCCCTCGGTCGGCAGAACCCGAACGACGCGTCGGAACCTTTCAATATGGCGTATCTGGCGATTCGCGGAAGCGGGGCGGTGAATGGCGTCAGCAGCCTGCACGGCCGGGTGAGCCGGCATCTGTTCGCGCCGCTCTTTCCGCGCTGGCCAGTGGACGAAGTACCCGTCCGCCACGTGACCAACGGCGTCCATATGCCGACCTGGGACTCGGCCGCGGCCGACGTGCTGTGGACGGACGCCTGCGGCAAGGATCGCTGGCTGGACGGATCGGGTACGCTGGAGCAGGACATGCGCCGTGTCTCCGATGCCAGGCTCTGGGAATTCCGTACGGCCGCCAGCGCGTCCCTGGTCGACTATGCGCGCGAACGCCTGTCCCGGCAGCTTACGGTATCCGGCGCGCCGCCCGAAGCCATCGCCGAGGCGAAGCACCTGTTTGACTGCAATACCCTGACACTGGGTTTTGCCCGCCGTTTCGCCAGCTACAAACGGCCGAACCTGCTGCTCCACGATCCGGAACGCCTGCTGCGCCTGCTGGCCAATCCGCAACGTCCGGTGCAACTCATCATCGCCGGCAAGGCCCATCCCGCCGACCTGACGGGACAGGCCCTGATCCAGCAATGGATCCATTTCATCCGCCGCCCCGCAGCACGCCCGCACGTGATCTTTCTCAGCGACTACGACATGAATCTGACCGAGCATCTGGTACAGGGCGTGGACGTCTGGCTCAACACGCCGCGCCGCCCCTGGGAAGCGTGCGGAACGAGCGGCATGAAGGTGCTGGTCAATGGCGGCATCAATCTGTCGGAACTGGATGGCTGGTGGGCCGAAGCCTACACGCCGGAAGTGGGCTGGGCGCTGGGGGATGGGCAGGAACATGATGACGACCTGGCCTGGGACGCAGCCGAAGCCGAAGCGCTCTACGACCTGCTCGAGCGCGAAGTGATCCCCGAATTCTATACGCGCGACGAGCAGGGCATCCCAGGCGCCTGGGTGGCGCGGATGCGGGAAAGCATGGCGCAATTGACGCCGCGCTACTCCGCCAACCGCGCGGTGCGCGAATACACCGAACAATATTACCTCCCGGCCGCCTCGGCCTATCTCGCGCGCGCCGCCGGGCAGGGTGCACTCGGTGCGCAGCTGGTGGAAATGCGGCACACGCTGGAGCAGGATTGGACGGCCTTGCGGTTCGGGGAGGTGAAACTGGACAGTGTGGACGGACAGCACGTGTTCGAGATCCAGTTGTACCTCGATGACGTCGATCCCGATACGGTACGGGTCGAACTTTATGCCAACGGGGTGGACGGTACGCCCTCCGTGCGGGTGGCGATGCAGCGGGTGCGGCAACTGGTGGGGGCGGCCAACGGCTATGCGTATCATGCCGCGGTCCCGGCAAGCCGCCCGGCGACGGACTACACGGCGCGCCTCATTCCGTACCACGACAGCCTGGCGGTACCGCTGGAAGATGCGCATATCCTCTGGCAACGTTGAGGCCGTACGGTCGTGAGCGATGCCGAACGTCCGCTGCACGACTATGCCGCCGAGGTGTCCGAGCGCACCGACATACGGCGGGGCATGCCGTTGCCTCTGGGGGCCCACGAATCCGAAGGGGGCGTGAACTTCGCCCTGTTCAGCCGTCATGCCAGCCGTGTTCGGCTGGAACTGTTCGATCGGACGCATGACGCCGTGCCGGCCCGGGCCCTCGACCTGGATCCGGCACGCAACCGCACCGGCGACGTCTGGCACGTCTGGGTGCAGGGGGTACGGACGGGCCAGTTGTATGCCTACCGGGTGGACGGCCCGTACCGGCCGTGGGAAGGCCATCGTTTCAATGTCAACAAGCTGCTTCTGGATCCCTTTGCGACGGCGATCACCGGGCATCCTCACTGGGACTTCGGGCCGGCGCGCGGATATGACCCGGCGGCTCCCGAACCGGACCGGACGCGCTCCCCGCTGGACGATGCCGGCGCCATGCCGAAATGCGTGTTCATCCACGAGCCGTTCCACTGGCAGGACGACCTGCCGCCCAGACATCCCTGGTCGAAGACCGTGATCTACGAAATGCATATCCGGGGATTCACCGTCCATCCCAGTGCCGGCGTCGCGCATCCCGGCACCTACCGCGGCTTGATGGAAAAGATCCCTTATCTGAAGGAACTGGGCGTGACGGCGGTGGAGTTGATGCCGGTGCACGAATTCAACGAATGGCAGCTCGTGGTCAGCAATCCGCAAACGGGCGAGCCGCTCAGAAACTACTGGGGCTACGATCCCGTGGCTTTCCTGGCGCCGAAGGCCGCCTACAGCAGCGCGGGTGGCCAGGGCCAGCAGACGCTGGAATTCAAGGAGATGGTGAGGGCGCTGCATCAGGCCGGGATCGAAGTGATCCTGGATGTCGTCTTCAACCATACGGCGGAAGGCAACGAGCTGGGGCCGACCTTGAGTTTTCGCGGGATCGACAACGCGATCTTCTACATGCTGACGCCGGACCTGCGCCATTACAGGAACTACGCGGGCACCGGCAACACCATCAACGCCAATCATCCCGTGGTGCGGGATCATATCTTGGGCGCGTTGCGCCATTGGGTGGTGGAGATGCACGTGGACGGGTTCCGCTTCGACCTGGCGTCGATTCTCGGCCGTGACGGCACCGGCAGGCTACTGGCCAGTGCGCCGCTGCTCGAGCGGATTGCCGAGGATCCGATCCTGCGCGACGTGAAGCTCATCGCCGAGGCGTGGGACGCCGCCGATGCCTATGAAGTGGGCAGCTTTTCCGAACGACGCTGGGCGGAATGGAATGGCCGCTACCGGGACGACGTCCGGCGCTTCTGGCGGGGCGATGACGGGATGCGCGGCCTGTTCGCCAGCCGCCTCTGCGGCAGCGCCGATATCTATGCCCAGTCGGGCAAGGGCCCCGAGGCCAGCATCAATTTCATCACCTGCCACGACGGCTTCACCCTGAACGACCTGGTGAGCTATCGCGCCAAGCACAACGCGGCAAACGGCGAGGACAACCGGGACGGGACCGATGCCAACTTCAGCGACCCTTGCGGCAGCGAAGGTGCGTCGACGGATCCTGCGATCGAGGCGATGCGCAGCCGCCAGACCAGGAACTTCCTGCTGACGCTGTTGATCTCGCGCGGCGTGCCGATGCTGCTGGGCGGGGACGAGTTTCGTCGTACCCAGGGCGGCAACAACAATGCCTGGTGCCAGGACAACGAGACGAGCTGGGTTGACTGGCGCCTGCTCGAGCGGAACGGGGACCTCCACCGCTTTGTACGCGAGATGCTCGCCTTTCGTCGGGCGCATCCGGTCTTGAGCCGGGAACGGTTCTATACGGAAGCGGAGATCCAGTGGTTCGGTCCGGACGGCAACGTGCCCGACTGGTTCGATCCGTCGGCCAGACAGCTGGCTTGCCGGATACATGAAGACGCGCATGACAGCCTGTTCCTCATGTTCAACGCCGGCAGCGAACATGTCGATTTTCGCGTGCCCGAGGCGCCGGATGACTGGCACTGGCATCGGGCAGTGGATACGCATCGTCCGGCGCCCGAGGATATCGCCTCGCCGGGCACGGCGCCGCGCCTGGATGCGCTCGGGGCCTATCGGGTCGCGCCACGCGCCGGTGTCATCCTCGCGACGCGAAGATGACACTCTCCCACCTGGGGAATTCGACCTATGCTGAAACCTGAAAAAGCCTTCGTCCTGTCGGTCAATGGTGGTTCGTCCAGCATCAAGTTCGCCTTGTTCGACACGGGAACGTCGCTGCATCGGGTTCTGCAGGGCAGGATCGAGCGGATCGGCATGCCGGCCGCCACGTTTACGGTGCAGGGGACGGATCGTGCCGATGCCTTTTCGCGTTCCGTGTCCGCGTCGGATCACATGGCAGCGGTCGGCGTGCTGATGGATTGGGTCGAGGAACGGATCGCAGGCGGGACGCTGGCCGCCATCGGCCACCGTGTGGTGCATGGCGGGCCCGCATACTGGGAAACACAGCAGATCACGCCGGCGATGATCGAGACCTTGCATCAGCTGAGCCCGTTCGACCCCGAGCATCTGCCCGAAGAAATTCTTCTGACCGAGGCTTTCCATCGCCGTTTTCCGGACGTTCCGCAGATTGCCTGCTTCGATACCGCTTTCCACCATGACATGCCGCGCGTGGCCCGCCTGCTGCCGATCCCGCGGCGCTACGACGCGCAGGGCGTTCGGCGCTACGGCTTTCACGGCCTCTCCTGCGCCTACCTCATGGAAGAACTCTTGCGGCTGGAGGGCGCTCGATCGGCGCAGGGACGGGTGATCCTGGCGCATCTCGGCAATGGTGCGAGCGTGACGGCCGTGCGTGAAGGGAAAAGCATCGATACCAGCATGAGCTTCACGCCGACGGCGGGTCTGCCCATGAGCACCCGCAGCGGCGACCTGGACCCGGGACTGGCCTGGTATCTGGCACGCACCGAGAACATGACGGCGAAACAATTCCACCATATGGTCAACCATGAATCGGGCTTGCTCGGCGTATCGGAGACCAGCGCCGATATGCAGGACCTGCTCGCATGCGAAGCGGACGACGTCCGCGCGGCGGAGGCGGTGGCGCTGTTCTGCTATCGGGTCAAGAAACAGATCGGCGCCCATGCCGCCGCGCTGGGCGGGCTCGACACGCTGGTCTTCGCCGGCGGCATCGGCGAAAACGCGCCGGCCGTTCGCGCACGCATATGCGGGGGACTCGGCTTCCTCGGCCTCGAACTGGATGCGGCGCGCAACGCGGCGCACCCGGATGTGATTTCCACGGACACCAGCCGGGTGCGGGTTCACGTCATCCGGACGGACGAAGAGCTGATGATTGCCCGATCGACCTGCCGCGTCCTCGACCTTGATGCATAAGAAGGAGCCAACATGAATGCCACGCCAGACACCCTTTCGCCGGACCTGCTGCACAGGATGGACGCCTATTGGCGCGCAGCAAACTATCTCGCGGTCGGACAAATCTATCTTTACGACAATCCCCTGCTGAGACGGCCGCTGGCGATGGGCGATGTGAAGCGCATGCTCCTGGGACACTGGGGAACGACGCCGGGCCAGAATTTCATCTATGTGCACCTGAATCGGGTCATCAAGCAATACGACCTCAACATGATCTATGTGTCCGGGCCCGGGCACGGTGGTCCGGCCCTCGTGGGCAACACCTATCTCGAAGGCACCTACAGCGAGATCTATCCCGACATCGGCCAGGACGAGGCGGGCCTGCAGCGGCTCTTCAGGCAGTTCTCGTTTCCCGGCGGCATCCCCAGCCACGTTTCGCCGGAATGCCCGGGCTCGATCCATGAAGGCGGCGAACTGGGCTATTCACTCAGCCATTCGTTCGGCGCAGTGTTCGACAATCCCGATCTCGTCGTTGCCTGCGTCGTCGGCGACGGCGAGGCAGAGACGGGGCCGCTGGCCACGGCGTGGCATTCCAACAAGTTCCTCGACCCGGTCACCGATGGCGCAGTCCTGCCCGTCCTGCATCTCAACGGCTACAAGATCGCCAATCCGACCATTTTCGCGCGCATCGAGCCGGAAGAACTGGAGCAGTTCCTGCGCGGTTGCGGCTGGACGCCCTACTACGTCGAAGGGGATGATCCGGCGCTGATGCACGAGGCCATGGCGGCAGTCCTCGATACGGTGGTGGAGCAGATCAGGGAGATTCAGCACGACGCCCGCGTCAACGGCAATACCATGCGTCCGCGCTGGCCGATGATCGTGCTCAAATCGCCCAAAGGCTGGACCGGGCCGGAAAAAGTGGATGGCCAGCAGATCGAAGGCACCTTCCGCGCGCATCAAGTGCCCATCGCGGTGGATGCGGACCATCCCGAACATCTCAAGCTGCTGGAAGACTGGCTGAAGAGCTACCGGGCGGAGGAACTGTTCGACGAGTCGGGCCGCCTCAAACCGGAACTGGCCGAACTGGCGCCCAAGGGCGAGCGGCGCATGGGCGCCAATCCCCACGCCAACGGCGGCATACTGCTGCGCGACCTGATCATGCCGGACTTTCGCGACTACGCGGTGAAGGTGCCGTCGCCCGGCGCCGTGACGGCGGCCGACACGCACGAGCTCGGCGTCTTCCTGCGCGATGTGGCCCGGCTCAATCGTGCGCAACGCAATTTCCGCATCTTCGGTCCCGATGAAACGCTGTCCAACCGACTGAATGCCGTGTTCGAGGTCACCGACCGGCAATGGGACGCACGCATGCAGGCCAACGATGAATTCCTCGCCCATGAGGGCCGGGTCATGGAGATGCTGAGCGAGCACCAGTGCGAAGGCTGGCTAGAAGGCTATCTGCTCACCGGCCGGCACGGGCTGTTCAATAGCTACGAGTCGTTCATCCACATCATCGACTCGATGTTCAACCAGCACGCCAAGTGGCTGAAGGTCACGGCGGATCTGCCATGGCGGCGCAAGATCGCATCGCTGAATTATCTGCTGGCCTCCCATGTCTGGCAGCAGATGCATAACGGCTTCACCCATCAGGACCCCGGCTTCATCGACCACGTGGTGAACAAGAAGGCCGATGTCGTGCGCGTTTATCTGCCGCCGGATGCCAACTGCCTGCTCTCGGTCTGGGACCACTGCCTGCGCAGCCGTCATTACGTCAACGTCGTGATCGCAGGCAAATATCAAGCGCCGCAATGGCTAAGCATGGACGCCGCCGTCAAGCATTGCACCCAGGGCATCGGCATCTGGCAGTGGGCCAGCAACGACCAGGCCGTGGCCCCCGACGTGGTCATGGCCTGCTGCGGCGACGTGCCTACGCTGGAGACGCTCGCCGCGGTCTCCATCCTCCGCGAGCATCTGCCCGACCTGAAAATCCGCGTGGTCAACGTCGTCGACCTGATGAAGCTGCAGCCGCAAAGCGAGCACCCGCATGGTTTGAGTGACACGGATTTCGACGAGTTGTTTACCAAGGACAAGCCGGTGATCTTCGCCTTCCATGGCTACCCGTGGCTGATCCACCGCCTGACCTACCGTCGCACCAACCACGACAACCTCCACGTCCGCGGCTACAAGGAGGAGGGCACCATCACCACCCCCTTCGACATGACGGTGCTGAACGACCTGGATCGCTTCCACCTCGTGATGGACACCATCGACCGCCTGCCGCAGACCGGCGACAAGGGTATCTACCTGAAGCAGCAGCTCAAGGACAAGCTCATCGAGCACAAGCAGTACATCGACAAGTACGGTGAAGATATGCCGGAGATTCGGAACTGGAAGTGGAAAGGATGACGCTGCGATGGCACTGCGAGTGATCGAAATGGTTTTGTCAGAAGAGAACTGTGTGGAAATCCGCGCATTGTCGAGGGCGCTAAGAGCCGGTCAGTGAACATCCTGATGTGCGGGGCGATCATGCGTGGCTACCACCCGATTGCGGCCCCTGGCCTTGGCCTCATAAAGCCGTTCGTCCCCGCTGCGGATGAGTGAGGTCATATCGTCCCCGTCTGGCCCGTGCTGCGCGCATCCGATACTGGCTGTGACCTGCACGATGCCATCCTCCACTTGGATTGCCAGACCTTCGAGTGCCGAGCGAATCCGTTCGGCGATTTCCCGGGCCCTTGCACGATCCGCATCCGGCAGCAGGATATGAAACTCCTCGCCGCCTACCCGTGCCACGAGGTCGGCGGGGCGCAGCATGCGCTGGATCTCCGCCGCCACATTTATGAGAACCGCATCGCCGGCCTGATGGCCATGGCAGTCGTTGATCCGCTTGAAATGGTCCAGATCCAGGCACAGCAGGGATAGCGGTGCGCCATTGCGTTGCGCTCTCGATATTTCGATACGGGCCCGTTCCATCAGGAGACGCCGATTGGACACCCCGGTGAGCGAATCCGTGGTGGCGAGCTGGGCGAGTCGCGTATTGGCAGCCTGGAGTTGCAGCATGGCTTCCCGGGTGCGGGCCTGTTCCTCCCGCAGTCGTTCCATCATCTCAATCTGACTGTAGACGGCGGAGAAGGAGTGGGTGGTACGGAAGGCCTGCACGATGCCATAGCTGAGCAGGAAAAAGCCTGCCGAAAAAATCGCGTGCGCCAGCCACCACTGATGATTCCACGCATTGGCGAGGAGAAAGGAGAGTGACGACTGGGCGAAAGCGGCGAGCGAAATCATGTATACGGCCATGAGAGGGGAGCGACTGCGTTGCCACGCCATGACGAGAATCCCGGCCACGCACAATGCCAAGGCGCAGATTTCGAGCGCCTTGAGAATGTTCATGGCCGAAGAAGCGGGGATCAGGTTCACGCTCGCAGTGGTCAGGATAATGAGCAGGAAACATGCGATCCCGCCGATCCAGAATTTGCGCGGATGCCTTGATGCCGGCGGATCTACCGGGCGGCCATTGCGTAGCAGCGCAATGAAGAAGCAGCCCGCCATGACGAGGCGGGAGGCAGGGCCGAAAATAAGAAACAGGATCGGGTCTTCCTGCATGCGGAAGGTCAGCACGCCGTGCGGCAGGTAGATCAGGGTGAAGCCCAGAAAACCCAATGTCAGCCAGCGCAGGAAAACCTCTCCCGACGCGAGATAGCAGCGCCAGGTGACATAGGTGGCGAAACTGCTGAGTGCGATGGCGACCCCGATGGCGGCTTCGTGGAAACTGTGGCTTTCAAAATTCAGCCGCGGATTCTGATAGACGTGGAGATAGGCAATGGCGATCAGGGGCGTCAGCGCAAAGCCTACGACTAGCAGTTTCTGATACGCACCGGTCAAATGCAGTATGAATGTGCCGGGCTCGGACGGGTTGTTGCGCATTCTCTCTCCTGTCTCTGTCGAGGCTTTCGGCGGGGTGATCATCATATAGCCATCCATCGGCGAGGAGGCCGACCGCACACGGCGTCACGATAATCGATGCTCGGCAGCGTGAGATCTGTAGATGCTGAGGCTGTTCAAACCTGCCTGGTAACAAGGAGCATTTCTGCGGAAAAAAGCTTCGCGGGCGCGGCCCCGCGGGGGCGGCGCCGGCCCCC
>JAIBEL010000032.1 GCA_019459285.1 Rhizobium sp. | reverse complement strand
CAAAATCGGGGCAGCTCAGCAGTTCGATGGCGGCTTTCCGCGGCGCGGCCTGACGGGCGTCGCGGCAGGGAAAGGGCGCCGTAATGCCTTCCGGCATTCGGGCGCCCTTTTTTATTGGGTGGCTTTTCGGTAGGCTTCGCGCTAGCCTCAAGAAAACCGACCCCATGCACTTTACACCTGAAGCCTTCCGCGCCTGGCCGACCAAGCGCATTACCCTGCTCGGCATGTCCGGCGTCGGCAAGACGCATATATCGAGCATGCTGCGCGGCCACGACTGGTTCCATTTTTCCGGCGACTACCGCATCGGCACGCGCTACCTCGACGAACCCATTCTCGACCTGATCAAGCAGCAGGCGATGAGTGTGCCGTTCCTGCGCGAACTGCTGCGCAACGACTGGATCGACATCAAGAACAACATCAAGATCCACGATCTCGGCCCGGTGCTGACGTTCGTCGGCAAGCTCGGGGGGCCGGAATGGGGCGGGCTCCCGCTCGACGAGTTCTCGCGCCGCCAGGCGGCCTACCGCGATGGCGAAATCGCCGCCATGCGCGACGTGCCGGCGTTTATCCGCAAGGGCCAGGAAATCTACGGCTATCATCACTTCGTCAACGACGTCGGCGGCAGCCTGTGCGAGCTGGACGAGCCCGGCGTGGTCGAACTGCTTGCCGAGCATACGCTGATCCTCTATATCCAGACCACGACCCGCGAAGAGGAGGACACGTTGATCAAGCGCGCGCAGTCCGATCCCAAGCCGCTGTATTTCCGCCCGGCCTTCCTCGCCGAACAGTTGCCGGTCTATCTGAAGGAAAAGGGCATCGAGTTCGTGGCGCAGATCGAGCCCGACGACTTTGCCCGCTGGGTATTCCCGCGCCTGTTCCATTCGCGTATTCCCCGCTACGAGGCGATCGCCAGACCGCACGGCTATACGGTGACCTCGCAGGAGGTGGCCCAGGTGCGCGACGAACGCGATTTCCTCGCGCTGGTCGAGTCCGCCGTTGCGCGCAAGAAGGACTGACGATGCCGCTGGTCGCGCACAACGCCCTGCCTACTTTCGAGCGCCTGCGCCGCGACGGCATCACGGTACTGTCGACCGAGCGCGCGGCCAACCAGGAAATCCGCGAGCTGCACGTCGGCCTGCTGAACATGATGCCGGACGCGGCGCTGGAGGCGACTGAGCGGCAGTTCTACCGGCTGGTCGGCGAATCGAACCCGATCGCGCAGTTCTACATGCATCCCTTCACCCTGCCGAATCTGCCGCGCGGCGAGGCGGCGCAGTCGCACATCGCGCAGTATTACGAAAGCTTCGACGCGATTCGTGAGAAAGGGCTGGATGCGCTCATCATCACCGGTGCCAACGTCACCCATTCCGACCTTGCCGACGAGCCGTTCTGGCAGCCGCTGATCGAGGTGATCGACTGGGCCTGGGACAACGTCACCTCGACACTGTGTTCGTGTCTCGCCACGCACGCGGTGATGCAGTTCCGCCATGGCCAGGCGCGCATCATGCAGCCGCGGAAGATCTGGGGCGTGTTCGAGCATCGCGTGACCGACGCCCGCCACCCGCTGGTGGCCGACGTGAATACGCGTTTCGACGTGCCGCATTCGCGCTGGAACGACATCTCGCGTGCGCAGTTCGAGGCGGCCGGGGTCAAGGTGCTGGTCGAAAGCGTGGAGGCCGGCGTCCACATGGCAGTGAGCGGGGATGGCCTGCGTACCGTGTTCTTCCAGGGGCACCCCGAATACGACACTGTCTCGCTGCTGAAGGAATACAAACGTGATCTGATGCTTGCTGCGGCGGGCAAGTTGCCTGCGCTTCCCCCGTTTCCCGAGCGCTACTTCAGCCGCCAGGCGCAGGCCCTGCTGGCCGAGTTCGGCAACCGCACCCAGGCGGGCGAGACGCTGACCTTCCCCGAGGCACAGGTGCTGCCGCTGCTCGACAATACCTGGCACGACACGGCCGAGGGCGTCGTCGGCAACTGGATCGGCTGCGTCTACCAGGTCACCCACCGCGAGCGCGGCCTGCCTTTCATGCCGGGCATCGATCCCAACAATCCTTTAGGGCTGGCGTGACGGAAGCACGTGCGGACTTCGACGAGGCCCGGGGTACGCTGGTCGTCAGTGGTGCCTGGCACGCCGGCGCCGCATCGGTCTTGCCGGCACTCGGGGGCAAGACCGTGCGTGCCATAGACGGTGCCGGCGTCACCCAGCTCGACACCAACGGCGCGTGGCTGCTGCTGGCCGCTGCCCGCCCGCAGGCGAACGACCCGATGCCCGAGTTGCAGGCTTTCCAGCCACAGCACCTGGCGATACTGGAATTGGTCAACCGCCACAGCGCGGCCTCGGCCGCGCAGCCCGAGCGCCGGCGCGAAAGCGTGCTGGCGATGACCGGCCGCGGCGCGCAAGTGATGGCGGAGCACGCGCTCGGCCTGCTGGATTTCGTCGGCCGGCTGTCCGTCGAACTGTGGGCATTGCTGGGCAGGCCCGGCAGCTGGCGGTGGCGCGAATTCGCGGCCCAGGTGCGCTCGGTGTTCGTCGGTGCGATTCCCATCGTGTTCGCCATGCTGTTCCTGCTGGGCGTGGTATTTGCCTACCTGCTGGGGGATCAGGCGCAGCAGTACGGTGCCAACATCTTTGTGGTCGACGGTCTGTTGCTGGCGATCATGCGCGAGATTTCGCCGGTCATCGTCGCCGTTCTCGTGGCCGGACGCACGGGCGCCGCCATCACCGCGCAGCTCGGCACCATGAAAGTCACCGAGGAGATCGATGCCATCACCACGCTCGGCCTGTCGCCGCTGGCTGTCCTGGTGATCCCGCGCATGCTGGCACTGCTGATCGCCATGCCGCTGCTGGTGTTCATCGGCGATATCGCCGGGATCGCCGGCGGCATGCTGGTAGCGCAGCAGCAGCTGGATATCTCGTATTCCATGTTCATGGACCGGATGGTCGACGTGATCCTGCTGAAAACCCTGGTGGTGGGACTCGGCAAGGCGCCAGTGTTCGCCATGTTCATCGCGCTGATCGCCTGCCGCATGGGCTTGTCGGTCACCCGAGACGCGCGCAGCGTCGGCGCCAATACGACCTCCACCGTGGTGCAGAGCCTGATCGCCATCATCATTCTCAATGCCATTTTTGCCGTGACGTTCGTGCGGCTGGATATCTGATGGTCGAGTCCGTGATCGAGGTTCGCGACGTGTCGACCACGCTGGGCGGACACAGCATTCATCGCGGCCTCAGCCTGTCCGTTGCGCGTGGCGAAGTCATCGCCCTGATCGGCGGCAGCGGAACCGGAAAATCGGTGCTGCTGCGCGAAATCATCGGCCTGTTGAGGCCGCAGGCCGGACATATCGAAGTGTTCGGGCAATCGGTCCTGGACAGCACGACCCAACAAATGAATGCGTTGCGGCGGCGCTTTGGCGTCCTGTTCCAGGATGGCGCCTTGTTTTCCTCGCTCACGGTGGAGGACAACGTCGCTACGCCGTTGTTCGAACATACCGACCTGCCGCACGCCACCTGCCGCCGGCTGGCCCGGCTGAAACTCGCGCTGGCCGGCCTGCCGCCGGATGCCGCGGACAAGCGGCCGAGCGAGCTCTCGGGCGGCATGCGCAAGCGGGTGGCGCTGGCGCGCGCCCTTGCGCTCGATCCGGAACTGCTGTTCCTCGACGAGCCGACTTCCGGCCTCGATCCGATTTCCGCCCGCGCGTTCGACGCACTGATCCGGCTGCTGGCCGACAGCCTGGGCCTCACCATATTCCTCGTTACCCACGACTTGGATACACTGTTTTCGATTATCGACCGCGTCATCGTGCTGTCGAACGGCCGCGTACTCGGCAGCGGCACGGTGGCCGAACTGAAGCACATCGACGACCCGTGGCTCAACGACTACTTTGCAGCGCGGGCCCCGGAGGGAGAAATCCAGCATGGAAACTGAAGGTCGCTACACACTGGTCGGTGCGGTGGTGCTGGCCGTGGTTGCGCTGCTGACCCTGGCCATCGTATGGCTGACGGGTGCGGCAGACACCATCGCCTATCAGACGTACACGATTTATTTCAAGGAGCAGTCGCTTGACGGCCTGGCGGTCGGCAGCCCGGTGAAAATGCGCGGCATCAAGGTGGGCGTGGTCGACGGCTACCGTTTTTCCAACAAGCAGGAAGAAGCGGTCGCGGTCACCGCGCGCATCGACGAGGGGGTGCCGGTTCACAACGGCGCCACGGCCTTCATCAAGCGCAACCTGGTGACCGGCATTGCAGCCGTTGAAATCACCAACGGCCCGACCGAAGGTCCGCTGCTCAGCAAGGCGCCCGATGGCGAGCGCTATCCGGTCATCGCCGAGGGCAGTTCCGATATCGACAAGGTCGCGACCGCCCTTTCGCGGCTGGCGGTGAACGGCGCGCAGGTGCTGGAAAAAATGAATACGCTGTTGTCGGACGAGAACCAGCATGCCATCAGCCAGACGCTGGCCAACCTCAACGAGCTGTCCGGCCACCTGGCGGCCAACAAGCAAGACCTCACTGCGGCAGTGCGAAGTATTCGTGAGGCCTCCGATGAATTCCGCCTGGCGGGAGCCAGCATCGGCCAGGCCGCCGCCCACGCCGAAGTCAGCATTGCCAGCGTAGGCCAGAACGCCGACGCTGCGCTGAAGGAAGCCACGGTCGCGATGGTGAAACTGCAACGCGACGCCAACCTGATTTCCCAGCAGGTTCAGCAGCTCAGCGAATCCGGCACGCTGGAATTGAACAGCGTCAGCCGCGACGTGCGCACCAGTGCCGATGTGCTCTCCACGGCCGGGCAGCGCCTGTCGAATCCCCGCACCATCCTGTTCGGCCCCGACAAGAAGCAGCTCGGCCCCGGAGAAAAACTTCCATGAAAACCGGTCTTTCCCTGATTGCCCTCGTTCTCGCACTGGGCGGCTGCGTCAATTTCGGCCAGAGTGCCAACGCGCCCGGCGTGGTGTATTACGTGCTGAACGACGCCGAGCCCGCCGCCGCACCGGCTCCTGTGCCCGCCGAGGCCCCGACGCTGCAGGTACTCGATACCACCACCGGCGGTTTTTACGACAGCGACCAGCTCGTCTTCAGCCGCAGTACCGGCACCCGCGGCCAGTACCAGTTTGCCCGCTGGACCGAGCGGCCCGGCAGGCGCTTCGCCGAACTGCTGCGAACCCGGCTCGACCGGCTTGGCCGCTACCGGGTCGCCCCTGCCGGCGGAGTCGTACGCGGCGACCTGATGCTGGATACCCGGCTGGTCGAGTTCTATCACGACGCCACCAGCGAGCCGGGGCAGGTGCGGCTGGAACTGCGCGCCGAACTGGTGGATCTGAAGCAGCGCAGATTGCTGGGCCGCCATACGTTTGAACAGAAGGTGCCGTTGACGACCTACGATGCCGCAGGCGCCGCCCAGGCGTCCAACCTGGCGGTCAGCCGCGTGCTGGACGACGTGAGCGCCTGGCTCGCCACCTTCAAATAAGCGCCTAGAATGCTAAGAGCAGACCCCACAACAAAAGGAGAGACACCATGAAGCGCCTGCTTGCCGCCCTGTGCCTGTGTTCCATCGCTTCAGTTGCCCACGCCGAAATCATGCAGAAGTTCGGCCAATTTGAAATTCATTACAACGCCTTGACCACCGACGAGCTACAGCCTGAAGTCGCACGCACCTACAAGATCGAGCGCAGCAAGACGCGCGGCCTGCTGACGATGTCGGTGCTGAAGAAGAACAAGGTCGGCGTGCTCAGCCCGGTACCCGCCAAGCTGACCGTCTACGCCACCAATCTCACGCGGCAGCTGGCCGACGTGACCATGCGCGAAATCAAGGAAGGCACCGCGATCTATTACCTCGGCGAATTCCGTGTCGGGCCGCCAGATACGCTGACCTTCACGGCGACCGTGGAAGTGCCGGGGGAACTCAAACAGGAAATGACCTTCGACCAGAAGTTCTTCAAGTGAGCCCGCGCAGAAGCGGGCTCAGGACTTGGACAGCGCGGCATACCCCAGCGCCAACAGCCCCCACGCACCGAATCCCGCCACTGTCAGGCCGGCTGCACGCCGCACCCACAGTTGCTGCATGAAAGGCTGGATCTGCCGGGCGAACAGACCCATGCCCAGCAGGTTGGGCAGCGTCCCGAGACCGAATGCCAGCATCAGCGCCGCGCCCGAAGTGGCGCTGCCGGCCGCCAGTGCCGACACCAGCACCGAATACACCAGCCCGCACGGCAGCCAGCCCCAGGCCATGCCGGCCAGCACCGCCTGCGGCATTGACTTGACCGGCAGCAGTTTCTGGAACAGCGGCTTGACCCGTCGCCACACCGACCCGCCGGCCCGTTCGAATACCAGCACCCACTGATTGAATCCGGCCAGATACAGGCCGAGCAGGATCATCACGACCTGCGCCAGCCCATACAGCAAGGTCTGCACCGGCATGAATTCAGCCAGCTTGAGCGAGGCGCCCAGTGCGCCGGCCAGTGCGCCGAACAGCGCATACGACGTTACCCGCCCCAGGTTGTAGGCCAGGTGCAGGCGGAACGGCGGCGTACTGCCGTCGGCGCGGAAGGAGAACGCCGCGACGATGCCGCCGCACATGCCGACGCAGTGCACCCCGCCGAGCAGGCCGGCGAGTAGGGCGGTGAGGAGGGAAAACTCGATCATGGCTTTTCCTGCTTGCTGCTTGCTGCTTGCTGCTCCCGGGCGACCAGCCATACCAGCACCAGCACTGGCACGCCGATCAGTGCCGTGACAGTGAAGAAGGTCGCCCAGCCATAGGCGTCGACGAATTCTCCGGAAAAGCCGGCGATGAACTTGGGCAGGAGCAGCATCACCGAGGTGAACAGCGCATACTGCGTGGCCGAATACGCCTGGTTCACCAGCCCGGACAGATAGGCGACGAAGGCGCTGGAGGCGATGCCGGCTGAGAGGTTGTCGGCCGACACCGTGAACACCAGCGCGCCCATGTCGTGCCCGCGCCCGGCCAGCCAGACGAACAGCAGGTTGGTCGCCGCCGACAGCAGCGCGCCGAGGAACAGGGTGCGCATCACGCCGAGACGCATCGTCAGCAGGCCGCCGAGCCCGGCACCGGCAATGGTCATGATCACTCCGAACACCTTGGACACGGTGGCGACTTCATCCTTGGTGAAGCCCATTTCCTGATAGAAGGGATTGCTCATCACCCCCATCACCACGTCGGAGATGCGATACAGCGCGATCAGCGCCAGCATCAGCAGCGCCTGCCATTTATAACGCTGGATGAAATCGATGAATGGCGACAGCACCGCGTCGTAGAACCATGCGGCAGCGTTCAGCAGCCCGTCCGACAGCCCGAGCGAGGCGAACTTCGTGCGCGCATGCAACTCGCGCTCGCTCGTGGTGTGGGGGATTTTCCTCTCGGGTTCGCGGATGGTCAGCGTGGTGAGGATGCCGACCGCCATCAGCGCCGCCATGACCGTGTACGCCACCTGCCAGGGGTGGACGTCATAGGCGGCCGTGGTCGTGTCGACGCTCGCCGCGATCCACAGCGCGCCGGCGCCCGCCGTGATCATCGCCATGCGGTAACCCGCCTGGTAGGTCGCTGCCATCGCGCCCTGCTTCTCGGTTTCCACCGCCTCGATGCGGTAGGCGTCGAGCGCGATGTCCTGCGTTGCCGAGGCGAAGGCGACCGCCAGCGCGAAATACACCGTGTGCGCCAGGTTCAGCACCGGGTCGGTGTTCGCCATGCCGAGCAGTGCGGCGGCGATGCAGACCTGCGATAGCAGCAACCAGGCCCGCCGCTTGCCCAGCCGGGCCGTCAGGAACGGCAGCGGCAGCCGGTCCACCAGTGGCGACCACAAAAACTTGAAGCCATACGCCAGCCCCACCCAGCTCAGATGTCCGATCGTCGCGCGTGCGATGCCCGCCTCCGACAGCCAGAACGACAGCGTGCCCAGTACCAGCAGCAGCGGCAGCCCGGCGGAAAAGCCGAGGAACAGCATGCCGACGACGCGCGGGTGGGTGTAGACCTTGAGGGCGGCAAGCCAAGGATGGTCGCGTAAGGTCATGGAGCGTAGTCGTAGTCGACGATAAGCGGCGCGTGATCCGAGAAGCGCTGGTCCTTGTAAACGCTGGCGGATTTGGCTTTCGCCGCGATGCCGGGGGTGGCGATCTGGTAGTCGATGCGCCAGCCGACGTTCTTGGCCCAGGCCTGGCCGCGGTTGCTCCACCAGGTGTAGGCCTCGCCGGTATGCTCGGGATACAGGCTGCGGTAGACGTCGACCCAGCCGAGTTCGTCGAACAGCCGCGTCATCCAGGCACGCTCCTCGGGCAAAAAGCCGGAATTCTTCTGGTTAGATTTCCAGTTCTTGAGGTCGATTTCCTTGTGCGCGATGTTCCAGTCGCCACAGATGACGATTTCGCGGCCGCATTTGACCAGCTTTTCCAGGTGCGGGAAGAAGGCGTCCAGAAAGCGGAACTTGGCCTGCTGGCGTTCTTCGCTGCTGGAGCCGGAGGGCTGGTAGAGTGAGATGACGGCGAGGTTTCCATAGTCGGCCTCGATGTAGCGGCCCTCGGCGTCGAATTCGGGAACGCCGAGGCCTTCGATGATCTGCTGCGGTTTCGTGCGGGTATAGACGCCGACGCCGCTGTAGCCCTTCTTCTCGGCGTAGTGAAACGCGCCGGTCAGGCCGTCGCAGGCGATGAATTCGGGCTTGAGGTCGGCGGCCTGCGCCTTGAGTTCCTGCACGCAGACGACGTCGGCGCCTTGCGTGGGCAGCCAGTCGAAGAAGCCCTTGGTGGCGGCGGAACGGATGCCGTTGAGGTTGGCCGATATAATTCGCATCAAGATTGATTCAAGAAGTTAAGGAAAATGTCCGATTACAAAGCCGAGTTTGTGGAATTCGCCATCGCTTCGAACGTGTTGTGTTTCGGCGAGTTCAAAACCAAGGCGGGGCGCATGAGCCCCTACTTTTTTAATGCGGGCCTGTTCAACGACGGCGACAAGCTGAAGCGGCTGGGCGAATTTTACGCGAAAGCCATCGTCGACTCGGGGATCGCGTTCGACGTGTTGTTCGGACCGGCCTACAAGGGCATTCCGCTGGCGGCGAGTATCGTGATCGCGCTGGCGGGCATGGGCAGGAACGTGCCGTTCGCGTTCAATCGCAAGGAGGCGAAGGATCACGGCGAAGGCGGGACGGTGGTCGGCGCGAAGCTGCAGGGCCGGGTGCTGATCGTCGACGACGTGATCTCGGCGGGCACCTCGGTGCGCGAGTCGGTGGACCTGATCCGGCATGCGGGTGCGGAACCGGCCGGGGTGGTGATCGCGCTGGACCGCATGGAACGCGGAACGGGCGAGACATCCGCCGTGCAGGAAGTGCGGGAACAATATGGCATTCCAGTGGTGGCAGTGGTCACGCTGGACAATTTGGTGGAATTTCTGGAGCGTGATGCAAACCGACAAGCTGAATTGCAGGCCGTGGCCGCTTACCGTTCAACATATGGCGTATAGCCTGCTGGCGGCGGTTGCTGCCGTTTCGCTGCTGGCGGCGAGTCCGGCCGTGGCGGGCATGTACCGCTGGGTGGACGGCAATGGCCGTGTGCATTACGGCGACACGCTGCCGCCGACCTACCAGCAAAGCGGCGCGGCCGAGATGAGCAAGCAGGGCAACATCATCAAGCGCACGCAATCCGAAGCCGAACGCCGCGCCCAGGCCGAGCGCGAGGCCGAGCAGAAACGCATTCAGGACGAGCAGCAGAAGCAGGCGCAGCTCGACCGTGCGCTGACCCAGACCTATACCACCGAAGCGGAGATCGATCTGGCGCGCGACCGGGCACTTGAGAACTACAAGCTGATGATCCGAGGCGCCGAAATCCGGGCCAGTGCGGTCGATGCCAATCTGGTCGATCTGCGCACCCGTATCGCCAACATACAAAAGGCGGGCCGCAAGGTCGGCCCCGGGCTGCAGGAACAACTGGACCAGGCCGTTCGCGAAAGCGAGGAATTGAAACGCACCGTCCAGAAAAATCAGAACGCCATGGTGCAGGTGCGCGAGAAATACGAGGCGGACAAGCTGCGTTTCCGCGAGCTGACCGGCAAGTAGCGGGACGCATTGTCGTGAAAAGGGGCGCCCAAACGGGCGCCCCTTTGTTTTTACTGCAGCTTGCTCTTCAGCAGCTCATTGACCTGCGCCGGATTGGCCTTGCCGCGGCTGGCCTTCATCACCTGGCCGACCAGCGCGTTGAAGGCCTTCTCCTTGCCGGCACGGAATTCCTCGACCGACTTCGGGTTGGCGGCGAGCACCTCGTCGACGATCTTCTCCAGTTCGCCGGAGTCCGACATCTGCTTGAGACCGCGTGCCTCGATGATGGCGTCGACTTCGCCCGCGCCTTCCCACAGCCCTTCGAACACCTGCTTGGCGAGTTTGCCGGACAGCGTGCCGTCTTGGATGCGGGCGATCAGCGTACCGAGCTGGGTGGCGGAGACCGGGCTTTGCGCGATGTCGAGTTCGGCCTTGTTCAATGCCGCCGAAAGCTCGCCCATCACCCAGTTGGCGGCGAGCTTGCCCTGGCCGCAGGCTTGTGCGGCAGCCTCGAAATAGTCGGCGAGCGCACGCGAGCCGGTCAGCACGGCCGCGTCGTAGACCGACACGCCGTAGTCGTTCTGGAAGCGCGCCTGCATCGCGGCGGGTAGTTCTGGAAGCGCGGCACGCACGGCTTCGATCCACGGTTCGTCGAGTTTCACCGGCAGCAGATCGGGGTCGGGGAAGTAGCGGTAGTCGTGCGCGTCTTCCTTGCTGCGCATCATGCGCGTTTCGCCGGTGTCGGGGTCGAACAGTACGGTGGCCTGCTCGATGCGGCCGCCATCCTCCAGCGTCTCGATCTGCCAGCGGACTTCATAGTCGATGGCCTGTTGCAGGAATTTAAACGAGTTGAGGTTCTTGATCTCGCGGCGGGTGCCGAATTCCTTTTGGCCGACCGGGCGCACCGAGACGTTGGCGTCGACTCGGAAGCTGCCCTCCTGCATGTTGCCGTCGCAAATGCCGATCCAGGTGACCAGCGTGTGCAGCGCGCGGGCGTAGGCCACGGCCTCGGCGCTGGAGCGCATCTCCGGCTCCGAGACGATCTCCAGCAGCGGCGTGCCGGCGCGGTTGAGGTCGATGCCGGTCATGCCGTGGAAGTCCTCGTGCAGCGACTTGCCGGCGTCCTCTTCCATGTGGGCACGGGTGAGGTTGACGGTTTTTTCCGCACCGTCCACGACGATCTTGAGCGCGCCGCCTTCGACGATGGGCTTGGCCAATTGGCTGATCTGGTAGCCCTTGGGGAGATCCGGATAGAAGTAGTTCTTGCGATCGAACACGTTGATGCGGTTGAGATTCGCCCCGATCGCCAGGCCGAACTTGATTGCGCATTCCACTGCACCCTTGTTCAACACCGGCAGCACGCCGGGCAGCGCGATGTCGACTGCGCTCGCCTGGGTATTGGGCGCGGCGCCGAAGGCGGTGCTGCTGCCCGAGAAGATCTTCGATTTCGTGGCGAGCTGGGTGTGGACTTCCAGCCCGATGACGGTTTCCCACTTCATTATTTCAACCCCTCCGGCGCGCGCGCATGCCAATCGGTGGCGCGCTGGTATTGATGGGCGACGTTGAGCATCTTCGCTTCGCTGAAATAGTTGCCGACCAACTGCAGGCCGATCGGCAGGCCCTTGGAGTCAAGGCCGCACGGCAAGCTCATGCCGGGCAGGCCCGCGAGGTTGGCGGGAATGGTGTAGAGGTCGTTCAGATACATCTCCACCGGGTCGTCGGATTTTTCGCCGAGCTTGAACGCGGTGCCGGGTGCCGTAGGGCCGAGGATGACGTCGCAGACCTTGAACGCTTCATTGAAGTCGTCCGCGATCAGGCGGCGGATTTTCTGCGCCTGGAGGTAATAGGCGTCGTAATAGCCATGCGACAGCACATAGGCGCCGATCAGGATGCGCCGCTTGACCTCGGCGCCGAAACCCTGGGCGCGGGTCTTGCAATACATGTCGTCGAGGCTCGCATAGTCCGGCGCGCGGTAGCCGTAGCGTACGCCGTCGAAGCGCGACAGGTTGCTCGACGCCTCGGCAGGCGCGAGCACGTAATACACCGGGATCGCCAGCTTCGAGTTGGTCAGCGAAATCTCGACCGTCGTGGCGCCGAGCTTCTTCAGTTCGGCCACGGCCGTTTCAACCGCTGCGGCGACTTCATTATTCAGCCCTTCGGCGAAGAACTCCCTGGGCAGGCCGACGCGCAGCCCGGTCAGGGGTTGGTCGAGGTTGCGTGCGTAGTCTTCCTTCTCACGCTCGAGGCTGGTCGAGTCCTTGGGGTCGAAGCCGGTCATCACGTTCAGTAGCAGCGCGCAATCCTCGGCCGAGGGCGCCATCGGCCCGGCCTGGTCGAGGCTGGAGGCGAAGGCGATCATGCCGTAGCGCGACACCAGGCCGTAGGTGGGCTTGAGGCCGGTGATGCCGCACAGCGCGGCCGGCTGGCGGATCGACCCGCCGGTGTCGGTGCCGGTGGCGGCCGGCGCCATGCGCGCCGCCACGCAGGCCGCTGCGCCGCCCGAGGAGCCGCCGGGCACGTAGGCCGGGTTCCAGGGGTTCTTCACGGGGCCGAAGTGGGAGGTTTCGTTGGACGAGCCCATGGCGAACTCGTCCATGTTGGTCTTGCCCAGGCTCGGCATGCCGGCGGCCTTGAAGCGCTGGATCACGTGGGCATCGTAGGGCGCGACGAAGTTGTGCAGCATTTTCGAGCCGCAGGTGGTGAGCCAGCCGTCGGTGCAGAAGATGTCCTTGTGGGCGATCGGCACGCCGGTCAGCGGGCCGGCGTTGCCCGCGGCGATGAGGGCGTCGGCGGCAGCGGCCTCGGCCAGCGTCTTCTCGGCGTCCACCGTGATGAAGGCGTTGATGGACGAATTCAGCGCGGCGATGCGGTCGAGATACTGCTGGGCCAGCTCGCGGCTGGAAATCTGCTTGCCGGCAAGCTGCGCGGCCAGTGCGGAAAGAGTGGTGTCGGGCATGGTTTATTCGATGACTTTAGGCACGAGGTACAGGCCGTTTTCGACCGCTGGCGCGATGGCCTGGAAGGCGGCATGGCGGTCTGTTTCGGTCACGGCGTCGTCGCGCAGGCGCTGATACACCTCCTGCGCATGGGCCATCGGGGCAATCCCGCGGGTGTCCACCGCCTGCATGGTGGCGATGAGATCGAAAATGGTATTGAGCTGGGCCTGTGTGGCTTGCGCCTCGGCATCGCTGGTTTCTATGCGCGCAAGGCGAGCGATGCGCTTGACGTCGTCCGGACTTAGAGCCTGTCTCATAAAATCTCCCGGGCGCGACGGAGGCAATTTTGGTGCAGGCCGCGAAGCGAGCCGCGCTGTTTGGTTATTCCAAATAAGCGGGGAGCGACAAAGGCATGCGCCAAAATTGCCCCGTCCCTGCGGGTTGTGACCAAAAACGGCGTCTGCTGCGTTGCGTCATTTGGCAATGGAATGACCATTGCCTGCACGACGCGCCTTGCATCCATCCGTTTTTGGTCACAACGCGCGCCGGGAGATTTTGTGAGGCAGGCTCTAGACATGGAAGCACCTGAATGACTTACGGGAACGAAGCCCATTAGGGTATCATAGGCCCCTTGTTTTTTCTGCCCTTTCGCCCGCCTGGCGCGGGCGCTGCCGCCACCATGTTCAAGTTTCTGACCAGCTATTTCTCGACCGACCTCGCGATCGATCTCGGCACCGCCAACACGCTGATTTACGTGCGCGACCGGGGCATCGTGCTGGACGAGCCCTCGGTGGTGTCGATCCGTACTGATGCGGCAGCGGGCGGCAAGCGCACCGTGCAGGCGGTGGGTGCCGAAGCCAAGCTGATGCTGGGCCGCACGCCGGGCAACCTGCAGGCGATCCGGCCGATGAAGGACGGCGTGATCGCCGACTTCACCGTCACCGAGCAGATGCTCAAATATTTCATCAAGAAGGTGCACGACACCCGCATGCTGCGGCCCAGCCCGCGCATCATCATCTGCGTGCCGTGCGGCTCGACCCAGGTGGAACGCCGTGCGATCCGCGAGTCGGCGATCGGCGCCGGCGCCCGGCAGGTCTATTTGATCGAGGAACCGATGGCGGCGGCGATCGGCGCCGGCCTGCCGGTGGCCGAGGCGACGGGCTCGATGGTGGTCGACATCGGCGGCGGCACCACCGAGGTCGGCGTCATTTCCTTGGGCGGCGTGGTCTACGCCAACTCGGTACGCGTCGGCGGCGACCGCATGGACGAGGCCATCATCAACTACATCCGCCGCAACTACGGCATGCTGATCGGCGAAGCTACCGCCGAGCAGATCAAGAAGAAGATGGGTTCCGCCTTCCCCGGCGCCGAAGTGCTGGAAATGGAAGTGAAGGGCCGCAGTCTGGCCGAAGGCGTGCCGCGCAGCTTCAACGTGTCGTCCAACGAAATCCTCGAGGCGCTGACCGAGCCGCTCAATGCCATTGTCAGCGCGGTGAAGCAGGCGCTGGAACAGACCCCGCCCGAACTCGGCGCCGACATCGCCGAGAAGGGCATGGTGCTGACCGGCGGCGGCGCGCTGCTGCGTGATCTCGACCGCCTGCTGATGGAAGAGACCGGCCTGCCGGTGATCGTCGCCGACGATCCGCTGACCTGCGTGGTGCGCGGGTCAGGCCGCGCGCTCGAAGAGATGGACAAACTGGCGTCGGTGTTCACCAACGAGTGAACGCAGTCGCAGCTGACCGGAACCGCTGATGGCCATGCCGGGCCAGCTCATGTTCGCCCGCCGGCTGGGGCCGACGGCACGCCTGACGATCTGGCTCCTGATCGGCTTGTCCTGCGTGGTGGTCGACGTCCGGTACCACGCGCTCGACGGCCTGCGCAGCGGATTTTCGCTGCTGCTGCAACCGGTGCGCGAAGTCATGCGGGTTCCCACCAGCGTCGCCGCCGAACTGACGGGATTCTTCACCCGCCACCGTCTTCTGCAAAAAGAACGCGATACCCTGCTGGTTGAGCGGGCGCAGCTGCAACTCGGGGTGAATCGCGCGGCCGAACTGGCCCGGGAAAACGCCGAATTGCGCGCCCTGCTGCAGTTACAGGCCCGCCCGGGCCAGAAAGTGGTGCATGCGGCGCTCCTGTACCAAGGGCATGACTGGTTTGCCCAGCGCCTCACGCTGGACCAGGGAAGCGGGGCCGGGCTGCGCACCGGCCTGCCGGTGGTCGATGCGGACGGTCTGGTGGGGCAGCTGACGCGGGTGTATCCCGGGTCGAGCGAAGTCACGCTGGTCAGCAGTACCGAGCAGCTGACGCCGGTGTTCGTCGAGCGCACCGGCCAGCGCGGCCTGGCTGCCGGGAGCGGGCACGGCCAGATGGAATTGCGCTACATGCCGTCGCAGACCGACCTCCGGTCGGGTGATCGCCTGCTGACTTCGGGCATTGACCGGGTGTATCCGGCCGGCATTCCCGTGGCGACCATCAATCGGGTCTCCCGCTCGCAATCCAGCCCCTACCTGCGGGTGGACTGTTTGCCGTTGGCCGGCCTGGACCGCTCTCGCGGGGTGCTGGTGTTGATCGCTGCACCGCAGGTGACCGCGCGATGAACGTGTCGGCCCGGACCGGCGGCAGCTGGCGCCGCATTCTCGGCAGCCTGGTCCTGGCAATCTTGCTGGAGCAGCTACCGTGGTCCGGCTGGGCGCTGATCGTGCGGCCGGATTTCGTGCTGGTCGCCGTGCTCTTCTGGGCCTTGCACCAGCCTGAGCGCATCGGTTTCGGCGCGGCGTTCTTTTTCGGCCTGCTGGCCGATTTCCAGGATGGCGCGGTGTTCGGCCAGCATGCCATCGCCTATGTGATCGGGGTGTACGTGGTGTTGTATCTGCGCCTGCGCCTGCTGCAGTTCGATCCCTCCCGACAGGCCGCGCAAATGTTTCCGATCCTGCTGGGCGTGCAGTTGATGGTGTTGCTGGTCGGCTGGCTTGCGGTCAATCCGCCGGCCGGATTGAGCATCCTCATTCCGGTGCTGAGCAGTACCGTGCTGTGGTATCTGGTCGCGTTGTTCGTGCGCCTGTGGCATGGCAAGGGTGCCCAGGACCGGGCATGAGCCGGACATGCCGCTAGCCACTCCACTCAAAAACCTGGATCGTGAACTGGCCCGTTTTCACGGGCGGCTGAAAGCGGGTGGAATCTTCGTCGTGCTGCTCGCGGCTGCGCTGCTGGGGCGCGCCTTCTATCTGCAGATCACGCAACACGACTACTATATCCAGCGCGCGGAAAACAACCGTATTTCGCTGGTACCCGTGGCACCCAACCGCGGATTGATCCTGGATCGGAACGGCCGCATCCTGGCGGAGAACTACTCGGCGTATACGCTCGAACTGGCGCGGGCGCAGCCCCACGATCTGGAGGCCACCCTGACCGAAGTGGCCAAGCTGATCGAGATCACGCCGGGCGAGCTGCGGCGTTTCCGGCGCCTGCTTGCCGAATCGCACGAGTTCGAAACGGTGCCCCTGAAAAGCAAACTGACCGACGAGGAAGTCGCGATCCTGGCGGCCAACCGCTACCGCCTGCCGGGCGTGGAGGTGAAGGCGCGGCTGTTCCGCAACTATCAGGCCGGGCCCGGCATGGCGCACGTGGTCGGATTCATCGGCCGGATCAACGACCGAGATCTCAAAAACCTGCGCGAATCGGGGCGCGAGCAGAACTACCGGGGCACGGTCCATATCGGCAAGACCGGGCTGGAGCAGAGTTATGAAACCCTGCTGCATGGCCGCACCGGATTCGACCAGATGGAAACCGACGCCAGCGGCCGTGCAGTACGCGCCCTGTCGCGGATTCCGCCGGTGCCGGGCAAGGATTTGCGTCTGTACCTGGACGAGGGACTGCAGGCGGTGGCCGAACATGCGTTCGGCGACTATATGGGCGGACTGGTGGCGCTCGATCCCAATACCGGTGGCGTGCTGGCGCTGGTGAGCAAGCCGGGATTCGACCCCAACCTGTTTATCGACGGCATCGACCCTGAAACCTGGAAGGCGCTCAACGAATCGCCCGAGCGGCCGATGGTGAATCGCGTGCTGCGCGGCATCTACCCGCCGGGTTCGACGATCAAGCCGTTCATGGGGCTGACCGGACTGGAGCTGGGCGTACGCAAGCCCGAGGACACCATCGTCGATCCCGGCTATTTCAGCCTGCCCAACAGCAGCCATCAGTACCGCGACTGGAAACGCGGCGGTCACGGAATCGTCGATCTGCGCAGGGCCATCGCACAATCGTGCGATACCTATTTCTACAAACTGGCGGTCGATATGGGGATCGACCGCATGCACGAGTATCTGCAGAAATTCAGTTTCGGCGAGAAAACCGGTATCGATCTGGACGGCGAGTCTGCCGGTCTGTTGCCTTCGCGCGACTGGAAGCAACGCCGCTGGAAGCAAGTCTGGTATCCCGGCGAGACGGTGATCGCGGGCATCGGCCAGGGCTATCATCTGACCACCCCGCTGCAACTGGCGACCGCGACCGCCATGATCGCCAATGGCGGCAAGCGGATGGAACCGCGCCTGGTGCAGGCGGTGCGCGACCCGCTTACCCACGTCTGGCAGCCGCAGCCGGTGGTGGTGCACGAACAACTGGCGATCAAACCGGAGGATCTGGCCGTGGTGCGGCAGGGCATGATGGACGCGATGCGGCCAGGCGGAACGGCCGCGGCCGCGGCTGCCGGTGCGCCCTACACCATTGCCGGCAAGACCGGCACCGCGCAGGTGGTCGGCATCAAGCAGGGCGCCCGCTACGACGCCAGCAGCCTGTCCCGGAAGAATCGTGACCATGCGCTGTTCATTGCCTATGCGCCGGCCGAGAACCCCACCATCGTGGTGGCAGTCATGGTCGAGAATGGCGGCCATGGCGGTTCCACGGCGGCACCGATCGCGCGTGCGGTCTTCGATTACTACCTGACCGGGAAACGCCCCGGCAACATGAAACTGGAGGGAGGAAGCGATGCCTCGGACTAGCCACTGGCTCCTGCGCGCCCTGCGCCACGTCGACGGCATCCTGCTGACGCTGGCGCTGCTGGTACTGGGCATCAGCTTGGCGGTGGTGACGAGCGCTTCGGGACAAAGCCCGGTGCGCATCAGCGGTCATCTCGTCAACATGGGGCTGGCGCTGGCGGTGATGGTGTTGATGGCCAATGTGCCGCCGCATCTGCTGTCAAAAGTCGGACCGCCCCTCTATGCGGCGGGTGTGGTGCTGCTGGTCGGGGTGGCGCTGTTCGGCGAGATCCGCAACGGTGCGCGTCGCTGGCTGGATCTGGGATTCATTGCGTTTCAGCCGTCCGAACTGTTGAAGCTGGCCTTGCCGCTGATGCTGGCCTGGTATTTCCAGCGCAACGAAGCGGTGCTGCGTGCCAAGCATTTCATGGTCGGCGGCATTCTGTTGCTGGTGCCCTTCCTGCTGATCCTGCGGCAGCCCGATCTGGGTACGGCGCTGATGCTCGGTGCCTCGGGTTTTTATCTGTTGTTCTTTGCCGGCCTGCCGTGGAAGGTGATTGTGGGAGGTGCTGTCCTGGGCGCGGCGAGCCTGCCCGTGGTGTGGGGGCTGATGCACGATTATCAGCAGCGCCGCGTGCTGATGCTGCTCGATCCTGCATCCGATCCACTGGGTGCCGGCTACCACATCATCCAGTCGACCATCGCCATCGGCTCCGGCGGACTGTTCGGCAAAGGCTGGATGCAGGGCACGCAGAACCAGCTCGATTTCATTCCCGAGCGCACCACCGATTTCATCTTCGCCGTGTTCGGCGAGGAATTCGGCTATGCCGGTGCGATTCTGCTGGTGTGTCTCTATCTGGCCATCGTTGCGCGCGGCCTGGTCATCGCCGCACGGGCGCCGACACTGTTCGGCCGGTTGATGGCGGCCACCCTGAGCCTCAATCTGTTCACCTATGTGTTCGTCAACATGGGCATGGTGTCGGGCATCCTGCCGGTGGTCGGCGTGCCCTTGCCGCTGATGAGTTACGGCGGAACGGCGCTCGTCACGCTGTTGCTGGGGATGGGTATCCTGATGAGCGTGGCGACGCACCGTCAACTCAATAAATCATGACGCGATAAAATAAGTGCCATGAAAACTAAATCGCTCCTGGGGATGCTTGCCCTCGCCCTGACCCTCGGCGGATGTGCCAGCACGCCGCCCGCAAAACAGGCCTCCACTGCACCCAAAGGCGGGGGCTATTACCTCGACGACGGTCCGGAGGCCAATCCACCTGCAAATCTGGATGCCGTCCCCGATGCCGTGCCGCGCAAGGAACCCTTGCATCCCTTTGCCAACCGTACCTATGTCGCGCTGGGGACGACGTATACGCCGCAGACCACGCGCCAGCCCTACAGTGCAGAGGGACTGGCCTCGTGGTATGGCCGCCGTTTCCAGGGCAAGAAGACCTCCTCGGGCGAGCGCTACGACATGTATGCCATGACGGCGGCACATCCGACCCTGCCGATTCCGAGCTACGCGCGGGTCACGTCGCTCGACACCGGCAAATCGGTGGTGGTGCGCATCAACGACCGCGGTCCGTTCCACAGCAAGCGCATCATCGACCTGTCGTATACCGCTGCCTACAAGCTGGGCTACCTGGGACGCGGCAGCGCCCGGGTGCGGGTGGAAAGCATCGACCCTGACACCTATGACACGCAGGGCAAGGCGCTACAGGACGGCATCTACCTCCAGGTGGGTGCCTTCTCGCGCGCCGATAATGCGCAGCAGTTGCTCGACCGCCTGAAACGCCAGCTCGACATCGACGCCAGCCAGACGCGCGTGGTGCTGGATGGCGGGCTGCATCGCGTACAGCTCGGCCCGTATGCCAGCGACGATGCGGCGCAGTCGGATCGTGCGCGCGTGCGGGAACGCCTCGACCTGAAGGCGGTCCTGGTCACACGCGATTGATGAAAAGGCTGAACATGAAATTCTTCTGGCTGGCACTGGCGCTCTTTTTTACTGCAACGACGTGGGCCGCACCGCCCAGTGTCTCGTCGCGTGCCTGGGTCGTGATCGACCAGGCAAGCGGACGCGAACTGGCGGCCAGCCAGGCCGATCTGCCGCTGGCCCCGGCCTCGCTGACCCAGTTGATGACAGCCTATGTTCTGCTAGGCGATATCCGCAAGAACAAGTTGAGCCTGGGCGAGAGGGTGACCGTGCCGGCGGCGGCCACGCAGATGGATGGTTCGCGCGTCTTCCTCAAGGCGGGTGATCAGGTGAGCGTCGACACGCTGCTGCAGGCGATGCTGGTGGAATCGGCCAGCGACGCCACGATCACCTTGGTGACGGCAGCGGATGGCAGCGAGGCGGCGTTCGTCGCGCGCATGAACCGCGAGGCCAGCCGGCTGGGCATGAGCAAGACCCACTTCATGAATGCGACCGGCCTGAATGAGCCGGGCCATGAATCGAGCGCACGCGACCTCGCCCTGCTCGGTCGCGCACTGGCGCGCGATTTCCCGGAGCGGCTGGCTTTCTTCAGCCAGAAGGAACTGCCTTACCAGGGCGTCACGTATTACAACGGCAACCGTCTGTTATGGCGCGACAGCACCGTGACCGGCCTGAAGGTCGGTCGTACGCCGGAGGCCGGCTATTGCATGGCGGCTTCGGCGCAGCGTGGCGACCAGCGCCGTATCGCGGTGGTGCTGGGTGCACGCTCGGATGCACAGCGCACACAGGACGCGTTGAAGCTGTTGAATTACGGCTTCGAGAATTTCGACAGTGTGCCGCTTTATCGGGCTCGCCAGGTCGTCAAGGTCGTCAGTATCTACCGGGGCGAGCACCCGTCGGTGAGTATGGGGTTCGAGCAGGATTTCCATCTACTGGTCCCGCGAGGCAGCGCCGCACGCGTCAAGGCGGAAGTCATCACCCAGCAGCCCGTCGTGGCACCGATAAACAGGGGGCAGCGCCTGGGTACCCTGCGGCTGACGCTCGACGGCAAGCCACTCGGCGACTATCCGCTGGTCGCCCTGCACGATGTCGGCGTGGCCGGCCTGTTTGGCCGCGGCTGGGATTCGATCCGGCTGCTGTTCGCAAAGTGAGCGTCTACCTGAACGGTCAGTTCCTGCCGCTCGCCGAGGCGAAGGTGTCGGTGCTCGACCGTGGCTTCGTCTTCGGCGACGGCGTCTACGAACTGGTTCCGGTGTATTCGGGGAAACCCTTCCGGCTCGACGCGCACCTGCATCGCCTGCAGTTCAGCCTCGGCGGCATCCGCCTGGCCAACCCGCACAGCGTGGCCGAATGGCGTGAGCGCATCCTGCAGTTGATCGCGCGGCAGGATTTTGCCGACCAGTCGGTCTACATTCAGGTGACGCGCGGCACGCCGGTCGAAGGACAGCCCTTGCGCGATCATGCGTTCCCGCACGATGTACCGCCGACCGTATTCATGTTTGCGCAGCCGCTGGTGACCGCCACGCCGGCACAGAAGGCTGCCGGCGTCTGTGCCGTCAGCGCGCTCGACAACCGCTGGCTGCGCTGCAACATCAAGGCCATATCGCTGCTGGCCAATCTCCTGCTGCGCCAGCAGGCGGTGGACGCGGGCTGTGCCGAAACCGTGATGCTGCGCGACGGCTTTCTAACCGAAGGGGCGGCAAGCAATATCTTTGTGGTCAAGGATGGCGTGGTGCGGGCGCCGCCGCCGTCCAGCCTGATGCTGACCGGCATTACCTACGACGTGGTGCTGGAACTCGCCGCTGCCAACGACATACTGCACGAGGTACGGGCGATTACCGAAGCCGAGGTGCGTGACGCGGACGAACTCTGGATGACGTCGTCCACCAAGGAAATCATGGCGATCGTGGCGCTGGACGGCGTGCCGGTCGGCGCCGGCGTGCCGGGGCCGCTGGCCATGCGGATGGATGCGCTGTACCAGACCTTCAAACAACAGGTGATGCGGTCATGAACGAACAGGAAACCCTGCTGCAATTTCCCACCGACTTTCCCATCAAGATCATGGGTGAACGCCGCGACGATTTTGCGCAGGCCATGGTCGAACTGGTGTTGCGGCATGCGCCCGATTTCAAGGCCGAGACCGTCGAGATGCGCGTGTCCAGCAGCGGAAACTATCTGTCGGTGACCTGTGTGGTGCGCGCCACCTCGAAAGCCCAGCTCGATGCACTGTATCGCGAGATCACCGCCCATCCGTGGGTGAAGATGGCGCTTTGATGGCGAGCGGTGAGCAGCAAACGGTGAGCGGCGAGGCGATCATTCGGCAACTGGGGCAGGTCGACTATATTTCGACCTGGCGGGCGATGCAGATTTTCACCGCACGGCGTGCACCCGATGCCGCGGACGAAATCTGGCTGCTTGAACATTCGCCCGTCTACACACAGGGGCAGGCCGGCAAGCCGGAGCACCTGATCGCCGCGACCGACATTCCCGTCGTGCCGATCGACCGCGGCGGGCAGATTACCTATCACGGGCCGGGACAAGTCGTGGTCTACGTGCTGATCGACCTGCGGCGGCGCGGCTACGGCATCCGCGAGCTGGTGACACGCCTGGAACAGGCCGTGATCAACCTCCTGGCGGAGCAGGGCGTGGCAGCCGCACGCCTGGGAGGCGCGCCAGGCGTATATGTCGATGGCGCGAAAATAGCTGCCCTCGGCCTGCGCGTCAGACACGGCTGCACGTATCATGGCCTGGCATTCAACGTCGACATGGATATGCGTCCGTTCGCCGCCATCAACCCGTGTGGCTACGCGGGGATGCGGGTGACGCAATGCCGCGATCTCGGCGTGAAATTGTCTCCGGCCGACGCCGGGCAGGCGCTTGTCCGCTGCCTGCAGGACACGATCTATTCTTGACTGATTTACTTGGTTATAAGTATTCTTATAACTTCTAATGGAGTTATTCATGAGCACCGACACGCTGCCGTCCGACCCCAAACTCCTGATGCGCTCGATCATCCAGCGCATTGCCACCGGACCGGACCTGTCCAAGAACATCAGCCGCACCGAAGCACACCTCGGTACCAAGGCCATCATCGACAACGTGATCGATCCGATTCAAGTCGGCATCTATTTCATTGCCCTGCGCATGAAACGCGAGACGATGGACGAAAACCGCGGCGTGCTGGATGCCGTGCTCGAAACTACCCGCCGCGTCACGGCGGAGGTCGACGAAGTGGTCGACATCGGCGATCCCTATGATGGCTACAATCGCTGCCTGCCCGCCGCGCCTTTCCTCGGCCCGCTGCTGGCCGAGTTTGGCGTGCACGTGGTCAGCCACGGTCTCGACAAGGTCGGGCCCAAATATGGCGTGACGGCGCGTCACGTGCTGGAGGCCGCCGGCGTGCCGGTGAACCTGGCACCAGCGGAGGCCGCCGCGCGGCTGGCCGATCCCGCCCTCGGCTGGGCCTATATCGACCAGGCGCAATCCAACCCGGGCCTGCACAACCTCACCACGCTGCGTGCACAGATGATCAAGCGCCAGGTGCTGACTACGGTGGAAGTGCTGTCCAAGCCCATACAGGGCCGCAAGCTGACCCATTTCGTCACCGGCTACGTACACAAGCCCTATCCGCCGGTGTATGCCGACCTGGCGCGCGAAGCCGGCTTCGACACCGCCTGTATCGTGCGCGGCGTCGAAGGCGGGGTGATCCCGTCGCTGCGCCAGGCCGGCAAGTATTTCCACTACCATGACCGCGGCACCGAAATCGAAGCGACGGTCGACCCGGTGGCGCTGGGCATCGACCAGCCGGTACGCGCCGTACCGCTGCCCGGTGCGGTCGCCACCGAAGCAGGCGAGGATGAAATCGTCGCCGCGATCGACATCAAGGCCACCGCGCACGCCGCTGCCGAAGCGGGCATCCTGGCGCTCAAGGGCGACAAGGGCGCGACCTATGATTCGCTGGTGCTGGCCGGTTCGATTGTCCTGCATCACGTCGGCAAGGCCGCCAGCGTGGCCGCCGCGGCGGTGCAGATTCGCGCCGTGCTGGATTCCGGCAAGGCCGTCGCACGGGTCAAGTGATGATGGGCGAATATATTGCCATCGCCGCTGCCGACGAGCTCAAGCCCGCCGAGATGAAGCGCATCCTCGTCGACGGCAAGAAACTGTTGCTGTGCAACTCGAACGGCACCCATTACGTCGTCGACGAGATGTGCAGCCACGAGGACTACTCGTTGTACCTGGGCTGCATCAAGGACGGCAAGATCAAGTGTTCGCTGCACGGCAGCTATTTCGACCTCACCACCGGCCAGCCCACCTGCGACCCCGCGGACGAGCCGATCCGCACCTATCCGGTGAAAATCGAAGCCGGCCAGGTCTGGGTGAAAGTCTAGGCTGTATGGAGTCGGGCGGGGCGCACACCACACAACCAGAAGGGTCAGGGTTGCTGGGCGCATAGGCTAGAATCCGGGAATTGCATTTCCCGGTATGTTCAGACCATGGCAGACCCTCTCCAGCACAAAGGCGCAGCCAAGACCGCGCGCATCCCGATCAAGATCGTGCCGCAACCCAGGATGCGGCTGCCGTCCTGGATCCGTGCCAAGTCGCCCAACGTGCCGAACGTGGCCCGGCTGAAGGGTATCCTGCGCGAGGCGAAGCTGCACACGGTGTGCGAAGAAGCCTCGTGTCCCAATCTGGGCGAATGCTTCGGCCATGGCACCGCCACCTTCATGATTCTCGGCGACCTGTGCACGCGGCGCTGCCCCTTCTGCGACGTCGGCCATGGCACGCCGCTGCCGCCGGACGTCGACGAACCGCGCCATCTGGCCGATACGATCGCGCTGATGGCATTGAAATACGTAGTGATCACCAGTGTCGACCGCGACGATTTGCGCGATGGCGGCGCCGAACATTTTGCGCAGTGCATCGCTGCCGTGCGCGAGGCCTCGCCGGCGACGCGGATCGAGATCCTGACCCCGGATTTCCGCGGACGGCTCGACAAGGCGCTCGACATGCTCGCCACCGCCCCGCCCGACGTGATGAACCACAATCTGGAAACCGTGCCGCGCCTGTACAAGGCGGCGCGTCCCGGTGCGGATTATGCGCATTCGCTGAAGTTGCTCCAGGATTTCAAGGCACGCCATCCCGAGATCCCGACCAAATCCGGCCTGATGCTTGGGCTGGGCGAGGAGGACGACGAGATACTGCAGGTGATGCGCGACCTGCGTGCACACGATGTGGACATGCTGACGCTTGGCCAGTATCTGCAGCCTTCACAACATCATCTGCCGGTGCTGCGCTTTGTCACCCCCGAACGCTTCGCCCAGTTCGAGCAGGAAGCACGGGCAATGGGCTTCAAGCACGCCGCCTGCGGGCCGATGGTGCGCTCCAGCTATCACGCCGACCAGCAGGCGGCAGGCATCTAGAACCTGCTGTTCCCCTACGGGATTGTCCGACGGCGCCCCATCCAGGCCAGGGCGGCGATACCGAGCGCCATCAAACCCATCATCGACGGTTCCGGCACGGCATGAGGCTGGGTGGCTGCTTGCTGGCTTGACGGCGGGTCGAGGGGCGTGTCCGTTCGGGGTGGCGTCCACGAATCGGGGCCGGCTGCGGGTAACGGGTTCGGTGGCAGGTTGCCGCCCGGTTCATCGTCGCGCGATGCCGGGGGCACGGGCGCACCGGGTGATCCGATGGGGTCGCTATGACCGGGTGATTGTGGGTCGCCTGGGGGCGAGTGGGAGGGGCCTGCCTGGGGCGGGATGGGGGGATTGCCTTGCGACTTCCCTGCAGGAAAGAAGGACCCGTCGCCAGGCGGGATGGCGGCGGGCCCGCCCAGTGACGGTGGATGCGACGGCGTCAAGGGACGTGCTCTGTCAGGTTTGCCCCCTGGCGCGCGGCCCGGGCCTGGCATGTCGTTTTCCACACGGTCAGGCGCTGCTCCGTTGCCGGCAGGATTGCTGGGTGACGGCCCGGTGAGAATGAATGGATCCAGATTGCCGCTGTCTGCAAAATCGCCCTCGGCCATGACAAGCGAGAGGGTTTCCCCTTTGTGTTCGATGGCGAGCGGCTGCAGGCGCTGCTTTGCGACAAAGGGAGGTGCGACGGCAGCCGGCGGCGCGTGTATTGGGCGGTACAGATTGAGCGCCCGACCCCCCGCCAGGGGGGCGGCGGGGGCCGGGGCGATAACGGGGGCGGGCG
>JAIBEL010000007.1 GCA_019459285.1 Rhizobium sp. | reverse complement strand
CGCCTTTAATTAAAGGCAGCCTTGATCCCCACCCCTTTGTCTGACGACCATAGCAGAGTGGAACCACCCCTTCCCATCCCGAACAGGACGGTGAAACGCTCCCGCGCCAATGATAGTAGGCACATCGACTGTGAAAGTAGGTCATCGTCAGACTCCTTATCCGTATCCCTCACCCGAGGGATACCACAAAACCCCCTCAACTCTTGAGGGGGTTTTTTATTGCGCGGGAATTGCACAGGCAAGCCATGTAAAATTGCGAAGGTGCATAACCGACCTCACAAAGCACTGTTCCGGCTCCTGCGCCGCCTGTCCGATGGCCGTTTTCATTCGGGTCAGGCGTTGGCGGATGAATTCGGACTGTCCCGCTCCAGCATCTTCAACATCCTCGCGCAAGCCGAGTCCATGGGGCTGACCGTGCATGCGGTCCGCGGACGCGGATATCGCATGCCCGAGTCCGTGGAGTGGCTGGATGATGCGGTTGTCGCGCGCCACATGGGGACAGCAGCCAGTCACTATTCGATACACGTGCTGGATAGCGTCGACTCGACCAACACGACCTTGATGGCTGCCGCCCTGGAGGGCGCTGCAGATGGAACGTTGTTCTGCGCGGAGCATCAATATACCGGCAGGGGACGGCGTGGCCGCCAGTGGCATTCTGTCGTAGGGGGCAGCCTCACGTTTTCGGTGTTGTGGCGTTTCGAGTCGGGCTTGCAGTCGCTGGCAGGCCTGAGTCTGATCGTGGGACTCGCCATTGCACGCGCAGTGAACCGCCATAGTCGCCACATGGCCCGATTGAAATGGCCCAACGATATCCTGGTGGACTATCGCAAACTGGCGGGGATTCTGGTCGAAGTACAGGGCGACATGCACGGCGCCGCGTTTGCCGTGGTGGGTGTCGGCCTGAACGTCAGGCTCAACGAAACACAACGCGACGCGGTCGATCAGGCCGTGGTCGATCTGGCTGAAATGGAGGTGACGGTGGGACGCAATCAACTGCTGGCTGACTGCCTGCTGGAACTGCACGCGGCGTCGAGCGTATTTCGCCACCATGGCTTCGCGGCCTTGCGCGAGGATTGGCAGGCTTTGGATGCCTATGCCGGTAGGGCGGTCGCGCTGACGTTGCCGGATTCGCGCAGTGTTCAGGGGGTGGCATGCGGGGTCGATGAAACCGGCGCCTTTCTCCTGCGTGATGCGCAATCGAACTTGAGTTCTTACAGTGGCGGCGAAATCAGCCTGCGTCTGGATGGTGCGCGATGAGCGGACGCTGCATATTGCTTGATGCCGGAAACACACGCCTCAAATGGGCGGTGGTGGAGGATGGACATTGGCATGCGACCGGCCGGGGTGATTATTCCGACTGGTCGGCCTTGACGGCCCAACTGAAAGCGGACACCCGTTGTTTTGTCGCCAGCGTGGCCAGCCTGGAACACGAACGGCAACTCGCCGCGCTTCTGGAAGCGGCCGGGCATACTCCAGCCTGGTTGAGAGCCGAGGCCCGTTTCGGCGATGTGAAAAATACCTATTCCAATCCGCACCAGTTGGGTGCGGATCGCTGGATGGGATTGATCGCGGCTCGCCAGCGCATAGCAGATGAGGCGGTACTGGTGGTGTCGGTCGGCACGGCAATGACCGTGGATGCATTGTCGGCCGAGGGAACATTCCTGGGGGGTGTGATCGTGCCCGGCGTCCATTTGATGCAGCAGGCATTGCGGCAAGGCACCGCACGGATCGATGAGGTGGCGGGAGCCTGGCAGGCCTTTCCCAATGCCACCGCTGCCGCTGTGCAAAGCGGGATCGTGGCAGCGTTGTGCGGCGCCATTGCGCAACAGCATGCGCGTCTGGCCGAGGTTGCCGGCATGGCCCCACGCTGTCTGCTTACCGGAGGCGATGCCGAGAAGGTGTTGTCTCACCTGAGAATACCGGCCGAACATGCACCTGCACTGGTGCTGGAGGGAATCGACTGCGTTGCCCGAGGAACTGCCGCTTCATGAAATGGATAGTCTGGACATTATTGGTCGTCAATCTCGTGGTGGCCGGGTTCTTTATCGGACGCGAAAACTGGACGCAGGCGGATGCCGGTCAGACAGCGTCGCTGAACGTGAATCGTCTCAGTCTGCGCAGTCAGTCAGCGCCTGTACCCAGGGACGATGCATCGCCAGCCGCCGCTACGTCCACCGCGTTATGCATGGAATGGCGGGGGTTGAATCGCGGGGAGTTCGTCCAAGTACGCCAGCAGCTCAAATCGTTGGCGGGCGAACGCGTGATGTCGTTCACCGAAGTGCCGCTGAATACACGGCAGTGGGTGATCTTTCCGCCCTTGCCCAGTGCGGAATCGGCCGCGGCCAAATTGAGCGAGCTGACAGCTGCAGGATTGACGGACGCATTTGTGGTCAAGGATGGCGATTGGCGCAATGCCATTTCGCTCGGTCTGTATGCCGACGCCGATGCGGCGCAGCGGCGCATCCTTGAAGTGGAAGGCAAAGGCGTACTTGGAACCCGTGTCGAGGTGCTGCCGCGCCAGGGAACGGACTTCTACTTCGTGATCCGTAGCGAAGACCCGGATACGCTGAAAAGCCTGAGCGGAATCAAGCAGGCCTACCCGAACAGCCGGCAGTCCCGCGTGGCCTGTCCGTCATAAGCTCCGCAGCAGGAAGTGGAGCGCGATGCCGCCGAACACTGCGGCACCGAACCAGGTGTTGTGCAGGAAGGCGCGGAAGCATTGCTTTGGCTCGCGCAGCCGGATCAGTTTCATGTGGTAAAGCGCGATCGCCGCAGCCACGGCCAGCCCGCCGTAGAACGCCATGCCCATCCCCCGCTGCCAGCCGATCCAGCCGAGCAAACCCAGCGTCGCAACGTAGCACAGCGCGATGGCGGCAAGATCGTAGCGGCCGAAGGTGATGGCCGACGTTTTGATGCCGATCTTGAGATCGTCTTCGCGGTCGACCAGCGCATATTCGGTGTCGTAGGCAATCGCCCAAAAAACGTTGGCGCCAAGCAGGAGCCAGGCTTCGCGCGGAACCTCGCCCCATAGCGCGGCATAGCTCATCGGGATGCCGAAACCGAACGCGATGCCGAGATAGGCCTGGGGAATCGCGAAGAAGCGTTTGGTGAAGGGGTAGCTGGCCGCCAGAAACAGCGCGACCACGGACAGTTTCAACACCAGGGTGTTGAGCGGCAGGATCAGCAGGAAAGCCAGCAGCGACAAGCCAGCCGCCAACAGCAGCGCTTCTTTGGGCGACACCTTGCCGGCCGCCAATGGACGCTCGCGGGTACGCGCCACGTGAGGGTCGAAATCGCGGTCGGCATAGTCGTTCATGACGCAGCCGGCCGAACGCATCAGCACGACGCCCATGACGAAAATCCACAGGATCAGCCAACTTGGGCTGCCGTTGCTGGCAAGCCATTGCGCCCACAAGGTGGGCCACATCAGCAGCAGGATGCCGATCGGCTTGTCGAGCCGCATCAATTTTTCGTAATGGGACAGGCGTTCGGTCAGGGTCATGGCGTGTCGATGGCCGGCAGAAAGACTTCGGTTACCAGGAGTGGATGGCGGTTGAGGCAGAAAACGGAACGGCGTGCCCACAAGCTGCTGGCCACTGCCTGCTGCCTGGCCGCAGCGCGATAGAGCGGATGGTCGTTCCGCACGCGGCGATAGGCCAGGGGCTGGCGTTCGATGCGATGGTCGCTGAACAGGGCTTCGCCAAGCGAACGGCTGCCGAGTCGAGTGATGCCGTTCCAGCCGCCGCGCAGGCCGGCGGACGGCAGCACGCTGTGGGCAAACACCACCGGCACGTCATTGCACAGCAACAGGACTTCGCGCACATAGACGCGGGTGCCAGGCGCTACGCCTAGAAGTGCGTATTCGTCCGCGTTGGCACGTGCCAGCCCGGTCTCGAGTGGCACCACGCGAAACGATGTACAGCGTGATTTCAGGCGCCGGGTCAGCGAACCGTGGTCGCTGAGCCAGAAGCGTAGCGAGCGCGGGAGCGAGAATGGGTGGGCAAGCCAGCCCTGCCGGGAATCAAGCACGGCGAACCGTTCATCATGTGGAAAGTCGGCATTATGCCGCAGCGACTGCATCTAGATCGACGTCAGTGCCTGCCGCTGGCCGATCCATCGCTCCATGTGGCGCGCAGCGATGTCGGGGTGGTAGGCGAGACAGTGTTGTGCCAGGTTGCGCGCGGCTTCCAGCAACGCGACGTCGCGTTCCAGATCGGCGAAGCGCAGCATCGGCAGGCCGCTCTGGCGGTGCCCGAGCAACTCGCCTGGCCCGCGCAGCAGCAGGTCCTGGCGCGCGATCTCGAAACCGTCGGTGAGTTCGAAAATAACCTTGAGCCGTGCGCGTGCGAGTTCCGACAGCGGTGTCTCGTAGAGCAGCACGCACACCGATTCGCGGCTGCCGCGCCCGACCCGCCCGCGCAGCTGGTGAAGTTGGGCGAGGCCCATGCGTTCGGCGTGCTCGATCACCATCAGCGCGGCATTCGGTACGTCGACGCCGACCTCGATCACAGTGGTGGCGACCAGCAGGTCGACCTCATGTGCCTGGAATGCCGCCATCACCGCCTGTTTCTCGTCCGGCTTCAGCCGTCCGTGCACCAGACCGATGCGCAGGTCGGGCAATTGCTCGACCAGGGTCGCGTAGGTGTCCTGCGCGGTCTGCAATTGCAATTTCTCCGATTCCTCGATCAGTGGGCACACCCAATAGGCCTGGCCACCGGCGAGACAGGCCTCGCGCACGCGCGCCAGCACGTCGTCGCGGCGCGCGGCGCTCACTAATTTTGTGACGATAGGCGTTCGGCCCGGCGGCAGCTCGTCGATCACCGAGACGTCGAGGTCGGCAAAGAAGCTCATCGCCAGCGTGCGCGGGATTGGCGTCGCGCTCATCATCAACTGGTGGGGTTCCGTGCCCTTCTGCATCAGCGCCAGCCGCTGGCCGACGCCGAAACGGTGCTGCTCGTCGACCACCGCCACCCCCAGTCGCTGGAAGTTGCCGGCTTCCTGGAACAGCGCGTGGGTGCCGAATGCGAGGTCGGCTTCACCCGCGGCAATCGCCTGCCAGGCGGCGGTGCGCTCCGATTTGCGCTGGCTGCCCGAGACCCACGCGCAGCGCACGCCCAGTGCTGACAGCGGCGGCGCCAGCTTGCGGTAATGCTGTTCGGCGAGGATTTCGGTCGGTGCCATGAAGGCAGCCTGAAAACCGTTTTCGATCGCCTGCAGGCAGGCGAGCGCCGCCACGACCGTCTTGCCGCTGCCGACGTCGCCCTGCAGCAGGCGCCGCATCGGATGCGGCTGCGCCAGGTCGGTGCTGATCTCCTGCCAGGTGCGCGCCTGCGCGGCGGTCAGCGCAAACGGCAAACCGCGGGTGAACGCGGCCGTCAGGTGCTGACGCGCCGGCAACGGTTGGGTCGGGCGCGAGGTGCGTTGCTGGCGGGCGGTGGCCAGAGACAGCTGCTGCGCCAGCAGTTCGTCGAAGGCGAGCCGCTGCCACGCGGGATGGCGGCGCGATTCCAGATCGCTTACCGGACATTCGAGCGGCGGCTGGTGCAGCAGGCGGATGCTGGCTTCCAGTTCGGGCAGATCAAGCTCTGCCAGCCAGTCGGCGGGCAGGGTATCCGCGATCGGTGCCGCCAGCGCCCGTTCGATCAGTTTGCGCAGCGTGGCCTGTCCGAGGCCGGCAGTGGTGGGATAGACAGGTGTCAGTTGCGTCGGCAGTGGCGTGTCGTCATCGGCCTTGGCGAAGCGCGGGTGCACCATCTCCAGTCCGAGAAATCCGCCGCGTACCTCGCCGTTGAACCGGAAAATCGCGCCCGGCTGAAACAGCTTGAGGTGGCTGGGGTAGAAATTCAGGAAGCGGATGCCGAGCACGCCGCCGGTGTCCTCTACCGTCACCGTCAGCATGCGGCGCGGCCGGTAGGCGACGCTGGCTTCGCGAACCACCGCCAGCACCTGTGCGGTCGCACCTGGCAGCAGGTCGCGGATCGGCGTGATGCGGGTTTCGTCCTCCCAGCGCAACGGCAGATGCAGTACCAGATCGGCGTCGCGGGTGAGGCCCAGTTTGGCGAGTTTGGCAGCGAAGGCCGGACTGACCGGGAAGGAAAACGGCGAGGCCGTTTTCAAGGTGGCAATTTAACCGCTCACCATCACGGCATCAGCCTCGACCAGCGCACCGCGCGGCAGGGCGGCCACACCGACCGCGGCACGCGCCGGGTAGGGCTGGCTGAAATAGCCGGCCATGATTTCATTGACCTTGGGGAAGTGGCCGAGGTCGGTGAGGAAGACGTTCAGCTTCACCACGTCGGCTAGGGAACCATCCGCCGCAGCCGCTACGGCGGCCAGGTTCTTGAATACCTGATGGATCTGCGCCTCGATGCCGTCGACCAGCTGCATCGAGTTGGGGTCGAGGCCGATCTGGCCGGACATGTACACGGTGTGGTCGACCCGTACGGCCTGCGAGTAGGTTCCGATCGCGGCCGGCGCGTCGGCGGTCTGGATGATGCGTTTGTTCATGCTGGATTCCTGGAGCCTGATTATTGAGATTGCGTTGCGCGGCCGTCCTTCTTGCCCTTGATGCGGAAAATCCGCACGACGTCGGGCAGCACGCGCAGGCCGCGCATGACGCGTGCGAGGTGCATGCGGTTTTCCACCTGGACGGTGAAGAACAGCACGGTATAGGGGCTGCCGTCCTCTTCCTCCATCGCGACGTTGCCGATGTTGGAGCCGTGTTCGGCGATCGCCGCCGCGACTTTGGCCAGCACGCCGCGCTGGTTGCCGACGACGACCTTGATCGAGACGTCGAACATGTGGCCGGGTTCGGCTTCCCATTCGACGTCGAGCCATTTGTCGGGGTCGGTGCGGAAGGCGCGGATCGACGGGCAGTCGTGGGTATGGATGATGAGGCCGCGTTCCTTGTGGATGAAGCCGAGAATGGGGTCGCCGGGGATCGGGTGGCAGCATTGCGCCAGTTCGACCGCGATGCCTTCGGTGCCGCGGATGCTGATGGCGTGGGGATGCGCCGGCTCGCCGGTTTTTTCACCCTGCACGTGCAGCAGCTGATGGGCCACCACCAGCGGCAGCTTTCTGCCCAGTCCGATCCCGGCGAACAGTTCCTGCCGGTTTTGCAGGCCGTAGTCCTTGACCACGCGCTCCCACACCGCCGGGTCGGGAGCGCTCGCCTCCGGATTGAGCGCGGCAAGCGCGTTGTTGAGCAAACGCTCGCCCAGTGCCGCCGCCTCTTCCACGCGCGTGTTGCGCAGGTAGTTGCGGATGTGCGAGCGCGCCTTGCCGGTGACGACGAAGTTGAGCCAGGCCGCGTTGGGGCTGGCGTTGGCCGATGTGAGAATCTCGACGTGGTCGCCGTTCCTGAGCTGGGTGCGCAGGGGCATCAGCTCGTAATTGATCTTCACCGCGATGCAGTGGCGGCCGACGTCGGTATGCACGGCAAAGGCGAAATCCACTGCCGTGGCGCCGCGCGGCAGCGCCATGATCTTGCCCTTGGGGGTGAATACATAGACTTCGTCCGGGAACAGGTCGACCTTGATGTGTTCGAGGAATTCGGGCGAATCGCCGTGGTCGGCCTGGATGTCGAGCAGCGACTGCAGCCAGCGATGGGTACGCGTCTGCACCTCGTTGAGTGCGGTATCGGCGGACTTGTACATCCAGTGCGAGGCGACGCCCGATTCGGCCAGCCGGTTCATGTCGGTGGTGCGGATCTGGATCTCGATCGGGGTGCCGTTGGGGCCGAACAGGATGGAATGCAGCGACTGGTAGCCGTTGGCCTTGGGGATCGCGATATAGTCCTTGAACTTGCCGGGAATCGGCTTGTACAGCGCATGCAGCGCGCCCAACGCCAGGTAGCAGGTCGGCTGGTCGCGCACCACCACGCGAAAACCGTAGATGTCGAACACCTCGGAGAAGGCCAGGTTCTTCTCCTGCATCTTGCGGTAGATGCTGTAGAGGTGCTTCTCGCGGCCGGTGATGGTGGCCTCGATCTTGCACTGCTCGAGCTTTTCCTGCAGCGCGATCTTGACCTTGTCGACCAGTTCGCGTCGGTTGCCGCGCGCCGCCTTGACTGCCTTCGCCAACACTTGATAGCGGTTGGGGTGGCTGTAGCGGAAGCCGAGGTCTTCAAGTTCCTGGTAGACGGAATGCAGCCCCAGCCGGTTGGCGATCGGCGCGTAGATTTCCAGCGTTTCGGTGGCGATGCGGCGGCGCTTGTCGGCGGGCATCGCACCCATGGTGTGCATGTTGTGCAGGCGGTCGGCCAGCTTGACCAGGATGACCCGCACGTCCTGTGCCATCGCCAGCAGCATCTTGCGGAAATTCTCCGCCTGCGCGTGCTGCTCGGAGGCGAATGCCAGCTTGTCGAGCTTGGAGACCCCCTCGACCAGCAGCGCGACCGGCTTGCCGAAGCGCGCCTCGATTTCGCTTGCCGTGGCCGGCGTGTCTTCCACCACGTCGTGCAGCAGCGCGGCGCACAGGGTCTGCGCGTCAAGGTGCCAGCCGGCGAGGATGCCGGCGACGGCAAGCGGGTGGGAAATGTAGGGTTCGCCGCTCTTGCGGAACTGACCTTCGTGGGCGCGGCGGCTGAATTCGTAGGCGTCTTCGATGGTCCCGACTTCGTCCGCCGGCAGGTAGGCCAGATCCGGACGCAGCGATTCGAACTCGTGCGTCATCGACGGCGCGCGGCGTGCGTGCGCCGTCCGTCGTTCTGGCGAGGAATCAGGCGCGGCCCCGATTGAGGATCTCACGGCCGACCTTGCCCGCAGCGATTTCGCGCAATGCGGTGACGATGGGTTTGTCCTTCGATTCGACCATCGGTTGCGAGCCCTGAGCCAACTGGCGTGCGCGGTACGTCACGGCGAGCGTCAACTCGAAGCGGTTGGGGAACATCTCGATGCAGTCATCAACGGTAATGCGGGCCATATGGATACTCCAGCTTCAGGGGGTGGTACTCAGATACGTCGGAATTCCTCGAACAGCGCGGTATGCCGCTTGAGCTGGCGTGCCGCTTCGAGGCGAATGCTGCGGGTGATCGCGACCAGGTCCTGCAGGGCATGGTCGAAGTCATCATTGACGATTATATAGTCGAACGCATCGGCATGAGCGACGTCGTGGGCGGCGGCGGCCAATCGGCGTTCGATTACCTCGTCGCTGTCCTGGCCGCGCCCGGCCAGACGGGTGCGCAGCGCGTTGAACGACGGCGGCAGGATGAAAATCGACGCGGATTGCGGAAAATGCTGCCGCACCTGCTCGGCGCCCTGCCAGTCGATCTCCAGCAGAACGTCGCGGCCGGCATTGAGATCGCGGCCGATGCTGCCTTTCGAGGTGCCATAGAAATTGCCGTATACCTCGGCGTGTTCGAGAAACTCGCCTTCGGCCAGCATGATTTCGAAGCGTTCGTGGTTCACGTAATGGTAGTCGCGGCCGTCGGTTTCGCCCGGGCGCGGGGGGCGGGTCGTGTAGGACACCGACAGGCGGATGCCGGGGTCGGTTTTCAGCAGTGCCTTGACCAGACTGGTCTTGCCGGCACCTGACGGGGCGCTGACGATGTAAAGCACGCCTTCGCTGGGGGGAGGGGTCATGGTTGCTCCGTTCCGGTTGTTATTCAATGTTCTGGATCTGCTCGCGCATCTGTTCGATCAGCACCTTGAGTTCGAGCGAGACGCGCGAGGTTTCCACCGCGACCGATTTCGATCCCAGGGTATTGGCTTCGCGATGCAGCTCCTGCATCAGGAAATCGAGCCGCTTGCCGACCGCGCCAGCCTGGTTCAGCACGCGGCGAACCTCGGCAAAATGGGTGGCCAGGCGGGAAAGTTCTTCGTCGATATCGGCTTTTTGCGCCGCCAGGGCGACTTCCTGTGCCAGTCGTTCGTGGCCGGCTTCGCCCAGGGCATCGCGCAGGCGTTCCGCCAGCTTGTCGCGCTGGGCGGCGATCAATGTCGGCAGGAGCGGCTGCAGGCCCGTCACCTGGGCTTCGGCGGCAGCCAGGCGGTCGAGGATATGCTGTTTCAGCTTGGCGCCTTCGCGCTGGCGGCTCTCGACCAGTTCGTCCAATGTGGCGCGCATCCCGGTCAGTGCCGCTTCGTTCAGCGCCTCCTGCGACAGGGCGCCGGACTGCATGGTGCCAGGCCAACGGAGTATCTCGTTGACGGAAAGCGGCGGGCTGCCGGGCAGGCGCTGCAGCACGTCCGTTTGCCAGTGGGCAAGACGCTCAAGAATGTCCGGGTTTAGGCCGTTATCCAGCGAGGCGGCGGGAAGCATGGCGAGGCCGATGCGGCACTCCACCTTGCCACGTGTCATACGCTGCTGGATCAGTTCGCGCAGTTGCGGTTCCAGTGCACGGAATTCGTCGGCCAGGCGGAAATGCAGTTCGAGATAGCGCTGGTTGACGCTGCGCAGGTCGATATTGACGCTGGCGTGGTCGAGATTGAGGCTGTGGGCGGCGAACCCGGTCATGCTAGTGGTCATGAAGGATGTTCAAACAGGTTATTGGGTGATTGAGAATGGTGCCGGCATGCAGCCGGTAGTGGATTTTGCCGGCTTGGCCAGCTAGAAATAGAAAAGATAATAGACGTTCGATTATGGCGACTCAACCCAATCAGGCGCTTCCCAACGGATACCGGCTCAACGAATACACCATCGTGCGCAAGATCGGCGGGGGTGGCTTCAGTATGGTCTATCTGGCGCGCGATGACACCAACCAGTCGGTGGCGATCAAGGAATACCTGCCGGGCGCGCTGGTGCTGCGTACCGAAGGGTCGGTCATCGTCCAGGCCAATTCGACCGAAAACAACAATATCTTCCGCCACGGCATGAAGTGCTTCTTCGAGGAAGGCCGGGCGCTGGCGCTGATCGACCACCCCAATGTCGTGCGCGTGATCAACTTCTTCCGTGCCAACGACACCGTATACATGGTAATGCGCTTCGAGCGAGGCAAGACCTTGCAGCAGCACATCCAGGCCAATCGCGGTTCCATCCGCGAAAGCTTCATCCGCCGCGTGTTCGCGCAGTTGCTGAACGGCCTGCGCGAGGTGCATACGCATAAATTGCTGCATCTCGATATCAAACCCTCCAATCTCTACATCCGTCTGGACGGCTCGCCGGTGTTGATCGACTTCGGCGCGGCGCGGCAGACGCTGACCCAGGAGGAGAGCAAGCTGCAGCCCATGTACACGCCGGGCTTCGCCGCCCCCGAGCAGTACCACAACCGTGAGCGGCTGGGGCCGTGGACCGATATCTACAGCGTCGGCGCCAGCCTGTATGCCTGCCTGGCCGGCTATCCGCCGCAGGCGGCCGACGCGCGGCTGCTCAACGACAAGCTGGCGCCGGCGACGGTGAACTGGCGCGGCACCTATTCCGACCAGTTGCTGGAAACCGTCGATCAGTGCCTCAAGCTCAACTACATGGAACGACCGCAGAGCGTGTTCAGCCTGCAAAAAGTGTTGATGGACCGTACCGCCATGACACCGCCCCGTTCTTCGTTGCTGAACAGCATCAAACGCTCACTGAACCGCGAATTGTTCTAAAGTATTGCCATGAAATTCACCATTTACCAGGCGTCGCGTCAGGGCGGACGTAAAAACAACCAGGATCGGGTCGCCTATTCCTACAGCCGCGAGGCCCTGCTGATGGTGGTGGCCGACGGCATGGGCGGCCACATGCACGGCGAGATCGCCGCGCAGATCGCGGTGCAGACGCTGACCGACCAGTTCCAGAAAATGGCCAAGCCGCGCCTGGACGACCCGATGGCCTTCCTGGCCGACACCACTACGCGCGCGCATTTCGCCATCAACGATTACGCGGTCGAGCAGGATCTGCTGGAAATTCCCCACACCACGGTCGTCGCCGCCGTCGTGCAGGACAACACCGCCTACTGGGCACATGTAGGCGATTCGCGCCTGTACCTGTTCAGCGACGGCAGCCTGCTTGCGCGCACCGAAGACCATACGGCCGTCGCCCAGCTGGTGCGCGACGGCATCATCAGCGAGGAAGAGGCGGGCCACCATCCGGAACGCAACAAGGTGTCCAACTGCCTGGGCGGCTACATGACGCCGCAGGTGGAATGCAGCGCGCCGATCCCGCTGCACGACGCCGACACCATGCTGCTGTGCACCGACGGCATCTGGGGCATGATCAACATCCCGGAAGTGTCGGCCCTGCTGCATGCCTATACGCTGGAAGACGCGGTGCGCCACCTGATGGATCACGCCGAATTCCGCGGCGGCGAGCACGGCGACAACCTCAGTCTCATCGCCATGACCTGGGGCGAGGCGCGCATGCCGAGCAAGGATTCCATTTCCACCCTGGCGCTGCCGGACGGCGGTGTCACCACCCAGATCAACGCGATGCGTCCGCTGCATGGCACGCCGGCCGTGTCGGACGACGAGATCGAGCGCGCAATCGCCGAAATCCAGCAGGCCATCCAGAAAATCTCCGCCAAATAAGTCGTTACTGCGGTGGCCGGGCTGGTACCGGCAACACGCCCGGCAGGCTTGACGCGGTAAAATCGCGTTTTCCATTTTGAACTGGCCACCATGTCCGACCCGACCCGTCCCAGCGGACGCGCGCCCGATGCACTGCGCACGCTTTCATTCACCCGCAAGTTCACCAAGCACGCCGAAGGCTCGGTGCTGGTCGCCATGGGCGATACCCGTGTGCTGTGCACCGCCAGCGTGCTCGACAAGATTCCGCCGCACAAGAAGGGCAGCGGCGAAGGCTGGGTGACGGCCGAATACGGCATGCTGCCGCGTTCTACCCACACCCGCACCGACCGCGAGGCTGCGCGCGGCAAGCAGTCCGGCCGCACCCAGGAAATCCAGCGCCTGATCGGACGCAGCCTGCGTGCCGTGGTCGACCTGAAGAAGCTCGGCGAGCGCACCCTGCACATCGACTGCGACGTGCTGCAGGCCGATGGCGGTACCCGCTGCGCCAGTATCTGCGGCGCCTATGTCGCGGTGGCCGACGCCATCGCCGGCCTGCTCGCCGACGGCAAGCTCGCCGAAACCCCGCTCAGCGACAGCATCGCCGCCGTCTCGGTCGGCGTCTACCAGGGCCAGCCGGTGCTCGACCTCGATTACCTCGAAGACTCCGACTGCGACACCGACATGAACGTGGTGATGACCGGCAGCGGCGGCATCGTCGAGGTGCAGGGCACGGCCGAGGGTGCGCCATTCTCCCGCGCCACGCTGGAGGCATTGCTCGATCTCGCCACCGCGGGCATAGGCCAGATCACCGCAGCCCAGCAGAAGGCGCTGGCATCATGAAGAAGCTGATCATCGCCTCGGGCAATCCGGGCAAGCTGCGCGAAATTGCGCGCATCCTCGAACCGCTCGCAATCGAAGCGGCGCCGCAGTCCGATTTTGGCGTCCCCGAATGCCCCGAGCCGCATGTCACGTTTATTGAAAACTGCCTGGCCAAGGCGCGCCATGCCAGCGCACATACTGGCCTGCCGGCACTGGCGGACGATTCGGGCATCTGCGTCGAGGCGCTGAACGGTGCGCCCGGCGTGTATTCCGCACGCTATGCTGGCGAGCCGAAATCCGACGCGCGCAACAACGAAAAGCTCATCGCCGCCCTGCAAGGCCAGGCCAACCGGCGCGCGCACTATTATTGCGTGATGGTGCTGGTGCGCTATGCCGACGACCCTGAGCCGCTGATTGCCGAGGGGCGCTGGCATGGCGAGATCATCGACACGCCGCGTGGCGAGAGAGGTTTCGGCTACGATCCGTATTTCCTGCTGCCCCAGTTTGGGAAAACCGGTGCCGAGCTCGGCGAAGACGAGAAGAACGCCATCTCGCATCGTGGCCAGGCCTTGCGCGAACTGGCCGACAAGCTGAAGCGGCTTGGCTGAAACCGTCATCCGTTTATTCAACGGCGGCCTGACAACCCAGCCGCCGCTGTCGCTCTACATCCACCTGCCGTGGTGCGTGAAGAAATGCCCATATTGCGACTTCAACTCGCACGCTGCGCAGACCCTTCCGGAAGCCGCCTACATCGACGCGTTGCTGCGCGACCTCGAGCGCGCACTGCCCGACATCTGGGGGCGAAAAATCCACACGGTGTTCTTCGGCGGCGGCACGCCCAGCCTGTTTTCCGCGGAGGGAATCGACCGCATCCTCACCGGCGTGCGCACCCTGACGCAATTGATGGCCGGCGCGGAAATCACCCTGGAAGCCAACCCCGGCACGGTAGAGGCCGACAAGTTCGCCGGTTTCCGCGAAGCGGGCGTGACGCGCGTCTCGCTCGGCATCCAGAGCTTCAACCCGCGCCATCTGCAGGCGCTCGGGCGCATTCACGACGACAGCGAAGCGCGCCGCGCAGCCGAACTCGCCGCCACCCATTTCGACACCTTCAATCTCGACCTGATGTTCGCCCTGCCGGGGCAGACGCTGGCCGAGGCGTTGGCCGACCTCTCCACCGCGCTCAGCTTCGAACCGCCGCACCTGTCGGCCTACCACCTCACGCTCGAACCCAACACGCCGTTCGGCCACACCGCGCCGCCCAACCTGCCGGACGACGACCTCGCCGCCGACATGCAGCTGGCGATCGAGACGCGCTTGATTGAGACCGGCATGCAGCACTACGAAACCTCGGCCTATGCAAAGCCTGGCCATGCCAGCCGCCACAACCTGAACTACTGGCAGTTCGGCGACTACCTGGGTATCGGTGCCGGCGCGCACAGCAAGTTGTCGTTCCACGACCGCATCGTGCGCCAGATGCGTACCAAGCATCCGCAGCAATACATGGACGCAGTGAAAGCAGACACCCACATCGCCGACGCTCGCACGCTTACACGCGACGACTTGCCTTTCGAGTTCATGATGAACGCACTGCGCCTCAACGAGGGCGTGCCGGCGGTGTTGTTCGAGGCGCGTACCGGGCTGCCGCTGATCGTCTGCGCGGCAGCCCTCGAACAGGCGCGGGGCCGCGGATTGCTGGAAACCGATGCAAGCTGCCTCAAGCCGACCTTGCAGGGGCAACGGTTCCTGAACGATTTGCTGGCCTTGTTTCTGGCGGCGTAGCGGCGGGGCTTTCCCCGGTGAATCAGTCGCCGGCGAGTCGATAGCCGTTGCGGCCGGATTCCTTGACCGCATACATCGCCGTGTCGGCGCGCTTCATCAGGTCGCGAGCGTTGGCTTCGCCGTTGGCGGAATGGATGGCGATGCCGATGCTCGTCTCGATGGCGATCCGGTGGGCGCCGATTTCGGCCGGGGTGCCAAAGGATTCGATGATCTTCTCGGCCACCCGGATGGCGTCTTCGGGGTGGTGGATTTCGGTCAGGACGATGATGAATTCATCTCCGCCCTGGCGCGATACGATGTCTCCCTTCCGCACGCAGTTGCTCAGCCTTGCGGCCACCACCTTGAGCAACTGGTCCCCGATGTCGTGCCCCAGGTTGTCGTTGACCTGCTTGAACCGGTCGAGATCCAGAAACATCACCGCAAGCGATCTGCCGTAGCGTTTCGCCTGGATGAGCGCCCAGTCGAGTTTCTCCAGCAGAAACCGGCGGTTGGGAAGATTCGTCAGCGTGTCGTAATAGGCCAGCTGTTGCAGTTGCTCCTGGATCCGCATGCGCTCGGAGATGTCCCGGGACAAGACGATGAAGCGCCGGTCGGCAGGGCTGCCGCCCTGTTTTTTCGCGACGGAAAGCTCGAACCATTTCATGCCTTGCGGCAACTCGAGCGGCATGACCTTGCCGAAAGAACGGCCCCTGTCATCCGCTTCCCGAATCGAGTCCATTGCCACCTTGGCTGAATCGGGCGGGAGCAGCTCGGTGAGCGTCTTGCCGAGCAGCACCTCCTTGGGGGCAGCGAGCAGTTCCGGTGTTTGCGCCCATATATTGAGGTAGCGGCCGTCCTGGTCGACTTCAAACAGCAGGTCCGGAATGGCATGAATGACGCCGTCGGTCAGTTCCAGCGCCTGTCTCAGGCGTTGCTCGGATTGCTTGCGTTCCGAAATGTCCTCGACTTGCGCGATGAAGTGCAGGGGCTCGCCTTCGGCATCATGCAGCAGCGAGCCCGTGAGCTGGACCCACACGCTGTCGCCGTTCCTCCTGATGTAGCGTTTTTCCATCTTGTAGAACGGAATGTCGCCTGCAAGCAGTCGCCTCGCATTGTCGATGTCGTGTCCGATGTCCTCCGGATGGGTGATTTCCTGGAACGTCAGCTTTTCGAGCGCATCCTTTTCATAGCCGACAATCTTGCAAAGCGATTGATTGACCTCCAGGAAATGTCCTTCCAGGGAGACGGTCGCCAGGCCTATCGGGGCGTGTTCCAGGATGTCCCGGATGTGGGCCTCGTTTTCCCTTAGCGCGCGCTCCATCTCCTTTCGCCGGGTGATGTCCCGCGACACGCCGCGATAGCCGACCAGATTTCCGGACGCATCCATGAGCGGCAGCGCACTGGTCTCGACAATCACGATATGCCCGTCGCGATGGACCCGCTGGGTCTCGACCTGATCGAGCGGCGCGCGCAGTCCGGCAAATGACAAGATGCGCTCGCTCTGGCTCTGTGCCTCTTCCAGGGGCATCAGGTCGAACGGCGTTTTTCCGATCAGTTCCTCCGGGCTGTAGCCAAAAAGCTCGCGGACCCTGGGGCTGACATAGGTGTAGTGGAAATTGGCGTCGGTTTCCCATATCCAGTCCACGGTGGTTTCCACCAGGTCGCGGAATCGTTCTTCGCTTTCATGCAGTGCCTGCGCCGTCCGTTTGCGTTCGGTGATGTCACGCAGGATGCTGTAATAACTCTCCTGGCCATCCAGTTCGATGATGATCGTGCTGATCTCCACGTGGATGATCGAACCGTTCTTGTGCACCTGGGCCGACTCGTATGTGGCATGCCCTTCGCGTTTCACGCGCGCCAGCCGGTGCGCGATCTGGTCTGCGTGTTCCGGGGTGACGAATTCGTCCGCCCGCCGCCCCAGCATGTCCTCCTTGTCATACCCCAGGCGTCGGTGCGCGATGTGGTTGAGGTCGAGGATCCGGCCGCCTTTGGATAGCAGCATCTTGGAGTCTGTTCCCGCCTCGAACAGAAGCCTGAATTGCTCCTCGCTTCGCTTCAGGGCATCGGTCTGCTGCCTGCGTTCGAGCACGATGCCGACGATGGACGCGGCAATTTCCATCAGCCGCTGCTGGAACGGAGTGGGCATCCGGGTTGCGAAGCCGCTCAGGGCGAAGGTGCCCACGGCTTGTCTCCCCTTGGAAAAAATCGGAATCGACCAGCAGGATTGCAGATTGAATTCCTCGGCCAGCGGTTTCAGCCCTTTCCATCTCGGATCGCGTAGCGTGTCTTCCACGTAGACGGGTTCCTGCCGATAGATGGCATTGCCGCAGGAACCGGATTCAGGACCGGGGCGCAGGCCGTCGAGGCGGGCGGTAATTTGCGGGGTCGCACTGGGCGCGGCATGCACATTGAGCACCCCTTTCTCGTCAAGCAGCATGATGGTGGCGATGGAACCCGGCACCATGCCTTCGCCGAGGCGACAAATCCGGTTGCAAATCTCCCCTTCGTCGACCCCGAGCGCCACCTCCTCGAGGATGGCGCCCTGGAAGCGGATCAAGGCCTCCGCATCGTCCTGATCGGAAAGGTGGCTGTCGGCGGGGGGGGTATCAGAGGCGTTCCCGCCTTTACTCAGTGCCATCTGTCGAACTTTCTGAAAACTGTCTTGCGGCACGTTTGTGGCTGCACTATCAATGAGCGTAGTCTACCCGGGCCGGCTTGCGTTCTTCCAGGGCGTCCGGGCCGCATTCCGAGCCAGCCGGCAGCGTCCGGACGACTGCCTGGGGGCCGTTGCCATCCCCGTCGCGCAGCGAACAGGCCATGCCGTCGCTGTTCAGAACCGCTCATCGTCCCGCAAATACCGCCATTGCCCGGGCGGCAGCTTTCCCAACGGGATGCGGCCGAGGCGGATGCGTTTCATCGACAGCACCTCGAGGCCGGCGGTTTCGCACATATGGGCAATCTGCCCCGGCAGGGCGCCTTTCAGCGCGACCCGCAAGCGCGTTTCGCTTTGCCAGCTCACCTTGATCGCGGAGGGCGCGCGGCCATTGAAGGGGATGCCCCGGTTCAACCGCTTGAGCCCGTCGGGGGCCAGTTCGCCGGCGACTTCGACGATGACTTCGTGCTCCACGCTGGCGGCGTCAGCGGTCAGCTTGCGTACGATGCGCCAGTCCTGCGTGTAGACGACGAGGCCGCTGGCGTCCGTCTCCAGTGGCGCGCACAGGGTCAGTTGGGCGAAATGTTTTTTCAGCGGCCGGATACCGGAGGTGTCCTCGGCCCACAAGGTGGCGGGCGTGAGCAGGTGCGCCGCATGTGGGTCGCCTGACGCCGCGTGATGGCCGGACGGTTGGTGCAGCAGCAGCGTGACGGGTTCGGTCTGCGTGAGATCGGCACCGGGATCGATCTCGATGCGTTGTTCGGCGATGCGGAACTGCGGTTCCTCGACCACCACGCCGTCCACCCGCACCCAGCCGCCCGCGATGTATAGCTCGGCTTCTCGGCGCGAGCAGCCGCGCAGTGCGGCGACACGTTTGGCGAGGCGGATGGAGTCGGTCATGGCGGCAGGGTCGGTGAAAGGACGCGAGTTTACCGCCATGTCTGCGCCTTCGACAGCCGGCACAAGGCACCTACCATGGCGCGGTTGTTATTGCCGCGCTGTGCAGGGTATGCTTTTGGGCCGCACAACCCGATCGCCCCTCGCGATCGATCAAACTGGAGACGCCCGATGAAAACCGCACTTGCCCTGTCATTGTTGTTGTTCACTTCATCCGCCCTTGCTGCCGTGATCGGCAAGGATGTCAGCTACAAGGCGGGCGACACCGTCATGAAAGGTTTCCTGGCGTATGACGATGCCGTCAAGGCCAAGCGTGCCGGGGTGCTGGTGGTACCGGAATGGTGGGGTGCAAACGATTACGCGCGCAAGCGGGCGCACATGCTTGCGAACGAAGGGTATGTGGCGCTGGTCGTCGACATGTACGGCAATGGCCAGGTTGCCGACAATCCACAGGATGCCGGTGCGCTGGCCGGTAATATCAACAAGAATCCGCCACTGGCCCTGAGCCGCTTCCAGGCGGCGGAACACTTCCTCGCCAAGCAGCACAACGTGAAGAAAGGCGAGATCGCCGCGCTGGGCTACTGCTTCGGCGGAGGCGTGGTCCTCAACATGGTGCGGGCCGGCGAACCCCTGAAAGCGGCGATCACCTATCATGGCATCCTGGCGACCGACGTATCGGTGAAGCCGGGCAGCATCAAGACCAAACTGCGCATCTTCACCGGCGAGGCCGATCCTCTCGTACCGCCCGAGCAGGTCGAGGCGTTCAGGGCGGAAATGGACAACGCCAAGGCCGACTACATGGTGGTGAGCTATCCGGGTGCCAAGCATACCTTCACCAACCGCGAGGCAGACAGCTACGCCGCGCAGTTCGGCCTGCCGTTGAAATACGATCCGGCGGCGGACAAGGATTCCTGGACGCGGACGCTTGAGTTCCTGCGGGCCACCCTCAACAATGACTGACGCCTGCGGCCACGAGGACGGCCACCCGCCCCATGGCAGCGGCAGCCTCGGCATTCCGCAGATCGGGGCATTCGACCCTGCGGCGTTCGAGCGTGCGGTGAACGCCATGCTCGTCGCCTGCGGCGTGGCGCCGGATTCGGTACACACCGGGCGCACGGCCGAACGGGTACGCGAACTGTGGCAGAAGCGCCTGCTGGGCGGCTACGCGATTTCGCCCGCCGAGGCGCTGGGCGAGGGCTTCGCCGACGAACGCGACGACATGGTGGTGGTGCGCGGCATCGCGGTGCACGGCGTATGCCCGCATCATCTGGTGCCGTTTCGCGGGGTGGCGCACGTGGCCTATATCCCGGGCGGACGACTGCACGGCTTCGGCCGCATTGCGCGCATGGTCGACGCCATCGGCCATCGCTTCACCTACCAGGAATGGATGACGCGCGACATCGCTGAGGCGCTGGTGACGCATGGCCGGGCCCAGGGCGCGGCGTGCATCGTCGAGGCCGAGCAGTTGTGCCTGTTGCTGGGCGAGGATCGGCGCGGCGACGAGCGCGTCGTCACGCAGGCCTTCAGTGGCAGCTTCCGCAACAGCGACCAGCAGCGCAACGAGTTCCTGCGGGCCGTCGCGCAGCGGGAGTTGCGTTGAGCGATGACGGGGTTCGTCCGGCGCACGGCCTGCCGTTTGCTGTGGATGGCCCTGCTGACAGCCGGTCCGCTGCATGCCGACGAAACGCCCGGCCGGTACAGCGAGGCGCCGCCCGAAGCCGTGGCCAATCTGGCCGAGCCCGCACCGGATGAAGTCGTGGTCGTGGTCAACGACAATGCGCTCGGCGGCAATCATGCCGGCCTGTTTGCCGGCGCGAAGCTAGTCGATCCGGCGGGGAGCTATGTCTGGACGCGCAGCCGCGACAGGGCCTGGCCGGGTCCCAGTCTGGCGGACTACGCGCGCTATCAGACGACCGATGGCCTGAAGATCCGCTTCTATCGCTTTCGCCTGCAACCGAAAGCGTTTTCCGCCATCGTGCAGCGGATCCGAGATGCCGGACCCACGCCGCCGCTGTTTTGCGCCTCTGCCGTGCAGAATCTGCTGGCCGGCCTGGTGCCGTTCGATCGCATCGAACATGTAGGCTGGACGTCGCCCGCTGCCCTCGGGCGGGTGCTGGATGCGCTGACACATGGCGAGGGCAGGGTCGGCGAATGCCAGAAGCTGGATGCATCGCCGTGCTGATTCTTGATTCAGGCTTGACACATACCAACCGGTATGTATGATACGGGTATGAATGTGCATACCAAAGCCCCCGACCTCACCCGGCAAAAACTGCTGGAGGCCGCATTTGCCGAAATTCATCGCAACGGTTTCCAGGCTGCGTCCCTCACACAGATCCTGGCCGATACCGGGCTCACCAAGGGTGCCCTGTATCACCATTTCCCGGACAAGAAGGCGCTCGGTCTGGCGGTCATCGAAGAAGTCGTCCGACCCGGCCTGGCTGCGGTGATGTTCGCCCCGCTGGCAGACACACGGCAGCCGCTGGCCGCCTTGCAGGCGCTGCTGGCAACCAAGGCGGCCGAGGACGATCCCATGGTGGTGACGCTGGGATGCCCGCTCAACAACCTGATGCAGGAAATGAGCCCGGTGGACGAGGGGTTTCGCCTGCAACTGAATGCCGTGTTCCGGGATTGGATCGGCGTGGTGGTGGCGGCGCTGGAGCGCGGCAAGGCGGCAGGTGAGGTGCGGCACGATGTGGACCCCGAAGCCACGGCCTTCTTCATCGTCTCGGCGTTGGAGGGGTGCATCGGCATGAGCAAGAACACGCAATCCGTCACGGCGTTTCGCGGTTGCCTCGCGCAGCTCGGTCGCTATCTGGATACACTGAAATGCTGACGTCCGGGCACAAAAATCCTGGTGAGGACTTGACGATGAAATTCGCCCCGAAATGGACGACCACCCTGACGACCACACCCACCTGATGGCCAATCGGAACCCCGCGCTGCGTCCGCGTACCCTGGTCCTGCCGCCCGCACCCTATGCGGTCGCCGTGCTGGGCGGTTGGTGGCTGGATCGCAACCAGTTTTCGCTGCCACTGGACCTGGGCGTCGCAACGCGCCCGCTGGGCTGGCTTGCGGTCGGCCTGGGGCTGGCATTGTTCGTGTGGACGCTCTGGACTTTTGCGCGGCACCGCACCACGGTCAACCCCTATGGCGGGGCATCGGCCCTGTGCATGGGCGGGCCGTTCCGTTACAGCCGCAATCCGATCTATCTGGGCGACTGGTTCATCCTGGCCGGCGTGTCGCTTCTGCTGGGCACGGTCTGGCCGCTTGTGTTCGCGCCCCTGATCTGGATCACGATTCGCTTCGGCGTGATCCGGCACGAAGAAGCCCACCTCGAAGCGAAATTCGGCGATGCCTACCGCGACTACACAACCCGCGTCAGGCGTTGGATCTAAGCGCACCAGGAGTCTGTCATGAGCATTCTGAACACCGTCACACCCGAATCCGCAACCGGCGAGGTCGCCGAAATCTATGCCCAGATCCAGAACGCGTGGGGACATGTTCCCACCGCCATCCAGGTGTTCAGCGCCAATCCCTTCCTGCTGAAGCACCAGTGGGAGTATTACGGCAGCGTCATGCAGCATCCCACGTTGTCCATGCCGCTGACAGCCTGCATCCGGATGCTGGTGTCGCAGGCCGGCCATTGCACCTATTGCATCGACATGAATGCCGGCATGCTGATCAATGTGGCCGGCTGGACGCCGGACCAGGTCGCGGCCACGCGTGCCGACTTCAACGACAGCCCGCTGAGTGCCGCAGAGAGGACGCTGCTGGGCCTGGTGCTGAAAATGACGCGCGATTCCAGCAGCGTGACGTCTGCCGACCTGCAAGCCGCGCGCGACGCCGGCTGGTCCGACGGCGACATCCTGGATGCGGCGAACCATGGCGCACGCATGGTGGCGGGCGACATCCTCATCAACGGCTTCAAGGTCGAACGCGACTTCTGACCTGCCGGGCCGGGCCTGCCGCCAGGACTACAGCAAGACCCGGGCATGGCCGTTAACGATCGGTACGGACCATGCCTACAGGAGTCTTGCCATGAACATTACCCTGCATGACAAATCGCTGGAGATCCGCCTTACCGCGGCGGCACAAAAGGCGCTCGCGCGGCGCGACCGGCCACTGGTGGCCGAGATGGAGCTGCTGTTTTCCTGTCTGCTGCGCAAGCGCGTGTACTTTGGCGAGTCGCCGGAGCAGTCCACCCCCGTCAATGATCGCCTCTCGGTGCGATTCAAGCCCATCATGACCCGGCGCTGCAGCGTGGCCGAAGGCGGTGCGGCGCCCCCGTCCGAGCGATTCCCGCTCGAAAATCCGCGGCCCTACGTGCCCAACTGGCTGGCGATCGACTACCGGCGGGGCCAGTGGATCGGCGAATTCGGCTACGCCAGCTAACGATTTTCCGCGGGCATGTGGCGCCAGGTTGCGGAGACCGGCAGGAAACACCCTGGCCAGCGCCTGGCCCGTTACTTAAAGTTTGCGTGTCCCGGACCGATACCGTTGTCTCAATAAGAACTGCCTATGCGCGTGACGCTTTCCAGATGATGTTCCGGCCAGACGCACAACCGATTGTTTGGGCTACAACGGGCCCAAGGCATACCCAGGTCCGCCGGTATGGATAAGGTTGAGGACGCTTCACCATCCGCCCACCTCGAATTGGCGCAATGCCATATCCGGGTATTCGTCGCGCTGCCCATCCTGATCGGCTGGTATCTGTTCTGGTATATGCAGGCACGCAGTACCGAGGCCAATACCGGCTTGGCGGGCCTGTGCGTGTTCTACGCCTTCGCGCTGGCGCATTGGGCCCATGTGAAACGCTATCCGGGCATCTATCCCCTGCGCCGGGTCGCGGCGATCGTGATGGACCAGCTGGGCTGTTTCATCGGAATGCTGCTTACCCGGGAGCTGGGGACGGTCATCGTCTTCTTGAATCTCTGGATATCGCTGGGCAACGGAATCCGTTTCGGCGTGAAATGGATGGCCCTGTCCGCCACCCTCGCGACTACCGGGCTGATCGTCCTGAGCATGGTGTCGGATTACTGGAGCCAGCGCCCCATCTGGATCATCAGCCTGGTATTGCTCAATGCGGCGATCCCGGCCTATGTAGCGAGTCTGATCCGCGGTTTTCACGACGGCCAGGCCAGGCTAGCCCAATACGCCGATCACATGGAGAGGATGGCCCTGAAGGATGGCCTGACCGGCTTGCCCAACCGTGCGGCATTGTTCGATGAATTCGAGAAGGCAAGCGCCCACGCCCGGCGTACGGGCTCGGCCATCGCCGTGCTCTACTTCGATCTGGACGGGTTCAAGCAGGTCAACGACAGGCTCGGGCATGCGCAGGGCGACATGCTGCTCAAGGAAGCGGCCAACTGCGCGAACGCCGTGCTGCGGGGCGAGGACGTTCTGGCCCGTCTGGGTGGGGATGAATTCGTCGTACTGCTGCGGGTGCATGATTCCGGCAAGCGGGCCCGCAGGGTCGCGGAGAGAATCCGGCAATCCATCGCCTCCATCGAGACGGTCGACGGCAATCCGGTCCATGTGACCGCCTCCGTCGGGATGGTGGTGGCGAGTGGCCTGGATGCGGATCGCCTGGGCGCCGAACGGATCCTTCACGAGGCCGATCTCAATATGTATGCGGCCAAGAACGACGGCAAGAACCAGATCGTGCTGACTACGCTCTCGAGCGAAATCAGGCTGGCTGCCCGGCGGGCCTAAACCGGGCCTTCCGCCAGGCCGAAGAGTGTCCGCGCGTTGCGGGTGGTGGCCCGGGCCACCGTCTCGATATCCAGCCCGCGCAGTTCGGCCAGGGTTTGCGCGATGCGCGGCAGCTCACCAGGCGCGTTGCGTCCGCGTCCGATCCATGCCGGCGGGATGTCGGGACTGTCGGTTTCCAGCACGATGGCGTCGAGCGGCAGGTTGACTGCCAGTCGCCGCAGGTTGTTGGCACGGGGCCAGGTGAAGGCGCCGCCGAAGCCGAGTTTGAACCCCAGCTTGATGAATTCGTCCGCCTGCTGCGGACTGCCGTTGAAGGCGTGGGCGATGCCGCCGCGTACTTTGATCCTGCGCAAGTGCTTCAGCAGTTCGTCGTTGGCCTTGCGGCAGTGCAGCAGCACGGGCAGGTCGTAGTCGCGTGCGATTTTCAGCTGTTCGACATAGAAGAATTCCTGCGTCGCATAGTCGAGGCCCCGGACAAATAAATCGAGCCCGATTTCGCCGACTGCCACCGGGCGCCGTGCCTCGATTTGCGCACGCAGATCGGCAAGGTGTTCCGGGCGGTGGACGCCGATGTACATGGGATGCAGCCCCCATGCCGGCAGGCAGCCAGGATAGCGCGCGCTGACGGCGCCCACTGCGGCGAAGTTGTCGCGGCTGACGGCCGGAACGACCTGGATGCCGACACCGGCAGCAACGGCGCGCGCATACTCGGCGTCGCGATCGGCGTTGAATTCGGCCGCATCGAGATGGCAGTGGGTGTCAATGAAAAACGGCACCGTAACAGGTGCCGTTTTTGCGAAGTCGTTCACGTTCAGTCGTTATTGGCGAAGCCCAGCAGGCTCAGCAGGCTGGTGAAGAGGTTGAAGATGGCGACGAACAGCGTGACGGTTGCCATGATGTAGTTGGTTTCGCCGCCATGGATGATGTTGCTGGTCTCGTACAGGATGAGACCGGACATCAGCAGCACGAACATTGCGGATACCGCCAGCGACAGACCGGGCAGGTGGAAGAAGATCGCCCCCAGGCCGGCGAGGAAGGCAACCAGGATGCCGACCATGAGGAAGCCGCCCATGAAGCTGAAGTCCTTGCGGGTGGTCATCACGTAGGCCGACAGGGCAAGGAAGATCGCCGCGGTGCCGCCCATCGTCATCATCACGACCTGCGCGCCGTTGGGCATCGCCAGATAGGCGCTGAGGATGGGGCCGAGCGTGTAACCCATGAAGCCGGTGAGGCCGAACACGAAGGCGATGCCGAGTCCGCTGTCGCGGAACTTGGTGGTGAGGAACAGCAGGCCGTAGTAGCCGACCAGCGTGAGGATGATGCCGGGATGCGGCAGGTTCAGTGCCATCGCCGCGCCTGCGGTTGCCGCGGAAAACGCCAGCGTCATCGCCAGCAGCATGTAGGTGTTCTTGACGACCTTGTTGGTGGCCGATACTGCAGCAGACTGGCTGCGCCCCAGGGTAGTGACTTGCGGGTTCATCTAAGCTCCTCTACATATTTCGAAACAATGTACCTACTCTGAGTCGATCGGGTCGGTACGAGTTCCCGTGTACGGCCGGGACTTGCAGGTGAGCATACCGCGATGCGGGGCCGGTGACCACCCATGCGCGAACGGACAGGGCCTCAAAGGGCGTCATTCGCCCGGCTTCGTGCCGCGTTGAAGCAGGTTCATCAACTCGACCGGCATCGGGAAGACGATGGTATTGGTCCTGTCACCGGCGATGTTGGAAAGTGTCTGCAGGTAGCGCAGCTGCATGGCCTGCGGCTTGGCGGCGAGAATTTCCGCGGCCGCAAGCAGTTTTTCCGATGCCTGCAGTTCGCCTTCCGCATGGATCACCTTGGCACGCCGCTCGCGTTCGGCCTCGGCCTGCTTGGCGATCGCACGCACCATCGATTCGTCGATGTCGATATGCTTGATCTCGACATTGGAGACCTTGATGCCCCAGGCGTCGGTCTGCGTGTCCAGCAATTGCTGGATGTCCCGGTTCAGGCGTTCGCGCTCGGACAGCATCTCGTCGAGTTCGTGCTTGCCCAGCACCGCCCGCAACGTGGTTTGCGCCAGCTGGCTGGTCGCATTCATGAAATCTTCCACCTGCAGGATCGCCTTGGCCGGGTCGATGACGCGGAAATACACCACCGCATTGACCTTGACCGAGACGTTGTCGCGCGAGATCACGTCCTGGCTCGGCACGTCGAACACCACGGTACGCAGGTCGACCCGCACCATCTGCTGGATGCCGGGGAGAACGACCACCAGTCCGGGGCCCTTCACCTTCCAGAAGCGTCCAAGCATGAACACCACGCCGCGCTCATACTCGCGCAGGATGCGCAGGCTGGCGATCAGCAGCACGATGACGACAAATACCAGGGTGAGGCCGCTGAATTCAAACATGCTCATTCTCCTTGCCAGGGTTCGACATCGAGTATCAGGTCGTGTCGTGCGCGCACGCGGACCGCGCTGCCGCGTGGGAGTGGGGTCTTGCTGCGTACGCGCCAGTGTTCGCTGTGCACGCGCGCCCAGCCTTCGTGTTCGATATCCTCCAGGGTGACACCCGTGGCGCCGACCAGTTCCTCGGCGCCGGTCACCACCGGTCGCCGGCGCGCGCGCAGGGCCATGCTCGCGACGAAGAAGCTGAACAGTGCGCTGGCCACCGCCACCGGCACGATCAGCATCCACGGCAGCCCATAGCCGGGCAGGTCGGTATCGATCAGCATGACCGAGCCGATGACGAAGGCAGCGATGCCGCCCAGTCCGAGCGCGCCGAAGCTGGGCACGAACGCCTCCGAAATCATCAGCACGATGCCCAGCAACATCAGGGCCAGCCCGGCATAGTTGATCGGCATGACCTGCATTGCAAATAGCCCGAGCAGCAGACAGATACCGCCGACCACGCCCGGGAACAACATGCCGGGGTTGGCGAATTCGTAGATCAGTCCGTAGATGCCGAGCAGCATCAGGATGTAGGCAATGCCAGGGTCGCCGATCACGGCCAGCAGGCGGCTGCGCCAGTCGGGCATGACGCGCTCGACGGTGGCATGGGCGGTATCCAGGGTGATCGTGCGATCGCCCAGCCTGACGCGGCGGCCGTTCAGTTGCCGCAGCAGATCGTCCAGATCCGTCGCCACGACGTCGACTACCTTCAGCTTCAGCGCCTCCGACGCAGGCAGGCTGACCGCTTCGCGCACGGCGCGTTCGGCCCACTCGGCATTGCGCCCGCGCAACTCGGCCAGGCCACGGATGTAGGCCGCGGCATCCTGCACCACCTTGCGCATCTTGGCATCGCCCGGCGGCGCGTCGGCAGGTTTGGCTGCGTCGGGCTTGTCGCGGGCCGGCGCCAGTTCGACCGGGGTCGCGGCGCCCAGGTTGGTGGCGGGTGCCATCGCCGCGATGTGGCTGGCATAGAGGATATAGGTGCCGGCGCTGGCGGCACGCGCCCCCTGTGGCGCGACATAGGTGGCCACCGGTACCGGCGAGGCGAGGATGGCCTTGATGATGGCGCGCATCGAGGTGTCCAGCCCACCCGGCGTGTCCAGTTCGATCACCACCAACTGGGCCCTGTCTTCGGCCGCCTTGTTGAGACCGCGCACCAGATAGTCCGCGCTGGCCGGGCCGAGCGCGCCCTGTACCGTCAGCACCCGCACCAGGGCCGCGCTGGCGGACAAGGGCAGCAGAACAAGCCAGAGCAGCAGTGCGAGGCGCGACAGAGGATGAAGCGGCGTCATCTCCTCACTGTAGACGCAATCTGGAACGCCGTCGTTTTCGCCCTATAGATAGCGCAGCCACAGGTAGACGCTGCTCACCGCAACGCTGGCCAGCATGAGCGGAAAGGCCATCAGCATGAAGGGCAGGAAGCGGATCGGCTGGCCGGCGCGCTCGGCCATGCCCGCGACCACCAGGTTGGCCGACGCGCCCACCAGGGTGCCGTTGCCGCCCAGGCAGGCGCCCAGCGAGAGCGCCCACCACAGGGTGTCGATCTGCTGCGGGGTGAACACGCTTCCCATGCTTTGGATCACCGGAATCATGGTGGCGACGAAGGGGATGTTGTCGACGACGGAGGACAGCACGGCGGAGACCCACAGGATGGTATAGGCGGTGGCAGTGAAGTTGCCGCCGGTCCACTCGACGATCTTGTGCGCCAGCAGCTCCAGCGCCCCCGCTTTCTCGATGCCAGCCACGACCACGAACAGGCCGATGAAAAAGAAGATGGTGATCCATTCGACCTCGCCGAAGGTGTGGTGGATGGCATGCGACTGATCTTCCGCTTTCTTGTCATAGACGCGCAGCAACAGCAGCAGGGCGGCGCCGAACATGGCGATGGTGCCCGGTTCCTGGCCGATGGCATGCGCGAGAACAAACCCCGCGATCACCAGCGCGATGACGAACAGCGCCTGCTTCAGCAGGCGCGCGTCGGTGATGGACTCACGTTCGTTGAAGGCCATCACCAGCGCGCGGTCTTCCGGCGAGGCATGCAGCTTGCGCCCCCAGATGAAGTAGATCGGGATCAGCACCAGCGCCATGACTAGCGCCGCTACGGGCGCCAGGTTGAAGAGGAAGTCGTTGAAGGTGAGCTTGGCTGCCGAGCCGATCATGATGTTGGGCGGGTCGCCAATCAGCGTGGCGGTTCCGCCGATATTGGAGGCGAAGATCACCGAGAACAGATAGGGATAGGGGCTGATGCGCAGCGCATCGGTGATCAGCAGCGTTACTGGAGCGATCAGCAGCACGGTGGTGACGTTGTCGAGCAGCGCGGAGAACAGGGCAGTCACCAGCGACAGCATCATCAGCAGACCCCACGGATCGGCCTTCACCACCTTGGCGGCTTTGATCGCCACGTACTGGAATACGCCGCTTTTCTGGGTGATGGCGACGATGACCATCATGCCGGTCAACAGGCTGATGGTGTTGAGGTCGATGCCATGGAAGGCTTCGGCCTGGTTCAGCACCCCGGCAAAAATCATCAGGCCGGCGCCGAGCAGCGCGACCACCGAGCGGTTGATCTTCTCGGTGACGATGACCGCATAGGTCAGTACGAAGATGGCGAGCGACACCACAAGGGGCGACAGGCCGAAGAGGGCTTCGGCGGCAGCGGGATGCGTCATGTCAGCTCCCGGCCTGGGCGATCAGGTGCGCCAGCAGGATGCGTCGCGACAGCATGCCCTTGAGCCTGCCGTCCGCACCCAGCACCGGCAACGGTGCGGCATACCGATGCAGCAGCAGGGCGGCTTCCAGCAGCGGCGTATCTTCATCCAGGGTCGGCAGCTCAAGCAGTTCCACATCAAGTACCCGCTTGGCCGCCAGTTCCTTGATGTGGGTCGCGATCAGTACGATTCCGTCGCCGACGAAGCGCAGATCCTTCAGGCCGTGCTCGCCGCGCGCGCTGCTCGGCAGCAATTCACCCAGGATATCGTTGATGTCCACCAGCCCCGCCCATTCGTCCCCATTGCAGACGGGCAGGTGGTTGACGCCTTTGTCCAGCATCAGGCGCAAGGCCTCCAGCAGGGACGTGTCCGGGCGCAGGCAAGCGGGTTCCGGCAGGAGGGAGACGGCGCGCAGGGTCATGTAAAAGGGCTTTCAGCGGCAAAAGCTGCATTTTTGCAGATGTGGCGGGACGGCGATAGCCAGCTCACGACGCGACCGCGGCCTGCCGCCCGTAGAAGGCCTTCAGCATGAACGGCGGCGCAACGGTGGTGAGCGCGATGACGATCAGGAGCGCAGCGTAGGTTTCTGCATCGAGGATGCCCTGGTTCAGCCCCAGTTGCGCGAAGATCAGGCCGACCTCGCCGCGTGGAATCATCGCCAGGCCGATGGCGATCTGGCGGAAGCGCGATTCGCGGATGAAAAACCCGGCGGCAAGCTTGCCGATGAGGGCCACCACGATCAGGGCGCCGCCCAGTTGCCAGACCCGGGGCGAGCCCCAGTCCACCGTGTTGAGGTTGAGTGATACGCCGACCATTACGAAGAACAGCGGGGCGAAGGTGTGGATCAGCGGCCGCATCTGTTCTTCCAGCCGGTGCGCCAGTTGCGGGCTGGGTGTGAACCAGCGGTCGAGCGCGGGCAGGCCGAGCCGGCTCATCACGTCGAAACGGAAGTGTTGCGACAGCGCGATGCCTGCGGCGAAGCCGCCCATGATGAGCGGTGCGCCGACCGCATGCGCCAGCCAGGAAAACAGCAGGATCAGTGCGAGCGCCATGGTGATGAGGAGCCCGGGCGTGGCCGCGCGCTGGTCGTAATGGTCGATGATGCCGCCGGCCAGCTTGGCAACCAGCGGAGAGAGCAGCATGAACAGCACGATGAACAGCGCGACGGTGCCGGTGGCCGTCAGCGAGACTTCGCGCTGTTCCGCGAATTGATACAGGAAGGCCAGCGCCAGCACGCCGAGAATATCGTCCAGCACCGCCGCACCGATCACGATCTGCGCCTCGTCCGAATGACGTTTGCCGAGGTCGTCGAGCACCCGCACCGTGATGCCGATGCTGGTTGCGGTAAGGGTGCCGCCGATGAACAGCGCCACCAGATTGTCGAGACCGAAGCCCCAGCGGCAGATGGCATAGCCGAGCGCGAAGGGCAGGACGAAGCCGATGACCGCCACCACGATGGGCTTGATGCCGGACTTGGCCAGGCGGAACAGGTCGGTATCCATGCCGACCTCGAACAGCAGCAGGATGATGCCGATCTCCGCCAGCAGCTTCATGGTGTCGTCGGGCGAGATCCAGCCCAGCAGCGATGGACCGATCAACAGACCGGCCAGCAGCTCGCCGATCACCGACGGGATGCCGTGGCGTCCCGCGATCTCGGAAAACAGGCGCGCGGCGATCAGGATGACGGCGAGGTATAGGAAGAATTGGTGGAGTTCCATGGGGATGTCCTGTCGGGTAAGAATTACAGCTGGCGCCAGGTTTGTTGTTGTGGGAACGCGGGGCAACGCGCAGCCGGATTATCTTAACGTGCATGGCAGGTGAAGGGTGAATTGGGCTTGCACATGTAAATAATTTTGTGCAAACATAAAAGGCAGTTGCCCGCTATAGTTTCTGGCCAAGGGTGTCATGCGACACGCGCATCATCCTGCGGCCCGGCTTGCCGACAACCGCGCATCCGATCTTCCTTGCAGCGTATCCGGTTCGAGTGTGCTCTGCCGATAGGGCTGACCTCATCGATTTGGCCTGGGAAAGGAATACGTTGAAACACGACTGGAAAATTGTGGCGGCAGGCTGCCTGTTCACGTCCACCGCCCTGGCCGACACGGTCACGCTCCTCAATGGCGACCGCTTGAGCGGCACCCTCGTGCGCCTGAAGGCCCATACCCTGTGGCTGGAAACCACTTATGCCGGCACGCTCAAATTGCCCTGGACCCAGGTGGGCCAGGTCGACACCGACGCACCGGTCAGGGTGCGGCTGGCAGACGGCACCGAACTGGACGGCCAATTGCAGGCCGACCGCGCACGCCAAGTGCGCATCCGGATCGGCAGCCTGGCCGAGACCGCTCCATTGGCACTCGACCGCATCGACGCCATCAATCCGCCGCAGCAGGGCGACCGGACCGTGTTGAGTGGACGCGCATCCCTGGGGGGCAACCTTACGCGTGGCAATACCGATGCGCAGACCCTGCATCTGGACGGCGAGCTGGTCGCGCGCAACGCCAGCCAGCGCGTGACGCTCGACGGAGAACTCAACGAGGCAGGGCAGGATGGCGTGGATACTGCGTCGAACTGGCGGCTGGGGATGAAATACGACCATTTCGCCAGCGAGCACACCTATTTCTATGCCAACACCCGCTTCGACCATGACGGGCAGGCCGGGCTCGATCTGCGGAGCACGCTGGGCGTAGGGGCCGGCCGTCAGTTATTCGAGCGCGACGATCTCAAGCTGTCGCTGGAAGGTGGCCCGAGCCTGGTGAACGAGGACTACGCCCACGCGGCCGACACACGGTTTCCCGGTGCACGATTCGGCGCCCGCTATGAGCAGGCTATCTGGCAGGGGCGCCTGACGCTGTTTCACAACAGCGACCTGCTGTTGAGCCTGGAGTCGCTGGATGATTATCTCTACCAGAGCCGCACCGGGTTCCGGGTGCCGATGGGCAACGGGTTCAGCCTCGGGACCCAGGTGAATTTCGATTACGACGCCGTACCCGCCGCGGGCAAGGGCAGTGCCGACACGGCCTTACTGTTCAAACTGGATTACACGATCTAGCCTGAGGAATCTTCGGTGGGCTAGCAGGTCAACTAAAAATATTGTGCAATATGTTTTATGTGAGTGTTCAACATGACGACACCCAATGACGCGACTGCGCTCCACGCCGCGGTCCAGCCGGACAACCAGACTGTGATTGCCTTTGGCGAAACCCTGGTCGACCAGTTTCGCGACCGCAACGTGCTGGGTGGCGCGCCATTCAACGTGGCGTGCCATCTCGGCGCGCTGGGCGCGCATCCGGTACTGGTGACGCGGGCCGGCAAGGACGCGCTGGGCGATCAGCTGGTGCAGGCGATGAGCGAACGCGGCCTCGACCTGCGCGGCGTGCAGCGCGACCCGGCGCGTCCGACCGGACGGGTCAAGGTGACCGAGACTGTCCGCGGCCATGCATTCGACATTCTGTCCGACCAGGCCTACGACCACATCCACGCCAGTCTGGCACGGATGGTAGGCCTGTCCTTACATCCGCAGATGGTCTATTTCGGCACACTGTCGCAGCGGGGCGATTCGCGCCGCGCGTTGCGCGAATTGCTCGGCACGGTGGACGCGTGCGCGTTTCTGGACGTCAATCTGCGCGATCCCTGGGTAGACGCCGATACCTTGCGCTGGTCACTGCAGCAGGCTCGTGTGGCCAAGCTCAACGAGGACGAGCTGGATCGCATCGGCCATCTCTTCGCGCTCGACGGCGCCACGCCGCAGGCCCGGGCCGCCGTGCTGCTGTCTGGCTTCGACCTGCAGCGGGTGGTGGTGACGCGCGGTCCGGCGGGTGCCTGGACGCTCGATGCGGCCGGACGTATCGAATCGGTGGACGGCATGCCGCTGGAGCAGGTGGTCGACACCGTCGGGGCGGGCGATGGCTTCTCCGCCGTGTTCATGCTGGGCATGCTGCAAGGTTGGTCACTGGCCGACCAGCTGGCGCGCGCCGATGCCTTCGCCCGCGCCTTGTGTGGCATACGTGGCGCGGTGCCGGCCTCGCAGGATTTCTACCGTCCGTTCATACGCGACTGGAAAATTCAAACGGAGGTGATGCGTGCGTGATCTGTATGTCCTGATGGTGAGCGTGCATGGGCTGATGCGCGGGCATGACCTGGAACTGGGGCGCGACGCCGATACCGGCGGCCAGACCCTGTACGTGATCGAGCTCGCGCGGGCGCTGGGGCGCCATCCCCGGATCGAACAGGTCGACGTGGTCACGCGTCTGGTCGACGATGCCACGGTGTCGCCGGACTATGCCGTGCCGGGCGAAGCGCTGGGCGAGTGTGCGCGACTGGTGCGGCTGCCCTGCGGGCCGAGACGCTATCTGCGCAAGGAAAGCTTGTGGAACCACCTCGATCAGCTCGTCGACCGCACCCTCAGCTATCTGCGCCAGCAGCCACGCCTGCCCGATGTCATCCACAGCCATTACGCCGACGCCGGCTACGTCGGCGTGCATCTGTCGCAGCTGCTGGGCATCCCGCTGGTGCACACCGGCCATTCGCTCGGACGCTGCAAGCGCCAGCGCCTGCTCGACCATGGCCGCAAGGCGCAGACAATCGACCGCCAGTTCAACTTCGGCCGCCGCATTGCTGCGGAAGAGGAGGTGCTCGAACATGCCGCCCTGGTGGTCACCAGTACCGCGCAGGAAAGCAGCGAGCAGTATGGATTGTATGAAAACCACCACCCGGCACGGATGGCGGTGATTCCGCCCGGCACCGATACGTCGCGTTTCGCACCGCCTGGCCGCGAGCCGATTCCCTTGCAGGTGCCGGCGCTGGTCGACCGTTTTTTCACGCAGCCGAAGAAACCGCTCATCCTCGCCATCTGTCGGCCCGAAATGCGCAAGAACCTGCAGCGGCTGGTGGCGGCCTATGGCGAATCGCCCGAATTGCGCACACGTGCCAATCTCGCCATCGTGGCCGGCAATCGTGACGACATTCGCAATCTGGATGAAGCCCAGGCGGACGTACTGAAGGATCTGTTGCTCGATGTCGACCGATACGACCTGTGGGGCAGCGTGGCGCTGCCCAAACAGCATCAGTCGGACGATATTCCTGCGCTCTACCGGTTGGCGGCACAACGCCGTGGCGTGTTCGTCAATCCGGCGTTGACCGAGCCCTTCGGCCTGACCCTGATCGAAGCGGCAGCGAGCGGCCTGCCGGTGGTCGCCACCCGCGATGGCGGCCCACCGGACATCATTGCGCATTGCGAAAACGGCGTGCTGGTCGATCCTCTCGACAGTACGGACATCGCGCGCGGCCTGCTCGAAGTGATGTCGGATGTCCGTACCTGGCAGCGCTATGCGCGGCGTGGCATCAGCGGCGTGGCACGTCACTACACATGGAATGCCCATGTCGAGAAATACCTCAAGGCGATCGACCGGGTGATCCGCCGCAGTCGCAAACAGGTGCGGCGCGAACGCGCAGTGCACCGTCCGGCGGCCCGTCTCATGCCCTATGTGCGGCGCATGCTGGTGAGCGACATCGATAACACCTTGCTGGGCGACCGTGCCGGCCTCGACGCCCTGATTCGCGTACTTCGCACGCAGCCGCGCGGCTTTGGTTTCGGCGTGGCGACCGGGCGCCACCTGTCGAGCGCGATCGAGGTGTTGCGGCAGTCGCGTGTCCCGCTACCCGATGTGCTGATCACCGCGGTCGGCAGTGAAATCCATTACGGTCCCGAGATCCGTCCCGATAGCGGATGGCGCCGCCACATCCAGCATCTGTGGCGGCGCGATGCCGTGGCTTCGCTGTTCACGGGCCTGCCCGGGCTGACCCCGCAATCCGACGATCAGCAAAGCGATTTCAAACTGAGCTTCAACGCCGACCCGGACACGGCACCGACCTTGCGCGAACTCAAGGCGCTGCTACGCCAGGCAGGGCTGCATGCCAACCTGATCCATTCGCACGATGTCTTCCTCGACGTGTTGCCGGTCCGCGCATCCAAGGGGCAGGCCATCCGCTATCTGGCCTATAAATGGGGATTGCCGCTGCGCGCCTTCCTGGTGGCGGGCGACTCCGGCAACGACCTGGAAATGCTGGTCGGGGACACGCAGGCCGTGGTGGTGTCCAACCACAGTCCCGAACTGGAAAAGCTGCGCGGGCTGGAACAGATCTATTTCGCCGGGACGCCCAGCGCATCCGGCATTCTCGAAGGCATGGCGCATTACGGGTTTGCCTGCAGCCCGGCGCCGACTTTACAGCAGGAGGCGGCATGATCGACGCATTGAAAACCTGGACGACGGATCACCGAGATCCGGTGGATGCCTTCCTGCGCCGCTGCTTTGCCGAGAACCGCGTGCTGTTGCTGCAAAGCGACCTGTGTCACGTGCTCGACACCCTGGCGACGGAATCCGCCAGTTCGCTCGACGGCACGCCGCTGCAACAGGCCGTGCGCCATTTCCAGGAGGGTGTGTTCCAGCATCCCTGGGCCTATTTCGCATTGCGCGAAGGGGCCGGGCGCTGGCGTTACCTGCGCATGCATCAGGAACAGCTGGTGCCGGAAAGCGTGTCGGTGAGCGAATTCCTCGCGTCCAAGGAGCTGTTCGTGAAACCGCCGAACGACGGTGACAGCGTGCTGGAAATCGACTTTGAACCCTTTGGCCGCCATGTGCCGCGGCTGCAGGAAACGCGTTCGATCGGGCAGGGCGTGCTGCATCTCAACCGGCATCTGGCGAGCGCGATGTTCACCCGGCCCGAGGTGGGGCACGCGCGGATGCTGAATTTCCTGCGCATGCACTCGATCGACGGCCAGCAGCTGATGCTGGCGCCCCACCTCGGCGACGTGGCTGCCTTGCGTGCTGCCTTGCGTGCGGCCTTGCAGCAGCTCGAAGCGCGCGACCCCGACACGCCGTGGGCCGATCTGGCGGCCGCGCTCGGCCGGCTGGGCTTCGAACCTGGCTGGGGCGCCACGGCGGCACGGACCAGCGAAACCATGGGCCTGCTGGTCGATATCCTGGAGGCTCCATCGCCCACCGCGCTGGAAGCGTTCCTGGCACGCATCCCGATGATCTCGCGTCTGCTGATTTTGTCGCCGCATGGCTATTTCGGCCAGGACAATGTATTGGGGCGTCCCGACACCGGGGGCCAGGTGGTCTATATCCTCGATCAGGTGCGCGCGCTCGAGCACGAGATGCGCGACCGCATGGCGATCCAGGGCGTGCAGGTCGATCCGAAGATCGTCGTCGTGACCCGTCTGATTCCCGAATCGGACGGCACCACCTGCAATATGCCGCTGGAAAAGATTCAGGGCACGGACCATGCCTGGATCGTGCGGGTACCGTTCCACCATCCCAACGGCGAGATCGTGCGGCAATGGGTGTCGCGCTTTGAAATCTGGCCGTATCTGGAAGCCTTTTCGGTTCATGTCGAACGCGAAGCGCTCGCGCAGCTCGGCGGACGCCCGGACCTCATCATCGGCAACTACTCCGACGGTAACCTGGTCGCCAGCCTGCTGTCGGAACGTCTCGGCGTGACCCAGTGCAACATTGCCCATGCGCTGGAACAGACCAAGTACCTGCACTCGGCGCTGTACTGGGAAGACAATGATGCGGCTTACCATTTCGCCTGCCAGTACACAGCGGACCTGATCGGCATGAACCACGCCGACTTCATCATCACCAGCACCTATCAGGAAATCGCCGGCACGGCGCACAGCATCGGGCAGTACGAAAGCTACCGTGCGTATACCCTGCCGGGGCTGTACCGCGTGGTCAACGGCATCGACCTGTTCGATCCCAAGTTCAACATCGTGTCGCCGGGTGCCGATGCCGACATCTATTTCCCTTACACCGACACGTCGCGGCGTCTGCATTCGCTGATGCCCGAGATCGATCGCCTGCTCTATGCGCCTGACCCCGGCGTGCCATATCGCGGCCAGTTCGCCGACCCCGACAGGCCCCTGATCTTCACCATGGCGCGACTCGACCGCATCAAGAACCTGACCGGCCTGAGCGAGTGGTTCGGCGCCTGCGAGCGTCTGGCCGAAGCCGCCAATCTGCTGGTGGTCGGCGGCTACATCGATGCGGCGGCCTCGACCGACGAGGAGGAGAAGGCCGAGATCGCGCGCATGCACGCACTGATGGACCAGTACCAGCTGGATGGACGGATGCGCTGGCTGGGCACCCGCCTCGACAAGAACCTGGCCGGCGAACTCTATCGCCATGTCGCCGACCGGCGCGGCGTATTCGTCCAACCCGCATTGTTCGAAGCCTTCGGTCTTACCCTGATCGAGGCGATGGCCTCCGGCCTGCCGGTGTTCGCCACGCGCTACGGCGGGCCGCTCGAGATCATCCAGCACGGCGTGTCGGGTTTCCACATCGACCCCAACGAGGGCGCGGCCGCCGCTGAGGCAATCGCCGATTTCCTGCAGCAGTGCGCGGTTGATCCGCCACGCTGGCAGCGCATCTCCGAGGGATCGCTGGCGCGCGTGGCCGCCCGCTACACCTGGCAGTTGTACGCCGAACGCATGATGACGCTGTCGCGCATCTATGGTTTCTGGAAATTCGTCAGCAATCTGGAACGCGGGGAGGTCAGTCGCTATCTGCAACTGTTCCACCATTTGCAGTTTCGCCCGCTGGCGCGCGCAGTAGGAAAAGACTGAATTTCATGCCTACGGATTATCTGAACACGGCAGTAGGCTATCTCGGGGAATGGCGCGAACTGGTCGTGACCGCCCTGCATGTCCTCCTCATCCTGGGGCTGTCATGGCTGGTCCTGTGCGTCGCGCGCAAGGCCGTGGCACGGTTGCGGCGACGCATGCAGCACGATGTCGGCGACCCCGAGCGGATCAAGCGGCTCAATACGCTGGAGCAGGTGTTTCGCTACATCATCCTGGTGGTCGTCACACTGGTCGCCGCCATGCTGGTCCTGAGCGAGGTCGGCATCTCGATCGCGCCCATCCTGGCTGCCGCCGGCGTGCTGGGCATCGCCATCGGCTTCGGCGCGCAAAGCCTGGTCAAGGATTATTTCACCGGCCTGTTCCTGCTGCTGGAAAACCAGATCCGCCAGGGCGACGTAGTGGAAGTGGCCGGCAAGGGCGGGCTGGTCGAGGAGATGACCCTGCGCTACATCCGTTTGCGCGATTACGAGGGCAGTGTGCACTACATCCCGAATGGTCACGTCGATACCGTGACCAACCGCAGCCGCGGATTCGCCTATGCCGTGATCGACGTCGGCGTCGCCTACCGCGAGGACGTCGATGAGGTCTATGACCTGATGCGCGAGGTGGCGACCGGTTTGCGCGCCGATCCGGAACTGGGCGGCAAGATTGTCGACGACCTGGAAATCGCCGGCGTCGACCAATGGGCGGATTCGGCCGTGGTAATCCGCTGCCGCTTCAAGGTGATGCCGCTGGAGCAGTGGGGCGTGCGGCGCGAATTCCTGTACCGCCTGAAGAAGGCATTCGACGCCGCCGACATCGAGATTCCCTTTCCGCATCTCACCGTCTATGCCGGGCAGCACAAGGACGGCAGTGCACCGCCGCTGCGGCTTCTGCAGGAAGTGTCGGAAGCAATGTCCTGAGGCGCGAAACGGGCCACCGTGTGGTTTTGCCTAGCCGGTATGGCCTGCATCAGCACGTCGCTGCTGGAATGCTTCAGCACGTGCTGGGTGACGCTGCCGAGCAGCAGTTCTTCCATCACCGATTGCCCATGCTTGCCCATCACGATCAGGTCGGCATCCATCGTTTGCTCGTGTTCCAGAATGCGTAGTGTGGCGGCGCCATGCACGAATTGAGGTGTCAGCTGCCGGGCCGGCACCCGCAACGTACCGATGAAAGCCTCCATCGCTTCGTGTGCGGCAGCGTGAATCCTTCCTTCGCTTTCCGGCAATGGGAGCCCATATTGCGCGGCGTTCCGGGCGATGCCCGATGTATCGACGATTGCAGGCAACCATCATGCTACCCTTCGGCTGTAAGCGTCCTATGCCCTGCGGATTCGGTAGCAGGTATGTTGTGGCACGGGATATCCGGTATTGCCCTGACCCGTTACCGCCAGGCAATCCGAGTATTCGTTTCGAGGTGTCGCCAGATTCGAGGCTGCATCAAAAGCGCTATGCAGGAAATCGCATTCATCTGGGCTTCGTTTTTCGCCTGCCTCGCCGTGATCGGCGTGGCGGGCGTCAGGCTTTCGCGCTATGGCGACATCCTCGCCATCGACGACCTGGCCTACCTGCCAGGCCCGCTGCTCGCCGATGTGTCCCTTACCCATGCCGCCTCGGCCTTCTCCGCCATGATGATGAGCGGGCTGGCCGTGGTTGGGCTGGTGTTGCGGCCCGCTTCGCGCGTGTTTCGCACGGTCAGCTGGATCAGCCTGCTGTTGCTGGTCATTTATCTGTTGAACACGCTTTTCCTTTATTTGCATGGCGACTGATCGCGGCAAACCGGTCCGGCACTGGCATTGCCTCGACAGCGAGGCTGTCGCCGCACATCTCGACAGCGACCTGGACGCGGGATTGACGGCCGAAGCCGCCGCATCGCAGCTTGGCCGGGTAGGCCCCAACACCCTGCACGAGACCGGCCGCCGCCATCCGCTTGCCATGCTGGCGTCGCAGTTCACCGATTTCATGATTTTGGTGCTGATCGCCGCCGCGGTCATCGCCGGCGTCATCGGCGAGCCGCAGGATGCTATCGCCATCGTGGTCATCGTGTTCCTCAACGGCATCATCGGCTTCGTCCAGGAATACCGCGCCGAACGTGCCATGGCAGCGCTGAAGAAAATGGCCAGTCCGCAGGCCCGCGTGATCCGTGATGGGCGTCCCGCGCTGATTGATGCGACGGAACTGGTGCCCGGCGATCTGGTGGAACTGGAGGCCGGCAACATCCTGCCTGCCGACCTGCGCCTGACCGAACTGGCCTCGTTCAAGGTCGACGAGTCCGCGCTCACCGGCGAGTCGCAGCCGGTCGACAAACGACTCGTACCGCTGCATGAAACCGGGCTGCCGCTCGGCGATCGCCTCAATCTGGGGTACAAGGGCACGATCGCCACCTACGGCCGCGCCCGCGGTCTGGTGGTGGCCACCGGCATGCAGACCGAACTGGGGAAAATCGCTGCGTTGTTGTCTGGTGAATCCGGCAAGACGCCGCTGCAAAAACGCCTGGCACGTTTCGGTCAGCATCTGGCATGGGTGGTGCTGGCGATCTGCGCCATCATCTTCGTGGCCGGCTGGCTGCGCGGCGAAGCGCCGCTGGTGATGCTGCTCACCGCCGTCAGCCTGGCGGTTGCCGCCATTCCCGAGGCGCTGCCGGCTGTGGTCACCATTTCGCTCGCGCTGGGGGCGGCGCGCCTGGTCCGGCAGAACGCGCTGATCCGCCGACTTCCCGCAGTGGAGACGCTCGGCTCGGTCACCTACATCTGCTCTGACAAGACCGGCACGCTGACACAGAACCGCATGCAGGTCGATTGCGTACTCGCCGCCGGCGAAACCCGTCCGGGCTTGCCCGGCGGCGAGTCGTCGCCATGGTACGAACTGGGGCTCGCCATGGCGCTGTGCAACGACGCCATGGCCGACGTCGACGGAAAATTGACCGGCGACCCCACCGAGACTGCGCTGCTCGAAGCTGCGCTGACAGCCGGATTCAGTAAGCATGAATGGCAGGAAACGCTGCCGCGACTGGCGGAGCTTCCCTTCGATTCCGAGCGCGCGCGCATGAGCACGCTGCATCGCGAGGGCGATACCGTACTCATGCTGGTGAAGGGCGCGCCCGAGAGCGTGCTGGCGCTGTGCGGCGATCAGCTGGGCGGAAACGGAACGACGGCCATCGATCGGATCGCGCTGCACAACGAAGCCGAACAACTGGCTGCGCAGGGACTTCGCGTACTGGCCTTCGCCCTGAAGCGGCTGCCGCGCGTGCCGGAGGCACTCGACGCGGCCACGCTGGAAACCGATCTCACTTTCATCGGCCTGGCCGGCCTGATCGACCCGCCGCGGCCGGAAGCGGCCGATGCGGTGGCCGCCTGCAAGGCCGCGGGCATCATCCCGGTGATGATCACCGGCGACCATCCGGCCACCGCACGCGCCATTGCAAGCAGGCTCGGCATCGTCGGCGACGGTGGCAAGGTGCTCACCGGCAGCAAGCTGGCGCAGTTGTCGCTGGCGGAATTCGAGCGCGAGGTGGAGTCGGTGCGGGTCTACGCCCGCATCAACCCGGAACAGAAGATCAAGATCGTGCAGGCGCTGCAGGACAAGGGCGAGTTCGTCGCCATGACCGGCGACGGGGTGAACGACGCGCCCGCATTGAAAATGGCCGACATCGGCGTCGCCATGGGCAAGGGTGGCACCGACGTGGCGCGCGAGGCGGCCCACATGACGCTGCTCGACGACAACTTCGCCACCATCGTGCATGCGGTGCGCGAAGGCCGCCGCATCTTCGACAACATCCGCAAGTTCGTCAAATACACCATGACGAGCAACTCGGGCGAGATCTGGACCATCTTCCTCGCGCCCTTCATGGGCCTGCCGATCCCGCTGCTGCCGATTCACATCCTGTGGATCAACCTCGTCACCGACGGCCTGCCGGGGCTGGCGCTCGCCAATGAGCGCGCCGAGCGCAACGTCATGCAGCGCCCGCCGCGGCCGCCGAAGGAGAGCATCTTCGCGCACGGCATGTGGCAGCACATCCTGTGGGTGGGGCTGCTGATGGGCGGCGTGTCGCTGCTGACGCAGGCCTGGACGATCCACGTCGGCTCGGCGCATTGGCAGAGCATGGTGTTCACCGTGCTCACGCTGTCGCAGCTGGGCCATGTGCTGGCGATCCGCTCCGAGCGCGAATCGCTGTTTACCCAGGGCGTCCTCTCCAACGCGGCGTTGACGGGTGCCCTGCTGCTGACGCTCGCCCTGCAGATGGCCGTGCTCTATGTGCCCTGGCTCAATCCCATCTTCAAGACCGAGCCGCTGAGCCTGGGCGAGCTGGGCGCGTGCCTGGCCCTGTCATCGGTGGTGTTCGTCGGGGTAGAGATCGAGAAGGCGCTGGTGCGGCGTGGCTGGCTGTACGCCAGCCAGTAATCGAGGGCTCAGAGTTCCGACAAGGGCTTTTGCGCGTATTGCGTGTTGACTTCGCCCATGTGCGCGATCAGCGTCGCCAGATCCTGGTTGAGGCGGGACAAGGCTTCATCCGGCAACTGTCCCAAGGCGTGCGTCAGGATGCCGGTCAGCGGCTGCGGCGCCTTCCCCAGTGCTTTTTCCCCGGCATCGGTGAGATACAGGCGCACGACGCGCTGGTCCACACTATTGCGTTCGCGCCGGATCAATCCTGATTTCTCGATCTTGTCGAGCAGATTGCTGGCGGTGGAGGCATGGATCGACAAGGTCTGCGCCAGTTCGGACACCTTCATGCCGGGCGTCTGTCGCAGCGCGGCCATGGCCCATATCTGTGCTCCGCTGACGCCGCAGGCTTTTTCAACCGCCTGGAAATGCTGGCGCACGGCGCCGAAAATCACGCGGAACTGGCGCAGGGCTTCCCTGGCGGCGAGGGCGTTGGGGTTCAAGATGCGATCTCCGGGTACGGAAAAATGATAATCATGGCAGGAATGTCAGGCGGCCGTATCCATGACCTGCGTCCATAAGCCGTTGACCGCATTGCGTACGCTTTCCAGTGCATGGGGCGGCACGCGGGCGTATTCCGCCCCGCTGAGCTTGATCACATGTTGCTGGCGGCGCAATTCACGGTAGGCGTCGGCGGCGGCCTGGGCAAGGTCGGGCGGGAGCAGGCCGGCCGTTCCCGCACGCTGCAGCAACGCGATATTGCCGACGTTGTCGGCGAGCTCGGGGTGGCCGGCGCAATGCCGCAGCACCAGATACTGCACGCAGAATTCGACGTCGACGATGCCGTCGCGGTCGTGCTTGAGGTCGAACAGGTCGGTGTCGTTGACGTGGCCGGCGCGCATTTTCTCGCGCATGGACAGCACGTCCTCGCGCAGTTTGGCGGCATCGCGCGGGGCGCTCAGCACTTCGCGGCGCAGGGCCTCGAAGCGTGCGCCGATTGCCGCGTCGCCGCACACGAAACGGGCGCGCGTCAGCGCCTGGTGTTCCCACACCCAGGCGTGGTGCAACTGGTAGTCGCGGAAGGCCTCGGTCGAGCTGACCAGCAGGCCGGAGGCGCCGTCCGGGCGCAGGCGCAGGTCGGTTTCATACAGCATCCCGGTCGAAGTGAGCGTGCCGAGCCAGGTGTTGATGCGCTGCGCCAGCCGCGCGTAGATTTCCTGCGCGCGTTCGTCGGCGTCGTCATAGAGGAACACCAGGTCGAGGTCGGAGGCGTAGCCGAGTTCCTTGCCGCCGAGCTTGCCGTAGCCGACGATGGCGAAGCGCGGCTTGTCGCGGTGGCGCGTCTTCAGGCCGGCCCAGCAGCGTGCCAGGGTTTCGTTCAACAGCGTGTCGGCAAGATAGGAGAGGTGGTCGGAGAGCGCTTCCAGTGTCAGCCGCCCCGCCACATCCTGTGCGAGCAGGTGCAGCGTCTGCACCTGCTTGAAGCGGCGCAGCGCATCCATCTGCGCTTCGGTGTCGCCAGGGTGGGCATCCAGCTCCTCGTGCAGCTGGGCGGCGAGCTGCGTCCAGTCGGGCGTACTCATCAGGTGTTGCGGCGCGATCAGTTCGTCCAGCAGTTGCGGCTGCCGTGTGATCATCTGCGCGGCCCATGGGCTTGCCGCCAGCAGGCGTACCAGTTGGCGCAGCGCTGCGGGATATTCGGCCAGCAGCGCGAGATAGGTGGCGCGCCGGGAAACGGACTGGATGAGCGCGGCGAAGCGCTCCAGCGTGACCGCCGGGTCGGTCTGGCCGCCGATGACTTCGAGCGCAGGCGGCAGCAGTGCGTTGAGCCGGAGCTGCGTCGATTCGGGGAGGCGCGCGGTGTTCTGGCGCAAGGCGTCGAGCGTCGCCAGTACGCGCGGCGGGTCGTCATAGCCGGCGTTTTCCAGCAGCGCCTGGGTGGCGTCGGCGTCTGCGGTGCCGCAGCACACGGCAGTCAGTGGATGGCTGTTCTGGTCGGTCTGCGGCGCAGCGAACACCTGCTCGAAATGACGCGTGACTTTATTCCGATGGCGGTCGAGCGCCGTCAGCATGGCGGCGTAGTCGGGGAAGCCCATCGCCTCGGCGAGCATGGTCTGCGATTCGGCATCGTCCGGCAGGAGCTGGGTCTGCGCGTCGTCCAGGTACTGGATGCGGTGTTCCAGCCGGCGCAGGAAATCGTAGGCGGCCGCGAGTTCCTGCTGCGCGTCGGCAGTCATGAGGCCTGTCTTCACCAGCGCGTCCAGCACGACCAATGTCGGTTGCTGCTGCAGGGCGGCGATCTGGCCGCCACGGATGAGCTGGAACACCTGCGCGGTGAATTCGATCTCGCGGATGCCGCCCGGCCCCAGCTTGACGTTGTGCGCCATTTCGCGACGCGCGACCTCGCGGCGGATCTGCACGTGCAGGTCGCGGATCGCGGCGAAGGCGCCGAAATCGAGATATTTGCGGAACACGAAGGGCCGCACGATCTGCATCAGTTCGTCGTGTCGGCTGCCGGTGAGCGGGCGCGCCTTGATCCAGGCGTAACGCTCCCACGGCCGCCCCTGGGCCACCAGATAGTCTTCCAGCATCGCATAGCCCATCGCGAACGGGCCGGATTCGCCCCACGGGCGTAGCCGCAGGTCGACGCGGAAGACGTAGCCGTCGGCGGTGTTCTCTCCCAGCGCGGCGGCGAGCTTGCGCCCCAGGCGGATGAAGAATTCGTGGTTGGAAAGCGGACGGATCGAGGCGGACGGATCGTCGGCCGCCGTCTCGCCTTCCTCGGGATAGAGGTAGATGAGGTCGATGTCGGACGACACGTTGAGCTCAAAGCCGCCGAGCTTGCCCATGCCGACCACGACCATACGCTGCGGCGAACCGTTTTCGTCGCGCGGCTCGCCGTGGCGCGCGGCCAGTTCGGCGTGATGGAAGTCGAGCGCGGCGGCAATGCAAACCTCGGCCAGAGTGCTGTAGGTGGCCATCACCTCGGCGAGATCGGCCTGGCCCGCCAGATCGCGCGCGGTGACGATCAGCCACACCCGCTGGCGCAATTGCCGCAGGCGCTGGTGCAGGACGGCTTCGTCGGTACAGGCGGGCTCGGCGAGAAAGGCCCGCATGGCCGCCCGGCCGAAGGCCTGGCCCAGCTGGCCGGCCACGGTTTCTGCCAGGTTCGGTTGTGCCGTCAGCAGGCGACGACCATAACGTGAACAGCGGGCAACGCGTTCAAGTGCGGGATGGCTCATGGCTTGGATTAGAATCTGGGCTTATCGCAACACTTTATCAGTGGAGAGACTGTATGGCAGCCATCGAGTCGATTTTGACCGAAACCCGTGTTTTCCCGCCAGCGGATGCGTTCGTCAAGCAGGCGAATGTATCCGGCATGGCCGCCTACGAGGCGTTGTGTCGCCAGGCAGAAAACGACTACGAGGGGTTCTGGGCCGATCTGGCGCGCCAGCACATTGCCTGGAAAACGCCGTTCACCCACGTGCTCGACGAGTCGAAGGCACCGTTCTACAAATGGTTCGACGACGGTGAACTGAACGTGTCCTACAACTGCCTCGATCGCCATCTGGCGACCCGAGGCGGCAAGACCGCGCTGATTTTCGAGGCCGACGATGGCAGCGTGACGAAGGTCACCTACACGGAACTGCATGCCCGTGTGTGCCAGTTCGCCAACGGACTGAAGTCGCTCGGTGTGGAAAAGGGCGACCGTGTGATCGTCTACATGCCGATGAGCATCGAAGCGGTGGTGGCGATGCAGGCGTGCGCGCGCATCGGGGCGATCCATTCGGTGGTGTTCGGCGGCTTTTCCGCCAAGAGCCTGTTCGAGCGCATCGAGGACGCCAAGGCTAAGCTGATCGTGACGGCCGATGAATCGCTGCGCGGCGGCAAAGCGGTGCCGCTGAAGCGTGCGGTCGACGAGGCGCTGGCGATGGGTGACACCTCCTGCGTCGAGCGCGTGGTGGTGTACCGCCGCTCCGGCGGCGCAGTCAACTGGGGCACGCGCGACCTGTGGTGGCACGAACTGACCCAGACCCAGGCCGAGACCTGCGAGCCGGTGTGGGTGTCCGCCGAGCATCCGCTGTTCATCCTCTATACCTCCGGCTCGACCGGCAAGCCCAAGGGCGTGCAGCATTCCACCGGCGGCTACCTGCTCGGCGCCATCCTGTCGATGCAGTGGGTGTTCGACGCCAAGCCCGAAACCGACGTCTACTGGTGCACCGCCGACGTCGGCTGGATCACCGGCCACACCTATGTCGCCTACGGCCCGCTGGCGCTCGGCATGACCGAGGTCATCTTCGAGGGCATTCCCACCTATCCGCATCCCGGGCGCTTCTGGGAAACCGTCGCGAAACACAAGGTCACCACCTTCTACACCGCGCCGACCGCGATCCGCAGCCTGATCAAGCTCGGCTCCGACCTGCCGGCACAGTACGACCTCTCATCGCTGCGCCTCCTGGGGACGGTGGGCGAGCCGATCAACCCGGAGGCCTGGATGTGGTATCACCAGGTCATCGGCCGCGGCCGCTGCCCCATCGTCGACACCAGGTGGCAGACCGAGACCGGCGCCAACATGATTTCGCCGCTGCCCGGTGCGGTGCCGACCAAGCCGGGTTCCTGCACCCTGCCGCTGCCTGGCATCATGGCCGCGATCACCGACGAACACGGCCATCCGGTCGGAAAAGGGCAGGGCGGCTATCTGGTGATCCAGCGCCCCTTCCCGTCGCAACTGCGCACCCTGTGGGGCGATCCGGACCGCTTCGTCAAAACCTATTTCCCGGAGGAACTCGGCGGCAAGACCTATCTCGCCGGCGATTCGGCGCACCGTGACGTCAACGGCTATTTCTGGATCATGGGCCGCATCGACGACGTGCTGAACGTGTCCGGGCATCGCCTGGGCACGATGGAAATCGAATCCGCGCTGGTCTCCAACCTGCGCGTCGCCGAGGCCGCCGTGGTCGGCCGTCCGCACGACATCAAGGGCGAGGCAGTGGTGGCCTACGTGGTGCTGAAGGGCACGCGGCCGGTCGGCGAGGAAGCGAAGAAGATCGCCGCCGAGCTGCGCGACTGGGTGGGCAAGGAAATCGGTCCGATCGCCAAGCCCGACGAAATCCGCTTCGGCGACAACCTGCCCAAGACCCGTTCCGGCAAGATCATGCGCCGCCTGCTGCGCGCGATCGCCAAGGGCGAGGAAATCACCCAGGACGTCTCCACCCTGGAGAATCCGGCGATCCTGGATCAGCTGAAGGAAGCGGTCAGGTAGACGGGCACCGGCCTTGCCGCGTCGGCAGGGCCGGCCGCTTGCAGTCGCGCAGCCTTGGCCTATTTTTCAATTAAGGATTTGTTCATTCGATTAACCCGAAAGGAATGTCATGTCGCATTACCATGCAGTTGTCTGGCTCGATCACAACGAGGCGCGTGTCATGCACGTCAGCCCGGATGATGTCGAGAAATCGGTGATCCATCCCGTCAACCCGCCGCGCCATCTGCAGCGCAAGCGCGGTTCGGTTAGCGGCAGCCGCCAGCCCGAGGACCAGCAGTACTACCACGATGTTGTGGAGGCCTTGAGCGGTGCCACGGAAATCCTGATCGTCGGACCGGGGCACGCCAAGCTCGAACTCATCAAGCACATCCACGCGCACGATCATGACCTCGTGAAAAAAGTCGTGGGAGTCGAAACCGTCGATCATCCCGGCGACGGCCAGCTCGTGGCCTTTGCCCGCAAGTACTTCGTGGCCAAGGACAGGATGCTGTCGCAATAAGGCCGTCGGGAAACGGTTTGCAGCGTCGTTGCCGGGCCGCCGAAAGGGACCTCGTCAGTTCATGGCACAGGATGTGCGCGACTGTTTTTCTCAACCGGTTGATAAATAGGGAAATTATTTTAGGTGCCCAGCCTAAAGTCTGCCGATATTTCGTCGTTACTGTAGATAAGTCGTACAAGGGCAAACCCGTCGTGAGGCGGGGACGCAAAGCTTCCGGTCTTGGTCGGGTTGCATCCGGGTCAAGATAGCGGGGTTGCCAGATTTCAGGTTGATGGCTGCGTCGTTGCCCCGATTCAGGTGCAGTGTTGAACCAGGAGGCCCTATGTCGCATCAATGCCCGTTCCCCGTCCGCTCCACCGACAATCGCCGTTGCTACCGAACCGGCAGTGCACCGGGATTCGTCCTGTGCCTGGCTGTGGTGGCCGCCCTCTCATGCTATGCCGGATTCAGCCATGCCGCGCCGTCCCACGCACTCCAGGCAGGGGGTTCCGGCGCCGTGCCCGCCCTCGGTCATCCTGCCGGACCGGTCACCGGAGTCTGACGGCGGGCCATACGCCTTGCTCTGCAGAAGCCAGCGCCCTTCGGGGCGCTTTTTTATGGGCGGTCTGCCGTGCGCGCGAGCGCCGTCGTGATCTTCACCAGTTCCACCACCAGTGCGTGCAGCCGGGCAGGCGATTTCAGCGCCCCGTTCTCGGGGTCGAATGCGGTGTCGGCGTGGGCCAGCGAGAACTGGCCGGGCAGCACCAGCACGCCCAGCGTATTGAGGACCTGGCGCAGGTGCGGCAGCATGCGCATGCCGCCAAAGGTGCCGGGCGTGGCGGCCAGGATGGCGGCGACCTTGTTCTGGTAGGGCACCAGGCCCGATTCGCCCTGCCATTCGCGCGACACCCAGTCGAGCGTGTTTTTCAGCAGCGGTGGCATCGAACTGTTGTATTCCGGGCTCGCGATCAGCAGGGCATCGTGTTCCTTGAACAAGGCCTTCAAGCGCTGTGCATTGTCTGGCAGGCCGTCGCGTTCCTCGAGGTCGCCGTTATAGAGCGGCAGCGGATAATCGGCCAGGTCGATCAGGGTGACGTCGCCGCCTGCGGCACGGGTCGCGTCCACCGCAACCCGGATGAGTTTGCGGTTCCAGGACTCGCGGCGGATGCTGCCGGAAAAAGCGAGAATCTTGGGCATGACATGTCCTTGCATCAAAAAGTGAGTGATTGTATCGGGGCTGGCCAGGTGGCCGAAGCCCCGAGGGGGTCAGGGAAGATCGAAGCTGATCAGTTCGCTGGGTTCCAGCGCCTCGATGTCGACCGCGGATTCGAAGCGGATCGCCACCGCATCCCCGGCTTCCAGCGGATAACCCTGCACCTTGACCCGACCGGTTGCGATATGCAACCAGGCTTGCCGCCCCGCCGCCACATTCAGGGTGACGCGATCGCCCGTCGCCAGCCGGCCTGCATGAAGGGCGGCGTCCTGATGGATCGTCACCGAGCCGTCGCGGCCATCGTTCGAGGCGATCAGGCGGAGCTGGCCCTGCAGGCTTTCGGGGGCAAAGGCGATCTGTTCGTAGCCCGGCTCCAGGCCGTAGGCGTCCGGCTCGATCCAGATTTGCAACAGATGCACCGGTTCGCTGGCCGAGGCGTTGTATTCGCTGTGGGCGATGCCGTGCCCGGCACGCATGCGCTGTAATTCGCCGGGGCGGATCACGCCGCCGTTGCCGAGCGAGTCCTTGTGTTCGAGTGCGCCCGCCAAGACCCAGGTGACGATTTCCATGTCCTGGTGGCTGTGCGTCGGGAAACCCGCGCCGGGCGCAATGCGGTCGTCGTTGATCACGCGCAGCGGGCCGAATCCCATCCAATTGGGATCGCGATAGTTCGAAAACGAGAAGGTGTGAAAGCTGTCGAGCCAGCCATGATTGGCGTGGCCGCGTTCGGATGATTTGCGTACGGTCAGCATGATGCGCGCTCCTGTCGGTTGGGTTGATGTTCAGACATGGGGTGACTATAGGCGTGGTTTTACGCGAGTAAAACCGGCACAATTCGATCAACTCATTCGAATTGTTCGAACATGCCGCTGACCCTGGAGGCGCTGTCCATCCTCGACGCCATCGATCGCAAAGGTTCATTCGCACGCGCGGCCGAGGAACTGGGACGGGCGCCGTCTTCCCTGACCTACGCCGTGCAGCAGATCGAGGCCGAGCTCGATGCGCTGCTGTTCGACCGTTCCGGTCATCGCGCGCGCTTCACGCCGGCGGGACGCCTCTTGCTGGAGGAAGGCCGGGCGCTGCTGGGTGCGGCCCATGCACTGGAGAACAAGACGCGGCAGGTGGCGGGCGGCTGGGAGCCGCAGTTCACCCTGGCGGTGGAAGGCATCCTCCCCGTCGCCCCACTGCTGCCGGTACTGGATGCATTTTATCGCCAGGGCCGGTCGACCGAGATCAGGCTGCGTCACGAAGTGCTGGCCGGCAGCTGGGATGCGCTTGCATCCGGCTGTGCCGACCTGGCGATCGCGGGCGGCGATGCGCCTGCCGGCAGCGGCATTCGCAGCCGCTCGTTGGGCAGCATCGAATTCGTGTTCTGCGTGGCGCCGCAGCATCCGCTTGCGGGCCTCGGAAAACCGTTGACACAAACTGACATCGCGGCGCATCGCGCGGTGGTGATCGCCGACACTGCGCGCAATCTGCCGCTGCGCAGCGCGGGCTGGCTGGCGCAGCAGTCGCGTCTGACCGTGGCCGATCTGCCGGGCAAGCTGGCTGCCCAGCAGGCCGGGCTGGGCGTGGGCTCGCTGCCGCGCTGGCTCGCCGAACGCGAGGTGGCGACCGGCCGCCTGGTGCGTTGCGAGTGGGAGGGCGGCAATCCGCGCGAGACCCTGCACCTGGCCTGGCGCAGCGGCGAGGCCGGGCGGGCGCTCGACTGGTTCATGCGAGCGCTGGCGAAGCCCGGGGTGTTTGCGGGAGTGATCGATGCCGACTGAGAAGGTGCCGCTCGACAGGATGCGGCTCGACAAATGGCTGTGGGCCGCGCGTTTCTTCAAGACCCGCAGCCTGGCTACCCAGGCGATCGACAACGGGCGGGTGAAATTGAACGGCGAGCGGGTCAAGCCCGCGCGCGACGTCAAACCCGGCGACCGGCTGGATATCCATCTCGGCGAGATCGACTGGACGCTGACGGTCCGGGCGCTGGCCATGCAGCGCGGGCCGGCGCCGGTGGCGCAGGCGCTGTACCAGGAGGACCCTGCCAGCCTGGCGCGCCGTCAGCAGCAAGCCAGCGACCGCAAGCTGGCGACTAATCCGGCTGCCGCCATCAAGGGGCGGCCCACCAAGCGCGACCGGCGGCAGATTCATCGCTTCACGGGCGAATGAACCCGGAATTTACCGGGATGTTGCCGCCGCAAAGCAGAGCTAAGCGCATAGAATCAGCGGGTCCGAGAACTGTATTTTTATGACCGTTTCCCCCGCCTTGTCCCTGTTCCTGCGCCGCGCTTCGCGCTGGCTGGCAGCGCTGACGGCGCTGGCCGCCGTGGGTTTTGCGACGGCGGTGGCCTTGATGTTCTTCTGGGTGTTGCCGAACATTGCAGCGCACCGCGATACGGTCGCCGATCTCATGTCGCGTGCGCTGGGGCAGCGGGTGACGCTCGAGGAAGTGTCGGGCGTATGGCAGCAGGCACGCCCGGAATTCCGTCTGCGCGGCGTGCGCCTGTACGACCGGCAGGGCCATCCGGCGCTCTACCTGCCCGAACTCGAAGCCGCGTTTGCCTGGCGTTCGCTGCTGTTCCTGGAGCCGCGTTTCACGCGCATCGAACTGCAAGGCCTGGTACTCGGGGTGCGGCGCGCACGCGACGGCCATTTCTACGTCGGCGGCATCCCGATCAACCCGGCCGCGCCGGACAGCGGCTTTTCCAGCTGGCTGCTGCGGCAAGGTCAGGTGCATGCAGGCGGCGCCACGCTCACCTGGATCGACGAAGTGCGCGGAGCGCCGCCGCTCACCCTGACGGCGGTCGACTTCACGCTGACCAATGTGCGCTGGGCGCATCGCCTGCAATTGCGCGCCATTCCCCCGGCCAGTCTGGCGCGGCCGGTACAGATCGTGGCGAAACTGCGCGCGCGCCAGGTAGACGATCTCAAGAGCTGGAACGGCACCGTCGATGCGAACGTGGCGGGCGTGTCGTTTCCGCGCCTTGCCGCCTGGCTGGCGCTGCCGTATCAACCGCAACAGGGCCGGGGCGCACTGAACATGCAGTTCGAAGTGGCACGCGGCAGGCTTGCCGGCGTGACGGCCGGACTCGAACTGCATGATATCGAGGCGAAGCTGGGCGACGATCTGCTGCCGGTGCGGCTGGCACAGGTGCGCGGCCAGGCCCAGTGGCAGCACGGTCCCGACGGATATCGCGTGGCCTTCGACAAACTGCGCGTGGCGCGCCCGGGTGCCGTCCTCAGTGCGCCGTTCAATGCGGGCCTGTCGTGGGGCGGCACGTCGCACGAAATCACGGCCCAGGCGTTCAGCCTGGGCGGCTGGCAATCGCTGCTGCCAAGTCTGCCGATGGATGCGGCCCTGCGCGCGCGCCTGCAAGCCCTGCAGCCGCAAGGCCGCTTCGACCTGTTGCGGTTCGGCTGGAAGGGCGCGCAGCCGGGGCTGGACAATTTCAGTATTGCCGCCCGTTTCAGCGGCCTGGGCGTGGCCGCGGTCGACAACCAGCCGGGCCTGTCCAATCTGAGCGGGCGCATCGAGGGCGATGCGCGCGCAGGCGTGTTCGAGATCGATTCGCAGCAGATGACGCTGGGACTGCCCGACCTCTTCCGCGAACCCTCGTTCGCGATCGACAGCGTGCATGCGCGCGGCAAGTGGCAGAAGACGCCACACGGCCGCCGCCTCACATTGGACGACATGGCCTTCGCCAATCCGGACATGGCCGGGACGGCGAAGGGCTACTACGAACTGATCCCCGGGCAGCGCGGCCTCGTCGACCTGACGGTGCATATGAGTCGCGCAGACGGTACGGCGGTGTATCGATACCTGCCGAAACACATCGGCGACCATACGGTCGAATGGGTGAAGCGCAGCGTCGTGGCCGGGCGTTCGGATGACGTGCAGCTGGACCTGAAAGGCGATCTGACACATTTCCCCTTCGACTCGGGCGATGGCGTGTTCCGGGTCGACGCACAGGTGAAGGATGCGGTGATCGACTACGTGCCGGGCTGGCCGCGTATCGAAGGCATCCAGGGGCGATTGCTGTTCCAGGGCCGGATGATGGAGGTCACCTCGAGCCAGGCGCGGATATACGGCGTGGCCCTGGCGCCGGTGAAGGCCGTGATCCCGGACCTGTTGCATCACGACGAGCAATTGCATATCGATGGCCAAGCCAACGGCCCGATCCAGGATTTCATCCGCTTTGCCAATACCAGTCCGGTTGGCGGGCGGTTGCACGGTTTCACGGCCGCACTGGACGGCAGCGGGCCGATGAAACTCGCCCTGAGCCTGCAGGTGCCGCTACGCCGCAGCCACGATACGACGCTGGTCGGTCGCTTGTCGTTTCTGGGCGATACGCTGTTGCCGCCGGGCCTGCCGCGGCTCGACCAGACGCGCGGCGATATCGATTTCACCGGGGACAGCCTGGCCGCCAAGAACATCATCGCCCAGTTTCTCGGCGGCCCGCTGCGCATCGACACGCAAACCCGATCCGGCCAGGTCCAGATCCTGGCGCAGGGGCGTGCCACTGCTGCGGGCCTGACATCATGGCTGGGCTCGGCCTGGAAGGACCAGGTGTCGGGACAGACAGCCTGGCGCGGGCAGATCGACCTGGAGCCGACGGGCGAGCGCGTTCGTATCGAATCCGACCTGACGGGGCTGGGCAGCAGCCTGCCGGCGCCGCTGGAAAAAGCGGCTGCGCAACCGCTGCCGCTGGTGGTGACCAGCCAGCCGCAAGCCAACGGCCAATTGCGCGAGGTGCAGCTTGGCAGGATCGTGGGAGCGGTCTGGCGCAGCACCGCCGAAGGACAATTCGACCGGGGCGAGATCCGCTTCGGCGGACGTGCCGTGATGCCCGGCGAGCCGGGGCTGCGCCTGGCGGGCAGCGGACGCGGCCTGGATATTTCGGGCTGGATGGATCTGCTGCCCGGCGGCGAAAGCAGCGAACCCTTGTCGTTGTCGGCGATCGATCTGAGTTTCGACGCGCTCGACCTGATGGGGCGGCGCTACCAGGAGGTTCGCCTGCAGGGGCGCAACCGTAGCGGGTTGTTGCGCGCCCAGGTGAGCGGCACCGGCCTGAGCGGCGTACTGGCCTATCGTCCGGCGGGCAATCAACCCGCGCGGGTCTCGGCGCAGTTCAGGCAGTTGAGCATTCCGGCCCGGCTGCCGGCTGGCGGGCCGGAAACAGGCAACAACATGAAGGCGTCGGACTTCCCGGTGCTGGACCTGACGGTGGAGGATTTCCGTTTGCAGGACCATGCGCTGGGGCGGCTGGAAGCCATGGCGCACGGTACGCCGCAAGGGCTGGTGATCGACAACCTGCAACTGACGCACCCCGACAGCGTGTTCCGCATGAGCGGCCTGTGGCGCGACAGCGGTCCGGGCGAAACCCGGGCCGACCTGAGCCTGAATGTGTTCGATGCGGGCAAGATGCTCGCGCGTTTCGGCTATCCCGATACGCTCAAACGCGGGACCGCGGAGATCCAGGGCAGCACCACCTGGGAAGGCTCGCCGGTGGATTTCGCGTTGGCCACGCTGGCCGGCCAGCTCGACTTCAAGGCCAAGGGCGGGCAGTTCCTCAAGATCGATCCCGGCGCCGGGAAACTGCTCGGCGTGCTGAGCCTGCAATCGCTGCCGCGCCGGCTGAACTTCGATTTCCGTGATATCTTCAATGAAGGCTATGCCTTCGACGATATCGGCGCCACGCTGCGCATTGCGCGCGGCGTGGTCTACAGCGACGACTTCAAGATGCGCGGACCGGCCGCCAAGGTCAACATGTCCGGCCTGGCCGACCTCAACCAGGAAACCGTGCAGTTGCGGGTGAAAGTGATTCCGAAGCTGTCCGAAGGCGTGGCCGTGGCCGGTGCCCTGCTCGGCGGACCGCTGGCCGGCGTGGGGGCGCTGGCCGCGCAGAAACTGCTGCGCGATCCGATCGAGGAAGTCATCAGCAAGGAATACATGGTGACCGGCGCGTGGCAGGCCCCCGATGTCCAGCGGCTGTCCAAAGCGAAGGCCAAACCTGATAATCAAGTGACTGAACCCTGATTGTGGAATCCGACCATGCCAACAAAAAAACCCGTTAAAACCACCGTTGCCCGCTCCCGTGGGGCGCAAGTCAAGAAGCCGGCCCCGCAGGCGGGCACCGTGCGCGTGGCGGCCATCCAGATGGCGTCGGGCCCGAATGTGTCTGCCAATCTGGCCGAAGCCGAACGTCTCATCGAGCTGGCGGTCGAGGCGGGCGCGCGCATGATCGTGCTGCCGGAGTTTTTCTGCATCATGGGGATGAAGGACGCCGATGTGGTGAAGGTGCGCGAGGCCGAAGGCCACGGCCCGATCCAGGCATTCCTCGCGCGCACGGCGAAGAAACACCATATCTGGCTGGTCGGCGGTTCGGTGCCGCTGGAGGCCAGCACGGCGAACAAGGTGCGCAACAGCTGCCTGGTGTACGACGAACGCGGCAAGCTGGTGGCGCGCTACGACAAGATCCACCTGTTCGGCCTCGACCTCGGCAACGAACACTACCAGGAAGCCAAGCTGATCGAGCCGGGCGACAAGGTCGTCGTCATCAACAGCCCGTTCGGCCGCATCGGCCTGTCGGTCTGCTACGACCTGCGCTTCCCCGAGCTGTACCGCGCCATGCCGGACGTCGACATCATCGTGGTGCCGTCGGCGTTCACCGCCACCACCGGCCGCGCGCACTTCGAGACCCTGATCCGCGCACGCGCGATCGAGAACCTCGCCTACGTGATCGCGCCCGCGCAGGGCGGCTACCACCTGTCGGGCCGTGAAACCCACGGCGACAGCATGATCGTCGACCCGTGGGGCGTGGTGCTCGACCGCCTGCCGCGCGGTTCCGGCGTCGTCATCGCCAACCTCAACCCGGCTTACCAGGCCAGTCTGCGCAAGAGCCTGCCCGCGCTCAAACACCGCTTCATCCAGTGTCAGAAAATCGAAGTCGATGTGGTGGAACGCCGGGTGCCGGCCAAGCGCGTGTCCCCGACCGGGGGCGAGACCGCCGTCAAATAATTCAGGACATCGCCATGAACCCAACCGACGCCTTCGTACCCCTCCAGACCGCCGAGCAGCTGTTCCATTCCGCCGAAGCCACGCTGCTGACGCCGAACGGGCTCGACGCCGACAAGCTCGCCCCGGTGTTCGGCCGCCTGCTGACGCACGACGTCGACTATGCCGACCTCTATTTCCAGTACTCGCGTTCCGAAGGCTGGAGCCTGGAAGAAGGCCAGGTCAAATCCGGCAGCTTCAACATCGACCAGGGCGTCGGCGTGCGCGCGATCTCGGGCGAGAAGACCGCGTTCGCCTATTCCGACGACATCAGCCTCGATGCGCTCGGCGCCGCCGCCGATGCCACCCGCGCGATTGCGCGCGCAGGGCAGAACCGCAGCTTCGGCATGGTGCAGCGCGGCGAAGGCCGCGTGCTGTACAACGCGGTCGATCCGCTGGTCTCGCTGGCCGACGCCGACAAGGTCGCGCTGCTGGAGCGGCTGGAGAAAAAGGCGCGCGCGATGGACCCGCGCGTCATCCAGGTGATGGCGAGCCTCGCCTCCGAATACGAAGTCATCTTCATCGCACGTTCCGACGGCCATCTGGCCGCCGACGTGCGTCCGCTGGTGCGCCTGTCGCTGCAGGTCATCGCCGAACAGGACGGCCGCCGCGAGCAGGGCTCCGGCGGCGGCGGCGGCCGCTTCGGCGACAGCTTTTTAACCGCCGACCTACTCGAAAAATACGCGCGCCAGGCCGTGCACCAGGCCATGGTCAACCTCGACGCCCGTCCCGCGCCCGCCGGCAGCATGACCGTCGTCCTCGGCGCCGGCTGGCCCGGCATCCTGCTGCACGAAGCGATCGGTCATGGGTTGGAAGGCGACTTCAACCGCAAAGGCAGCTCGGCGTTCTCCGGCCGCATTGGTGAAAGAGTGGCCGCGCCCGGCGTCACCGTCATCGACGACGGCACCATCCCGCTGCGCCGCGGTTCCTTGAACGTCGACGACGAAGGCAATCCTACCCAGCGCACCGTGCTGATCGAAGACGGCATCCTCACCGGCTACATGCAGGACATGATGAACGCGAGATTGATGGGCATGCCCATCACCGGTAACGCCAGGCGCGAGTCGTATGCGCACCTCACCATGCCGCGCATGACCAACACCCTCATGCTCGGCGGCGACAAGGACCCCCACGAAATCATCGCCTCGGTGAAGAACGGTCTCTACGCCGTCAACTTCGGCGGCGGCCAGGTCGACATCACCAGCGGCAAATTCGTCTTCTCCGCCGCCGAGGCCTACATGATCGAAGACGGCAAGATCACCTATCCGGTCAAAGGCGCCACCCTCATTGGCAACGGCCCCGAAGTGCTGACCCGCGTGTCGATGATCGGCAACGACATGGAGATGGATTCGGGTGTGGGCACCTGCGGCAAGGAAGGGCAGAGCGTGCCGGTCGGCGTGGGGCAGCCGACGCTGCGGATTGATGGATTAACGGTTGGCGGGACGGCGTAGGTACTTAGCGATGCGGTACCGAACTGAAATTGAGCCCCTGCACGGTAAATTACAAACGTGGTGAGTTCATTGTTCATGAGAGTCGCTTTTTTGCGCTAGTTCCCCTGTCTGGTTGCTCGTCCGGACTAATTGCGCCTGACGCGCTGAGGCCAGCTTCGCGTGATGAAGTTGTCGTTTTGACTCAGGCTGTTTCTTATTCGAAAGTGGTCGGCTTGATTTCAGAAAGGGCAAACTTTGGGCTTGCGCCAGGAATTTATAGGGCGGAGAAAACGAATGATGCTGGTGTCTTTTATCGTGGCAACGGGCACCCGGTTTGGGTTACAGGCGAAAGAACCGGCAACTTCGTTTCCGCACGGATGGGTGGCGTTTGGGTGCCTTACGACTTGAACGCTTCACCGCTGATATATGCGTATTTCGACATGGCGCCGCAGACCTCGGAAAGTCTCGATCTCTACTTAAGTCAATATCAAACTGCTGAGCGGATTTTGTCGAGGCCTGCGGGGGGCAATTGTCGGGGCATCGCTCGGTTTGGCTATCGTGGAGGGTGTTGTTAGCAAGGACTTAGGAAAAATCTATTTCTTAGATAGATCCGAGGATGAAGGCTTTGGCCGGGCAATACGTTCTTCAATAGTGAAGACGCCCGTGCCAGTTCCAGTGAATCAGTAGATTGCTAGCCGGACAGGAGCAACGCAGAGAAGGATCTGCACAATGTTTTTGCAGTCTGGGTGCCATTCTGTTTTTGACTTGTTCCCCTTACAGCCCCGCCGAAAATTGAGCCTGGCGGACGGATCAGCGGCGAAGGTGTTTGAGTCCCGCCCACAAAAAACCAAATCAAAAACAGCAAGGCGGGGCGAGTTCTTCGCCGCCCGTCCGGCGGGCTCGATTTCCGGGAATTCGGGGATGTCGGGGTCGCCTTTTCTTGGGTTACTTTCTTTTGGCGAGACAAAAGAAAGTGACTAGCTGCCGGGCTACCCCCGGCCAAGGGTCAGCAGTCTTGCGAAGAACCCGCTACTGCCAACAGCGCTTCGACAGGCTCAGCGCGAACGGTGCGGGGAGTATGCCCTTCGACAAGCTCAGGGCGAACGGGCTGAAGTTGGTGCATCTTGCGAGCATCCGCTCAGCGCATGCAACTGGATTGCTTCGCAGAGTTTATGCCCTACGGATGCTCGTAATGACGGACCAAGCCTCAGCCCAAACTCTCCAGCGCCCTCGGCTCCCCAATCAAATACCCCTGCACACAATCCACCCCCATCTCCGCCAGCTTGGCCAACGCCTCTTCGTTCTCGACAAATCCCGCCACCGTCTTGATCTCAAGGAAACTCCCGGTTTCCAGGATGGAGCGCACCAGTGCCTCGTCGATCATGCTGGTGCCGATTTCGCGCACCAGCGCGCGATCGATCTTCAGGTAATCCAGCTTCATGCTCTTTAGGCTGGTGTAGGAGCTGTTGCCGGCGCCAAACTCGTCCAGCGTGAAGCGGCAACCGTGGCGTTGCAGCTGGCGCATGAACAGCTGGGTCTGCGCGTGGCCTTCGACGGCGTCGGCTTCGCTGATCTCGAAGATGAGCTTGTTGCCGGGGAGGTCGCCGCGCGCCAGTTCGGCCTGCAGGTATTTCAGGAACAGCGGATTGGTGACCGATTGTCCGGACAGGTTGATCGACAGGCCGCCGATCCGGGCGAGCGTGTCGCTGTGCGCACGCATCCACTGCAGGACATGACGCACCACCCAGCGGTCGATCTCGGTGATGCGCTGCAGGCGTTCGGCCACGGCAATCAGGTCGCGCGTGGCGATGCTGCGTTCGCCTTCCGCGGTGGGATGCAACAGGACTTCGTAATACAGCGGGGTCCGTGCGGCATCGGCCGCGGCGGCCACCGGCTGGCAGTTGAGGCTGAGCTGGTTGCTGGCGAGGATGGCGGTCAGCTCATGCGCCCATTCGGCCAGCGCCAGCACGCCGCTCTCGTCGGCTTCGCTGTCGTACTGGACGACGGACATGTCCGACTCGCGCGCGCGCGCGCAGGCGGCGTTGGCGTTGTCGTAGTAGATCTCGGGAGTGATGCAGTCGCGCGCCCAGGCCAGGCCGGCCGCAGGCTGCACGCGGTAGCGGGTGCCGCTGATTTCCTGGGGGTGAGCGGTCAGAGCGTGCAGCAGGGCTTCGGTCTGCGCCTGGGCCGAGGCCTGGCCGGCCGCCTCGATCCAGAATGCGATGCCGGATTCGCCGGAGCGTGCAAGCAGTGCATTGGGCGGCAACAGCGTGGGCATGATCTGGGCGTAATCGCGCAGGATGGGCGTGCGGATCTCGACGCCCGCGGTTTCGCCCGTGGGCTTGCTGATGTCGAACTGGATCACGCCGATGGCGTAGCCGCTGTCGGCCGCCTGGCTGCGCAGCCAGTTGCGGCGGATGGCGCGGAAGAAGCTCTTGCGATTGGCGAGGCCGGTGGCGGGGTCGTGGGACGCCTGCCACAGCAGGTCGCGCTGCATTTTCTGGATCATCGCGCTGTAGGAACGATCCATCAGCGGCAGTTCCAGATCCTCGGTCCATTGCGCTTCGCCGCCTTCCAGGGACTGCAGCAGGTCCTGGCGCTTGAGGTCGAGCTTCTTGATGCCGCGGTAATTGGCGAAGACATACACCGGCGGCTGGTCGCCGATCCAGATCAGGTTGAGCGGGGCTTCGAGCGACTTGAACTGCAGCCAGTCGCCGACGCGCAGGCGTTCGGCCAGGTTGTCCTGCGCCTCGGAGAGGGGTTCGCTGGCCGCATCGTCAAGGCGGGCGGCGACGGAGGTGCGCTGATGTTGCGATTTGCCTTCGTCGAGCAGGGCGGCGGCAAGTTGATCGACGATGCGGTCCTGGGCGAATTTGTCGGCGCAGACGTGGGTCAGGGCCTGGTCGATCTGCTGCAGCAGGGCCTGGATCTGGGTGGTCGTGGGCGGCTCGGTCGGGTCCGCATCCAGCCAGGTACACAGCTGCTGCAACACCTGCCAGGCCTCGCGTGCTTCGTCGCTGTCGACGCCGTGGCGCATCTCGGCGATCAGCAGCACATTGCGCCAGCCGCCGTTCAGCAGTTCGATGACGGCATTCGGCACCGCCCGCTCGTTCTCCAGCCGCTTCAGCAGATCGCGCAGGATGCGCTGCTTGACGACCTCGGCGCGCTGGCGGCCTTCGCACATTTCCTGCAGGCGGAACACGCGCGCGGCACGCTCATGCAGCAGCGGCTTGACCACGCGCTCCAGCTGGGTGCGCGCTTCCTCGAACACCCCCGGATTCTTGTCGGCCTCGGCGTTGATGCGATCGGTCCAACGGCTCATCAGCCGCAGCAGACGTGCATCCGTGATCTTGCCGTCGTCGCCGGCCACCATGCTGATGCGGTCGAGGGTGTTCAGTACCTTGTGTGCGGGGTGGGCAGGCGAGGCGAGGAATTCCGGATCGGCCATCGCCAGCTTGATGAGGCTGGTTTCCAGCTGCTGGAAAAACGGCCGCATGCCTTCGCTGACCGATTTCTCGGCATGCATGGTGTCGAACAGCGCGCCGAACATGTCGACCGAACGCTGCATTTCATGGGTAACGGCCGGGGGCAGGGCACCGGCGGCAGCCAGACGCTGCAGCACCGGTGAGTGGGCGATGCCGGGTGCGCCGGGCATCATGGCCTGGCCAGCCGCGCCGCCGCCAGCGCCCGCAGCAGCCGGCATCCCTTGGGATTGCGGGGCATAACCTGGCATGGCGCCGCCTGCGGCGGGGGTGCCCGTTACGTCCGTAGGGGGTGCGGCACCAGGCGCAGGCGGCTGGCCGCGGAAAAAGTCCAGCAGCGAGCCGGCCAGGCGGTTGAGCGTGCCGCGCGGCTGGGTGGAAGGCGACGATGCCAGGCCCTCAGGCTGCGCCGGGGACGACGCCTCATCGCTGGCCGGGGTGGCGGCATGCTGTGGCGACACGGCGGCAGGTTTATGGCGCTCGACCTCGGCCTGCGAAACGGGCAACAGGGCCAGCAGTTCGGCATACAACGGCGCCAGCAACTCGGTCAACACATCGCGCAGTGTGACGTAGGCGACTTGGCGCGCCTTGGCCAGCACCGACACGTCCTGCAATGCACCCCGATAGGCATGACCGATCACCGCCGGACCGAAGGGGTTGTTGTTGTGATCGCAGGCGAAACCGAACAGCTGGCCGATGCGGGGCTCGATGTCCGAAAGCTGTTCGCGAAACTGCTCTTCCAGCTTGTTGGCCTCGCTCGAAGTGGCAAGCCAGTCTTCGAAATCCAGTTCGTCGACCAGTGCCAATCCACCGTCCATGGTGTCGCGGGTGGCCTGGGTCTGGACCGGCCGTGCCTGTTTCAGTGCATCGAGCACGCCTTGCACAAAGCGGGTCTGCACGGCCGGGCCGTGATTGGCGAATTCATGCACGGCGCTCAGCAGGCCGCTGTGTTCGGCAATGCCGGATGCCTGCACGGCTGCGGCGCTCAGTTTGTCGCCCAGTACACGCATGATCTGGTCGTGCACCTGGAACAGGGTCTCGCTCAGCAGGGTGGTACTGGCTTCGCGCAGATGGGGGTGTGCAGCGGAGGTCGGCAGGGCAGCCAGTTTTTGCCGGTGTCCCGCCATACGCAGCCTTTGCAGTGCACGCAGCGCGTCGACCGGCTGGCGGGCAAACGCAACTCCGACCCCGAGTGGGCTCAGGCGCTTGAGCTGCGCAGGCACCCGGAAGGTCTGGGACGTACTGATCGACACCGGGGTGAAGACGATTTCCACCGCAGCATCGGCGCGCTTGGCCAGCGCGGTGATCGCCGCTTCGGGGTTGGTGAACTTGAGAAACAGGCCGCCCTGGCAGAAATCGCGAATCTCGCAGGCGATTTCCGTGTATCCCGGTTGCGTGATAATGGCGGCCTGTGAAACCTGGAAGCGTCGGTCGCGCCGCAATTCCTGGCCGGTATGTTGGTTGTCTGTCGCGTTAGCCATCATTTCCACACTTTCCCTTGATTTTTCCCCACCTGCTCAATACAACGGCCCGGTCGTGCTGTCCAGTTCAGGGCGAACCCGCCGGGCTGGAAGGCACTTGGCGGACTCCGCCTGATTTTGGTAGACTCCCATGCATGAATTGTGCCGCAAAGTTCTTTTTTAGCCGCTTTTATCCCACGCCGCAGGCGGTCGGGAGGCGCTGAGACGAGCAGCAACGCCTTGACGAAACCGCCAGCCCGCTGGCGGTTTTTTTGTTTAAGCCGCCGCGATCGAAGCACACCAACCGGAGCCTGAACATGTCTGCCACCCGAACCGACGACACCCGCATCGAGCAAAGCGGCGAACTGCTCGCCCCGATGCAGGTCATGCGCGAACTGCGCGCCAACGAAACCGTTCTGGCCCACGTGGCCCATGCGCGCAGTGCCATCCACGACGTGCTGCGGGGGGCGGACGACCGCATGTTCATCGTCGTCGGCCCTTGTTCCATCCACGATCCGGCCGCGGCGCTCGATTATGCTCGCAAGCTGAAGCCGCTGGCCGACGAGCTGGCGCACGAGCTCATCATCGTGATGCGCGTGTATTTCGAGAAACCGCGCACTACCGTGGGCTGGAAGGGGCTGATCAACGATCCGCACCTGGACGAGAGCTTCGACATCAACGAGGGCCTGCGGCTGGCGCGCAAGCTGTTGCTGGAAGTCAACGAGATCGGCCTGCCGTGCGCGACCGAGTTCCTCGACCTGATTTCGCCGCAATACATCGCCGATCTGGTGAGCTGGGGGGCCATCGGCGCACGCACCACCGAATCGCAGTCTCACCGCCAGCTGGCGTCCGGGCTGTCGTGCCCGGTCGGCTTCAAGAACGGCACCGACGGCAGCTTGCGCATCGCGGTCGATGCGATCAAGGCAGCGGCGGCGCGCCACCATTTCATTTCCATCACCAAGTCGGGTCATGTCGGCGTGTTCAGCACCTCCGGCAACGAGGATACGCACGTGATCCTGCGCGGCGGCAAGACACCCAATTACGATGCGGCCAGCGTCCATCTGGCGTGCGGCGAACTGGCGTCGGCTGGCTTGCGCCAGCAGTTGATGATCGATTTCTCGCACGCCAATTCGAGCAAGCAGTTCCAGCGCCAGATGGACGTGGGGGCCGACGTGGCGGCCCAGGTGGCCGGCGGCGACAACCGCATCATCGGCGCGATGATCGAAAGCCACCTGAACGCGGGGCGCCAGGATCTGGTCGCCGGCCAGTCGCTGGAATACGCCAAGTCGATCACCGACGCCTGCATCGGCTGGGACGACACCGTTCCGCTGCTGCGGCTGCTGGCCGATGCGGTGAAAAAACGCCGGCTGACCGTGCCGGCGGATGAGGAATAGACGCGCTTCCGGGTTAAAATGCAAACGGCGGGCCTCCCCGCATGGCTAAGTTGTGAATCGGGTCAGGTCCGGAAGGAAGCAGCCACAGCGACCGATGCCAGTGCCGGGGCTCTGGCTCGCCACTTATATTCCTTGGGGGCTAGGAACTAGGGGCGAGTGTCTGTGCGGGGGCTGATCCGCGGATGCTGGCGTCGCATTCACCTAATTCCTGGTCCCTAGATGCTAGCCCCCTAAGCATATGACTGATCTTTTCGGCGACTCTGCATCCCCCGCACTTGCGCTGGCGCGCAAATGGCGGCCGCGCGTGTTTGTCGACCTCAAGGGCCAGGAACACGTCGTGCAGGCCTTGTCGAATGCGCTGACGCAAGGCCGGCTACATCATGCCTACCTGCTGACGGGCACGCGCGGCGTCGGCAAGACCACGCTGGCACGTATTCTCGCCAAATGTCTCAACTGCGAAACCGGCGTCACGGCCACGCCGTGCGGCGTGTGCTCGGCCTGTACGCAGATCGACGCCGGCCGCTTCGTCGACCTGCTGGAGCTCGACGCGGCGTCGAACACCGGCGTCGACAACATGCGCGAGGTGCTCGACAACGCGCAGTACGCGCCGACGGTGGGCCGCTACAAGGTCTACATCATCGACGAAGTGCACATGCTGTCGAAGCCGGCATTCAACTCCATGCTGAAGACGCTGGAAGAGCCGCCGGCGCACGTGAAGTTCATCCTCGCCACCACCGACCCACAGAAGATTCCGGTGACGGTGCTCTCCCGCTGCCTGCAGTTCAACCTCAAGCCGATGCCCCCCGCGCTGGTGGCGCAGCATCTGGGCGAGGTGCTGGAGCAGGAACAAGTCGCCTGCGAACCGGCCGCGCTGAACCTGCTGGCGCGCGCGGCGGCCGGCAGCATGCGCGATGCGCTGTCGCTCACCGACCAGGCGATTGCCTACGGCGGCGGCAAGGTCGAGGCGGCCGCGGTCGAAGCCATGCTCGGTACGGTGCGGCGCGATTATCTGTTCGACCTGCTCGACGCTCTGGCGGCACGCAACGGCGATGCGCTACTGGACCAGGCGCGGCAACTGGCCGAGCGCGGCATCGCCTTCGACGCCACCTTGCAGGACCTCGGCAACCTGCTGACCCAGCTGGCGCTGTTGCTGCACGCGCCGGGCGTGGTGGAAAGCAGTCTGGATGCCGAGCGCATGCAGGCGTGTGCCGCGCAGCTGGACGCCGAAACCGTGCAGCTGTATTACCAGATCGCGTTGAACGGTCGCCGCGATCTGCCGTATGCGCCGGACGAGTTTTCCGGGTTCTGCATGACATTGCTGCGCATGCTGGCCTTTGCCCCGGGTTCACGCGATTCCGTACGTGCTGATGTGCGTAGTGGATCGACGCCCGTCAGAACGTCCGCAGCGGAGCGCGTCGCGCCCGCCGCACGTGCCGAGTCTGTGACGCGGGCCGAACCGCCGATGCGTGCCGCCAGCCGCGAAGCCGAGCCCGGCGCACCTCCATCGCCCGCACCGACAGTTGAGCGGGTTGCCGAAGCCGCACCGAGCGATCCCGTGTCGAATGAAACCACCTCAGTCATTGCGCCGGTTGAAGCGGGCACGCCATCCGCACCCGTATTGACAGCCCGCGAGCCCGGGCCGAGCGGAGCCTGGGACTGGCTCGCCGTGGTGGCCGAACTACGCCTTGGCGGCATGGCCAAGATGCTGGCCGATCACTGCGAACTGGTGGCGCAGGCCGGCGATGCGGTGACGCTGCGCGTGGGCGAGTCGCACAAACATCTGCTCGATCGTGCCTATCAGGACAAGCTGGTAGGCGCGTTGCGCGACAAGCATGGTGCGACGCTCCAGGTGACGTTCGAAATCGGCAAAGCGGCCGAGCAGACCCCGCAGCAGGTGCGCACGCGCATCAAGGAAGCGCGCCAGGCCGAAGCCGTGGCGGCCATCGAATCAGACCCATTCGTGCGTGAGCTGGTCGACCAGTTTGGCGGCCAGATCGACGCATCGACCATACAGCCATTAGGAGAATCGACATGATGAAGGGCGGCATCGGCAACATGATGAAGCAGGTCCAGCAAGTGCAGGAGAACATGGCCAAGATGCAGGCCAAGCTGGCCGAAATCGAAATCGAGGGACAGAGCGGCGCCGGCATGGTCAAGGTGGTGATGACCTGCAAATACGACGTGCGCCGCGTCACCATCGATCCCAGCCTGATGGGCGACGACAAGGAAATGCTGGAAGACCTGGTGGCCGCGGCGGTGAACGATGCGGTGCGCAAGGTCGAATCCACGGTGCAGGAAAAGATGGGCAGCGTGACCGCCGGCCTGCCGATTCCGCCGGGGATGAAGCTGCCGTTCTGAACGCTTAAGGCATTGTCGTGCAGCCTGCCGCGCTGGAAAACCTGATCACCGCCCTGCGCGTGCTGCCCGGCGTCGGTCCCAAGTCGGCGGCACGCATGGCCTACCACCTGCTGCAGCGCGACCGCCGTGGCGCCGAGGCACTGGCCGGCGCGCTCAATCATGCGCTGACGCATCTGCATCATTGCCGTCTGTGCAACAACTTTTCCGAGGCGGAAGTGTGCGAGGTCTGCGCCAGCCCCAACCGCGACAAGCGGCAGCTGGCGGTGGTCGAGATGCCGGCCGACTTCAACATGATGGAGGCCACGCAAAGCTACGGCGGCCTCTATTTCGTGCTGATGGGGCGGCTATCTCCGCTCGACGGCATCGGCCCGCGCGAAATCCATCTCGACCGCCTGATCAGCCGTGCGCTCGACGGCGTGGTCGAGGAAGTGATCCTGGCGACCAACTTCACGCCGGAAGGCGAGGCCACCGCGCACACCATCGGCGAACTGCTGAAGGCGCGCGGCCTCAAGGTCAGTCGCCTGGCGCGCGGCGTGCCGGTGGGCGGCGAGCTGGAATACGTGGACAGCGGCACACTGGCGCAGGCCGTACGCGACAGGCGTACGGTTTGATATGGTGCGACAGGCGAACCGTTTGATATGGCGCGATCTGCGAACCGTCTGATACAGCGCGACAGGCGCACGGTCTGACCGCACCTACGCCAGCGCGCTGGCGACGAGGTTGATCGTCAGCGCCAGCACCAGCAGATTGAAGCCGAACGACACCAGGCCGTGCACCAGCACCAACCGGCGCATCGCTGTCGTGGTAATCGCGACGTCGGCCACCTGCGAGGTCATGCCGATGACCGCTGCGAAGTACCCAAAATCGGCGTAGCAGGGCGCCGCGCCGGGAAAGGTCAGCCCGCCCGTGTCTTTGCCCGCCTGCGACCGGTAGTAGTGACGCGCATAACGCAGCGCGAACAAGGTCTGGATCAAGAGCCAGGTCGATGCCAGCGTGCCGAGCGCGAGGACGATGTGCAATCCGCGCACCATTCCCGTCGACGTCTTGGCTGCATCGGTGACCAGGACCACGCCAATCAGGCTGACCCATGACGCCGCGATCAGCACCCCATACAGTGCGCCGGCGCCGGGGTCTTCGCTGGAAGCGCGCAGTCGGGTCTGGGCGGTGTCGAGCCGCCCCACGCCCCACCACACCAGCACCAGATACATCAGGCTGCCGGCCAGCCAGCCGGCCAGCAGCCGCGTTTCCCATACGTCGGCATACGTTGATGCAGCGCCCAGAACGCCGAGCGTCAGCGCAAGCGACAGCCGGTGCCATGCACGCAGGCGGGCGACGGGGTGAAGCTCACGGTGCGGATAGGGCAGCAGAAATTTCATGATCGGGAATGACGTGAATGCAGAAAGCCGCGCAAGGCCAGCAGGGCGACCACCAGGCCGAGCATAACCCAGTGTTCAACCCGATGCAGCACGGCCAGATGGGTGCTCAGCAGTGCGCCGAACAGGTAGCCGGCGCCGCCCACCAGGGGCGCCCACAGCGCGGCGGACGCAAGATTGAGCCAGAAAAAGCGCCAGCGGGCCACGTCGCTGAGCCCGACCGCGATGGGCAGGGCGATACGCAAACCCCACATGAAGCGCATCGCCAGAATGACGCCGACCGGATGTTTCCGGATCAGATCGAGCGCGTGCCCGACCTTGCTGCGCCAGGCCGGACGGCGCAGTAGCAACGCTTGTCCGTGACGGCGGCCGAGCCAGAAAAAGAACTGGTCGCCCGCCATCGCACCCATCCCGGCCACGCCCGTGAGCGCGGCGAAATCGAGATAGCCGCGATGTGCCGCGTAACCGGCCAGCAACAGCACGGATTCGCCTTCGAACAGGGCACCGAGGAAGACAGCTGCATAGCCATACTGTGCGATGAGAGCGGCAATATCCATGCATGGATTGTAGAGCGTGCCGCGCGGGACACGATGACGGGTTGGAATGCGCGAATGGCATGCGTGTCGCCCGCTTGATGCCCGTTCTCGTGGATAATTCGGGATGCACGCGCCCCGAGGCGCCCTGTTTGAACGGAGAGGACAAGATGGAACTCAACGCCCTGACGGCACTTTCGCCGCTGGATGGCCGCTATGGCTCGAAAACTGCGCCGCTGCGCGATTTCTTCAGCGAATACGCCCTGATCAAATACCGCGTCATCGTCGAGATCGAATGGCTGAAGGCGCTGGCGGCCGAGCCCGCCATCGTCGAAGTACCGGCGTTTTCCGACCAGGCCATTGCATTGCTCGACGGCATCGCCGACACGTTTTCCGTGGTCGACGCCGAGCGCGTCAAGGCGATCGAGGCCACCACCAATCACGACGTCAAGGCAGTGGAGTATTTCCTCAAGGAGAAGATCCGGCCCAGCGCCGAAATCGCCGCGGTATCCGAGTTCATCCACTTCGCCTGCACGTCGGAAGACATCAACAACCTGTCGCATGCCCTGATGCTCAAAGGCGCGCGCGATGGCGTGCTGCAGCCGGCCCTGGAAAAAGTCATCGCGCGTCTGACCGAACTGGCGCACGAACTGGCCGACCTGCCGATGCTGTCGCGCACCCACGGCCAGCCGGCGTCGCCCACCACGGTCGGCAAGGAGCTTGCCAACGTCGTCTATCGCCTGCGCCGAGCTTGGGACGTCATCGGCGCGACCGAACTGCTGGGCAAGATCAATGGCGCGGTCGGCAATTACAACGCGCACCTGTCGGCCTATCCCGAACTCGATTGGGAAAACTTCGCCCGCGAATTTGTGATGTGCCTCGGGCTCACCTTCAACCCCTACACCACCCAGATCGAGCCGCATGACGCCATGGCCGAACTGTATGACGCCATCGCGCGCACCAACACCATCCTCGTCGACCTCAACCGCGACATCTGGGGCTATATCTCGGTGGGTTACTTCAAGCAGAAAGTGAAGGCGGGCGAGGTGGGCTCGTCCACCATGCCGCACAAGGTCAACCCCATCGACTTCGAAAACAGCGAAGGCAACCTGGGGCTGGCCAATGCGGTGCTGCGCCATCTCGCAGAAAAACTGCCGGTCTCGCGTTGGCAGCGCGACCTCACCGATTCGACCGTGTTGCGCAACATGGGCGTCGGCTTCGGCTACAGCCTCCTGGCCTACGAATCCTGCCTGCGCGGGCTGGGCAAGCTCGAGGCCAACCCGGCCGCCCTGGCTACGGATCTCGATGCCAACTGGGAAGTGCTGGCCGAACCGATCCAGACCGTGATGCGCCGCTATGGCGTGGCCAATCCCTATGAGCAGTTGAAGGAACTGACCCGCGGCAAGGCCGGCATGACACGCGAGACGCTGCATGCCTTCATCGACGGGCTGACGATTCCGGAGGCCGATAAGACGCGCTTGAAATCGATGACGCCGGCGTCATATACCGGTATGGCGGCCGAGCTGGCCAGACAGATTTAGGCCCGGCCGACCCTCGTCACGGATTCACGCGGAGGTTCCATGTCCGAACATGCTCTCGACGTCGGCCTCGCCGACTTTTCGCAACGCGTCCTCGAAGAATCGAAGCATCGCCCGGTGGTGGTCGATTTCTGGGCACCCTGGTGCGGCCCGTGCAAGCAGCTGAAGCCCATCCTGGAAAAACTCGCAGCCGAATACGACGGCAAGTTCCTGCTCGCCAAGATCAATTCGGACGAGAACCAGGAGCTCGCGGCACGCTACGGCGTGCGCGGTATCCCCAGCGTCAAGGCCTTCGTCGATGGCGAACCGGTCGACGAATTTTCCGGTGCGTTGCCTGAAGGCGAGGTGCGGGCCTTTCTCGACCGACTCGTTCCCGGCCCGGCGGACGAACTGCGCCGCCAGGCGGCCGACGCCCGCCTGGCGGGCGATGCGCCCGGCGCGCTGCAATTGCTGGCCGATGCATCGAGAATCGATCCTGCTCACCTCGGTGTCCGGCTCGACGCGGCGGAAATCATGCTCGACCTGAACGAGGCCGAGGAGGCCCGCCGCCTGATCGGAAGCGTGCCGGATGACGTAGATCCGCGCGTGCCTGCTTTGAAGGCGCGCCTGCAATTCATGGGTGTGGCCGGCGAAGACGAAGCAGCCTTGCGCTCGCGGGTGGCAACGAACGAAAACGATCTGGAGGCGCGGCTGACGCTTGCCAACCTGCTGGTTGCGGCCGGACAGTACGAAGCGGGTATGGATCAGTTGCTGGAAATTGTCCGCCGCGATCGCGGCTTCGAGGACGACGCCGGCCGCAAGACCTTGCTGTCGGTCTTCAACTTGCTGGGCGGCGGCGAACTGGTGAGCCGTTACCGGCGCCTGCTGGCCAGCGCGCTGAACTGAGCGGTTCCCCTGCTCGCGCCTGGGTGTGAATGCAGGCAGGTGCGCTATTCCCCCGCGTAAACCGATGCCGCCGCGAGTTCGGCGTCGCTCAGGCCTGCTACCGCTTTCGCCATGGCAGCCGGTTGTGCGCCCTGGGCCTTGCCGGCGCGATAGTCCAGCAGCTTCTGATACATCGCGGCGCGCGTCATGCCTTTGAGCGCAGGATTCGTGGCGACGCCCTGCCCGAGGTCGCCGTGGCAGCTCGCACACTTTGCCGTGTAGACGTCGAGTCCGTAAGGCCGGGTGTCGTGCGGCAGCGCAGCCAGGATATCGGCAGGTCCCGGGGCGGTCGACGCGGGGGCGGCAGCGCGTTCAGTGCCGGAAGGCGCGTCCTTGCCGCAGGCGACAAGTGCGGTGAGCAGGGAGAGACTGGGGGCAAGCGGGGCAGGTTTCATCATGGCGTCAAGAAATCGATAGGGGACAGAGGGGTGGCTGTATCGCAGTGATGCAGCCCGGACAGGCGGCTGTGATCATGGTGGGTCAATCGATGGCCTGGTAGCGTACCGCGACGATGTCGACTTCGCGCCGCCCTTCCGGCGTCTGCACGCTGACGGTGTCGCCTTCGCGCGCTTTCAGGAGGGCGCGCGCCATCGGAGAAATCCAGGCGATGCGGCCGCGCCCTGCATCGGCTTCGTCGATGCCGACGATGGCGAAGGTGGATTCGCTGCCGTCTTCATCCGCGATCGTGACGGTGGCGCCGAAGAACACCTGGTCGGTGTCCTCGCGGGTGGCCGGGTCGACGACATCGGCGTGCTCCAGACGCTTGGACAAAAAGCGGATGCGCCGATCGACTTCGCGCAGACGCTTCTTGCCGTAGATGTAGTCGCCATTTTCGGAGCGGTCGCCGTTGCTGGCCGCCCACGATATGGTTTCCACCAGCTTGGGCCGTTCGACTTTCCACAGCTGATTGAATTCGGCGTCGAGCTGCGCGTAGCCAGCGGGCGTCATGTAGTTCTTCGACCCGGCAGGGAGCGCGGGCGCATCGATCTCGTCCTCGTCCGCATCCGGTGCGTCGGTTTCCTTGACGAATGCCTTATTCATTTTGGGGAAAGCATCCTTTGGGCGGGGCCGTGTTCATCGGCCGAACAGATGGACGAGAAGCGAGAGCGCCAGCGACATGAGAATGACACTGGCGAAGGGGAAGTAGAATACGCCTCGTTTATGCCGGATCTGAACGTCGCCGGGCAGCCGGCCCAGGCCCAGCCGATTGAGCCAGGGGGTGAGCAGGCCCAATACCAACAACGCCAGAACGAGTGTGACCAGCCATTTCATCATGAGGGGATTCTAGCCGATGGACGCAAGCCTGCCGCAATTCGAACGCACACGGATTCTGCTCGATGCCGGCGAACAGGCGCGACTTGCGCAGGCACACGTGCTGGTGGCAGGCCTGGGTGGCGTCGGTTCGTATTGCGCCGAGGCGCTGGCGCGCGCCGGGGTGGGGCGGTTGACGCTGATCGACCACGATGTGGTCGCCGTGTCGAACATCAACCGCCAGCTGCCTGCCTTGCTGTCCACCGTGGGGCAGCCGAAAGCCGAGCTGATGGCCGTGCGCATCCGCGACATCAACCCGACGTGCGAACTGACCGTGATTCGCGAGTTCCTCATCCCCGAAACCGTGGCCGACATGGTGCCTGCCGACATCGATTTCGTCATCGATTGCATCGACTCGCTCAATTGCAAGGTCGCGCTGGTTGCCAGCAGCGTCGAGCGCGGCCTCAAGGTTGCCTCCAGCATGGGGGCCGGCAACAAGCTCGACCCCACCCGAATCCGGATCGCCGACATTTCGAAGACCGAGATGTGTCCGCTCGCCTCGGTGATGCGCAAGCGGCTCAGGAAACGCGGCATTCCAAAAGGCGTGCTCACCGTGTTTTCCGACGAGGCGGGACGGCCGCCTTTGCCGCCGCAGCCGGTCGAAGGCCGCGGCCGTGACCGTGCGGTCAATGGCACCATCAGCTACATGCCGCCGTTGTTCGGCCTGATGCTGGCGGGCGCGGTGGTGCAGCGCCTGATCGAACCCTGACGCGACCGCGTACCGTTCGGTTGTGCGGGCTTATGGCTGCGTCGCGTCGTCGATTTGCTTGCGCTGCGCGGCGGCGTTATCCATGACCTGAGCTTCCACGGCCTGGGCGTTTCTGACGGACTGGATCTGCGTGTCGAAGACCGGGTTGGGCTTGGCTTCGGTTTTAGGTTGCGGGGGTGGCGTCGGATTGCAGGCCGACAGGAGCAGTACAAGGGGGATCAGGAGTCCTTTCATTTCGTATCCTCCAATAATCCGGTGGGCAGACCGTCGATGCTGATCTGGTTTTTCTCGCGCCAGTAATCGAGCAGGCCGACCGGTCCTTTTTTCTCGGCCCAGCGCGCCAGGGTGTCGCGCTCACCCGCATAGGTGTAGCGCGGCACGGCGTAGCCGCACGAGGTCTGCACCGATTCGACGTCGAGGACGATGATCTGGCGTTCGCCGGGAAGGGCGGGGAAATGGCGACGGAGTTCGCGCCACTCCGGGTCCTGCCTGCGCACGATGCGTCCACGTCCGTACAGGCGCAGGATCAGTGGATCGGCATCGAAACTGCACCACATCAGCGTCATGCGGCCATCGTGGGCGAGATGGGCCGCGGTTTCATTACCACTGCCGGTGAGGTCGAGATAGGCGACGCGGTTATCGGACAATACACGCAGGCTGTCCATGCCCTTGGGCGACAGGTTGAGACGGCTCGTGACGGTGCCGGTGGCAGTAAAAAACATCTGCTGCGCGGCGATGAAGGCGCGGTGTTTTTCTTCGAGGGCGGGGTAGAAGCGCGCCATCAGTTGATCTGCCGTTTGAGGAATTCGGTAAGGATGCGCATGCGCGTCACGCTGTCGTTCATTTCCAGCAGGTTCTGCTTGACGCTGAGCTTCAGCGGCAGCACTTCGGACAGCCGGTAGCCGACCCATACGGCATCGTCGAATGCATGCGGGGCCGGGAAATGCGCCTGACCGTATTCGTCGATGATGTGGCGCAGGATTTCCACGGCCAGCTCGAGTTCGTGAGGGATCGCGCTGGCCGGTTCGGCACTGACTCCATCAACCGTTCCGATAAGCAGTCCGCTGGGCTCGACCTGGGTGTGGCGGATGACGAATCGTGTGTCGGCCTGGGTATCGATGTGCAGGATGCCGGTTTCGGGCATGTCCCAGTCGGTGATGCGGACTCGCGTGCCAATCGAATAAGGCACGGCGGGCGTGCCGGTTTCCTGCCCTTCCCGGATGGCGCAGATGCCGAACGGACTGTCGTCGGCGATCGCCTGCTTCACCATGTCGATATAGCGCTGTTCGAAAATCCGCAACGGCATCCGGCCGCCGGGAAACACCACGGTGTTCAGTGGAAACAGCGGCAGGCTGGTCAGTTTGGCGGCGGCGTTCACCGGCTGTCGCCCCAGCGTGCCATGAGTTCGTGCTGGACGCCGAGCTGGTCGAGAATACGCGCGACGACGAAATCGACGATGTCGGCAACCGACTGCGGCTGATGATAGAAGCCGGGATTGGCCGGCAGGATGACCGCGTTCATCCGCGACAGCGTCAGCATGTTTTCCAGGTGCAGGGTGGAAAACGGCGCCTCGCGGGGAACGAGGATGAGCTTTCGCTGTTCTTTCAGCATCACGTCGGCGGCGCGTTCGATCAGGTTGTCGGACAGGCCGTGGGCAATGGCGGCGAGCGTGCCCATCGAACACGGGCAGACCACCATGGCATCGGCCGGATTGGAACCGGATGCGACCGGCGCATTCCAGTCCTCGCGGCCGAACACGCGCAGCTGGCCGTCGCGTGTATTCAGGCTTTCCGACAACTGGCGCTCAAGATCGCTGGCGCGTGCAGGCAGTGCCACGCCGAGTTCCTGCTTGGCAACGATGTGCGCCGCCTGCGACACCAGCAGATAGACCTGCAGATCGGCGGCCAGCAGACATTCGAGCAGACGCAGGCCGTAGGCCATGCCGGAGGCGCCCGAGAGGGCAAGGGTAACGGTATTCAGGGTAGGGTGCATGGCGCGGATTGTCGCCCGGATGCCGCCAATAATCCACTATGCGACTGCGATTGGCGCTCGGGCGGCGCGTGAAATTGTCCGCGGACGGACGGAATGCCCGCTCTCGACATCGTCCGCCCAGTTCGGCCTATCCCTTGCGAGTGCCTGCCAGGATATCGGGCGACATGTCCGGTTCCGGTGTCGAGGTGGCAAGCATGCGCATCACGATCAGCCCGTTAACCGTGCCAAAAACCAGCGCAGCGGTGGCGAACACGGGCAGCAGCTTGATCAGCGCAGCGGCCGGCAGCAACCAGATGCCCACCAGTGCGAGCTGTCCGCCGATGTGGCCGAATGCCGCCAGCACCGACAGGCTGACCGGGCCGAAATGGCGGCTGGGCAGGTAACGCGCCAGCGCCAGCACCGAGAGGCTGACGAGCGCGCCGGCGGCTGACAGCCAGAAACCGGGCGCAAACAGGCTGCCCAGCAGCAGGCCGCCGGCCAGTACGCGCAGACCCGACACCCAGGCGGCGGCACGCCAGCCGTATTGCAGCAGCACCAGCAGGATGACGATGTTGGCGAGTCCCGGCTTCACGCCGGGAACCGGGCTCGGCAGTGCGGCTTCCGCGAGCGTGAGGCCGATTGCCAGCGCCGCCAACCGCGCGATGCGGCGGTCGTCCGCATGGACCGGCAGTTCAATAACCGAGCGTGTCATAGGCTTTGGTCCGGCCGCGGATTTCGAGGCTGACCTGATTGGGGAGGCACAGCGCCGCCTGCCCGGATTGCGTCAGCCAGCCTTGCTTGACGCATAGCTGGCGCGGCGACGGATCGCGTGCAATGCGCGCGCGGCCGGGTTCGATCTCGATATGTGTCGTGCCGAGCGGTCCGGCGACGGCAAAGGTCCGCGCTTGTGCGAGTGAAGCGGTTTCCACCACCTGGCCGGCAGCGCGGATGACGACCGTGTCGCCGCGGTCGCCGCCCCAGGCCCATATCGTCAACGCGACGACGAAGCTGCCGCTTGTCAGCAGCACGCCCAGATCGCCGGCGCGCAGGGTCGTCATCAGCTGAGTTCGCGGTGCCGCACCAGCACCTGCTCGCGTTCGCGGAAGGCGGCGGCCAGCGTTTCCGCGAAATACACGCTGCGGTGCTGACCGCCGGTGCAGCCGATGGCGACCGTCAGATAGGCACGGTGGTCGCGAATGAAACAGGGTAGCCAGTTCTCCACGAAGCCACGGATATCGGCCAGCAGCGCCATGGCGTTGGGGCTGTCCTCGAGAAAATCCTTGACCGGCTGGTCGCGCCCGGTGAGCGGGCGCAGCTCCGCCACGTAGTGCGGATTGGGCAGGCAGCGCACGTCGAATACCAGGTCGGCGTCGAGCGGAATGCCGTGCTTGAAGCCAAAGGATTCGAACAGCAGCGTGATGCGCGAGCGGTCCTGCCCGACCAGATCCTTGATCCACAGGCGCAAGGCGGCGGCGGAGAGATCGCTGGTGTCGATGCGGTGCGCCAGCGGCGCGATGTCGGCCAGCATCTCGCGTTCGAGCTGGATGGCTTCCTGCAGCGAGACCGTGTCGCTGGAGAGCGGGTGGCGGCGTCGCGTTTCGGAAAAGCGCTGGACCAGCGTCAGGGTCTTGGCCTCGAGAAAGATGACCCGCAGGTCGGCACCCTGATTGCGCAGCGCGTCCGCGATCTGCGGCAGTTGCGTAAAGCTTGCGCTGCTGCGGGCGTCGATGGCGATGGCGATGCGTTCATGCCCCTCGTGCTTCAGATAGTCGACCAGGGGCTGCAGCATCGCCAGGGGCAGGTTGTCGACGCAGTAATAGCCGACGTCCTCCAGTACCGCGATGGCGATGCTTTTTCCCGAGCCCGATAATCCCGATACCAGTACGACTTGCATTCAATCGTCTCCGTCGATGGCGGCCTGCTGGCGCTTGATGAACTGTTCGACCGGATTGATGCCGCGGCTCTTGAGGATGTGGTTGCGCACGGCCACCTCGACCAGCACCGCAAGGTTGCGGCCGGCTGCAACCGGAATGCGCACCTTGGGAATGGCGACGCCGAGGATATTCTCGGTCGAGGCGACCATGTCGAGCCGGTTGAGCCCGACTTCGCCGATTTCCTCCGGATGAACCAGTTCGACGATCAGCCTGAGGTTCTTTTGCAGCTTGACCGCAGTCTCGCCGAACAGGAAGCGGATGTTGAGGATGCCGAGACCGCGTACTTCGAGAAAGTCGCGGATCAACGCGGGACAGTTGCCCTCGAGGGTTTCCGGTGCGACGTGCTTGAGTTCGACGACGTCGTCGGCCACCAGCCGGTGGCCGCGCGTGACCAATTCCAGCGCCAGCTCGCTTTTGCCGACGCCGGCATCGCCCTTGATGAGGACGCCCATGCCCAGCACTTCGAGGAACACGCCGTGCTGCGAGGTCATTTCGGCCAGGCTTTGCGTCAGGTAATGGCCCAGATAGGACATCAGGATCGGGCTGGCCAGCGTCGAGGAGAACAAGGGCGTGCCGGTGCGCTCGGCGGTCTCGCGCAGGACCGGCGGGACGGCTTCCCCATTGGAAATGACGATGGCCGCGAGCTCGTTCGAAAACAGGTGGTCGATCGCCTCCTGCAGACTGGGCGCGGACAAACCGCGCAGATAGTCCATTTCGGCGCAGCCCAGGACCTGTACCCGGTTGGGATGGACGAAATTCAGATGTCCAATGAGTGCCAGGGTCGGTTTCTGGATGGTTTCGGAGGATAGGGTGCGATCGCCGCCGGTGCGTCCGGCTACCCATTGCAGGCCGAGCTGTTCCGCCAGGTCGCGGAACAGGGTTTCAACCGAAACGTGGCTTAGTTCACCATCCATGCGCCGGCCTGCGCACTCAGCTTGACCATGACTCGAGCCGTCCCATCAAATCGGGCGGGGTGGCGGCATCCAGCATCTGCGTGCGCATGGTCTCGTCGCCGAACAGTTGTGCAAGCTCGCCCAGGATTTGCAGATGCCGTTCGTTGGCGTCCTTGGGAACCAGCAAAATGAAGCACAGCGTCACCGGCTGGTTGTCCGGCGCATCGAATTCGAGCGGACTCTTCAGGCGATAGAATGCGCCGCATGCATCCTTCAGCCCCTTGATGCGCCCGTGCGGGATGGCGATCCCATGGCCGAGCGCGGTCGAGCCCAGGCGTTCGCGTTCGAACAGGCTGGTGAAGATGTCGGAGGCCTTGAGACCGCGGGCCTGAGCGAACAGGTCGGCTGCATGTTCGAACAGTTTTTTCTTGCTGGTGAAGCTGATGTCCAGCAAGGTGGTGTCGGGGGTGATGAGGGGGGCGATTAGGTTCATGCCTTTGCACAGCCGGGGGAAGAGGTTGTCCGGCATCTGCAGATTATACGCCCGAAGGCTATTTGGGCCTCCGGGCGGGGGATTACGGTGTCAGGCTGGGCTTTCGGTCGGTTGATGCTTCAGTCCGCCCCCGCCTTGATGGACGTCCGAGGTTTTTTCCTTGTGCTTGACGATCTGGCGATCCAGTTTGTCCGCCAGAAGGTCGATTGCGGCGTACATGTTGCCGTCCTCGCTGTGGGCGTGGAAATCATGGCCTTTCACATGAAGCGTGGCTTCCACCTTGTGCACCAGTTTTTCCACCTGCATGATGACCGTCACGTTGATGACGTGGTCAAAATGGCGTTTGACGCGGTCGAGTTTCTCGGAAACGTAGTCGCGGATGGCTGGGGTCACTTCCAGGTGATGACCGGAAATCGTCAAATTCATAAAGCCTCCTAAGTCTGCTGAACATAACTGGAAGCCGGCATGCTGCCAACCTTCCAGGAGCGATCTGTTGTGCTCGATTTCATTGTGGGACGAAAGCCAGGTACATTCAAGCACGGCACGGATTGTCAAGCGGACTGTGCAGGAAAAGCCTTTGCGATCAAAGCGCGCGGCGCATGTTGGCGGGTGGGATTTGCAGTGATTCGCGATATTTGGCGACCGTGCGGCGGGCCACCACGATACCCTGCTGGCCCAGGACTTCCGCCAATTGGCCATCCGACAGCGGTTTTTTGGTGCTTTCGGCGGCAACCAGCTGTTTGATGAGGGCACGAATGGCGGTCGAGGAGCAGGCGCCGCCACTGTCGGTGGAGACGTGGCTACCGAAGAAATACTTCAGTTCGTACAAGCCGCGCGGCGTCATCATGTACTTTTGCGTGGTCACGCGCGAAATGGTCGATTCGTGCAGTTCCACGGCATCGGCGATTTCGCGCAGTACCAAGGGGCGCATCGCCACCTCGCCATGTTCGAAGAACTGTTTCTGGCGGTCGACGATGGCCTGCGAGACGCGCAGGATGGTATCGAAGCGCTGCTGCACGTTCTTGATCAGCCAGCGGGCTTCCTGCAGCTGGCTGGCAAGCTGGCTGCCGCCGCTTTCGCGGTGGCGCGCCAGGATGTCGGCATAGACGCGGTTGACGCGCAGCTTGGGCATGGCATCGGCATTGAGGCTGGCGATCCACATGCCCTTGACCTTGCGCACATAGACGTCGGGAATCACGTAGTGGGTGTCGTCCGCCCCGAAGACCGCACCCGGACGCGGGTTCAGGGACAGGATCAGGGCACGCGCGGTACGCAGCGCGGCATCGTCGATGCCGAGCATTTTCTTCAGCTTGCCGACATCGCGTGCGGCAAGCAGATCCAGATAATGCGTGGTGAGCCGCATGGCGGCGTCGCGCGCGGGGGTGTCCGGCGGCAGCGCGCGCAGTTGCAGGGTCAGACATTCCGCCAGGTTGCGTGCGCCGACCCCGGTCGGGTCCATGTTCTGCAGATGCTTGAGCGCGGTGTCCAGTTCCTCGGGCTCGAGTTCCTCGAGTTCGGTTTGCAGGCTGGCGGTGATGTCTTCCAGCGGCTGGGTGAGGAAACCCGAATCGTCCAGGTCGTCGATCAGCGCGGCGACCAGGGTGCGGTCGCGCAAGGTCAGCGGACTGACGATCAACTGGTTCAGCAGATGTTCGCGCAGGGTCGCACCCGATATCGAGCCCTGGGTGTAATCGTTGTCCTCGTCATCGCCGCTGGCCACGCTGTAGTCATTCCAGTCGGAGTCATCCAGCGCGGTGACAGGTTCCGAGTCGGGATGGTCGGGCAGCACCGTTTCCGTGCTTTGTGCCTCGGCCTCGGCCGTATGCGCCGGTGCCTCCGCCGTCGTATAGCTGGCTTCGTCCTCTTCCTCGCGCTCCAACAGGGGGTTGTCCTGCAGCATCTGCTCCAGTTCCTGGTTCAATTCCAACGTCGACAGCTGCAGCAGTCGGATCGACTGTTGCAGTTGGGGTGTCAGCGTGAGGTGTTGACCGAGCTTGAGTTGAAGGCTGTGTTTCATGAATCTTGACTACGGCAAAAAGCGTGCCGGCTTGAGACCAGTTTAACGCGATTCGCCAGGGGATGGCGGTTGTTACAGACGGAAATTTTCGCCGAGATAGACTTTGCGGGCGTTGTCGTCCTGAATGATGAGGTCGGGCGTACCGGCAATCAGCACGCGCCCTTCGTTGATGATGTAGGCGCGATCGCAGATGCCCAGCGTTTCGCGCACATTGTGGTCGGTGATCAAGACGCCGATGTCGCGCTCGATGAGGAAATGCACCAGCTTCTGGATGTCGATCACCGCAATGGGATCAACCCCGGCAAAAGGTTCGTCGAGCAGGATGAAGCGCGGGTTGATCGCCAGTGCGCGGGCGATTTCCACACGGCGGCGCTCGCCGCCGGACAGGCTGACGGCGGACGCTTCGCGCAGGTGGGCGATGTGCAGGTCTTCCAGCAGATTGTTGAGGTGTTCCTCGCGCTCGGCCTTGTCGTAGGACTTGAGCTCGAGAATGGCGCGGATATTGTCTTCCACGGTCATCTTGCGGAAGATTGAGGGTTCCTGCGGCAGATAGGACAAGCCCAGGCGTGCGCGCTGGTGGATCGCCATGTGGGTGAGGTCGTGCGTATCCATCTGCACGCTGCCGCCGTCCGCCGCGACCAGCCCGACCACCATGTAAAAGCAGGTGGTCTTGCCGGCGCCGTTGGGGCCGAGCAGGCCGACGACTTCGCCGCTTCTGACCTCGAAGGAGACGTCGTGCACCACGGTGCGTTTGCCATACGTCTTGCGCAGGCCCTGGGCGGTAATCTGGCTCATGGTTTGGCTGCAGGTTGTTCGGGGGTGCGCGGTTTCGGGCGGATGACGGCGCGCACGCGCCCGCTCGGGGTCTGGGCGTTGGGCTGGCCGACGACCTTATAGAACCCGGTGTTGGCGTTGTAGGAAATCTGCGCGCCGTGCAGTTCGTCGCTGCCGCGCCGCAGTCGCGCCTGGCCAATCAGTTCGAGCTGGCTGGTGACGCCGTCATATTCGATGCGATCGGCAAAGCCCTCGATGAATTCATCGCCGCTGTCGGTTTTCTGGCGGAACGCCACGGGGCGGCCGATCGCACTGACCTTGTCGAGCCCGTCCGCATTCTGGGTCACCTGTATGCGATCGGCGCGCAACATCAGCGTGCCTTGGCTCAATACGACATTGCCCTGGTAGACGCTGATTTTCTTGATGTCGTCGAGGGTGACGGTGTCCGCCTCAAGGTTGACCGGTTTATCGCGGTCGGCCTTTTCCGCGTGGGCGGAGGTGGCCAGCAAGGCGGCGCACAGCACCGCGTAAAGCCTGGTATTCAATTTATTCATGGCGCTAGCCTTTTCCGGAAATATAACGGGCATGCACCCGTCCTGTCAGTTTGAGAATACGTTGCTTGGCGTCGTACTCCATCGCGTCTGCGCGCAGATCCAGGGTGGCGTCATGGATCACCACCGGGCCGGGGGAGCGCATCTGGTTGCGTTCTGGAAAAACCAGCAGTCGCGCCGAACGCATGGTCATGAGCGATTGTCCTGCATGTGCGGCACGTTCCACGAGAACGTCGTCGCGCAGGTCGACCTCATGGCCGTCGGGAGACACGGTCGCCTGTTTCGACACTGCGCTCACGTCGCCTGATTGTTCGTCCAGTTGGGTGAAGTGGGGCAGTTCCAACTCGGTGAACTTGCTGTCCGAGTAATGCTTCAATTTCCTGGCGGACAGCCGGTACTGCGGTCTGCCATCCAGGTCGGTGCGCATCGCATTGAAGTTCTCCATGATGCCTTCGGGATCGGTGCGGGTAGGCGACGCGCCGCCGTTGGCCGGGACCTCCACCATGCGTTCGATCCAGAAGCTGAGCGCAGCCAGCAGCAGCAGGATGGCCAGCGGCAGCCACAATGATCCGCGTGAGATCATGCCGTCCCCGGACGGACGGCGTTCAGGGCACAGCGTATGCAGCCTGTCATCTCAGGTACGGCGCCAGCGCCGCGTCCAGCGTGCCCTGCGCGCGCATCAGGAACTCGCAGGCCTCGCGCACTGCGCCGTGGCCCGCTTCGCGCGTGGTGGTGTAATGGCTGTAGGCTTTCACCAGTTCGGGGGCGGCCGGCACGGTGATGGCCAGGCCGGCACGCCGCATCACGGGCAGGTCGACCACGTCGTCGCCCATGTAAGCGGTGGCTTCGCAATCGAGGTTCAACTCGCGGCACAAGGCTTCGTACACGACCAGCTTGTCGTGCGCGCCCTGATGCACGATCTCGATGCCGAGGTTCCGTGCCCGATGTTCCACCACCCGCGAATCGCGTCCGGTGATGATGGCCAGTTCGACCCCGCTGCCTTTGAGCATTTTCAGGCCATGCCCGTCTAGCGAATTGAAGCCCTTGTATTCCTGGCCATCGTCCGCCAGGAACAGGGTGCCGTCGGTCATCACGCCATCGACGTCGAATGCGACCAGCTTGATTTTCTGTGCGCGCGCAATCAGATCGTCCGTCATCACACCACTCCCGCTTTCAGCAGGTCGTGCATGTTGAGTGCCCCGACCAGGATATGGTCGGTGTCGACCACCAGCAGGCCATTGATTTTCAGTGTGTCCATTTTTTCCACTGCCGCTACGGCGAGTTCGTCCGCGCGGATCGTCTTCGGGTTTCGGGTCATCAGGTCGGCAATCTTGGCCTGTTGCAGATCGATCGTGTGCTCCAGGGCGCGCCGCAGGTCGCCGTCGGTGAAGAGGCCGGCTACCTTGCCGGCGGCATCGACCACGGCAGTCATGCCGAGGCCCTTCTTCGTCATTTCGAACAGGGCGGCCTTGAGCGTGGCGTCGCGGCCGACCTTCGGCAGATCTTCGCCGGCATGCATGACGTCGCGCACATGAATGAGCAGGCGCCGCCCGAGGCTGCCGCCAGGATGGGTGCGGGCAAAGTCGTCGGCCGAAAAGCCACGCGCATCCAGCAGCGCCACTGCCAAGGCGTCGCCCAGCGCGAGTGCCGCAGTGGTGCTCGCAGTGGGGGCCAGGTTGAGCGGGCAGGCTTCCTTGTCGACAGCAGCATTGAGATGCACGTCGGCTTCCCGCGCCATGGTCGAGTTGGGATTGCCGGTCATCGCGATGAGCTTGGCGCCGCGCCGCTTGATGAGCGGCACGATGCTGACGATCTCGTTGCTCTCGCCCGAGTTCGACAGGGCCAGCACGACGTCATCGGGTGCAATCATGCCGAGGTCGCCGTGGCTGGCTTCGCCTGGGTGCATGAAAAAAGCCGGGGTGCCGGTGGAGGCCAGGGTGGCGGCGATCTTGCTCCCGACGTGGCCGGACTTGCCCATTCCCGACACCACCACGCGGCCGCGGCATGCCAGGATCAGCTGCACGGCATCCGCAAAACCGGCGTCGAGTCGGGTCGACAGGGCGCGCAGGGCATCGGCTTCGATATCGAGCACCTGACGCGCAAGTGCGAGCAAATGTTCGGTGGAGATGGGTTGGGGTCGCATGGTCGGCAAGTATACTAAAGCCTGCCTGTCCGACCGCGTTTTTACTGCGGTTTCGGCAGGTTGACCCCGACAGAAAATATGGGCTGAAGCCTATGAAATACCTATGCACAGCAGCCTCCAGCTTGTCCTGATTCTACTTGCGGTCGCCGTGCTGGTGGCAGCGGCTGCGCGTGCCTTGCGCCTGCCCACCATGCTCGGTTATCTGGTGACCGGCATTGCCATCGGCCCGTTTGCCCTGGGCTGGATTCCAGACAGTGAAGAAGCACGTTACCTGGCCGAATTCGGCGTGGTGTTCCTGATGTTCTCGATCGGACTGGAATTCAGCCTGGCGCGCCTGATGACCATGCGCATGACGGTGTTCGGTTTTGGCGGCGCGCAGGTCGGGCTGACCATCGCGCTGACCGCAGTGATCGCTTGGCTGCTGCATTTGCCGTTGCTCGCGGCGCTGGCGCTGGGCGGCATCATGTCGATGTCGTCCACAGCCATCGTATCCAAGCTGCTGGCCGAACGCCTGGAAATCCAGACGCCGCACGGCCGCCAGATTTTCGGTGCATTGCTGTTCCAGGATCTGGCGGTGGTGCCGCTGCTGATTTTGATTCCTGCGTTTGCGAAAGAATCCGACACCATGGCCATCACCCTGGGGCTGGCCGTGTTCAAGGCGATCGTGGTGCTGGGATTTCTGCTGTTCGTCGGGCAGCGCATCATGCGTCCGTGGTTCCAGTGGGTGGCGGGCCGCAAGTCGCCCGAACTCTTCACGCTCAACCTGCTGCTGTTCACGCTGGGGCTGGCGTTCCTGACCGAGAGTGTCGGCTTGTCGCTGGCGCTCGGTGCGTTCCTGGCCGGCATGTTGATTTCAGAAACCGAATACCGCTACCAGGTGGAAGACGACATCAAGCCTTTCCGCGATGTGTTGCTGGGATTGTTTTTCGTCACGATCGGGATGCGGCTCGACCTGATGCAGGTCATGCTGAACTGGGGCGACGTATTGCTGCTGGTCGTGGCGATCGTCGTCGGCAAGGGGCTGATGGTCGGCGGCCTGGCCCTGGCCTTCGGCAACACCCGCCCCACCTCGGTACGGACTGCGCTGGGACTGGCGCAGGCAGGCGAATTCGGCTTCGTATTGCTGGCCCAGGCAGCCGATCTGCGATTGCTGGGTGCTCCGATTACTCAACCCGTGCTGGCGGCGATGGTGCTGTCGATGCTGATCGCCCCGCTCCTGATCAATCGCATGGATGTGCTGACCCGGCTGATCGCGGGCAGCGAATGGGCCGGTCGCGCCAAGGAAGTGCACGACATTGCGGTCAAGACCTTCGGCAAGGCCCAGCACGTGATCGTTTGCGGCTACGGCCGCAGCGGACAGAATCTGGCCCGTCTGCTGGAAGTGGAGGGCATCACATTCATCGCGCTCGACGCCGACCCCGAGCGGATCCGTGCGGTGGCGGCATCCGGCGTCAGCGTCGTCTACGGCGATGCCAGCCGGCGCGAAGTGCTGGTCGCCGCCGGCCTCAGCCGTGCGCAGGCCATCGTGGTGACGTATTCCGACCTGCACTCCAGCATGGCCATCCTGCGTCACGTCCGCGAGTTGCGGCCCGATCTGCCGGTCGTGGTGCGCACCATCGACGACACCCACATCGATGCCTTGAAAGCGGCCGGTGCGGCCGAAGTGGTGTCCGAAGTGATGGAAGGATCGCTGATGCTGGCTTCGCATGCGCTGATGCTGCTCGGCGTGCCCTTGAGCCAGGTGCTGAAACGGATCCGCGAAGTGCGCGAAACGCGCTACGCCATGATGCGCGGTTTCTTTCGCGGCGCCAGCGATGCCGACGACGAGCTCGACCAGCATGCCCAGCCCCGTCTGCATACCGTACTGGTCACGCAGGGCGCCGTGGCGGCGGGACATAGCCTGGAGGAACTGCGGCTGACCGAACTACTCGTGGAGGTGGTGGCAATCCGTCGTCAGGGGATCAAGGGCGTCGATCCCCAGCCCGACACTCGCATCCAGGTGGGGGATGTGCTGGTGCTGCGCGGCGCCGCCGATGGGCTGGCGGCGGCGGAGTTCAGGGTGTTGCAGGGTTAGGGTGCTTTGCAGACAACGTAAAACTTGGTGCCATCGTCCACGTAATTGGCGTCAGGGGATGCAGCTGCACCAGCTGTCGTTCCCGCTGCGGCGCGCACCGTGCCGGTGTCCGATTTGCCGTCGTCAAATTGGGTATCGATGGCTTGTGCGATTTTGGCTGGCAGATTATTGGAACAAATAACAATGCCCGGAATGTTGAAGGCGCCATTCTGCACGCCAGTCACGCCTGACGCAGCATTGGGCGGGTTGGTGTCATCTGTGACAGCCCCTCCAACCAAACCAGCCCGACGTAAATGCAACCAGAACTGACGGGATTCATCGGAAGCTGTGGCCGTGTTGTAATCACCCGCAATAATTCCATCGCCCACTGTTCCCGAGCTTGGCGTCGGCGCAGTGATGGTCCAGCGTGCCGCTGCGCCCGCATCATCCCCTGGCAATGCCCGATATCGATCCTGATACAAATTGATGGCGGCCGTCATCGATTGGAAGTCGTTGGCAACGTTGCGAATGCGAGCTTGCGTAATGAGTTCCTGGCCCTTGAGAATGCCGCCAAGCAACAGCCCGATAATGACCAGCACAATAGCGATCTCGATCAGGGTGAAGCCCGACTGGCGTCGCGCGATGTTGGGGTGCGGCATGGTGAGGCTCTCCAGTGGTTTTCTCCTGAGGGCCAACCTGCAAAATGCGTGCCATGGTTTTGGTTGCAATAATGTAATGATTTAAAAGGGAAAAAATCCATCAAGTGCATCGCGTTTGCCCCGATTTTGACGAAAATACAACGCCGATGCTGGGTTTCCGTCAGGCTTTGTGTATGGCCTAACATCGGTACCCTCTCCATTTCCGGGGCGGAATGCCGATACCATGGGCATGCTGATCGTCCTGTATTCCCCTCCGATTCCCCATTCATGAGCGAACGCGCTGAAACTGCATCCCCTCTGGCCTGGCTGACCTCGCTCGCTACGCGCTTCACCCGTGTGGCGCCGGGACGCTGGCTCGGGTCGATGCTGCTGGCTCTGCACGTGGCCGTGGTATTCGATGCCGACGCGACGGTGACGCGGGCCTTCCTGCTGGCGCATTACGGCCTGTTTTTGTTGTGGCAGCCGCTGGTGCGTAGCGAAGCGCGGATCGAGCCGCGCCTGGCATTCCCTGTATTTGCCATGGCCGCATTGCTGGTCCTGGTCGACAGTACCTGGGTGATGGCCTTGTGGCTGGCGATCCTCGCGGGGCTGGTGGGGGCGGTCGCGACTTCGCAAAACGAACGCGGGCCGCGACTGGCCTACCTCTTTGCGCTGGCTTATTTGCTTGCCTTGCTGCTGGGCTGGGTGTTGCCGCAAAGTCTGGGCGGCACCTCGCTACCCGATGAATTGCGTGTCGCGGTGCGCTATGGCCTGCCGTTGCTGCCGCTTGCGATCCTGTTTCTGCCCGCCACGCGTCAACGCAGTACTTCGTCGACGCTCGATTTCATTTACGGCCTGATGCTGTCGCTGCTCATCATGGTGATGGCGCTCGGTGTGTTCGCCGTGGTGGCAGTAGCCAAGGTGAGCTATGCCTGGGCGCTTGTGCAGACCCTGCTGGGCATGGCGGCGCTGCTGCTGGCCTTGTCGTGGCTGTGGAATCCGCGCGCCGGCTTCGCCGGGCTGGGACAGGTGACCTCGCGCTATCTGCTGTCGGTGGGGCTGCCGTTCGAGGGCTGGGCGCAGCGGCTCGCCACCCTGGCCGAGCGCGAGCGCGATCCGGAATCCTTCGTGCGCGATGCGCTGTCCGACTTGCACGAGCTGACCTGGATACGCGGCGGCCGCTGGCAGGCGGCGCGCGGCGAAGGCAGTTTCGGCGAGCCGGCCGAACACGCCGTGAGCCATACCTTTCACGGCCTGACCCTGACCTGGCAGTCGGCGCGTCCGCTCACGCCGGCGCTGGCGCTGCATGTTCGCCTGCTGTCGCAATTGCTGGGCTATTTCTATGCCGCCAAGGTACGCGAGCAGACCCTGCGCGAGCAGGCCTACAGCCAGGCCATCCACGATACCGGGGCGCGCCTGACGCACGACGTGAAGAACATCCTGCAGTCGTTGAAGACCCTGCTTGCCGCCGCCGATATGTCCACCCCGGAAGACAGCGAACGTCTGCTGGCGCTGATGAAACGTCAGCTGCCGCAACTGGCGGCGCGTCTCTCGCAAACCGTCGACAAGCTCAAGCAGCCGGCGGAAATGGATGCCGCCCATGTGGCTGCACACACGTGGTGGGCTGCATTGCAGACACGCTATGAGCACGACGACGTGCAGTTTTTCGCCGAGGTGCTCGACGACACTCCTTTGCCGCAGGATCTGTTCGACAGCGTGGTCGACAATCTGTTGACCAACGCCTTGCGCAAACGACAGAACCAAGCGAATGTGGCGGTGGAAATCCGCCTGACGCTGCATCCGCTGGTCAGCTTGACGGTGACCGATAGTGGCAGTGCTGCCCCCGAGCACGTGGCCCGCAACTTATTCCTCAGTCCGGTGGCGTCGGATTTCGGACTGGGCGTGGGTCTGTATCAGGCTGCGCGGCAGGCGGCGCGTTCGGGGTATCGATTGGAACTGCCAGACAACCAAGCCGGGCGGGTGACGTTCCGCCTGCAGGCTACGGCAGGCAACCCGTAGGGCATACGCTGGCGATCAACGCCGGCTGCGAAACCCAGATAGTCAGGTCATCAAATTCTCCACTGGCTGCGTCTGCCGTAGTGGGGGATCGGCTGATGTAGATAGGGTTTCCGTCGAGGTTGTCTGCTTCGTCCGGGCCTGTCGGTGCCGCGAGGGTGGTGCCATTGATGTTTTGCGCTCCCCACCCATTGGGGCCTAGGGAAACCAGAACGAACACGACGTTGTCTGCGACATCGGGGCTAGAGCAGGTATGTGTGCTACATATCTTGATTGGGTCGAACCCATATGATGGAGGCCCCGAGGCCGCCGGGGTGCTGGCGGAAAATCCATTGAACTTGTCAATGAATTGCGTGACAACCGCATACCGCAAACGATTGCCCCAGGCGTCCTGTGGGGCGACGCCCAGATCGACCCACGGTAACAAACCACGGTAAGCCGCGCATTGTGTGTCGGATACCCTGTCTTCGCGTCCATCAGCGTTGGTGTCGGGGCAAGGCAGATAATGATGTGTGGGTACGTTGGTCGCGTTATGCGTCATGGCATAGCCGATGAGCGCCTGACGTGCGTTTTCGAGCGTCGTCTTGGTCTCGGTGATCCGCCGCGCTTGGATTTGCGCCGACAGCGGCATGGCCAGTCCGCCAATCAAAATCGTGATGATGACCAGCACGATGGCCATCTCGATCAGGGTGAAACCGCGCGAGCGTGTCATGGTGCGGAGTCCTTCGTGTTCGGGCTGGCCGGTTCGGGAGGGCGGGGGTGCAGAACCTGATAGGGCTCATATACCCGGCCGTTGGCGCGGATTTGGCCGGGTTTCAGGCCCGATACGGCCGAGCCGTCGCGCTGTGCCTTGCCGTCGACCCAGCGCGTGGTACTGCCGTCGGAGCGGATGACCACGCCATCGTAGCGTAGCGGTGCGGGGGCGCTGTCGGTCGACAGCGGGTGGCCCGGACCCGAGGAGGTGGCGTTGCGCGCGCGCGCGGCCTCAAGCTGGGCGCGCTGCGCCGGTGTGAAAAACAGGCGACCCGGATCGGTCGGGGCCGCGATGCCGGTTCCGATGCCGCCCAGATACAGCGCCAGCATCCAGGCACCAGGGAGCATGTGCCACCTGTGTATTGCGCGCGTGCGATGGCCGGGTCGGAGAAGCCGGTTATTCATGGCGGTTCTCCGTTGTCGTTGCCACGGTAAACCACAGCAGATCGCATTCGGCCTGCAAATGCGGGCGATTGGCGGCTTCGAATGGCGTATTGTCCGGGCGCGACAGGCGGCATCCCTGAACGTGGTACACCCCGGACGCGCGCGCCTTGAGCGCGTCGAGGAAACGCGGGAGATCGGTTTCCACCAGCAGCGGGAAGGTGAGGGTCATGCGGGTTTGCCCCAGCGGCAGGCCCTGCGCCAGCGAGGGCGGCGAAGCCGCGCGGGGCATCAGGCGGTAACTCAACCCATACAGGCCGGCATCGCGGTTGGCCAGTTGCACGGCCTCGATCCAGGCCAGGCGGTCTTCCGTCCCCACGAATCCGCGTGCCACCAACGCCTGGTAATCCACCAGATGAGTGGCGATGAGTCGCTGCTGCTGACGGCTGCGATCGAGCTGCTGGCGTGCCTGGTTGAGCGCCGTGTGCTGCTGTTGCAAAGCCGCTTCGGCATTGTGTGCCTGACGTTGTCCCCACAGGATGCCGCCGGTTGTCAGCAGCAGCGCGGCCACCAGCATCAGCAGGGGCAGTTTGAGGATGGAGAAGGGCGGGCGGGTCATGGCCGGGCCTCGCGAAAAAGGAGGCTGAGGCTGAAACGCGCTGCCGGGGCGCTTGCATCGGCGTTGAGTGTCTTGCCGGACAGCGTGCTGCTGGAGTCGGCATTCACGGGGCTGCTGCGCATGGTCACGTCGTGTACGCCCGGCATCGCCTGCAGCGTCTGCATGAATTCTTCGATACGTCGCATGGCAGCCCGGTAATTGCCGTCGAACGGGCTTAATCCGGCATCGAGGTTGACCTGGACCCCGCCGTTCGCTGCCGGCGGTTCATCGGTCCAGCCCAGGCTGTCCAGCGCAACATCGGGCGTGGCCAGCAGGCTCTGTCCGACCGCCGTGAAGAGTGCGGACGCATCGGTCTGCGCCTGGTCAAGTTGGCGCGCCAGGTTGACCGTCTGGACGAGTTGCTCGGGAGCCATGAGCTGGGTGGGAAACGTCCGCGCAATGGCCTGGTAGCGGGCATCGAATTGCTGGTACTGCTGGGCCAGCTGGCGTGCCTGATCGTCCAGGTCCCGGGCATGCAGCCAATAGGCGGCCGTGATACCCAGGCCCAGCACTGCGACGATGCCGGCAGCCGCGTGCAGGCCGCGACGCCAGCGGAATTCGATGTGATGCTGCAATAATTCGGGCGGCGCCAGATTGAGTTTCAGTGTTTCGCCCGCGATGGCGGCCAGGGGCGCGACTTCCGGCGTGGCGGCCAGAAAGTCGTCCGGAATGCGCAATGCGCGTGCAAGCGTGGACATGTCGATCAGCCGCGTGCTGAACGCCGGATCGGCGTTCAATTGTGCTTGCGCGCTGTCGAGCTGGCCGCTGGGATCGAGCAGCAGCACATGCAGCCGGGCTTCGCGCGGCAGGATGCGCTGTCCGCTGAGGTAAAGCTGCGTTTTCGCGATTTCGTCCGCGGCGTTGCCGGGCAGTTGCGCGGGCGTGTCGCCGCCGATCAGGCGTGAAAAACGCAGCAGGCCGTTGTGGTAATAGGAAAGCCGCAGGCTGTTGTTGAGACGGCATGCCAGCAAGGTATGCGCCGACTGTTCCCGCAATTTTTCCAGCAGATGCTGGTAGGCCACCGCCAGCGGTGTGATGCCCGCCAGCGGCACGTGTTCGCGGTGCAGCACGCTGAGCCAGGGGGTCAGCCACTCGGCGTCGGGCAAGGCCGCCAGCAGATAGCGGTCGTCGCGGCGTCCGGTCGTTTCGCGTGCCTGCCGCCATGCGCCGGTAAAGCGCGTGTTGCGGAATACCTGCTTGAGCTTGCGCGCCAGCAGTTCGCCGCGTGCGCGTCCCTGCACATGCGGCAGAATTTCGCTGCGGTAATCCTCGTCGACGGTGTCGGCCACCAGCAGTACAGGCAGGTGCGCATGCTTGATCACGATTTTGCGGAATGCCGCCAAGCCTTCTGCATCGGCAGAAAACTCGCCCAGCCAGTGCATATGTCCGGGTCGCCAGTCGAGGACGCCGATCTGGCGGGGCGTGGCAAAGAGAAGCAGGCGATGGTCGAACATGATCATGAAAACCGCAGTAGACCGCTCATAAATGTCGGAAGTACCGCACGGAAATTGATTTCCCTGCCTTCGACGACGTGTACCGGGAAATTGAATCCGCTACGCATCCGCTGGTACGACTGGTCATGCGCCTGCCTTCGTCGCTCGTCGTTGCAGGCAACGGCCTGCTGTCTCTTCGCTTCGCGGCAGTCACTCGCCCATCCGCACCATCGAACGCGTTCAACTGTGGTTTCCATGATCACAGCGGCAGATGCCCGATCAGGTCGTAAATCGGCAACAGCACCGACACCAGGATGCCGCCGAGCAGCAGGCCCAGAATGGCCGTGAGCAGCGGCTCCAGAACCCGGAGCCCATTCTCGATCGAGTCGAGAACTTCACGGTTGTAGAAAAACGTCACGTTGTCCAGGGCTTCGTCGAGCGCACCGGTGCTTTCGCCCACGCGAAGCATGCGGATCACCAGCGGTGGAAACAATGCCAGCGACTGGAAGCTTTCCGACAACCCGCGCCCGTCGGCAATCTGCTGGGCGGCGCGGCGAATGCCATCGGCAATCACGCGGTTGCCGGCGATCATCTCGCCGGCACGCAGGGCGTCGAGCACGGTAACGCCCGAGCGGTACATCATTGCTAGCGTGTTGGTGAAGCGCGACAGCACGATTTTCTGCACGATCGGTCCGATGATCGGCAATCGCAGTTGCGTGCGGTCCCACCATTCGCGTCCGGCTTCGCTCTTGCGTACCCATAAAGGCAGCCCGATACCCACTGCCAGTGCAAGGACCAGGCCGATCAGCCAGTACGAGCGCAGCGCATTCGACACCGCCATCAGGATCAGCGTCGGCAGCGGCAGCGGAACGCCCATGGTCTTGACCAGCCCCAGCACCTGCGGCACCAGATAGATCAGCAGAAACAGGATGGCCGCGCCGACGACGACCAGCACCATCGCGGGGTAGATCATCAGCCGCTTGGCCTTGGCGGCGACCTCCTCCTGCCATTTGAGCGACTCGCCCAGCCGCTCGAACACCGTATCCAGCAAACCCGTCTGCTCGCCCGCCTTGACGCTGTGCACGAATACGGCGCCGAATACCGCCGGATGCGCCGCCAGTGCCTGCGACAGCACCTTGCCGCCTTCTAGGTCTTCCAGCACCGCGGTCAGCACATCGCGAAATCCGCGCTTCTCCATGGTGTCGCGCAGATCGCGCAAGCCTTCGAGCAGGGGAATGCCCGCGCGGGTGATGTAACGCATATGGATGCAGAACGTCACCAGATCGCGCCGCGTCACCCGTTCTCGGCCGGTTGGGGCGTACTGACGCGACAGTTCGACCAGGGTGACGAGATCGAGCCCCATGCGCTTCAGGCGCAGTTCGAGATCGACGTCGTTGACGGCCGACAGCGTGCCCCTGACGCTGCGGCCGGTCTGATCGATGGCGCGGTAGTCGAAGAAGGGCATGGTTAACGTGTCCTCACTACGGCTTCGCTTTTCGCCTGCGGGCGAGTCACTTTCTTTTGCGTGGCCAAAAGAAAGTAACCAAAGAAAAGGCCACCCCTGGTGTGTCGGCCTTCGGCTCCCCTGCGATGCTCGCCAGCCGGGGCGGTGCGGGAACTCGCCCTGGCGGGCTCAGACACCCCGCGCCTTTTTCCCCCGTCTGGCTGCGCTTCTCGGCGACACACAAGGGGCTCCCAGGCATGCGCTAGTGCTTGGTGATGAAATGGCATTACGCATGGACGGTACCGGGGGTTACCCCCCTTCAGCGCTGCCGATTTGGCGCTTGCAGACGGGAAAAGAGCGGAACCGTGTTCGAGTTCCGCAGCAGGGCACGTTTTGTGTGCCTTGCCAGGGCGAGTTGGTGGAGCGCCCGGCCGCAAGCGCCAAATCGGGGACCCGAAGGGCAGCGATGTGGGGTCGCGTTTTCTTTTGTTAATTTATTTTTGCGAAGCAA
>JAIBEL010000001.1 GCA_019459285.1 Rhizobium sp. | reverse complement strand
GACGGCCTGGTTGACCTGTTCGATCCCGGCGCTCTGCTCCTGGCTCGCCGCCGCAATCTCGCTCATGATGTCGGTGACCCGCTTGACCGAGGTGACGATCTCGTCCATGGTCTTGCCGGCTTCGTCAACCAGCTTGCCGCCGGCGTCAACCTTGCCAACCGAGTCCTCGATCAAAGACTTGATCTCCTTGGCAGCACCCGCCGACCGCTGGGCGAGGTTCCTCACTTCGGAGGCGACAACGGCAAAGCCGCGCCCCTGTTCGCCCGCTCGCGCTGCTTCGACCGCTGCGTTCAAGGCAAGAATGTTGGTCTGGAAGGCGATGCCGTCGATGACGCCGATGATGTCGGCAATCTTCCGGGAGCTGTCCTTGATGGAGGCCATGGTGTCGACGACCTGGCCGACGACCTGGCCGCCTTTGGCGGCAACGTCGGCGGTGGATACCACCAGCTGGTTGGCCTGACGGGCGGTCTCGGCGTTCTGATTGACGGTGCTGGTCAGTTCTTCCATCGAGCTCGCGGTCTCTTCGAGACTCGAGGCCTGCGATTCGGTACGCGACGACAGGTCGGCGTTGCCGGAGGCAATCTCGCGTGAGGCAACGGCGATGGTCTCGGTGCCATGACGCACCTGGCCAACGATGGTCACCAGGCTGGCGTTCATGTTCTTCAGGGCCTGCAAAAGCTGGCCGATTTCATCATTGGAACGCACCTCGATCGTCTGCGTCAGGTCGCCGGCAGCGACGCTCTCGGCCAGGCGCAGCGCTTCATTCAGCGAGCGGGAAATCATACGGATCAGCCAGTAACCGATCAGGCCTGCCAGCAGCACGCCAAACGCAATGGCGGCGATGGACACGTTGCGCACCAGGGCATAACGCGCCTGCGATGCTTCGAATTCGCGCTTGGCCACATCCAGCTGAAGCTGGTTCAGCGCTTCCATGCTTTTCTGCACGGGAGGGTAAGACTGGGTAAGCGGTCCCTGCAACAGTTCACTGGCCTGCTGGAAGTCGTGGGCGTGCAAAGCCGCCACTGCGGGGATCATGCCCGTACGACCGTAGGTCCTGCGGTTGGCATCGAATTCGTCGGCGAGCTTCTTTTCCTCGGGCGTCAGATAGGTACCCAGATAGGCCTTCCAGAGGGTCTCGATCTCCTTGATCGTATTGCCGACCTCCTCGACTTTCTTGTCGACCACGGAGACGTCATCGGGGAATGCCGACAACTGACCTGCTGTGACGCCGGACAGCGTGATCTGGTTCTGGTTGACCAGCATGGATATGCGCGCCAACTGCCCCAGCGCAACCGTCCTGTCTTCGTAGACGGATTTGAGTGCGCTATTGGTGGAATTGAGGCTGGTCAGCCCCAGGATTCCGATGCCGACCAGCAGCACGGACAGGAATCCGATCACGAAAACCAACCGCGACTTGATACTCAGATTTGCCAGCATTTCAATTACTCCTTTTCACTCAATCCAGACCGTCGAATCCGGGACCTGTCTGGTCAGCACAGCTGAAACTCGTCAAAAAACTTATCGGTACAGCGTTCAACAGCTTGAAATAATTGATGCCCTGGCTCTGCCCTTCTTACAGGTCCGGATAACCGTGCAAGCAGTCAGAACTCTTCCCATTCGTCGTTGCCGCCGCCGGCAACCGCCAGCTTCTTCGGCCGGGCAACCGCCGCCGGCACGGCAACCGGTTTGCCTCCCTTGCGGGCCGCCGGCTTCGCCACTACATCCTTCAGCACCGGCAGTTC
>JAIBEL010000056.1 GCA_019459285.1 Rhizobium sp. | reverse complement strand
CCTGATCGAATCCCCCTTTCACCCCGATTTCAGTGCCTTGTATCAGAAGCTCGGCATTGCGGCGCAACGTTTCGACTCGGCCCGCAATCTCCACCGGGCGATGCAGAAACAGCCGCCGGATTTTTTCGTGGGGGAATTCATTTACGGCTGGGGCAACAATTACGCCGGCGCCAACATCTCCAATCTGGACGTCACGCTCCGGTCCCTGCAACGCTTTGCGCCGCAGGCGAAGATGATCGTGTTCATGCATCCTCGTGAGGAAGACCATATCGGCAAGCTGCTGGAGCTGTTTCCCGTCCATGCCATGCCGTGCTGACCTACCCTGTGAGCGAAGAGGCGATGCAGGCGGCATTACTAGCCCCGGTGTAAACCCGTTATCAGCCATGCATTCAGGGTCTTGCTTTTTGCCTGCCGCGCCGTGTTGATTTGGCTGGCATAGCACTCTAAAGTCGGTCCTGCTCAATTTACTAACTGAGGCCCACATGAAACAGTTGTCGCCAAAAACCGGAATTCTATTTGTCGTGGCGTTTCTCGGCGCGTGTGCCGGAATGAACCCCAATCCCGGCGAGCGAACCGCAGATACGAATTGGGAACGCGGAAATTACCCCAGAGCATTCGAGGTAGCGAGATCAGCCGCTGAGGGGGGTGCACCCTGGGCTCAGCTAAGAATGGGGATGTATTACGAGGCTGGATATGGTGTACCTGTGGATATCAAAGAGGCTATCCGCTGGTATCAGAAAGCTGCAGTTCAGATGGGCGAAGGAAAATGGGCTGAGGGATATGTCGTCGGGGCAACGGGAAGAGCCGGTTATTTTGGGCAACAGAACGACGCATTAATCGCACGTTTTCGACTAGCCCATATATATTTTGATGAAGGGCAAGGTACGGAACCTGATCTCGTTAAGGCTTATCTTTTAATAAAAAATGTGTCCGAGATTACAAACGGCCAGAATGTATTTTTTTGCTGCGACTGGTCCAGCAGCAGGTGGTTCACTGCAGAAATGATCGCCAGTACGAAATCCAGGATTGAACAAGCAATGACAACACGGCAAAAGGAAGAAGCACGACAGCGGGCCGATACATGGACCATAGAAACTGGCTTATGAAAAACTGGGAGTAAAGGGGCCACCCATTCGCCAACCCCGCTCTCTCGGGCACTTTCAAATGGCGACAAGCCACGCCTCCCCAAAGGAACTTCGCGTTTCACAGCGCATCTAGCCTGATACGCCCTGGCCTGAATGCGGCCCCCGGGCGGACTGCGTTGATCCGAAGGAGGCAGACCATGATCAGGAAACTCAAGTCCGGCGAATACCGGCTCTACTCGATCAAGACAGACCCCAAGACCGGCAAGCGGCGAAATCTGGGTACGTTCGAGACGCGGGAAGCGGCAGAGAAGCACGAGCGGGAAATCCAGTTCTTCAAGCGCCGGCACTGATAGTCCTTCGACAGGCTCAGGCTGCGTCGTGAGCCTGTCGAACGGACGAACGGCGCTTCCTCTAGATGCCCCTTGTCATGAACTCCACCAAGCCGCGCGGCGCGTCGGCCGGCCGCGGGCGCTGGTCGCAGCAGGTCACGGCCCGCAGCAATGCGCTCGATCTGGAGCCGGGCGTGTTTCGCCTGGACGATCCGCATGCGATTGCCCTGTTAAAGCGAAAATGGGGTCAGACACCATTGCCTCCTCCCATTGCCTCTTCGGGTTGGCCCTGCCCATAAATCTTCTGCACAATGCCGCTTTTGCATCACAGGAGTTCCCCATGGCTTCGGGACAAATCCACATCGCCATCTTGAACCCCGGCGTCGAGATCACGCCGCTGCGGCTACGTGGCTGGCTGCAGAAGGAGGCGGCGGTGATCAACAACCGCGCCAACCCGGGTGACGGGGCAATTCTGCGGCTGTTTCTCACCAGGCAGCTACGCTACGGTCTGCCCGGCAAGAAGCTCGACGCGATCCTGCAGGCGCTAACCGAAAAATATCCTGCCGTTCTGCGTATCGAGGTGCAGTTGATCGAAGCACCTCTGACCGCCGACGAGATGGCGGAGCAGACCCGCATCGCCAACGCCGATCTTCAGAAATTCATGCAGCGTGCGGAGGAATACGCCAAACGCAAGCAGGCCGAGGCGTTGGAGAACACGCGACCCGCGCCGATCCAGTGGCATACGCTAAAAAGCGCGCTGGATTGAGCGAATGGAAGCGCGACGGCAACCCGACAGAAGGTAGCATGAAAACCCTTTTCTCCCTGATCGAATCCCCCTTTCACCCCGATTTCAGTGCCTTGTATCAGAAGCTCGGCATTGCGGCGCAACGTTTCGACTCGGCCCGCAATCTCCACCGGGCGATGCAGAAACAGCCGCCGGATTTTTTCGTGGGGGAA